>JAFSVL010000042.1 GCA_017445015.1 Bacteroidales bacterium | reverse complement strand
CGGCCGTCGCGAAATCGGTCACGGCAACCTGGCGATGCGCGCCCTCAAGCCTGTCATCCCCATGGCTCCCGAGAATCCCTACGCCGTCCGCGTCGTTTCCGATATCCTCGAATCCAACGGTTCCTCTTCCATGGCCTCCGTCTGCGGCGGCTGCCTGGCCCTCATGGACGCAGGTGTGAAGATCAAGAAGCCCGTGGCGGGCGTGGCGATGGGACTCATCACCGACGAAACGCGCCCCAACGAGCGTTATGCCATCCTCACCGACATCCTCGGCGACGAGGACCATCTCGGCGACATGGACTTCAAGGTGACGGGAACCGCCGACGGTATCACCGCCACCCAGATGGATATCAAGGTGGACGGCCTGAGTTACGAGGTGCTTGAAAAAGCCCTTGAGCAGGCGCGTCAGGGCCGCATGCACATCATGGGCGAGATGCTCAAGACCATCAGCGAGCCCCGCGAGGATTACAAGCCCTTCGTGCCCCGTATCGTCCAGATCCGCGTGGCCGCCGAATTCATCGGCGCCATCATCGGAAAGGGCGGAGAGACCATCCAGAAAATCCAGAAGGAGACCGGTGCCATCATCAATATCGACGAGGAGCCGATTCCCGGCACCAACCTTACCGAAGGCGTGGTGGATATCGCTTCCGCTGACCAGGAGGCGATGCAGAAGGCCCTCGACTGGATCAAGGGCATCTGCGCGGTCCCCGAGGTCGGTACGGTCTATCACGGCAAAGTGGTGAGCATCCTCGAGTTCGGTGCGTTTATCGAGATCCTGCCCGGTAAGGAAGGCCTGCTGCACGTGAGCGAAATCGCCTGGAAGAAGACCGATAAGGTCGAGGACGTGCTGAAGGTCGGCGACGAGGTGGATGTCAAACTCCTCGAGATTGATGCCAAGACCGGCAAGATGCGCCTCTCCATGCGCGCCCTTCAGGAGAAACCTGAGGGCTATGTGGAGCCGGAGCACAGGCCCAGGAACGATCGCGGACCCCGTCGTGACGACAACCACAAGGGCGGCGAGCGCAATGGCCACGGCCCTCGCCGTGACGACCGCAAGCCCCGTCATGAAGGCCCCCGCGGGCCGCGCCGTGACGAGCGTCCCCGCCCCGAAGAACCCCGTTTCGAGGCGCCCGCAGATCCTTCCGAAGAGGTGTTCTAAACCGAAAGTCTGATGCCCCGCTCTCTGATGTTATTGGGAGGTATCCGTTACCTCCTCCCCGTTATCAAGGCGGCCAGGGAGCAGGGGTATCATGTGATAACCGCGGATTATCTGCCCGGAAATATCGCCCACGCCTACAGTGATGAATACGTCAATGTAAACATTACGGACCGTGAGGCGGTGTTGAAAGCGGCCTCACGTTGTCATATAGACGGAATTATGTCCTTTGGCGTTGATCCGGGGGTAGTTTCCGCCGCCTATGTGCAGGAAAAACTGGGATTGCCGTCTTTCGGCCCCTACCACTCGGTGGAGATTCTCCAGAATAAGGATGCCTTTCGCGGATTTTTGGCCAAAAACGGCTTTAACGTGCCCCGCCATGCGAGTTTTTCGTCGTCTGGCGAGGCGCTTTCCGTATGCGGAGGTTTCCGTTACCCCGTCATCGTCAAGCCCACGGACAGTGCGGGCAGCAAGGGCGTTACCCGTGTGGATGCCCCGGAAGCGATAGAGCCTTCCCTTCGGGAAGCTTTTGCCCATTCCCTGAAAGGCCGCGTCATTGTGGAAGAATTCATAGAAAAGGCAGGTTTCTCTTCAGATTCCGATGCTTTTTCCATTGACGGTAAACTTCAGGTGGTGAACTTCAATGCCCAGCGCTTCGATGCGGCTGCCCCCAATCCCTATGTCCCTTCGGCCTACACCTGGCCTTCCAGTTTCACGCCGGCGCAGGAAAGCGGGTTCTCCGCAGAGATCCAACGACTGCTGACGCTGCTGGAGATGAAAACAGCGCTTTATAATATCGAGGTGCGACTGGGGACGGACAGATGTCCGTACCTGATGGAACTGACCCCGAGAGGCGGTGGCAACCGTCTCAGCGAAATGATACGCATCTCCACGGGGGCGGATATGATTACAGCTGTCACTCGATATGCCGTAGGGGACAGTTTCGAAGCGCCCGTCGCTGCGGCTCCCCGGGGTTATTGGGCTGAAATTATCCTGCATGCACCTGCATCAGGCCGTTTCCGGGCCTTGTGGCTGCATCCTGACATCCGGTCTTATGTTGTGGAAGAAGATCTCTGGGTGGGCCCGGGCGAGGCCGTGCGCGCCTTTAAAGGTGCAAATGATACTATCGGTACCCTGATTCTGCATTTCCCCGACCGGGGGATGATGGAAGAAGTGGTTGCCAGCCAGGAATCCTGGATACAAATCCAAATTATTGATAATTAACTAACACAATGAAACGTTTTGTGAATATCGCAGTCCTGCTGCTCCTGCCCCTTGTCGCGGCCTTTGCGCAGGAAGATAAACCCAAACGGAAAATCCAGTTCAAGCCTTACGGTTTCATCCGTAACTATTATGCTTTCGATACGCGTGAGAGCGTGGCCCTTACCGAAGATTTCTTTTACTACGTTCCCAAGGATGTGGAACTCAACTCGGAAGGAGAGGATATCAATGAGCATCCCAGTTTCCGCTTTGCCGCGATTACCTCGCGCATCGGGCTGGATATAACGGGCTTCTCGCTCGGTAACTGGGATTTCGGCGCGAAGTTCGAAATGGACTTCTATGCCGGACTGTCGGCTACTTCGGCCGACCCTGAGACCAAGAGTTCCCTTACCGGCACCGCGCAATTGCGTCTGCGCCAGGCTTTCGTGAGTGCAGGCAACGGGACCTTCCTTTTCAAGGCGGGCCAGGCCTGGCACCCCATGGCGGCGGATATGCCGCATGTGCTTTCCCTTAATACCGGTGCGCCCTTCGGCCCCTTCTCCCGCACGCCGCTTGTCAGTGCGGACTGGAACATCTACAAGACGGGCCTGTCCCTTTCAGCGGCTGTAATCTGGCAGATGCAGTACACATCGACCGGCCCCTACGGCGCTTCCGCCAATTATATCCGCAACGGCGGATGTGAATTTTACGGCGGCCTGAATTATAAGAACGGGGGATTCCTTGCCCGTGCCGGCGTGGACGTGCTTCATATCACCCCGAGACTCATCGACGATGCCAAGTTAAAGGTGTCCGAAGGAATCACCACCTGGAGCCCGTTCGCTTACGTACAGTTTACTTCCGGGCAGTTCCAGGTCAAGGCCAAGACCATCTTTGCGCAGGGCGGGGAGCACATGAACCTGAACGGCGGTTATGCCGTATGCGGGGTCAAGAGCGACGGAAAGAGCCTCCTTTACACGCCTACACGCAATTCATCCACCTGGGTTTCCATGCAGTACGCGCCCGGAAAATGGCAGTTCAGCCTCTTCGGCGGCTATGTGAAGAATTTCGGAACGATGCAGGCCATCACCTCCGCATCGGACCTGTACTTCTCGAAGAACAGCTTCAAGAATCTCAATTCCATGTGGAGGGTAACTCCCACCATCGCCTACAACTTCGGAAAGCGGTTTACGATTGGTGTGGAGTATGAGCTTACCTGCGTACAGTATGGCGACATCAAGGCTCCCATCAACCTCAGGACGGGTCTCTATGACACCGGCATCCACGATGTGACAAACCATCGTGTGCTCGGGCTGATCAAATTCACCTTCTAAAGGCCGACAGAGCGGAACCTTTCCGGGATGCGGACGACAAGCCTGAGTTCCAGCATCGCCGGTTTGTTCCAGGCATAAGGCGGGCGTATGCAGTTTTGCATGCGCCTTGCTGTTTTTGTCCAGCAGTCAAACTCCAGCGCACGGGCGCGGCTCACCAGCGTAATGGTGCCGCTGCGCTTGCGAAGGTGCTTTTCCCAACCCTCGGCCCGCAGTCCGGCATGGCCCATGCGTGCCTTGATGCGCTCCAGGTCCACACAGCCGAAGTGGAACAGGTACAAGTCCTTTACAATATGGAAATTGCGTCCGCGTACGCGATGAAACCCGCTGCCCCAGTCGCAGGGCTGCAGCAGGACGGAAGCCTTGGAGTAGCGCGTGGACAGTTTGGCGAAACTGCGCTGTTCCAGTATCGGCTGCCCGGGATGCAGGGGCTTTTCCGTGCGGAGGTCCTGTCCCACGTCGATCCCCAGGCCGGACACGCAGGCGCGTGCAGTATGCAGCTCTGAGAGGAACGCCGAAAGCCCCATGCCGCACGCAGGGTCGGGGACCAGGAATTCATCCACGTCCGTGCCGATAATCATATCGTACCCGTCCGCAAAGAGTTCCCGTGCGCGCGCCGACAGAAAATCAATCCGCCGCTTGTCACCCAGATGGACCGGAAGCGGAAGGTGTTCGATTTTTCCGGTATGGCAGCCCTCGCAGCAGGGGGGGATCTCCTGGTCCAGCCCGTCAAACCAGACATACAGGTTCTCACGGCCCAGTTGTGCGCCGTAGTATGCGACCCACTTCCCGAGGAAGAAGTCGTCGTCGCGTAACATGGTCAGTGCTGCAATCCTTTTCATCGCCAACGACAAAGATAACAAAAAAAAGAAGGTCAGCGCATGTGACCTTCTTTTAAAATTGCAGTCGGGATGATCCGACTCGAACGGACGACCCCCACGTCCCGAACGTGGTACGCTAGCCAACTGCGCTACATCCCGGAACTGTCCGTCTAGAGCTTGTTGATGTAAACCTGGAGGCCGCTCTTGAGGTTCGACGCCTTGTTCTTGTGAATCACGCCGATCTTGGCCAGTTTATCAATCATCGCGAAAACCTTCGGAGCGTTCTCCTCAGCGGTTTTCTTGTCTTTGGTGTTGCGGATATCGCGAATCGCGTTCCGCGTGGTCTTTGCATAATACCTGTTATGCAACCTCTGCCGCTCGCCCTGGCGATTGGCTTTTTCTGCCGAAGCGTTGTTTGCCATTGCTTTTATTTTTTTAATATCTTGTAGTGGGTAGGAGAATCGAACTCCTATTGCAAGAATGAAAATCTTGAGTACTAGCCGTTATACGAACCCACCGACTCACCAATTGATGCACAGGCAGAATTGGGACTGCAAAGGTAGAAATATTTTTTCAGTAATCCAAAAGTTATTCTTCCTTTTTCCATTCCCAGGAGTAAAGTATCGATTCTACCTGCCTCAGATACTGTCTTTTGTCAAATCTCGGTGAATAGACAAAGGCCTCCGCGACGATAATCCGGCTCCCGTCGGGGGAATAGAAGGAATGGGAGACGAATGGGCCGCCCATATAGTCGTTCTCCACTTCCCAGTAGCCCCGGGTCTGGACAAACCTGCGTCCGCGGTAGCCCAGATACTCGATGCTGACGGGGAATCCCTCCGAGGTGGTCATCCAGGTGTTGTCATACATCCCCGGCACGTTGGTGCGCGCCATTTCGTTCCGCCGGCGGATGATCTCCGCCTTCTCGAAATCGCCTTCTCCGGTGGCGGGATAACTGTAGATAAGCACGTCCTGCATGGTGTACTGCTTGTCATCGGCCACCCAGGCGAAATCCGCGGTCAGCTTGCGCAGCTTGTAGCCGGAGGGGAAATGCGGGGCCCCGCCGAATACCGGTGCGATGGCGGCGTGGATGGCGGCTTCCTCGTAGAGGAGGGTATTGCGGATGACACGGTCGCGTTCCGCCTGCTCGATGGCGCTGAGGATGTTTGTGCCGGATTCTTCAAGAAGCGCAAGGGCGGCATCCCCGTCCGGGGCATTCAGCTGCACGACGCACTGCGGTTGCGCCCATACATCCTTGCGGTAGAATACGCAGGTGGAGTCCACGCCCGGTGCGATATTGAACAGTACGATGTTTCGGTGTACCCTGAAAATGTCTCCGAAGGCGCCCGGTGCAATGTTCACCAGGCTGTACAGGGGCTCCGAAATCGCCAGGAAAGGACATTCGGAAGCCAGCAGGCCGCGGGCGGCCGAACCGAGGGTCTCGTCCCACTGCGCCTTTTCCATCACCACAAGGACCTCGCCCGCCTTGCCGCTGACACTGGGCAGCAGCGGTGCGCCGCTTTTGCAGGAGGCCGTCAGGCACAGCGCCGTCAGAAGGGGAAAGAGTCGTTTCATATCGATTGGGTTATTTGAACAAACGTCCGATATCGTTGCCGAAGGCGAGCATCATCAGCAGGAGCAGCAGTCCCATCCCGATCATCTGCGCCACGGCGAGGAAACGGTCCGACGGCTTTCGGCCCGTCAGCAGTTCATACAGCGTAAAGACGATGTGCCCGCCGTCCAGTGCGGGAATCGGCAGAAGGTTCATTACGCCGAGCATGATCGACAGCAGGGCGAGCAGATACATGAACTGATACCAGTCCCAGCGGTCCGGAAAGACCTGCCCGATGGCGATAAAGCTCCCGACGGACTTGTACGCGCCTGTCGAGGGGGTAGCCACCAGCCTCATGTCCTGCAGATAGCCGTGAATGGTTTCGCCGGTCAGGGCAAACCCTTCGCCGATGGCCTCGAAAAAGCCGAACTTCTGCCTCCGGATTTCCGGGGGGGGCATATAGATGCCGAGCCGGCCGGCACTGTCCACCTGCAGGGGGAGTGCGAGCGTATCTCCGTTGCGGAGTATCCACGCTTCCGTTTCGCTTCCGGCGAGCCCTTCCAGTACCGGCCGTGCTTCCTGCAGAAAGTTCACCTCGCTGCCGTCCAGGCGGATAATCCGGTCTCCCCGCGAGAGACCTGCTCCGGCGTTGGGGCTGAGTGCATCGACGGAATCCACCGCAAAGGGAATCGCCAGTGCGAACATTTCCCCCTCCTGCAGTACCCGTCCGGTCATGGAATGGTCGATGTAGAGGCTGACGGTATCGCTTCCGCGAAGGACCCGGACGCTGCGGACATCCCGCCGGACGAGATCCGCCTGCAGCATCCCGAAATTTTCCGGTTCGTAGCCGTCCATCGAAAGGATGTGGTCGCCGCTGCGGAACCCCATCTCGACGGCAAGGGGGCTGGGGTAGATCTGCGCATTCTCGTTGGGGACATACGCACGTCCCCAGATGCCCATGATCAGGCAGTAGATGAGAACGGCGCCGATAAAATTGAACAGCACGCCGCCGGCCATCACCAGCAGCCGCTGCCAGGCCGGATGCGAGCGGAACTCCCAGGGCTGCGGTTCCCCTTTCAGGGTGTCGAGGTCCATCGACTCGTCGATCATCCCGGCGATCTTGCAGTAGCCGCCCAGCGGCAGCCAGCCGATGCCGTATTCCGTTTCCGAGCGGGCCGCCTTCGGGAAAATCCTTGTGAAAGCGCGGCTTTTGCTGCTGAACAGTTTCTTCCCCCCGGCATCGAAAAACAGAAAAAACTTATCTACGCGGATGCCGAAGAGCTTCGCGAAGGTAAAATGTCCCAGCTCGTGCAGTACGATAAGTACCGACAGCGCGAGAACCACCTGTAAAATCTTGATGAGTACGGTCATGGATCAGCGGATACTTTGGGCGGCAAGGCGGCGCGCCTGTGCGTCGGTCTCAAAAATTCCGTCCAGGGAGGGGTCCGCTGCAAAATCCACGCCGTTTAAAACGCTCTCGCAGAGGCGCGGGATATCGTAAAATCCGATGCGCCCCTCCAGAAAGGCCTTGACGGCGACTTCATTGGCGGCGTTCAGCGCGCAGGGCAGGTTCCCGCCCCGGCGGATGGCCTCGTAGGCCAGGGCCAGGCAGGGAAAACGTTCCGTGTCCGGCTTTTCGAAGTGCAGGGTGCCGAGGGCCGCGAGGTCCAGTTTCCTGCCCCCTGTCTCCAGCCTTTCCGGGAAGCCGAGGGCGAAGCCGATGGGCTGCCGCATGTCCGGGCAGCCGAGTTGCGCGAGCAGCGCGCCGTCGCAGAACTCCACCATGGAATGGACGATGGAGTCCGGATGCACCACCACGTTGATGCGCTCCGGCGGCATGTCGAAGAGCCATCTGGCCTCGATGACCTCGAACCCCTTGTTCATCATCGTCGAAGAATCGATGGTCACCTTCGCGCCCATGTCCCAGTTCGGGTGCTTGAGCGCCTGGGAAGCCGTCGCCACGGCGATTTGTTCGCGCGGCCAGCCCAGGAAGGGGCCTCCGGAAGC
The DNA here is from genome assembly GCA_017445015.1 of Bacteroidales bacterium. Lineage (GTDB taxonomy): Bacteria > Bacteroidota > Bacteroidia > Bacteroidales > UBA932 > Cryptobacteroides. Next base: position 22,619 of record JAFSVL010000042.1, on the reverse strand, counting down.
CGTCAGATGGAGCCTTTCGACCTTGTTGCCCGCAGCCCCCATCAGGCATTGGAAAATCGCCGAATGTTCCGAATCCACCGGCAGGATGGGGGCGTCGTGCTCCGCGGCGCATTTCGTTACCAGAGCACCTGCGGCCACCAGCGTCTCCTTGTTTGCCAGCGCCACGATTTTGCCGGCTTCGAGCGCGGCGAGCGTAGGGCGCAGTCCGCTGAAGCCGACCATCGCACCGATGACGATATCCACTTCCTGCGCGGCGACCAGGTCGCAGAGGCTCTCCGTTCCCGCAAAGACCTTGCAATCCGTATCGCGCAGCGCATCCTGCAGCGCTTCGTACCGGCTTTCGTCGCAAATGACGACATGGTTTACGTCGAATTCCCGCGCCTGTGCGGCAAGCAGTTCCGCATTGCGGTTCGCGGAAAGCAGTTCCACTTCGAAGCGCTCCGGATGCCTGCGGATGATGTCAAGCGCCTGGGTGCCGATGGAACCGGTGGACCCCAGGATCGCGATGTGCCGTTTCCCTGTTTCTTTCTTCATTGCGCGGTCTCTTCCTCCGGGGCGGGCGGCGTCATGGAGAGCAGGCTGTCTCCGGTAAAACCCTCTTCACCGGACAGGGCCCGCTTCAGGTTTTCCGTATAGAGTTCCCAGCGGGTGATGACGTTCTCCAGGGAATCGATTTTAATCGCGTTCCGGACGGCGTCACGGCGGGCGCCGCCGTTGGGATTCCAGAAAGAAAAGAGGCCCCAGGACAGCGCAAATGTGACAAGCGCCACGAGGATGTTTTGTATAACAGACTTTTTCATTAAATTTGCAAACCTATGGGAAACCGCATCGTGGGCATAGATTACGGGAGCGCCAGGGTGGGTGTCGCGGTAAGCGACCCGCTCGGCATTTTCGCATCGCCGCTGGAAACGGTACCGTCTGCAAAGATAATAGAATATCTCCAAAATTACGCCCGGAGCGAGCAGATTGAGCGTTTCGTCGTGGGATATCCCCTGAATCTGGACGGCGCTCCCGCGCAGGCGGCTCCTGACGTGGACCGCTTCCTCAGGCAACTGCAAAAGCATTTTCCCGGTATCCCGGTGCGGCTGGAGGACGAGCGCTTCACCTCCGTGCTGGCGCACCGCGCGATGATCGACGGCGGCATGAAAAAGAGCGACCGGCGCAACAAGGCGTCCGTGGACCGTATCAGCGCCGCCATCATCCTGCAAGGTTACCTTGACGGCAAAAACAGACAATCATGATACAACCGATTTACCTATACGGCTCCGAGGTGCTTCGCCTCAAAGCCGAAGAGATGCCCCTCAGCCCCGCCGAAGACGTAGCCGCCCTGGTGGCGGACCTGAAGGATACCCTCAAAGCCTCCGAGGGCTGCGGACTGGCGGCCCCCCAGATCGGCGTCAGCCGCCGCGTCCTGATCGTGGACGGCAGCGAAGTCGCGGACATGTACCCTTATCTCAAGGACTTCCGGCGCACCCTTATCAATCCTGAAGTGCTCTGGGAGAGCGAGGACCGCATGGAATTCGCCGAGGGCTGCCTCAGCATTCCCGGCGTCTATTGCGACATCCGCCGTCCCGCCGCCATCCGCGTGGCCTACTATAATGAGGATCTGAAGCGGGTGGAAGAGAAATTCGAGGGCTTTGCCTGCCGGATGGTCCAGCACGAAATGAGCCATCTGGAGGGGGAACTCTTCACGGACCTTGCCGCGCCCATCCGCCGCAAGATGATTTCCTCAAAACTCAAAGGCATCGCCCGCGGTGCCGTCCAGACAAGATATAATTCAAAAATCAAATGAAGAAACTAAAGATCTTTGCCGTCGTCTGCGCACTGCTCTCCGGCGGAATGCTGCATGCGATGGAATTCAATTATGGGCTCAAGGCCGGCCTGAGCATGTCCTGGGTTCCCGGAATGATCCTCGAAGATGCCTCCCGGACCGTCCTGCCCTGTCCCGGCCCTTACGGAGGGGCTTTCATCGAATTTGAACTGGCGGACAGTTTCCTCCTCTACACGGAACTTTCCTACGCGGGACTCGGGCATATCGACAAATTCACTTTTTACGACTATTTCAACCAGTATTTCCTGCGTCTTTCCTATTTGCAGATTCCCGTTTTTGCCGGATTCCGTCTTTTGGACGACCGTTTTACCCTTTATCTGGGGCCGGAACTGGGGATCCTCCTTGCCGGAAATTCCCTCAGCCGCGCCGACGGGAAGGACCGCATGAAATTCAATGAAAGGGCCAACCTGAATCCCGTGGTGCTTGACTTCGCGCTGATGGGCCAATATATGTTTACGGACCATCTCGGGATAGATGTCAAGATGGATTTCGGGCTGACCCGGACCTTCCGGGGCGAGCATTTTGTCCTGGATTACGGCTCCTTCAAGCGGGATGTCCAGAACCGGACGCACAACGTAGGCGTGAGCCTGGGCGTATGCTATAAGTTCAACTGAAAATTTTATCGACATGGGTGCATTTCACGCTTACGACATCCGCGGAATCTACAATGTGGATTTCGACAGGGACACTGCCTACAAAGTGGGTTATTTCCTTCCGCAGCTGCTGGGCGCGGACAAGGTGCTGGTGGGGCGGGACTGCCGCGTATCCTCGCAGGAAATCCACGATGCCCTGCTGGCGGGCATTACAGACGCCGGCGCCGATGTGGACGATATCGGCCTGAGCAGCACGCCGCTGGTCTATTTCGGCACGGCGAATTACGGCTACAAGGCTTCCGTCCAGATTACGGCTTCGCATAATGCGCCGGAATACAACGGCATGAAGGTATCGCGCGAGAATGCGCTTCCCGTGGGCCTGGACACCGGGCTGGGACAGATCAAGGCCTGGATCGACGAGGGCCGGCCCACGCCGCCCGCCGCCCGGAAGGGCAGCGTCAGGGAAATTGACATCAAGCCGGACTATATCGCGTTCCTGAAGCGCTTCAAAGGCGATTATTCCAATCTCAAGATGGCCTTCGACCTCTCCAACGGCATGGCCAATCTCTTCGCCAGGGCACTCTACGGCGATGAAAACGCCTCCTGGCTTTTCGATACGATCGACGGGCGTTTCCCCGGTCACGACCCCAACCCGCTGGTGTCGAAGAACGTCGTCCCCCTGCGCGAAACGGTTGCGGCCACGAAAGCCGATATCGGCGTCATCTACGACGGCGATGCCGACCGCGTCATGTTCGTGGACGACAGGGCCCGCTTCGTTGCTCCGGACCTTGTGATTGCCCTGATGGCCCAATATTTCTGCGACGAGCGCGGGGAAAAGAATCCCCGTGTCCTGCAGGAAATCCGTTCCTCCAAGGCCGTAGGGGAGTACCTCGCCCGTTATGGCGTCGAGATGCATACCTGGCGCGTGGGCCGTGCTTTTGCCGCACCCAAACTCCGTGAAATCGACGGTCTGTGGGGCGGGGAACTCGCCGGACACTATTATTTCAAGGACTTTTTCTATTCGGACAGCGGCATGCTCGCAAGTCTGATTGTATTGCGTATCGTAGCGGCCCTCAAGCGCGAAGGGACCACCCTCTCCACCTGGATCGACAGCGTCTCGCGCTACCGCAATTCCGGAGAGATCAATTTCCGCGTGGAGGACAAGCAGGGTGCGATGGACGCCGTGCGCGAGATGTTCGCCGCACAGGAAACGCCGTCCGCGTCGATGGATTTTGACGGCTACCGGCTCGAATTCCCGTCCTGGTGGTTCAACATCCGCCCTTCAAATACGGAACCCTACCTGCGCTTCATCTGCGAAGCGGCAACCGATGAGATGCTCGCCGACCGCATCGCCCGGGTGCAGCAGTTGCTCGAAACCCGTTTCGGCGCCGTCCGCGCATGAGGCGGCTGCTCTCACTTCTGCTATTGACTGCGGTCGCGCAAGGGCTTGCGGCCCAGGCGGTCGATACCCTCGATACGGCCGATTCCGCCGTAAAAATCGTGCTTTTTGCCGACCATACCTGGCGCTACATCAGCGATCCTTCGGTCCATGCCTCCGACGATATCTTCACCGAATACTGGGATACCGTCTCCGTCCATTCTTACCGTGCCCTGCCGGACAGCCTCCTGCATCTGCCGGTCACCCTGACGCTCGTGGATACGGCAAGTACCTTCTCGATGCCCTGTGATGCGCCCCTGGGCTCGCCCTATGGTCCGCGCAGGCGCAGGATGCATGCAGGCGTGGACCTGCCCTTCCCCACGGGCACTCCGGTGCGCGCCGCCTTCGACGGACAGGTCCGCTATGCTTCCTATAATTCCGGAGGCTACGGCTTTCTGGTCGTTATTCGGCATCTCAACGGTCTGGAAACCTATTACGGCCATCTTTCCCGTTTCAAATGCAATGTCGGTGACTGGGTGCGTGCCGGCGACGTGATTGCCCTCGGCGGCAGCACCGGACGCTCGACGGGACCGCATCTGCATTTCGAGACGCGTTATATGAGTCAGCCCTTCGACCCCTGCTGGATCTTTGATTTTGACAAGAAGCAGTTGCGCGAAGAGCAGTTCTGCCTCAAAAAAGAATATCTGAACCGCGGGGCGGCCTACCGCCATTACGTCAAGACGGGAAATGCGGTGGCTCCCGAAATGGCCGTAGCGTATCATACCGTCCGGAAGGGCGATTCCCTTTCGCGCATAGCCGCGAAATACCATACGAGCGTCCGGGCGCTGTGCCGGCTGAACGGTATCCGGGAAACCACGGTTTTACAAGTTGGAAAACGATTGAAAGTAAGATAGATATGTCTGCAAATGCCATATTGCTCATCAGTTGCCCCGACCGTCAGGGCATCATTACGGATGTAACCCGTTTCATTACGGAGAACCGGGGGAACATTGTCTATATCGATCAGTATGTGGATAATGCCGCCGGGGTATTCTTCATGCGTCTGGAATGGGAACTGGAGGGTTTCCTGATCCCCAGGGAGAAGATTTCGGATTTCTTCAAAACGATGTTCGGAGCCCGTTACGAGATGGCCTTCAAACTGTTTTTCAGTGACGTAAAGCCACGTATGGCCATTTTTGTCAGCAAGCAGAGCCATTGCCTGTATGATTTGCTGGCACGCTACAAGGCGGGGGAGTGGAACGTGGAGATTCCCTGTATCGTCAGCAATCACGGGGACCTGCGCGACGTGGCGGAACAGTTCGGCATACCCTATTATGTATGGGCCGTGTCGCCGGACCATTCCAACAAGGCGCAGGTGGAAAAAGAGGAGATGGAACTGCTCCGGCGCGAACGGGTGAGCTTTATCGTCCTCGCACGCTACATGCAGATCCTCAGCGAAGACCTGATCGCTGCATACCCGCACAATATCATCAATATCCACCATTCCTTCCTGCCGGCCTTCGTGGGGGCGAAACCCTACCATCAGGCCTATGAGCGCGGGGTGAAGATCATCGGAGCGACCAGCCACTACGTGACCGCCGAACTGGATGCCGGCCCCATTATCGAGCAGGATGTGGTGCGTATCTCGCACAAGGATACCCCCGAAAGCCTGGTGCTCAAGGGCCGGGACCTGGAGAAAATCGTACTCAGCCGTGCCGTCTCCAAGCACATCGAGCGCAAAATCCTTACCTACCGCAACAAAACGGTGATTTTCGGCTAAAGCGGAATCAGAACGGATAGCCGATGCCGAAGTTGAGGCGCAGGCCGTCAAAGGCGGAAGGCATATTGTAATAAGAGGTGATCGGCCGCGAGAGATCCACCGTTCCGTCCTTGGCATAACGATAGGTCTGGTAAGGTGCGTGGATTCCTATTCCCAGATCCAGCCGGATAACGAGCTGGTCGATATCGAGGCGCAGTCCGGCACCTGTGCCCAGGGTTATCTGTTTCGCGAAATCCGGATTTGCGATAATCCCGTCCCGCAAGGTCTCCGTCAATCCCATGGCCTTGACAAAAGCCTCGTAATCCTCCTTGCTGAGTATATCCGAGGTGTGATTCCAGTTCCATACGTTGCCGGCATCGAGAAAAACGGCGCCGTTGAGTTTCCATACGATGGGGAAGCGCAGTTCGAAATTGGCCTCGAGCTTTACGTCGCCGGCGTGGAAGAAATCCTGGTTAAATCTGGAACTATGGAAATTTCCCGCTCCGTAGGCATAGGGTTCGGCCGCCCGCAGGCTGTTGGGACCACCGGCATAGAAGGCTTCCGAGAGCGGGGCGAAGGCGGAGTTGCCCAACGGTATGTTGGCGCCTGCAAAAAGGCGCGTGGCGGTGCATACCCGTTCCGTCAGGTTGAACTTGTTCCACAGTTCGGCCGTCAGTCTGACGAACTGGTTGTAGGGGACATGGAAAATCGTTTTGTCCGGCTCGCTCCACTTGTGATTGAAGAGGCAATAGACGGCGTTTATCAGGTTCCCCGATTCTTTGATTTCAAAGTCAAACATCGTGTTGACCGGCCGTCGGGAGCGGTAGTCATTATAGGTGAACCCGTAGCCGGCCGACGGGATGAATTCATTCCCGGCAAGTAGTTTGATGATTTCCGGATGCTCGCTTGCACGCCCGGCCAGGTCGGAAGACTCGACGTTCATCCTGACCACGGAGAGCGAGAAAGGCGTGAAGGAGTGCGTGACATGGCTGGACGGGTGGATGAAATACGACAGGGAGCCGGAGAACTTGTGCGCCCCGTATCCGCCGGCTATGTTCTCGTACTTGTATCCTATCCGGTAGCGGGTGTCGCCGTCGGGGTGGTTGCCGCCGCCCCAGTGCAGGTAGGGGAAGCTGAGGGCGGCGTCCACGCCGAATTTGTAGGTGTCGGTTTTTTGAGGGTCTCCCGGATGCCGGTCGCGCAGCGACCAATAGTATGCCCCGAAGCCCTTGACCGTGAACGTCTCGTTGTGTCCCAGGACGTTCCGTATCGAATGGGCGAGGGTGAGGTTCGGGCCGAGGCTGTTGTTGGAGCGATAGGTGATATCCGCATCAGCCGTGAGGTCGAATGTCCGCTGTGTGCGCTTCCATTGCCGGGTAAACCCCACACCTGCACCGGACTTCCTGAATTCGCCTTCAAAGATATTGTCGTAGTCGCGCTGTGAGAACAGGCGCAGGAAAACATTCCCTGTCGGGGTAAGTTTATAGTCTGCGGATATACGGTTGAACAGGCCGTTGACTTTATTGACCTCCGGGTTGTCGGAGATGACGGAGCCGACCGTGATGCGGAGTTTGTCCTTGAACAGGGATTTGCTGATGGCGATATTCATGTCATTCGTCTTTCCGGACGCATGTTGCGTCTGTCCGCTGCTGATATCGACATCTATGATATTCCCCATCCTGGAATTCGCCATCGCGGCATTGATGCGGCTGTTGATGATGCTGGACAAGGCATAGCCGTCCCTTTGGGCAGCCACATTGCTTTTGCCCATGTACATTCCGGTGGCCAGCAGGGTCGCCGCTATGCCTTCGCGCGTTTCTTCATCCATGGTGGAGAGTTCGCGCGAGACGGTCTCGTCCTCCGGTGCTTCGAGGAAGAAGCCTATGGCGTTCAGGCCCAGCGAGTCGAGCATTCCCCTGACGCGCACGCCCGTGTTGAAGACCACGCGGCGCGTCTCTTCATCCTGAGACTGCACATCCGCCTTGACCTGTTGCGAAGCGGAAACGTCCAGCATCGTCCGGCCCAGGGGGCCGTTGAAGCGGATGCTGCTTGTCGAATCCACCCGGAAGGGCATCATGGGATACATTTTGGGAGAATAGCGGACCAGGCCGTCATCCACATGCAGGATGCCGCCCAGGTCAAGTTCCCCGTCTGCCGTACCATAGCGCAGCTTGACCGTACCGTGCGGTTTGACCTGCGCCAGATTCTTCTGGTCTATCGGATAAGTGATGTCCGTAACGGGCAGGACCGTGACGGACACGTCTGCAAGGATATTGTCCAGCGGACCGCTCACCCGCCCCCGGATATTCGTTGCCAGTTCGCCATAGACGGGGAAGGCCCCCTCCGGCGACAGTCTCACCGGAGAGAACCGGTCGGCGGCCAGGTTGATATCCAGAAGCATCGTATTGAGATTTACGCCGCCGTTCAGGGCCAGATAGGAACTGTCGGCGCTGTAAATGCGCAAATCGTCGAGTTTTACATGGTTGTTCTCCATGACTACCGGCGTTTCCCCCAGACGCAGGCTGACATCGTAAGGTTTATATCTGGCGCCTGCCCCCAGCGGCAGCAGGACGGCGGAGAGATCCCGTTTTGCGGGCAGCCCGTCCGCGGTGGCCTGCATCCGGACAACCCCCTCCAGGTCGATGTCATCTGCATCGATGATGCCGTTCACCAGCTCAAGCGGGATGTCGTCCAGGCGCACATCTGCCCGGAGGGCATGCTCATACTGCACCGATGGCGTAATCCGGATGCCGGCAGTGCGCTTCCCGAAATCCATGGCATTGTACCGGAGGCTGTCCAGCACAAGCTGTCCCGTTCCGTTCAGTTCGCGTCCGTCCCGTTCCAAATCAAGCTGCATCGCGGCATCGGTACTGAGCGCGGACACATTCATCACCCCATCGGTAATATGGGAGCCGGCCGTGAGCGAGGCGGTCGTCCTGCCTTCCGTCATGCTTACCCTCATCGTCGCCGTAGCGGCAGGAATCCGCATCCCGGTGCTGTCGGGAGGGACGATCTCCGGAACGGAGACGTCCAAGGCCAGGTCCGACCGGTGCGTATCGGAGTTCAGCGACAACGCCATCTCCCGGATATCCAGGCCCATCCGCCCGATCATGGCCTGGAAGGGGCTGCCCTTCGTCAGCAGGATATCCGCCCGCAGGTCCGGCAAAAGCCGTCTGAGCGTATCCAGTACGGTCAGGTCCTGAAGCGAGGTGACGGAACGGACAAAGTTCGTATCCGCGACAAATCCCGGCAGGGGTTGCAGGGCGTCCGCCAGCCGGAGCACGTGCATCGGGCTTTGCGCATCGAGGGTAAGCCCCCGTGTCGCTACGTGAAGCGACGTTGCCGTATCCGTCGTAAAGTCAAGGTCCAGGCGGTCGATGTCAAAATCCTCTCCCGCTGCGCGGGCCTTCACATCCTTCATCTGCGCATGGTAGTCCACGCCCATCCGCTCCGGTGTCAGAAAGTCCGATACGCGGAACAGGTGCTCCGTCTCTGCCTTCAGCCGCAGGTCGCCCTCCGCCATCGAAACCGGCAGATGCATATTTCCGGTCAGTGTCCCGTTGGCCAGGAAGGCGTCAAGCCTCAGGCCGGATACATCCATCCGGTCATAGCTGCAATCGCTCAGGTGCATGTCCAGTTTGTACTGCATGTCGGGGGAGCGGGGATCCAGCCCCTGGCCCTTCGCGTGAAATTCACCGCTCACCCTTGCCTTGTCATCGCGATAATCCGCACGGCCCGTCAGGTCCGCCTGCATCGTCTCAAGGTTCAGCATCGTAGCCCTCAGGTCCGCTTCCGCTCCCAACGAGCCGGCGCGGGCGTACAGGCGCTTCGATTGGATCTGCCCGGTGTTCAGGTCCACCAGGGCATCTCCCCGCACCGTGTCAAAAGGCAGGTTCAGCGTCCCGATGGCAAGCGAAGCATTTCCCATCTCCAGATGACGGGCGTCATAGCGGTTTCCCCCTACATCCGCCAGGATATCCGCAGACAGGGATCCGGCGCGGATATCCAGTCCTGTCGGATTGAGCACGAAGCGCACATTGTGCAACTCCCCGTCCGGCACATCGAAGGCCATCGGGGTGGAGGTCGTATCCTGGGCGTCGGAGGGTGTGTCGCGCAACGTGACGCCGATATACGCATCCGCCAGTTTCAGGCCATGCAGCGGGTACTGCCCTTTCGCGATATTGAGCCCCGGACTCTTGACATGCATCTGCCCCAGGACAAGGTCAAGCCCCAGTGCGTCCATCAGGGAGTCGGAGTGGACAGTCGCCCGGTCCAGCAGCAGCTGTTCCACCTCGATGGTGCGGGCCGTCAAATCTGCCCTTTCCGCTTCACTGCCCGCTTTTTCCATACAGGCATGCAGGCGCAAGGCATGCACATAAATCAGCGTATCCTGCCCCCGGTGGCCTATATAGAGACTGTCAATCTCAATATCCAGCGGCAGGTCCCCTTCGCCTTTCCAGGCGCGATAGAGCACCATCGGGGAATGGTGGAAAGGAGACAGGTGCAGTCTTCCCAGATCCACGTCCAGTCCGGTCCGCTCCCGGGCTTCCGTCACGCATTTCTGCAGGACAGCAGTACGGGCTCCGGGCGTTGCCAGGACGACCGTTATGGCAATCAGCAGCAACAGGACCGCCCCCAGGACAACCGCGGCGATGATGCCGGTTATTTTCAGGAATAAACGCTTTACGCCCACTTACGGTTCCGGGGATTTCTTATGGATGATCAGGTCTTTTGCGGAGAGTTTCGGAACATAGTGAATCCCGTCCTGGAAGTAGTAGGCGAGCCCTTCTCCCGGAACGGCGGGGACAAGTTCAATGGTTTCGTCCGGTTTCCCGACGGCGATCACCGCCAGCGGCTGGAGTTCCAGCCCCAGCGCTTCCCTGAGCGCCCGGGCATTGAAATTCCGGATAAATATGCCGCCCAGCCCCATCTCGGCGGCTTTGAGCAGCATGCTTTGTGCGGAAATTCCCAGATCGATATCGATGACGGAGGTTTCCGGCAAGGTGCTGCAGATGACGATGAACGCTTCAGGCTCCCGGCCTTCCGGAGGAAGTTTGATGTCCGGGACGGCGGCGCCCATCCGGATAAGGGAGAGGATTTTGCCGGCTTCCGGTCCGGCGGTGACGGGGTAGAAGCGCAGGGCCTGCCGGTTCATGGCGCTGCCGACCCGGGGATTGACGGCAATCATCGCCTCCAGCTGGCGCCGGTCCACCTTGTAACTTTTATCATAAATGCGATAGCTCCTGTTGGCGAGGAGCAGGCGGTCCAGGGAAGGGCGCTGCGCCCGCGCGTTCCGCCCGGCATCCCTTCCGAACACCGCTTCGTATCTTTTTTCCAGGTAATTATCGGCCATAAGTCGTCAAAGATACGAATCTGTTTTGATTTTTCCCTATATTTGCAAGATTTTATAGATATGGAAATTCGTAACATAGCCATTATCGCCCACGTAGATCATGGCAAGACTACGTTGGTGGACCGGATGATTTACCAGGCGAACCTGGTCCGGCAGCCTGAGAACCTCGGCCAGCTCATTCTGGACAACAACGACCTTGAGCGCGAGCGGGGCATCACCATTCTCGCCAAGAATGTTTCTGTCATTTACAAAGGGGTCAAAATCAATATCATCGATACGCCGGGCCACAGCGACTTCGGCGGCGAGGTGGAGCGCGTCCTGAACATGGCGGACGGCGTGCTCCTGCTCGTGGATGCTTTCGAGGGCTGTATGCCCCAGACGCGCTTTGTCTTGCAGAAGGCCATCTCCATGGGCAAGAAGCCCGTGGTGGTCATCAACAAGGTGGATAAACCCAACTGCCGTCCGGACGAGGTGCAGGACGAGGTCTTCGACCTGATGTGCAACCTTGACGCGAGCGACGACCAGCTGGATTTCACCACCGTTTTCGGTTCGGCCAAGCAGGGCTGGATGTCCCTGGACTGGAAGGCGCCGGGCAGCGACATCACCCCTTTGCTGGATACCATCCTGGAGGCCGTTCCCGCGCCCGCCGTCGTGGAGGGTACCCCCCAGATGCTCATCTCGTCCCTCGAATATTCGCCCTATGTGGGCCGTATCGCCGTCGGGCGGATTACCCGGGGAGCGCTCAGGACCGGGCAGCAGGTCAGCCTCTGCAAGCGCTACGACGTGGTGCAGAAGCAGAAAATCAAGCAGCTGATGGTCTTCGAAGGCCTTGGGAAGGCGAATGTGGATCAGGTGGAATGCGGCGATATCTGTGCGGTCGTGGGCATCGACGGTTTCGAAATCGGCGATACGATTGCGGATTTCGACGCTCCGGAGGCGCTGCCGCCCATCGCCATCGACGAACCGACGATGAGTATGCTCTTTTCCATCAACAATTCCCCCTTCTTCGGCAAGGACGGGAAATTCGTCACTTCCCGGCACCTCAAGGACCGGCTCGAAAAGGAACTGGAGAAGAATCTTGCCCTGCGCGTCAAACCCGGGCTTTCCGCAGACTCCTTCGTGGTTTACGGGCGCGGGGTGCTGCATCTTTCCGTGCTCATCGAGACGATGCGCCGGGAAGGCTTTGAACTGCAGGTGGGACAGCCCAAGGTGCTGGACAAGACCATCAACGGCCAGCGCTGCGAACCGATTGAAGAACTGTCCGTCGAGGTCCCCCAGGAATTTGTCGGTGCGGCGATTGAAATCGCTACCCGCAGGAAGGGGGCGCTCGTGCGCATGGAACCGCGTACGGACCGTACGCTGCTCGAGTTTGAAATCCCTACGCGCGGGCTGATGGGACTGCGCAGCAACATGCTCACCGCCACCCAGGGCGAGGCCGTGGTCGCCCACCGCTTCAAGGACTACCAGCCGTTCAAGGGCGAAATCGAGCGCCGGGGCAACGGGTCGCTCGTCTCTCTGGAAACCGGCGAGGCGATTGCGTACTCCATGAACAAACTGCTGGACCGCGGCCGCTTCTTTGTCGAACCCGGCGAGGAAATCTACGCCGGTCAGGTCGTAGGGGAGCACACGCGCGAGCGGGATCTCAATATCAACATCTGCAAGACCAAGAAACTCACCAACGTGCGGGCTTCCGGGTCGGACGAAAAGATTGTGCTTCCGCCGGCGATTAAATTCTCTCTTGAAGAAGCGCTGGAATATATCCAGGACGATGAAATGGTAGAAGTTACGCCCCATTTCATGCGTATCCGGAAAACGCTGCTGGACCCGCTTGCGCGGAAGCGCCTTGCGGACAACGCGGAATGAAATATTGTAATTATCTGAAATTTTTGTATCTTTGCAACCCTTTGTTATACCCTTGAACGGGCTGGCTGCGGCACAAACCACGTTTGAATGGAGTGCAGGCGGTGAGTTCTTTGAATCTTTCGGAAATCCCGATGTCCTTGGCGCTGAGCTCCATGTGAGTGCGCGTGCGCAGAAGTCCGGGAGTTTCACGGGCATTGAATGCAGGGCCTTCGGAACGGTTACCGTTCCCTGTGACCGCTGCTTCGACCCCTTGGACCTCGCTTTCGACTGTTCCTTTGCGCTGAGCGTGAAGTTCGGTCCGGAGTTCGGCCGGACGGATGCGGAAGACCGGGAGATTGTCATGCTTCCCTACGGGGAGGCGGACCTGGACCTGGCGCAGTTTGTCTATGATTATGTCTGGACCTCATTGCCCATGCAGCGCGTCCACCCGGAAGGGGAGTGTAACGAAGAAGCGATGAAATACTTGAGCAAGTAATTTTTAAAAGATAAACGTAAAATGGCACATCCTAAACACAAACTTTCCAAGCAGCGCAGGGACAAACGCCGTACCCACGACTTTGCTCCCGTTCCCACGCTGGCGACCTGCCCCAACTGCGGCGCCACCGTCATGTATCACCGGGTATGCCCCGAGTGCGGTTACTATCGCGGCCGTCAGGTGTTCGTGAAGAACGAAGCTGAATAAGCCCCGGTCCCATAGTTCAACGGATAGAACGGAAGTTTCCTAAACTTTAAATCGAGGTTCGATTCCTCGTGGGACTACGAAATCAGATTTCCGCGAAAAGGTCATCAGCAGTCACGACGGCGTTTACAATCCCTGCATATTTGTTCCTGATGATGCCATATGTTGTCACAAGGATCGTTTGTATGGGTTTTCTGATCTTGTTGACAGCGCGGAATGAATTCCTTCTTCGGGCAAAATCTTTCTCTTGACAAAGATAGTCAATTATTTTAAGTTTCAGCGGAATCTATGATTTTTTGCAAGATTCCGCTGGAATATGTACATAACATAACCATAGTATTATAAATGCTTTACGTGGAGATTGTCCTGTTTCGTAGCGGAATCTATCGAATTTAGCTGGATTCCGCTGTGATAGTAAAGTGCAACAGTTATTGGGCAGATTCAGACGATTATTCAGACAAACAGGTTGAGCCGGCCTTCAAAGAATTTAACTTCTGTTTCACTCAGATGCAGGCGCCTTGCCAGGGATGTCCAGCGGGAAACGCCATGGCGAACCTCTTCAATGATGGCAAGGGCTCGTTGCTTCGGAAGGAAATAAGCATCGCTGGCCTCAGATAGTGCGCTGAGGCTTGCCTCATTTGTGGTTTCTGAGATCATCAGGCACTGGTCTGTGCTCAAACTGGGATTCATATCATAAGCCGGGGATAGAATCCAGCCTTTCGGGGTGAGCAGAAAACCGTGATTCCGGAAATGATCATCCGCGTTACCGACGCAAATATTGAATGCGACTCTCCTGTACAGTTGTTCCAGCTGTTTCTGTGTATCAGGACAATACTGTACAATCAAGTCTGCAATATCAAGGTATCCCTTGCCGTTATCGCGTCCATCTCCATCCTTGAAGCCCAACAGATTCATAGCAGACGAAAAATGGACACGCTTTCCATCTGAAGTCCTGTCGAAACGTTTGGTTAAGAAAATATGATGGCGTTTTCCACTATCCATTGTTTTGGCGTCGGCAACATCAATATGGCAGGATTTGGCCAAAAGAATGCAGAACAATTCCCACAGGGAAACATCGTGACGGTCTTCCCGCGAAGGGAACTTCGCTATCCACAAACTATTATCTTGCTCCATAACGTTGGCTTTCGGCCTGGCGCCACCAAGTGATGTGCCGGGGTTCAGCAATTGATACAGCCACTTTTCCTCAGGAAGTTCTTTTAATTCGTCGCTTGCCTCGATAGCATCTGCCGCTGCCGCCAATTCCCTGATGGAGGCAATAGGCGGTATTCGCATGACACCATAGTCATTGAGAAATGGTTCAGCTTCGTCCGTTCTAAAGCGAAATCCGCCCATTCTCATCAAGTCGTCAATAGATAGCAGGTAATCCAGGGAATCGAGTTTTTTCACGGGCCGATGCGCTCTCTTTGCCTCTATTTCTTCTCGCTTTTCAGCCAGAGTACGGCCCCAGCGGTCTGGAAGAGAATCTGCAAAACATCCAAAAATGGAGTTTGACGGCGCATATTGAAGTCCTGGGAATGTGCCCAGGTCTCCTCCCAGACGTATGTCCCCATATTGACTCAGCCAATTTTGGCTGTAACTGAAAGAGAATACTTCATTACCGCGCACCCGGTCATAACTGAGACTTCCCAACTTTTCGGCGGTCGGAAGGAAATCAAAGTCGGCATATACCAATAATTGCTTCATGGCGTTTATTTCTTCGTTGCGCGTTCGCGATGCGGAAGGTTAATGTCCTGTATCGAACGGCCAAGAGGATCGTCTTTGGCAATCAGAAGGATATCCTGGTTGAGTCCAAGAACAAATAGCACTCGGAGGTATGTACCTATGGCTACGGAAGCAACGCCCTTTTCCACCTTCGTGAGGGTGGGAATGGAGCACTGCGCCCGCTCTGCAACCTGCTCCAAGGACAAATTTCGCCTAAGCCTTGCCAGGCGGATCTGTTCCCCGGTCAATGCCATATCCTTTGCCAGTTGCCTGGGTAATTTGTTAGAAAACGTAGCCTTTGTCATAACATTAAATATATTTGCAAATATAGCGACTTTTCTGAAATTATATTTAATGTTAACGAAACTTTAAATCGAGGTTCGATTCATCTGCTAAAAGGTTTTCCGCCGGGTGATGCGGAACGGGTTGTGAATCTTTTCGGGTTCCCCGCTGAGAATCATCCGGGCGGCGCTTTCTCCCATTCGGGGGAAGTCCGTGGAGAGGGTGGTGAGTCCGCCAAGGACGATCTCGTTCAGGGGGAATTCATTATATGAAATAATCCGGACGTCTTTCCCGGGGACAAGTTTGCAGTCGCGGATGCTGTGGTCGATGGCGACAAGTCCGGAGTCCAGCTGGCTGTTCAGCACGATGGCGATGTCTCCCTTCTCCCACTGCTCCGGCACGCTCCAATGCACGGAAATTCCGATGCCGGAAGCGTCCGCGAACTCCTTTACGGACTCCAGGATAACAGTTCCGTAAAGGCTCTGGGGCATCACGATAACCCTGAGCCTGCCTTTTGTCCCGATAATCTCATCCTTGACCCCGGAAAGCGCCTGGAAGGCGTCGTGGCGGAAATCCTGATAGACCACGCCATAGTTGCCGGGGACCTCCTGCAGCCAGTTGTCCACCATGATGAGCTTGCGGTTGGGAATGCGTCTGAGCAGCCTGGCCGCCCGGGCCTGTGAGCGTTTGTCCAGCGGGAAATGCGGGCTCACCACATAATGGTCGTAGCGGTCCAGGTGATGGTCCAGATAATATTCCAGCACATCCGGATTCTGGCTGTGCAGGAGGATGGTGATGTGTGCTCCCTCGCCAAGGGTCTCCTGGAAAGCCTGTACCAGGATTTGGTTGTAAACGCTCTGTTTGTCCAGGATAAGCAGGATTTCATCCCGTCCCGGAGTCCGTTCCCCGGCTACGAAAACCCCTTTTCCCTGCCGGGAGATAAGGATGCTCTCCCGCAGCAGCTGGTTGTAGGCCTTCTTGGTGGTCTCGCGGGAGATGCCCAGGAGGATGGCAAGCTGGTTCAGGGAGGGGAGCATCTGGCCGGGCTGCAGCCTTCCGCCCCGCACCTGTTCCCGGATTTGCTCGCAAATCTGTTTGTAAAAGGGCGTATTGTCCAGTTTGTCGATACGGATATTCATGCTGCAAAGATAAAATTTTATTCAATAACTGTGGTGTGGTATGGTGTAAATCTTCCCAGGTCTTGCTATTTTCGTCACAACATAAGAAAACCCTATGAAAAAAAGTTGGTACAAGTGGGAGGTGCTTCTCCTCCTTTGGATGGCATATCTGCTCAATCAGGGAGACAGGCAGGTATTCAATACCGTGCTTCCCGCGATCAGGGATGCCCTCGACCTCACGGATACCTCCGTGGGGCTTATCGCAACCATTTTCAACCTTTTCTATGCCGCGATGGTTCCGGTCGGGGGATGGGCGGGAGACCGTTTCTCCCGCAAGTGGGTGACCACGATAAGCATCCTGTTCTGGAGCGTCGCCACCATGTTTACGGGGCTGGCCACCAGTTTCCTGTGGCTCATCGTCCTGCGCTCCGTCGCGACGGGCGGGGGAGAGGCCTTCTTCGGTCCGGCCAACTATTCCCTGCTGGGGCAATACCATACGGATACCCGGGCGCGGGCCATGTCCATCCACCAGACGGCCTATTATGTGGGGGTTATCCTGGCCGGCTGGCTGGCCGGGCTCATTGCCGACAAGATGGGCTGGAAGTACTCTTTCATCATCTTCGGCGCGGCAGGTATCGTGTGGGGCCTCCTGATGATATTCCGGCTGAAGGACTATCCGAAGGGAGATCCTTCGGCGTCGCCTCGGAATGACGGCACCCCCGCAGGGAAGAAGCCCGGCTTCTTCGAAGGATTCAGGACCGTATTCACCACCCCCACGGCGCTGATGCTCACCATCGGCTTCAGCGGACTCATCTTTGTCATTACCGGTTACATGACCTGGGTCCCTGCGTACCTTCAGGAAGAATTCGGCCAGAGCCAGGCATCGGCCGGCTTCAATTCCATGTTCTGGACTTACGTCGCCGCCTTTGTCGGCGTGCTCCTTGCCGGGACGCTCTCCGACAAGCTTGCCGCCAAAGACCACAAGGCAAGGATGACGCTCCAGGCGGCGGGGCTTCTGGGCGGAGCCGTGTTCCTCTTCCTGATGGGCGGCCATCCCAGCCTCTGGGTACTGTACATCAGTTTTGCGGGATGGGGGTTCTTCCGCGCCTTCTTTGATGCCAATACCTACGCCGTGCTCTATGACGTGACGCCGGAGCGCCTTCATGCCAGCTGCTCTTCGGCCATGATTATGACCGGCTTCGCCGTCGGCGCCCTGGCTCCGGTGATCCTCGGCGCGCTCAAGGAGCGCATGGGCAGCCTTGGCGCGACCTTCCCCATACTGGCCGTGATCTGGGTGGTCTGCAGCGCCCTGATGTTCATCATTGCCAACACATATTATCAGAAAGACTATAACAAACTTCACCATGAACAGAGATAATAAAACCAGAAAGGCAAAGGCGGGGCTCCTGCTCATCGCCTCCCCCCGTTTCAAGAACCTCTACGGCCCCAGGCGCGGCACCTACGGCGAGCGCAAGGACAAGGCCGTAAAGGAAATCAAAGCCACCATGGATTTCCTGGACCTCGTGGATCCGGGGATTGTCTATGAGCGGGAAGACGCAGAAAAGGCCCTGAACCTCTTCTTCGCCGAGAAGGTGGACTTCGTCTATGCGGAATTCCTCTCATGGAGCGAGGACTTCGCCTGGATCCGCTTCCTTCGCGACTGCCCCGATATGCCCATGATCTTCTGCAACGTCGCCAAACCCCGCATGACCTTCGAGACCACCCTGGACGAGGACGATTTTGTGGATTACCTCTGTGCCGGGACGCTGGTAGGCTCACTGGAGGGCTCCGGCAGCCTCAAACGCATCCCCCGGAAGGGCGTGCGCACCGTCTTGGGCACCCGCGCTGAAATTACGGAAAAGGTGCGCGTTTTTGCCGATGCCGCCCGCACCCGCAGCATCCTGCGCCACTCCAACATAGGACTCATGGCCAACATGAACGAGGCCATGTGGAGCACCTATTTTGACAATTACGACCTCTTCACCAGGATCGGGCCGGAGATACATTACCTTCCGTACTCCGACTATGGCGCTGAAATTGAGAATCTTACTGACGCCGAGGTCAAGGCCTATGCCGACGCTCTGACCTCGAAGTACAAAATGATGGACGACGTGGAGTACGACAAGTTCATCGGTTGCGTGAAGGCCACCCTCGCCATCAAGAAACTGGCCGAGAAGAACGATATCGACTGCTATGTCTATAACGACATCGACCAGGCCACCTTCCGTACCGCGGGCTGCCGCGCGGGCTTCTATCCGCAGTGGTTCAACGAGAACGTGAGCGTATTGGTGCCGGAGGCCGATATCGGCGCCGGCCTTGCCACCTACATCCTCAAGCTCATCAGCGGGAAGCACGTGAATTTCATCGAGCCTTTCCATATCGAGGACGATTTCGGCACCTTCGCGGGCGGTCACGCCGGTCCCAACGACCACAACGACCCCGCCTGGCAGGACAACGTGATCATCTCCCGGGACGTCCGCTTCGCAAAGACCTCCTGGAAGTATGCGGGAGCCCCGTTTGCCTGGTATCGCATCAGCCCGGGCCCCAAGACCGTGTGCGGACTCTACGAGGAGGACGGCAGGTACAAACTGGTCACCTTCATGGCCGAGAGCCTTTCGGAGAAGGACACGCCGCAGAGCGCCAGGAAGCATCTTCTGGCCACCTACAGCCATACGATCTTCAAGCCGGAAGTGCCGGTGAAGGAACTCTTCGAAAAGGTCCTGAAGGTGGGCGTCACGCAGCATTATGCCATCGCCGACGGCGACTGGCGTCCGCAACTGGAGGCGTTTGCCCAAATCATGGGATTTGAATTTTACAATATTAAATAGTCAGCAGATATGTCTTTCATGTACAACCCGTACCCGTTTCACGACCCCAAACCCGTGAATCGGCCGGAACTCAGCCAAAAAACAGTAGAATCCATCATAGCCGGCGGCAACCAGAACGTTGCCAAACGCTTTATGCAGGCCATTGCCCCCAGGGTGGAGAAGGAAGGGGCCGTCGTGGCCTTTGACGGCTACACCACCACCAAGTGGGATATCATGGTGAGCCTCCTTGCCCGCGAGTGCGAAGTCTTCGGCTTCAAGATCGAGTTTATCGACAGTTACAAACGCACTTTCAAGAGCGGCGACGAGATTGACGCCATGATAGACCCGCTCCTTATCTGGGACAAAAAGATAGATCCGACGCTGCTTTACGGCAAGGTGTATCACGGCGGTTATATCGGCTTGATGGATCCTGCAAAGGTGGAGGCTTTCAAGAAGGAAATCCCGGCCCTCAAGGCACCGGGAAAACTGGTCGTCGTCTATGGTTACGGCTCCCTCATCGGGGAGTTCCGTCCCCTGTACGATATAAAATGCTGGTTCGACATCACGCCGATGAACTCGATGCTGCGCATCCGCGCAGGGGAGTACGCCAACCTCGGCAAGAAGCACACCGGCATCATCAACCGTACCATCCGCCGCTGCTATTACTGCGACTTCGAGAACGCGGTGCAGCTGCGCAAGGAACTTTTTGCGCAGGACGCCATCGACTGGTACTTCCTTGACAACGACCGGGGCAACCTGCAAATGATGCCCTTCAGCACTTTCGCCGATATCTGCGCGCAACTGGTGAAATATCCTTTCCGCGCAAAGCCCTGCTACCTGGAAGGCGTATGGGGCGGCAGTTACATGAAGGAAAGACGCCGCCTCCCGCAGAAAATGCGCAATGCCGCCTGGGTGTTCGACTTCATTCCGATGGAGGTGAGCGTCCTGGTCCAGGCGGGCGATGAGCAGCTGGACATCAACTACTGTTCCTTCGTCCACAAGGAGGGCGTCGCCCTGATGGGCGGGAAGTGCGTGAAAAAGTACAAGGGGTATTTCCCCATCCGCTTCAACTGGGACGACAGCTACCATTCCACCGGCAACATGAGCATCCAATGCCACTCCGGCGGGGAGTTCAACATAAAGAATTACAACGAGTTCGGACGTCAGGATGAGAGTTACTACGTGGTTGTCACCGGGCATGAGGCCAAGACCTTCATCGGCTTCCGGGACGATGCCGACATCCCCCAGTTCTTCAAGGAGATCGAGGCGGCGGATACGGAGCACAAGCCCTGTGATTACATGAAATATGTGAGTTACGAGGAGTCCAGACCGGGCCTGCAGGTGATGCTGCCCGCCGGGACCATCCACTCCAGCGGCCGGAACCAGGTGATTCTGGAAATCGGCTCGCTCACCATCGGCTCCTACACCTATAAGATGTATGACTACCTCCGCCTGGACTTCGACGGCAAGCAGCGGCCCATCCATACGAAGCTCGGTGAAGAAAATGTGGCGCAGCATCGCCGCTACAGCGTCATCCACGATCCGGAAAGCCCGGACTACATCGTCCAGAAGCCGCGTCTTGACTGCAAGGGGGACGGATGGGAAGAATACATTCTCGGCGAGAATCCGCAGCTGTACTTCTCGCTGCGCCGCCTGGAGTTTGAAAAGTGCTGCGAACAGGACACCCGGGGCGAGAAATTCCATGTGCTCACCCTTGTGGACGGGGACCATGTGCGCATCCGCAGCGTGGAGCATCCGGAAAGATACTTCGACCTCGACTTCATGGAAATCGCCTGCGTACCGGCTTCCATGGGCAGGTACGTGATTGAAAACCTGGGGAAGGAACCCGTCAGGGTGCACAAGACCTGTCTGAGGGACGGCTATGAAAACGATCCTGCTTGACGTCGGCGGCACTTTCATCAAGTGCTCCGACGGGCGGACCGTCGCCGTCGATTCAGACGGAAGCCGGGAGGAAATCGTCCGTGCGCTGCGATGCGCCGTTTCCGGAGGAGCGGGGGAGGACGTTCCTCCCTCCCGCGTCCGGGTTGCGGTCCCCGGCCCCTTCGACTACGCTTCCGGGACCTTTCTGATGCGGCACAAGTTCGCCGCCGTCTATGGGGAGAACTTCGCCGACCTGGCCGGGCTTCCGCGTGAGTGCTTCCGCTATGTACATGACGTGGTCGCCATGCTCCTCGGCAATGTGGCGCCGGGGAGCCCGAATACGGCGCTCCTGACCCTGGGAACCGGCCTCGGCTTTGCCCTGTATGTGGATGGGAAAGTCCTCAAAAATGACCTTGGAAGCCCTTCCGTCCCCATTTATAACCGCCCGTACCGGGAGGGTGTCTTGGAAGACTTCGTTTCCAAACGGGGCATTGTGGGGCGCTATGGGAATCCGGCGCTCAGCGTGAAGGAGATTGCGGAAAGGGCCTTCGGCGGAGATGAAAGGGCGCGACGGGTTTTCAGCGAAACCGGTGAAGTACTCGGCGAAAACATCGCCCTCGTCCTTTCGGAATATGGGATTCAGGACGTATTGCTGGGAGGGCAGATTTCCCGCAGCTGGCAACTCTTTGCGCCCGCTTTGGCGCGGCACCTGCCTTCCTGCCTGTCCGTCCGGCCGATAAAGGATTTCGACAATGCCACCTTCGAGGGCTTGAGTGTTTGCTGAAAAGGAAGAAGCCAGGCGGCGGGCCTGGCTTCTTTCGTAGGGTATGTGTTCCGTTTAGCGGGTAACGATGACGGAGCAACGGTTCTCGGAAGGAACGTTGGAGACCTTCTTGGTGTCGCCGAAGTAGTCCACGGTGATGCGGTCCGCGGCGATGCCGGCCTTCTTGAGGGCGGCGGCCACATTCTCGGCACGCTTCTGGGAAAGCACCCAGTTGCCGGCGTGGGTACCGGTCTCGATATCGGCGTAACCGCTGACGTTCACGTTGGCCTCAGGATAGGCGTTCATGATGTCCACGATGTTCTGGATCTTCTGGACTTCGGAATTGCGGATGTTGTGGCGGCCGATGACGAAGTAAACGGTCTCTTCCGCGGCGCGGGCGGCGGCACGCTCTTCGGCGGCCTTCTTCGCGGCGGCTTCTGCGGCGGCCTTCTCGGCGGCAGCCTTCTCAGCGGCGGCCTTCTCAGCGGCAGCCTTTTCTGCGGCAGCCTTTTCGGCAGCGGCCTTCTCTGCGGCAGCCTTCTCTGCGGCGGCGGCCTTGGCGGCGGCTTCCGCGGCGGCGGCGGCAGCGG
>JAFSVL010000041.1 GCA_017445015.1 Bacteroidales bacterium | reverse complement strand
TCCGCGCCGGAAGCGCCGCCCCCGCCGTCCTCCTCTACCTCTCCCTGGGCGTCATGGTCTATTCCACCTCCGCCCTCACGGCCGCCTCCGCAACACGTCTCCCTCCGCTTCCGGCGGCGCGGACCGCCCTGCGGGCGCTCGTCGCCCGCATCGACGCCCTTCCCTTCGCAGGGCCGCATACCGCGCCCCTGCTCCGCGCCCTGCTCGCGGGCGACCGGACGGCGCTTCCGCTTCCCGTCATCGCCGCCTTCCGCGCCGCCGGCGCCTCCCACCTCCTTGCCCTCTCGGGCCTTCACCTGGGCATCATCTACGCCATCCTTTCTGGAGTGCTGTCCCTGACGGGCCGTTTCCCGCCGGTGCGTGTCGCCAGGAGCTGCCTCATCATCGCAGCACTCGGATTCTACACCGTCATTACCGGAGCTTCGCCCTCACTTGTCAGGGCCTTTCTGTTCGTTATCGTCGCGGAGACGGCCAGACATTTCCCCGGACGCGCCAAAACCCTTCAGCGCGTGCTCCCGGCGGCGCTCCTGTTCCAACTGCTTTTTTCACCCCTCAGCATTTCTTCGGCCGGTTTCCAGCTCTCTTACCTCGCCATGGCCGGCATCGCCCTGGTCTATCCCCGGATCAGGGACTGGTATCCCGCTCCGCGGAATTCCAAAAATCCCTTCCGCTTCATCTGGAACAGCGCCGCCCTGTCGTTCTCCTGCCAGGTCTTCACCGCCCCGCTGGCGGCCGCCCGCTTCGGCACCTTCGCGCCTCACTTCATGCTTACCAACCTGATCGCCCTTCCGCTCACGGAAGCCCTGATGCTCTGCGCCCTCGTGTGCATCGCCCTCCGGCCCTCCGGCCTGCTCCCCGCCGTCACGGACTTTCTCTCCAGCCTTTTGCTCCGCTCCCTCGAAATCATATCCACGATGTAACATTAGAAGCTGTTTTGAATGGTTCCAAAATATCTAAAAAAATAATTCCATAAAATCTTATTTCAAACCATTCAAAACAGCTTCTAATTCCCAATAATTTTCTTAATTTTGCAGACTAAAACAATCTAAAACTCAAAATGATCATTCTTGTCATCAACTGCGGAAGCTCGTCCATCAAGTACCAGCTTCTGGATATGCAGGGCCCCAAGGCTTACCGTGTAATGGCCAAGGGCCTCGTAGAGAAAATCGGTCTCCCGGACGGCAGCCTTACCCACAAGCCCGAGGGAAAGGAAAAATTCGTGGCTGAATGTCCCATCTCCGACCATAAGGTCGGCATGAAGATGGTGATGGATGCCCTCGTGGATGCAAAACACGGCGTCCTGGGCAGTTTCGACGACGTGGAGGCCGTCGGTCACCGTATCGTACAGGGCGCGGACTTCTTCTCCGGCAGCGTGCTGGTCGATGACGATGTGCTGGAGAAAATCGGCATCTGCTGCGACTTCGCCCCGCTGCACAATCCGGCCCACCTGCTGGGTATCGCCGCCGTCAGCGAGGTGCTGCCCAAGGTGCCGCAGGTCGTGGTTTTCGATACCGCGTTCCATCAGACCATGCCGGATTACGCATACATGTACGCGCTTCCCTATGAATACTATACGAAGTATCATATCCGCCGCTACGGCGCTCACGGAACGAGCCATCAGTACGTTTCCCGCCGGGGTGCGGAATTCGCCGGACTGGACCTCGGCCATTCCAAGATCATCACCTGCCATATCGGCAACGGAAGTTCGGTGACGGCCGTCCTCAACGGAAAGTGCATCGATACTTCGATGGGTTTCACCCCGCTCGAAGGCATGATCATGGGAACCCGCTGCGGCACCATCGATGCGAATATCGTCCCCTACGTGATGAAGAAGGAAAACCTTACGCCGGACCAGATGACGGACATCATGAACAAGAAGAGCGGATTCATGGGGCTCTCCGGCCGCAGTTCCGACTGCCGGGACCTGGAAGAGGCGGCCGCCGCCGGCGACAACCGTTCCGCCCTCGTGCTCAAGGAGCTCAGTTACGACATCACCAAACTCGTGGGCTCGTATATCGCCGCGATGAACGGTGTGGACCTCATCGTGTTCACGGCCGGGATCGGCGAACACAATAGCAAAATGCGCGCTGAAGTATGCGCCAATCTCGGTTTCGCCGGCGTAAAACTCGACGAAAAGGCCAATGAGAAAGCCTTTGGCGAAGAAGCCATGCTTTCCGCTCCCGACTCCCGCGTCAAGGTTGCGCTCATCCCCACGGAAGAAGAACTGATGATTGCCATCGAAACCATGCAGATCGTAAACAACCGCTGATATGACACTCCTTGAACAGATTATCGCGCGTGCCAAATCCAACCGGCAGCGCATCGTGCTCCCCGAATCCCTGGAGCAGCGTACCCTCACCGCCGCCGACAAGGCGCTTGCGGACGACCTCGCCGACATCATCCTCATCGGCGCTCCCGCTGAAATTTTTGCCCTTGCGGACAAACTCGGACTGAAAAACATCGGCAAGGCGACCATCATCGATCCCGCCACATCTGCCATGACGGAGGAATATGCCCAGTTGCTTTTCCAGTTGCGCCAGAAGAAGGGCATGACCCTTGAGAAAGCGCGCGAACTCGTACTGAATCCGCTGTATTTCGGCTGCCTGATCATCAAGAGCGGCGATGCGGACGGACAGATCAGCGGGGCCCTTTCCACCACGGGCGACACCCTGCGTCCCGCGCTGCAGATCATCAAGTGCGCGCCGGGCATCAGCTGCGTCAGCGGTGCGATGCTGATGGTGACCGACAAGCCCCAGTATGGCGAAAACGGTGTCCTTGTCATCGGCGACGTCGCCGTGACTCCGGTGCCCGATGTCGACCAGCTGGCCCAGATCGCCGTCTGTACGGCGCAGACCGCCAGGAGCGTGGCCGGATTTGCGGAACCGCGCGTGGCGATGTTGTCCTTCTCCACCAAGGGCTCTGCGAGCCACGAAGTCGTGGACAAGGTCATCGAGGCTACGGCAAAGGCGAAGGAACTCGCCCCCGGCCTCAAGATTGACGGCGAACTGCAGGCAGACGCCGCGCTCGTTCCGTCGGTAGGGGAGAAGAAGGCTCCCGGTTCGGAGATTGCAGGCAGGGCCAACGTGCTGGTGTTCCCGTCGCTCGAAGTCGGCAATATCGGCTACAAACTGGTCCAGCGGCTCGGCGGTGCGGATGCTATCGGCCCCATCCTGCAGGGTATCGCCAAACCCGTCAACGACCTGAGCCGCGGCTGCAGCGTCGATGATGTTTACAAGATGATCGCCATTACCGCATGCCAGGCGATGGATGCCAAGGGCTGATCGCTTTTATTCGAAAATACTGAAATGCACGCGCCCGTACTCCTTCTCGCGAAGGAAGTGCGGGTGCCCTTTGAAGGAGTGTTCCCCGCCGTGTTCGAGGATGAACCAGGCATCGGGGTGCAGTATGCCCGCTTCGAAGACCTTGTCCGGCAGGGTTTCCAGCCCCTCCAGGGCATAGGGCGGGTCCGCGAACACCAGGTCGAACTTTTCCGTGCAGAGCGGCAGGAAATCGAATACGTTGGCATGGACGGCGGTTACATTGTCCAGCCCCAGCCGGGCGGCTTCGCTGCGGATGAAGAAAGCGTGTTCGCGGCGCATCTCCACGCACCAGACCCTTCCGACGCCGCGTGAAGCAAACTCGAAGGAGACGGCTCCGGTACCCCCGAAGAGGTCCAGCACCTTCAGGCCGTCGAATTCATAGGTGTTGTCCAGGACATTAAAAAGCCCCTCCCTGGCATAATCTGTCGTGGGACGGGCTTGATAGTATTTCGGCGGGACGATGGTCTTCCCCTTGAGCCTTCCGCCGATAATCCGCATATTATTCCCAGTTGCCGGCGTTGTTGTTCGGCTGGGAAACCGAACCTACCTGCAGACCCTCGTACTTGTTCTGGTCCTTGCGCTCGGCATCCAGATTGATGCGCAGCTGGTTGTTCATGCCCTTGAGGAGTTTCTTGTAGGGCATACGGGCCTCGAAGAGAGGGACCTGTACGCCGGAAACCAGACGGGAGACGGCTTCCATCTCCACCTGCTGGCCGCCGGAGAAGGGGATGAACGCGATGGAATCCACGTTGAAGGAGGAAGTGAGGGCGTCCTTCACGGCATCCTTCACGGGGACTTTGCTCTCGATGGCAAACACGAGGTTCTTGTCCCCGGCCAGATACATCTGATAGAGGTCCGCCGCCTTGATCTTGGGATTCTTCTTCTTGATGGCGGTGGTGTGCGCGACGGCGAGGGAATCGTCCGTGGAGCCGATCTGCATGACCACGGTGGTCTGCCCGTTCAGGTAGAAATTCTGCAGGGAATCCAGCGTGGAGACAAAGCGGTTGTTCGCACCCTTGAAGGCGACCTGAAGGGTACGGATATCCTTGAGGCGGGAGATGGCGACGCTCTCACGGAACGCCTTCTCCTTATTGAAGTTAACCGGCTCCATAATGGAGGAATAAATGCGCCATACGAGGAATACCGCAACACAGAAAAGCAGAATGCTCAGGCAGATTTTCCAGAATCCTTTCATATCTTGTTCGTTGTCAATTACACAATCCTTGCAAAAATAGGAAATTGTTTTCGGATTCCAAAACAATTCAGTAATTTTGCGACCTATGGAATTCGCACGCGAAAATATCCTGCGGCTGGAGGCCTTACTCCAGGCCTCGGAGAGACCCTGTATCGTCTCCCATCCCAGGCCTGACGGAGACGCGGCGGGTTCCTCCCTGGCCCTGGCCTCGTATCTCCTTGCCCGCGGCAAGAAACCGCAGGTCCTCCTGCCCGATCCGCTGCCTTCCAATCTCACCTTCCTGGAGGGCGCCGGACAGGCGGCCGTCTTTTCCGATGACGAGCGTGCCGTACGCAAGGCGCTGGAAACCTGCGATCTGCTGCTCTGCCTGGATTTCAACTGCCTTTCGCGCCTGGAAAATCTTGGGCCGGCGGTGCGTGAGTGCCCTGCGCCGCGCATCCTCATCGACCACCATCTCTTCCCGGAGCGGGAAAGTTTCGCCCTCGTCTTCAGCGAGACGCAGGTTTCATCGGCGAGCGAGTTGCTGTTCTACATCCTCAAGGCGCTTCCTTCGGTGGGTGGCGATATCGCCGCCCTTCCCGCCGCCTGCCGCACCGCGCTGCTGACGGGGATGACCAGCGATACCAACAATTTTGCCAATTCGGTCTTTCCGTCCACCTTTGCGATGGCTTCGGAACTGATCGCCTCCGGCGTGGACCGCGATGATATACTGGACCGGCTCTACCGCGATTTCAAGGAATCGCGCCTGCGGGCGATGAGCGAGATCCTGCTCAGGGAACTGGAAATTACGCCCCAGGGAGCGGCCTTCTTTATTATCCGCAAGGAACTATGGGACCGTTACGGCCTGCAGGACGGCGACCTCGAGGGGCTGGTCAATATCCCCCTGAGTATCGGGAAGGTGCGCCTGAGCGCATCGTTCAGGGAATCGCCGGACGGGATTTACCGGGTATCCCTGCGCTCGAAGAAGGGGGTGTCGGCGAACCGTATCGCCAGGGAATGGTTCCACGGCGGCGGTCACGAGCAGGCCTCCGGAGGTAAATTGTTGATCGGACAGGACGTCCCTTCGCGCGGGGATGTCGCCGCCTATGTCCGCAAGGCGCTTTGCAACTTATGAAGAATTTGACGATAACTTGCGCTTCGGCGCTGCTGCTCCTCTCCGGCTGTGCCCGGACGCCGGTCACCGCCACCAACGATGCCGCCAAAGTCTGGTTCGACGCCTGGCTGCAGATCCATGAGGATAACTGGACCCGCACGCCGCTCGGCTGCTATATCACGGAAGACGCGCCGGGCACGGGCGCCGGGGTGCAGGAAGATACGACCGGCAACCGTTACCTGTGGGTGGAATATACGGCGACCACGCTCGAGGGAAGTCTCAATGCCTATTCCGATGCCGCGTCTGCCCGCCAGATGAACGCTTATGCCCCGTATAATTATTATGGTCCCCGGATCTGGCAGCGGGGAGAAAATACCCTCTACGCCGGTGTGGAAGACGCGCTCATCGGCATGAAGGAAGGGGGGCGGCGCCGCTTTGTCATGCCCGGATGGCTGGGGACTTATCTGCGCTACAAGGACGAGGCGGCCTATCTGGACAAGGCCACCGGGACAGCCGCCATCTACGATGTGAAACTGGTGAAAATCATTCCGGATATCGTTGCCTGGGAAACGGATTCCCTGCGCTCTTATCTCAAAGCGCATTTCCCGGAAGCCGGGGATACGCCCGTCGAGGACGGATTCTGTTACATCCGGCGCAAGGCAGCGATTAACGATGTCCCCATGACGGCGGACTCCACCTACTATATCAATTATGTAGCGCGTTGCCTTGACGGGCGCGTATTCGACACCAGTATCCGGGATACCGCGGAATTCTATGGAATCCGCAGCGGTACGCGGGCCTATGGCCCCGTCGGTATCAAGTGGGCGGCTACCGCCGACAAAATCACGATGGGCAGCAGCGGCTCGTCCGTCATCACGGGCTTTGCCCAAACCCTGCTGCAGATGGGACGCTACGAGGCGGGGACGGGAATCTTTATTTCAACCCTGGGGTACAAGTCCACCGGCAGCGGGAACGCGATTCCTCCCTTCTCGCCGCTCCGCTTCGATATTGAACTCTGCGACAACGAGTAATGCCTTCCGCTTCCGCCGCCCCGCTTGAACTCGGGACACAGAAGGTCAGCCGCCTGCTGCGCGACTATGCCGTACCGGGCATCATCGCCCAGACGGCGGCGTCGCTCTACAATATGGTGGACAGCATCTACATCGGGCACATTCCGGGTGTAGGGGCCTCCGCCATCAGCGGCCTGGCCGTCACGTTCCCGCTGATGAACCTCTCCGTCGCCCTCGGCACGCTGGTCGGCGTGGGGGCCATGACGCTGATTTCCGTCCTGCTCGGCCAGAAGAATTATGATACGGCCCGCAAGGTGCTCGCCAATACGCTGAGCCTCAACATCATTATCGGCGCAGTCTTTACCGCCTTGTCCATTGCCTTCCTGGATCCGGTCCTTCGTTTTTTCGGTGCAAGCGACGTAACCCTGCCCTTTGCGCGGGATTATATGCTGATTATCCTCATCGGAAACGTCTTTACGCACCTGCTTCACGGGTTCAACGGCATCATCCGCGTATCGGGGCATCCCCGGACGGCGATGGGGCTTACGCTCTTTACGGTGATTTCCAATGCCGTCCTGGACCCCCTGTTCATCTTCGGTCTGGGGATGGGCATCCGGGGAGCGGCTGTCGCGACCGTTCTCTGCCAGATCCTGGCGCTCGTCTATACGCTCCGTTTCCTCGCGGACCAAAATCGCTTCCTGCACTTCCCGAAGCCGCTGTTCCAGTTGGACGGCCGCATCGCAAGGCAGTCGATGGCCGTCGGCATCGGTCCTTTCCTGATGAATGTCGCCGCCTGCCTGGTGTCCCTG
Source organism: Bacteroidales bacterium (assembly GCA_017445015.1). Lineage (GTDB taxonomy): Bacteria > Bacteroidota > Bacteroidia > Bacteroidales > UBA932 > Cryptobacteroides. The sequence continues at coordinate 30,503 of JAFSVL010000041.1, read as the reverse complement.
TTCATCAACCAGCAGCTCGGACGCTATGGCGGGGACCTTCCCATCGGGGCCTTCGGCATCGTGAACCGCTTTACCATGCTCTTCATCATGATTTGCATGGGACTCAACCAGGGCCTGCAGCCCATCGCAGGCTATAATTTCGGAGCGCGCCTCTATAGCCGGGTGCGGGAGGTTTTCCTCCTGACGGCGGGGTGGGCCGTGCTGGTTACCCTGCTGTGCTTCCTGCTGTCGATGTTCTTCCCGCGCCAGGCCGTGGGCCTGTTTACGAATGACCCGCAACTCATCTCTCTGGCCGCCCGCGCCATGCGTATCATGAACTGCGGATTCGGCCTGGTGGGTTTCGGCATCGTAACCTCGAACCTTTTCCAGTGCCTCGGTATGGTGAAGAAATCGGTATTCCTCTCGCTGAGCCGGCAGTTGATTTTCCTTCTTCCGCTGGTCTATGCGCTGCCCTTCTGGCTGGAAGTGGACGGCGTGTGGTGGGGATTCCCGGTATCGGATACGCTGTCCGTGGTGGTGTCTGCGTTTTTTGTCGCCGCCCTCTTCCGGAAATTGTCCGGGCTCAAGGACGGTGAAGACCCCGTAACCCTGGGCAGCAATATTATGGAATAAAATATAAAAATCACCTGCCTCACGGGCACTTGTTGCTCCGCAACCCTATCCGGGTAAATGTGCCCTTATGAGCCAGGTAATTTTTATACAAACAGTGAATGATATGAACAGACTGATTATATGTATCGGACGACAGACCGGGGCTGGGGGCCGGCGGGTGGCTGCCCGTTTGTCCGAGCTGCTGTCCATTCCCGTGTATGACCATGAACTGGTGACCGAGGCGGCCCGCGAGAGCGGTTTCAGTGCCTCGCTCTTCCGTAAAAGCGACGAAAAGCGTCATTTCTCGATGATCGGGAGCCTTTTCGGGTCCAACCGTTACGGCCATTTTAACAGCAACGCCATCAGCGAAGGAGAGTTGTTCAAGCTGCAAAGCGAAGCGATACGGCGTCTGGCTGACGGGGGCTCCTGCATCTTCGTGGGGCGGGCGGCGGATTATGTCCTGCGCGACCGCGACGACCTTGTCAGCCTTTTCCTGACCGCGGACCTCCCCGACCGGATTGCGGCCATTGCCGGGCGGGAACAGATTGGCGAAAAGGAGGCGGAGGCTTTCATCCGCAAGAACGACAAGATGCGCCGCGACTGGTACGAATTCTATACTTTCGGCCGGTGGGGTGATGCGGCCCAGTACGATTTGTGCCTCAATACTTCCCGCCTGGGAATCGATGCCGCGGCGGACCTGGTCGTCACCTATGCCCGGATGCGGGGGCTGCTATAGCCCTTTCGCCTTGGCTTCATCCCAGATGGCGTCCATCTGGGCCAGGGTGAGACTTCCCAGGTCGATACCCCTTTTCAGCGTATTTTCTTCAAGGTAGCCGAAACGTCTCCGGAATTTGGCGCAGGCCTTGTTCAGGGCCGCCTCGGGGTCCGTTCCGTAGAGGCGGGAGGCATTGATGACCGCGAAGAGCAGGTCCCCGAATTCTTCTTCCCTGTGCGCCGCGTCTTTCCCGCCGCAGGCTTCGCGCGCCTCCTCCAGTTCTTCGCGCACCTTGTCCCAGACATCTTCCGGCTTTTCCCAGTCGAATCCGCAGCCGCGCGCCTTTTCCTGCATCGACAGGGCCTTGAGAACGGCAGGCATCGCATCGGGAATCCCGGCCATGACGGTCTTGTTCCCGCCTTTTTCCTTGGCCTTGACCAGTTCCCAGGTGTCGGCGATTTCCTTGGCGCTCGGTGTCCTTCCGTTACTGTTCCCGAAGACGTGCGGATGGCGGAATATCATTTTACCGCAGACTTTCTCCAGGCTGTCCGCGATATCGAAGAGTCCCTTCTCCTGCGCGATGCGCGCGTAAAAGACAAGGTGGTACAGCAGGTCTCCGATTTCCTTGCAGACGGCTTCCGGCTCATTTTTCAGGATAGCGTCGCTCAACTCATAGACTTCCTCTTCGGTCAGCGGCCGGATGCTTTCCATCGTCTGCTCTGCATTCCACGGGCACTTTTCGCGCAGCGCATCCATAATGTCCAACAGTCGCCCGAAGGCCTCCATCTTTACTTTTTTTGTATGCATCCGGATATTTTTTTAATTTTGCAAAGTTAGTAGAAAAAATATGAAGCCCATTAAATTTGTTACCGCGGATGAAGCAGTGAGTCATATCCCTTCCGGCAGCCATGTGCACCTGAGCAGCGTAGCCAGCGTGCCCCACTGCCTGATTGCCGCCCTGTGCCGCAGGGCCGATGCGGGGGATGTGCGCGGACTCTGCTTCCATCATTTCCATACCGAAGGCCCGGCTCCCTACAGCGAGCCGCGCTATGAAGGCATTTTCTTTGACCAGGGATTCTTCGTCGGCCCCAATGTGCGGGCGAATGTCAATGCCGGCTATGCGGACTACCTGCCGGTCCATCTGCGCGAAAGCCAGGCGCTTTACCGCAGCGGCTGCATTAAACTGGGCGCGGCGCTGGTCAATATCTCGCGGCCGGACAAGGAGGGCAGGGTGAGCCTCGGGACCTCCGTGGACTGTTCGGTCGCCGCTATCGAGACGGCGGATGTGGTTATCGGCGTGATGAACCCCCATGTGCCCTTCTCGCACGGGGACCTCGTCAGTCTGGACCAGTTCGATTATCTGGTGGAGGACGACACGCCGCTGGTGACCGCCGGATTCGCCGAACCTACGCCCACCGAGGTGCTTATCGGAAAGAACTGCGCGGCGCTCGTGGATGACGGAGATTGTATCCAGATGGGGATCGGTGCGCTTCCCAACGCACTTGCGGGTCAGTTGGGTTCTCACAAAAACCTCGGTCTGCATACGGAGATGTTTGCGGACGGGCTGCTCAGGCTCATCAAGGCGGGCGTCATCAACGGAGCCTGTAAGAAAATCGATACGGGAAAGGTCGTAGCCTCCTTCCTGCTGGGCTCGCAGGAGGTGTATTCGTTCATCGACGACAATCCCGCCGTGCTGATGAAGGATATCAAATACACGAACGATCCCTGGGTGATTGCGCAAAATCCGCATATGAAATCCATCAATTCCGCAGTGGAAGTGGACTTGACGGGACAGGTGGTCGCCGATTCCATCGGCCAGCGTATTTTCAGCGGCACCGGCGGTCAGTTGGATTTTGTGCGCGGCGCAACGATGTCCGAAGGCGGAAAATCCATCATCGCCTTTGCTTCGAGGACGGCAAAGGGCAAAGGAAAAATCGTCCCCTGCATCAATCCCGGCGCAGGGGTGGTGACGCCGCGTGCCGATGCCCACTGGGTGGTGACGGAATACGGTGCGGTGGACCTTTACGGCCGTTCGCTGCAGGAACGGGCGAAACTGCTGATCGGTATCGCCCATCCCGACGACCGGGAAGCCCTGGACCGGGCCGCCTTTGAGCGCTTTGGCCCGCATTATCATCATTTCAGTCTCTGATGGCCTGGGACGAGCGGACAGTGCTTCTCCTGGGCGAAACGGCGGCGGAGCGGCTTCGTCAGGCCCATGTCGCCGTCGTGGGGCTGGGGGGTGTAGGCGGTGCCGCCGCCGAAATGCTCGCGCGTGCGGGCGTGGGCAGGCTGACGCTCATCGACAGCGATACGGTAAGCGATACCAACCGCAACCGCCAATTATGCGCGCTTGTATCGACCGTGGGGAAACCGAAGACGGAGGTGGTGTCGGAGCGCCTTTGCGATATCCATCCCGGGATTCAGCTGCATCTTGTGCGGGAATTCCTCTGCGAAGGGAATGTCTCCGCGCTGCTGGAACCGCGCCCGGACGTGGTGGTGGATGCCATCGATACCCTCAGCCCCAAGATTGCGCTGATCCAGCATTGCCTCAAAGCCGGTATTCCGCTGGTCAGTTCGATGGGCAGCGGAGCCAAGCGGGATGCGACGGCGGTGCGGATTGCCGATATTTCCAAAACCCGCCAGTGCCCGCTGGCGCACATGCTCCGCAAACGCCTTCACAAACTGGGCATCCGGGAGGGCTTCCAGGCGGTCTATTCCGAGGAAGTGCCCGCAGAAAGCGCGGTCGTGATGGAAGAAGGACGCAACAAGAAATCCAATGTGGGGACCGTTTCCTATCTCCCGACCGTATTCGGCTGCGTCTGTTCGCAGGCCGTCCTGAATATCCTTATAATACCTTAGAAAATCCATGCAGAAACTTTTTGAAGAAGGCCAGAGGGCCCTGCCCGGCAAAAAGGCAAAGCCGGCGCCCGCTGCCGATCTGAAATCCGAAAAGCCCTCCCGCAAAATCGACGGGCGGCAGTTGATAATCGACAATGCCATCCTGAACCCCAGGTTCAAGGCGTTCATCCTGGTTTTTGTGCTGTTCCTGGCTGCGCTGCAGCCTGTCCGGGCGCAGATACAGACCTACCTTTCCATGGATGAACTTCCGGACCTGTCAATGTGCCTGCCCGCGCCTCCCGATACGCTGGATTCTGCTTTTGCGCTTGATATCCAGCGCTTCTACTGGGGAAAGCAGCAGCGTCAGAATCCGGAGCGGGCCGCCGTGGCCGTGCAGGATGCGGACTGGCAGATGGATGCGATGATCCGGATTTTCAGCGTTCCCTTCGGCCATGCGATTACGCGCGAGGAAACACCGGAAATCTATACCCTGTTGGAGCGCGGGGTCGGGACCATCCAGCAGATCCGTGTCCGCCCCAAGGCGTACTTTGCCCGCAAACGCCCCTTCGAGCGTCTCGGGGAAAGCCTGCTGGATGAGCGCGAACGTGCCGAACTGACCGGTGAGGGTTCCTACCCCTCCGGGCATACCATCCGGGGCTGGAGCGCCGCCTTTATCCTCACGGAAATCAATCCTGATGCGGCCGGCGCCCTTTTTACCCGGGCCGGCATTTACGGCGAGAGCCGCGTGATCGCCGGGGCGCACTGGCAGAGCGACGTGGATGTCAGCGCCCGGATAGCCGCCATCGGCTATGCCCGTCTGCAGTGCTGCGATGAATACCGCCGGCAGGTGGCCCGCGCCAAGGCGGAATTCCGGCGGATTTCCCGGAGGGCGGATTAGGAATTTTCAAATCCGTTTACTACCTTTGCAGTGGAAGGGTTCTGCCGTCAAGGCGGAACTCCTTTTTCATTGACTTTATTAGTAACACGAAATGTCTCAAGTACATTATCTGAGCCAGGAAGGGCTCGAGAATTTGAAGAAAGAACTTGCGGAGGCCATTGCACAGCGTCCTGTCATCGCCGCCGCCATTGCGGAGGCACGCGAGAAAGGCGATCTCTCCGAGAACGCGGAATATGAATCCGCACGGGAGGCGCAGGGCCTGCTGGAACTCAAGATAGCCCGCCTCCAGGATACGCTGATCAACGCCAAGGTGGTGAACGGTTCCGCCATCGGCACCGACAAGGTGCAGATGCTCAACAAGGTCAAGGTGGAGAACCTCTCGGCCCGTCAGGTGATGGAATTCACCATCGTGGGGGAGAAGGAGGCGGATTTCTCCCAGGGCCGGCTCGCCGCTACCACGCCCATCGCCAAGGCCCTGATCGGGCACGCGAAAGGGGAGACCGTGGAGGCCCGCGTCCCTTCGGGCATCCTGAAATTCAAGATTCTTGACATTTCCCTCTGATGGCTACGATTTTTACCAAGATTGCTGCGGGAGAGATTCCCTCGTACAAGGTGGCGGAAAACGAAGAGTTTTACGCCTTTCTCGATATCAGCCCCCTGGCGAAGGGGCATACCCTCGTGATTCCCCGCAAGGTGGAGGACGATTACCTGTTCCATCTGGACGAAGGCGTCTATGAGCGCCTCTGGGCCTTTGCCCGCAAGGTGGCCATGGCCCTCAAGGCCGCCGTGCCCTGCCAAAGGGTGGGGGTGGCCGTCCTGGGCATGGAAGTGCCCCATACGCACATCCATCTGGTACCCCTCCAGACGGAAGGGGATATGGATTTCCGCAAAAAACGTCCGGAATTCACGCCCGAACAGATGAAGGAGACGGCAGACGCGATCCTCTCTGAATATGAAAAACTGTAGCCGCTTCCTCCTCCCCCTGTTGCTCTGCCTCGTTTCCTGCGGGAAAGGCGTGCGGGTGGAGGTAACGCTGGATGCGCCGGCCGCTTCGCAACTCACCCTGCGGCAACTTGACATGAACGTGTACCGTATCCTGGATACGCTCACGACAGACCGTCGCGGCCGGGTGGTTTTCAAACCGAAGGTATCCAAGGGGCAGCCGGAATTCTTCTATCTTTTTTATGGCGAGAAGCGCATCGCCTCCCTTCTCCTTGAATCGGGGGACCGCGTGCATCTGGAAGCCGATACGCTCGGCCGCTACAGGGTTTCCGGGTCGCCGCAGTGCGATACCCTCCGTGTCTCCGAAAAGGCCTATTCCGATTTTATTGCGGCCTTTTCCGCCGCGCAGGACAGCCGTGAACTCGGTGCGCTCTATGTCGCACATTATCGGGAGTGCGTCCGCCGTGTCGTTTCCAACTCCAAATCCCTGGTCGTCATTCCTGTCCTCTATGAACGTATCAGTGAGGGAACCGCGGTTTTCAACCGTCCCGCCGATGCCGTCCTTTTCAGGGCTGCGGCGGATTCGCTGACGGCGGTCTATCCGGATTCCCGTTATGTGAAGGCCCTGCAGAAGGAAGCGGAGCGTCGCATGCAGTTGCTGAATATGCAGTTGCAGATGGGCGCGGCCCCCAGGGTGGACTATCCGGACCTGGAAATGCCTGATATCCGCGGGGAGAAACGCCGTCTTTCCACCCTGGGGGCAAAGGCGGTCCTGCTGCATTTCTGGACCAGCGAAAATCCGGCGCAGCGCATGTTCAATCTGGATACCCTGCTGCCGTTGTATCAGGAATATCACGGCCGCGGCCTGGAAATCTATTCCGTCTGCATCGATGCGGACAAGGTGCGCTGGGGCTCCGTCGTCAACGCCCAGAAACTGCCGTGGGTCAACGTGAATGACGGGCGGGGTGCCGTTACCCATGCGCTCACCCTCTACAATGTGCAGAACCTTCCGGAGACTTTCCTGCTTGCCGACGGCGAAATTCTCAAGCAAAGCATAGCCGGCCCCGCGGCCCTGCGCCGCACGCTCTCCGCGCTGTTGTACTAGCGTCCGCGGGCAGCCGTGAAGGCTATTCCAGCGCCATGGCGAGGATGGAGACGGGGTTCATGACGGGGACGCCGGTGCTCATCTCGATCTGCCACTTGCAGGTCTCGCACTCGGTACAGACCACGAAGCCCGGATCGGACTGGGCGCCGAGCGCCACGCGGGCTGCCCCTATCTCGTCGAAGAGCCGGCCGCCGATGGCCTGGGAATAGGCGTAGTTCTCCTTTTTGAAGCCGAAGGTCCCGGCGATTCCGCAGCACTGCTGGTCCATTTCCACCAATTCCACCCCGGGGATTTTCCGGAGCAGTTCCAGCGTAAAGTTCCGCCAGCCCAGTTTCTGCATGTGGCAGGAGGTATGGTAGGCGATCTTGAGGTGCAGGTCCCTGCGGAACCGGAGCGACACTTCACCGCTCTCCATCTTTTGGTACAGCCATTTGGAAAGCAGCATCAGGTGCGGCCGCACCTCCGCATTTTCCAGCGCAAGGACATGAGGGTACTCGTCCCGCATGGTAAAGGTGCAGGTGGAGGAAACGGTAAGGATGTCCTCGCCGGCCGCGATGGCCTTCCGCATCGAGGCCAGATTGATTTCTCCCTGCCGGCGCGCCTGGGCGCCCATGCTGTTGCTCATCAGCGCGACACCGCAGCATTTCTCCTTCTCCAGCAGGTGAACCCCGTAACCCGCGGCGTTCACGAGCCTGACGAGGTCCTTCCCCAGTTGCGGATAATTGTAGTTGACATAACAGCCGTGGAAGAAACTCACGAACTTGTCGAATCCGCCCTGGTCCTGCCTGCGCATCCAGGAGGTGAATCTGCGCGCCGAGTAGGAAGGAAAGGTCCGGTGTGAGTCCACCCCCATGAAAGCATGCATCAGTGACTTGACGGGTTTCAGGCCCAGCACGCCGTTTACCACGGGGGCGAAGGGGGAGGCCAGGCTGCCCACCAGGTCGGTATTGGCCAGCGCCCAGTCCCGCAGGTTGTGCCCGGCATAGCGCAGCCGCGCCGCCTGGATGATGTCTCCCACCATTACTCCGGAAGGACAGGCCACCTCGCAACGTTTGCAGTTGAGGCAGTATTTCAAGGCATAGTCATAGTACTGCGGATCCTTGAGCCGGTAACGTTCCCCGTCCGGGCCGGCCTTCTTGGGGCCGGGGTAATGGGCGTTCACCGCCATCATCGGACAGACGAGCGTGCAGAGGTTGCATTTCAGGCACTGCTCCAGGTTTCCCGCGCTGATGTTATTTTCCTGCATAATCGTTCATGATTTGCGCCCAATCGGCTTCGGCCGCATCCCGGGCCAGGATATCGCCGGTGGCATATAGATTCCCGATACTTTTTCCCCCGATGAGGACGCGCCCCCGTTCATCGGTCTTTACGCCGAAACTGAGGAAGGGCTGCGGCGCGCTGAAATCCTGGTCATACCAATGGCTGCGGCCGGGAATATAATCCACGTCCGCGCCGAACACGGGTTCGTAAATATGTTCCATGTCGGAAAGCAGTCCGCGGCTGAAATACTTTCCCGTCGCCAGGATGAAAAGCGCTGCTTCCAACGGTTCGTCATCCAGGTTGACGGTCCGTACCGAAAGCACTTTCCCCGCTTCCAGGACGGCGCTGACAGCCCTGTCCCCGCGCAGTACCGTCGCACCGCGCTGGGCCATGGCCCGGTTTTCCCGCCAGGGGTCCGTGTTCTCGTCTTCCATGGTCAGTCCCGCCGATATGAGGCAGACCTTCAATGAGGCGTCGAGCAGCCGGGCGGTGGCTTCGCATCCCGCTTGCCCTCCGCCGATGACAATGGCATCAAATCTCATCTTTGTGTGTCCTTTGCATATATTCGGCTTCCCGCAGGCTGTCTCCCCAGAAGACCGGGGTGATGCCTTTCCAGCGTTCCTGCAGGTATTCGTCGATAAATTCCTTCTCGCGCAGCGGCTCACCGAGTTCTTCGGCGAGTACGGCCGCCACCTTCTTGATGCAGAACGAGCCCTGGCAGGTCCCCATCCCGATCCGGGTGTGCCGGCGCAGGTCCGAGATGTTCCGCACCCCGAGCGTCTTGACGGCATATTTGATTTCCGCACGGGTCACCTGCTCACATTCGCAGATGATTTCGTGCCCGAGGTCGAAGTCCATCCGGCTGACTTCCGTGCCGTGCCGCCCGATGGCGGCGCGTTTGAAATAGGGGACCTCTTCATCGTCCTTATGGGCTTTCCCGGAGCCCGGGAGCGGCCGGAGGGCGGTCTCGCACACGGCTTTCACCCCCAGTTTGGCACAGACGGCATCCGTGACCATTTCCGCCATCAGGCGGCAGGTGGTGAGTTTTCCGCCGGTAATGGTAATCAGGCCGGGGACCCCGTCACGCTGTTCGTGATCCAGGACCACGATGCCCCGGCTGACGCTGCGCCCGTCGCCGTCGGAGTCCGCCATCACCAGGGGACGTACGCCCGCATAGGCGCGGATGATCCGGGTGTGGGACAGGGCGGGAACCAGAGATACGCCTTCACGCAGCAGCAGATCGACCTCTTCCGGCGTAGCCCGCATATCGTCGATGCCCTCAAAAGGCACTTTGTCCGAGGTGGTGCCGAGTACGCTGACCACATCGCCGGGGACAAGGATATCGGCATTGGAAGGCTTTCGGCAGCGGTTGATCACCATGCCCGCCACGCGGTGTCCGAAAATGACAAGCGCTCCCTTGCTGGGCAGCATGCCGATGTTGATGCCGGCTTCCCGTATCAGCCCCGCGGTCCATATTCCCGCGGCGAGTACGACCATCCGGGCGCGGATTTCCTGGCTGCGGATTACGCCGGGTTTCGTGACCCTGACCCCGCAGACGCGCCCGTTGTTCCGGACAAAGCCCGTAACGGTGTGGAACTTCAGGATGGTGGCCCCGTGCTGCATGGCGTCGATGATGTTCGCATCCGTGAGACGGAAAGGATCGACGGAGGCGTCGGGCACCTTGACCGCACCGATCAGTTCCGGATTTACCGCGGGCTCCAGCCGCAGCGCTTCCTTCGGGGAAATGGGGACGGCATCGATCCCGGCATCGCGGCAGCAACGTACGAAATTCTCCTGGTATTCCAGGCTGTCGCCGGGCAGGGTGATGAAAAGGCCGCCCGTCGGCTCGACGCAATTAGAAGCGATCCGGCGCAGGATCCTGTTCTCCCGGATGCATTCTTCGGCGCCTTCCTTGTCCGTCACGGCGTAACGGGCGCCGCTGTGAAGCAGGCCGTGGTTCCGTCCGCTGGCACCGTCGCAGATGTCGCTGCGCTCGATGAGCAGGGTGGAGAGGCCGCGCATGGCGCAGTCCCGGGCAGTCGCGGCTCCGGTAATGCCGCCGCCTACAACAATAACATCAAATTCTTTCATGGTCCGAATGCAGCAGATTTTTTCCTTTTGTCGCCACGAATTCCTTCAGGTAGAAGGGCTCGAAATAGGCGGGATCTTCAAAGCGGCGGGCGTCGAAAGCCTCCTGGGCCAGTGCCGCCATGGCCGATGCGACGGGGCATACCTGCACGAAGGCGGCCCCGGGACCCCCCAGTACCTCCGCGCATTTGGCGGCGCCGTCGCCGATGAAGAGAACGGTCCCTTCCTCCCGCTTCGCGCGGTAACTTTCCCCGTCCACAATCATGGCCCGGGTGTCCGAAAGCCGCTGTCCTGAGGCGCTGAACAGTGCGGTATAGACCTCCATCCGGCGGGCATCGATCATCGGGACGATGTAGCGGCAGCCTTCGGGAAGCAGGCCTTCGGAGAGGGCCTGGGCAGCCAGAATGTCCGGCGTGCCGAGCGACAGCAGGGGAATTCCGGCGGCGAGGCAGATGCCCTTGGCCGTAGAGGATCCCACGCGCAGTCCGGTGTAGGAGCCGGGCCCGGCACTGACACAGACGGCGTCGCAGTCCGTGGCGCGCAGCCCGCATTCGTCGAGCATCTCTTTGAGAAACACCGCCGTCATGGAGGCGTGTGCGCGGGGCTCGGAACTTTTCCGGGCCGTCAGGACTTTCCCGTTCTGGGCGAGTGCCGTGGAACAAAGGGAAGTGGAGGTTTCGATCAGCAGGATTCTAGACATGTCCGGTGAGTATCAAGGCTTTGATGGAAGGGAACACCGTGGAGGCGAAGGCGCGCAGCGCGCACCAGACGGGGCTGCCGTCCAGCAGTTCCGGCCTGATCAGGGTCCAGTGGGCGTTGAAGGCGTCCACGGCGGTGACCGCTACCGCGAGCACAAGCGTGGTGACCAGGATGCCCAGCAGGATGCCCAGCAGCCGGTTGAGCCAGCCCAGGGTGGAAATCTTGACGATTTTGGTAAGCAGCCGCCCCACCACGAACAGGACGAGGATGGTCAGGATGACGATGATGACAAAGGTGGCGGCGCGCAGCAGTTCCGGTTTCCAGGTAATATAGGCGGAGAGCCAGCCGGACGCACGGGCGCTGAAGCGGCAGGCGAGCCAGGTGCCCAGCAGGATGGAGAAGAGCGCCACCGCCTGCTCGACGAAACCCTTCAGGATCCCCCGGATGACCCCCGGGATATAGCAGGCCAGCAGGATAATGTCGGTTATTCCCATATATTTGTATAAAAGCGCGGAAATGATTACTTTTGCATGATAAAACCTGAGGTGCAAATTTAGTGAAAAAGTTATGACATTCAAAGAATATAAGGGTTTGGATTTGGTGGGGACCGGCGCACGGATTCTGGAGCGGTGGAAAACGGCGGGGGCCTTTGAAAAGTCCCTTGAACTGAGGGAGGGAGCACCTGAATTCATCTTTTTCGAAGGCCCTCCGTCGGCGAACGGCATGCCGGGCATCCATCATGTGATGGCGCGTTCCATCAAAGATGCGGTCTGCCGGTACAAGACGCAGACCGGTTTCAAGGTCCGCCGCCGCGCAGGTTGGGATACGCACGGCCTTCCCGTCGAGATCGGCGTGGAAAAAAAACTGGGCATCCGCAAGGAGGACATCGGCACCCGTATCAGCGTGGCGGACTACAATGCCACCTGCCGCAGCGAGGTGATGAAATACACCGCGGAGTGGGTCAACATGACCGAGCGCATCGGTTACTGGGTGGATATGAAGGACCCCTACATCACCTATGACAACCGGTATATCGAGACGCTGTGGTGGCTGCTCAAGAAGATTTACGACAAAGGACTGCTCTATAAGGGATATTCGATCCAGCCCTACTCTCCGTCCGACGGCACGGGGCTCAGTTCCCACGAACTCAACCAGCCCGGCTGCTACAAGGATGTCACCGACACGACGGTTACCGTGCAGTTCGAGGTGGAGGGGGAGGAAGGCCTGTACTTCCTGGCATGGACGACCACGCCCTGGACCTTGCCTTCGAATACGGCGCTCTGCGTCGGCCCTCTCATCGACTATGTAAAGGTCCGTTCCGCGAACCCGTACAGCGGCGCACCCGCCACCTATATCGTCGCCAGGGACCTGGTTCCTTCGCTGTTCGGAGAAAAAGTCCCGCACGAAGTGCTGCCCGGAACGATGAAGGGCCGGGACCTCGTGGGCATGCGCTACAAGCAGCTCATCCCCTGGTTCAAACCCCTTGAGGGCGAGGCCTTCCGCGTCATAGCCGGAGATTACGTGACTACGGACGAGGGAACCGGCATCGTACACATCGCCCCTACCTTCGGTGCGGATGACAAAAAGGTGGCCGAGGCCGCCGGTATCCCGCCGATGATGGTGCTCGACCGTGAAGGCCGCCGTCAGGCGATGGTGGACCGCAGCGGACGCTTCTATCCGCTGGATGCGCTGGATGCGCAGTATGTTGCGGATTTTGTATCTCCGGACTATGCGGAATTTGCCGGGCGCTATGTAAAGAATGCCTTTGACGACAGCCTGCCCGCGGATGCCCCCACCCTTGACGTGGACCTTTGCGTAATGCTCAAGCAGCAGGGGAAAGCCTTTAAGATTCAGAAACATACGCATAGTTATCCCCATTCCTGGAGGACGGACAAACCCGTGCTCTACTTCCCGCTGGATGCCTGGTTCATCCGCGCGAGTGCGGTCAAGGAGCAGATGGTGGCGCTCAACAAGGACATCACCTGGAAACCGGAATCCACCGGAACGGGCCGTTTCGGCGGGTGGCTGGAGAATATTCAGGACTGGAACCTGAGCCGCAGCCGTTTCTGGGGAACCCCGCTGCCCATCTGGCGTACGGAGGATGGAAAGGAGGAAGCCTGCATCGGCTCCGCCGCGGAATTGTTCGAGGCCGTCGAGAAGGCGGTGGAGGCCGGTATGATGGCCGAAAACCCGCTGAAAGCCAAAGGCTTCGTTCCCGGGGATATGAGCCTGGAGAATTACAACCGCATCGACCTGCACCGTCCGTACATGGATGATATCGTGCTGGTCAGTCCTTCGGGGCGGCCGATGCACCGGGAGAGCGACCTCATCGACGTGTGGTTCGATTCCGGCGCCATGCCCTATGCCCAGACCGGGCTGCGCGGCATGGACAGTCCCGATTTCGGCGCCACCGCGGACTTTATCGCGGAAGGCGTGGACCAGACCCGCGGATGGTTCTATACCCTGCACGCAATCCATACGATGGTGAGCGGGACGCCGGCCTTCAAGCGCGTGATTTCCAACGGACTGGTACTCGACAAGAATGGCGACAAGATGAGCAAGCGGCTCGGAAATGCCGTCGATCCCTTCGCCGAACTGGATAAATTCGGTCCCGATGCACTGCGCTGGTACATGCTGACCAATGCCCAGCCCTGGGACAATCTCCGTTTCGATGAGGCAGGGGTCGATGAAATCCGCCGCAAATTCTTCGGAACGCTCTACAATTCCTATTCGCTCTTCGCGGTCTATGCGAATATCGACGGCTTCGATCCTGCCGCTTCCGCGGTAAAGGAGCGTCCGGAATTTGACCGCTGGGCCCTGAGCCGCCTCAATACCCTGATTGCCGGGGGCCGTGCGGCCTACGAAGATTATGATATCACCACGGCCGGCCGCCTGATCCAGGATTTTGTCTGCGATGATTTCAGCAACTGGTATCTGCGCCTGAACAAAAAGCGCATCTGGGGGCCGGGGATGGACGATGACAAACTGTCCGCCTATCAGACCATTTATGCGACGCTGAAGACCGTAGCGCTGCTCTCCGCGCCGATCGCTCCTTTTTATGCCGATGAACTCTTCACGGACCTCGTCCCGGATGCGCAGAGCGTGCATTATGAACGGATGCCCGAAGCCGATCCGGTGCTTATCGATGCGGAACTCGAAGCGCGGATGGCGCTTGCACAGAAGGCCGGCTCGATGGTGCTTGCGCTTCGTAAGAAGGTGGGTATCAATGTGAAACAGCCGCTTCCGAAGCTGCTCGTTCCGGTAACGGGAGAGCAGATGCGGCAGCGTCTTGAAGCGGTGCGGCAGTTCCTCCTGAGCGAGGTGAATGTCAAGGAACTGGAATTTGTGACGGATGCGACCGGGCTGATTACCCGCAAGGCAAAACCCAATTTCCGGACCCTCGGCAAGAAATACGGCCAGCGGATGAAGGAGATCGCCGCGGCGTTCTCCGCCCTGGACCAGGCGGCCATCGCCGCCCTGGACCGCAGTGAAGGGGATTACAGGCTTGATCTGCCCGGCGGTGCCGTTATGCTCTCCAAGGAGGATTATGAGATCCATTCCGAAGATATGCCGGGCTGGCTCGTCGCTTCCGAAGGCCCGCTCACCCTGGCGCTCGATGTTACCCTGACGCCCGAACTGGTGCAGGAGAGGACGGCGCGCGAACTGATCCGCCCGATCCAGAACCTTCGCAAGGAAAACGGTCTGGCCGTGACCGACCGGATTTCCACCGCGATTTATGCCGGAGGCGATGCCGCCGCCAAAATCGGCGATTCGCTTTCCCGTTTCCAAGCGTATGTCGCTTCCCAGACCCTTTCTGTGCAGGTGGCGCTGCTGCCGCTTGCCGAGGCGCCCTCAGATGCCGCTCAAGTGGAGTGGGAGGACGCATACATTAAAATCAAAATAACCCGATAAAACGCAAAAAAGATGGCAGAAGACACCAGAACCCGTTACTCCGATGAGGAGCTTGCTGAGTTCAAGGCTATCATCGTTGAGATGCTCGACAAGGCGAAGAAAGAATATGCTACGCTTCGTGAAGTCGTGATGCATGCCACTTCCAACGGCACCGACGATACCTCTCCTTCCTTCCGGACGGTCGAGGACGACGGTGCGGACCAGCTTTCCAAAGAGGAAGCGAGCCAGATGGCACAGCGCCAGTATAAGTTCATCCAGAATCTGGAAGCGGCGCTTGTGCGGATCGAGAACAAGACTTACGGTATTTGCCGTGTGACCGGGAAACTCATCCCCAAGGAGAGGCTCCGCCTGGTTCCGCATGCGACCCTGACCGTGGAAGCGAAGGAAATGCTCGCCAAATCCGGAAGGAATTGAAAAAATGGTTTTCCAGAGGGGCCTGGCTCCTCATATTGGGCATACTGCTCGTCGCGATTGACCAGGTCATCAAGGCCTGGGTCAAGGCTTCTATGGTGCCCGGCGAACAGATATTTGTCATCGGACAGTGGTTCCGCCTGTGTTTTGTAGAGAACGAGGGCTTCGCTTTCGGGATGAAATTCGGCGGAGTGTGGGGAAAATATGCGCTGAGCCTGTTTCGCATCGGCCTGTTTTCGGTATTGACGGTCTGGATTGCACGCCTGTGCCGCCGTCCGGAAATTCCCGCCGGGGTACTGGCCGGATTGACGCTTATCGATGCGGGGGCGCTCGGGAACATCATCGACTGCCTGTTCTACGGCCTGATCTATACGCCCCATTATCCTTTCCTGCAGGGCAGGGTGGTGGATATGTTTTATTTCCCGATCATCCGTACGGAGCATTTCGTCTTTTTCGAGCCTGTCTTTAATTTCGCCGATGCCTGCGTGACCGTCGGCGCAATCTATCTGCTGCTTTTCCAGTGGAGATTCTTCGTCGCCGAAGAAAAGAAGGAAGGCTGACGTGCGCCTGAAGTTGTTCTTTGCCATTGTGTTGGGTTTGCTGACGGCATCGGTGAACCTGCGGGCACAGTATAACTTCGATGCCGATATTACGGCAATCCGCGAAAACGCCATTCCCGGTTTTGACGGCCGTACCTGGGCTACCGGAAATTTCGGCAATTATATCCAATATATTCCTGCTGCAACGCTGCTCGGTCTCAAACTGGGCGGCGTGGAGGGCCGTACAAACTGGGGCCGTTTCCTGTCGGAAGTGGCGATGGGTTCCGCCCTGGCCGGTGGCTTGTCCCTGGGACTAAAGCACCTGACAGCACGGACGCGGCCCAACGGCGGCAATCTTTCTTTTCCATCCGGCCATACGGTGCTGGCCTTCGCATCGGCGACTTTCCTGCATCATGAATACGGATGGCGCAGCCCCTGGTACAGTATCGGAGGCTATTCCCTGGCCATGCTCACCGCCATCCAGCGGGTGACGACCGGATGGCATTGGATGAGCGATACGATGGCGGGAATGGCTTTGGGTATCGGCTGCGTAGAGTTGGGTTACTGGCTGAATGAATTGATTTGGAAGGGCAAGGGCCTGACGGGGGCTTATGAGGACCGGGATTTTCTGGTGCCCTTTGCCTCGGCCTGGACCGTGGAGTGGCTGTACGCTACGAGTTTTCCCCTCGGCCCGGGCACGGAAGTGGAGGCGGGACGTCTTCCCTACCGTGGCGGAATGGCCGGTTTGCAGTTCAATGCGCCCCTGCACCGTCTCTCGAAATCCATTCCTGCGGGACCTTCCCTGCGGGCGCGCGTCTCCGCGCTTTCGCTGCGCTACAAGGATGCCGCGAATGACCATAACCGTTATGCCTTCCTGGGCGGCGGGGCCTGGACTTTCCCCATCGATCCCCGTTTTGGCTTTGATGTGTATATGCTCGGCGGCGCAGGACCGGAGCAGGGGGGACGCTGGGCCGGCGACGTGGTCGGCGGTGCCGGCGTATCGGTCATTACTTCGGAGTTTTATAAGTTGAAATTGTTTCTGGAAGCGGATTGGTGGACGCCGCTGCCCCCGGCTTTCCATTTTGGCTGGAGCGTTGCCTTTTGCTGGTAAATCTCTTAACAGATATGCGACCTCATGTGCTAAGTAATAATGAAAAGTCCGGTGTCATATGATGAGTTGATTCAAGGGCTGTTCCGGCGGCATCCGAGCGTGCAGTCGGCGGGCTTCTCCGCCGGGGCGTACAAACCGGGCCTGGAGGCGATGCGTACTTTTGATGCGGCGCTCGGACATCCCTGGCGGGCGTATCCCTGCCTCCATGTGGCGGGGACCAACGGCAAGGGTTCGGTCTGTTCGATGCTCGCCTCGGCCCTCTCGGCGGCCCGCGGTCCGGTGGGACTCTACACCTCGCCGCACCTGCTGGACTGGCGGGAGCGGATGAAGGTCATTCATCGGGACGGCGGATTTTCGATGCCGGACGAGGCCTGGGTGGTGGATTTCCTGCTTTCCCGTGAACGGGACATCCGGCCGCTGTCCTTCTTTGAAATCACGACCGGCATGGCATTGCGCTGGTTCGAGGAACAGGGGGTTGCCGCCGCGGTCATCGAAACCGGTCTGGGAGGCCGTCTGGACAGTACCAATATCATCACCCCGGCCTTGAGCGTCATTACCGGTATCGGTCTGGACCACTGTGCGCTGCTCGGTGATACAAGGGCGAAAATCGCCGCCGAGAAAGCAGGCATCTTCAAGCCGGGCGTACCCGCGGTCGTTGCCGTGCGCGATGCGGAAACGGAGCCGGTATTCCGCCTGGCCGCCGCCGCCGTCGGTGCACCGCTCCATTTTGCGGATGAAGAGACTTCCGCCGATGCGGGTTTGCCGGAACGGCTTGACCTGCGCGGCCCCTGCCAGGACATCAACTTGCGGACGGCACTGTGCGCGCTGCACCTGCTCGGTGTACCCGCTGATGCCGGAGCCCTTGCTTCCGCCGCCGCACGGACGGGCCTGCATGGCCGGTGGGAACAACTGCGTTCCACGCCGGAAACCATTGCCGATATCGGACATAATCCGCCGGCGCTGAAGGAGAATTTTTCGCGGCTTGGCGCTTCCGGACGGCCGCTTTTCATGGTATTCGGCATCATGGCGGACAAGGACCTGGATGGTATCTCCGCCTGGATGCCCGCTTCGGCCTCCTGGTATCTGGCCGCCCCGGCGGGAGACCGCGCCCTGCCCGCCTCCAGGCTCCTGCAACGGATGCGGGCGTTGCACCCCGATTTCAGCCTTCAGGCCTTTGAAAGCGTCGCACAGGCGGTCCGTGCCGCCCTCGACGATGCGGCGGAAGTCCCTTCCGCACTGGTCTATATCGGCGGAAGTACCTTTACCGTGGCGGAAGCCCTTGCCGCTTTGAATCTTGAAAAATAATTCTTACCTTGGTCCTTGTTATGGCTAACGAGCGACTGTTCCGTTCCCGTTTTATCATCGACGGTATCCCGCAGGCCCTGACGCCGGAGGCCCTGCTGGCCGCTGTGGCGGAACGTCCCGTCGAGCCCATTCCCCCCGTTTTTTCATGGATGGACGAGTCCGTAGAGCCGGACTTTGAACCCATTGACATCGGCGGGAAAAGTGCGGAAGACTGCCTTTCGCTGCTTTCCGGCGTGCGGCGCGAAATGTCGTTTCAACAGCCGGAGTATTGGACGAAATGCCGCCTGGAGGAGGCCCTGGTTTCCCTGCTTTGGCGCAAGGGGCATTTCAGGCTGGGCGATCTGTGCGTCCGTGCCGGGTGGAAGGTGAATCTGAAGCAAGCGGGTGCGGCCGCCGCTTTTTACCGTTCCGTATCTGCGCTCTCCGAGGTCCTGGATGCGCTGGGCGTCCGGCTGTCCGCTTATGATATCTCTGTTTCCCGCGGGGTGAATGACCTGCGTCTGTCGGTGCAGTTGGGCAGGGACCGTCTGGACGAGGACAGCGCCCTGGTGTTGCCTTACCGTACGGCAGGAGCCAGGCTTTCGACGGCCCGTGCCTGTCCGGATGTGATCCTTCCCCAGCGGCGGGACTGGCTCGTCTATATCCCTTTTGAAACGGCGGAGTTCCGGCTGGGCGGTTCCCTCCTGGCTCAGGCCCTCGGTACGGGCGGCCCTTGCCCGCAACTCGACGACCCCGACTATTTCATGGACTGTTTTGAACTGGTGAGGGAACTGGTGGAGGACGGCGTGGCCATAGCCGGGCAGACGGTGTCCGGCGGTGGACTGCTGCCGACGCTGGAACGGATGGCTGCCGGCGGCTGCGGTGCCGAGGTGGACCTTACCGGTATCATGGACTATTATCAGGAACGATGCCTGCCGCGCGTCCTTTTTTCAGAGGTTCCGGGCGCCATCGTGCAGGTGCGCGATATGGATTTCGACTATTTGGATGCGGAAATGCTGCTTCAGGACGTAAGTTATTTCCCGCTCGGCCATCCCGATCCGGACAATCCGGCCATCCGTCTGCGTTGCAGCGAAAAATCCGGCATCCAGCATATTCTGGACGCGCTGCTGCGCGAGCACAGCGCGGAAGGGGAGGATTAGAATTTCTTTCAGTATGGGTCAAAGCAAAATCTTTGTGCTGGATACGAATATTATCCTGCACGACCACAAGGCCATCCGGCGTTTTCAGGATAATGATATCGTCATTCCGGTGGCGGTCATCGAGGAACTGGACAAGTTCAAGAAGGGGAACGACGCCCTCTCCTTTAATGCGCGCGCGTTCATGCGCGACCTCGACCGCATTACCGAAGGAAAGATGTTCGGTGCAGACGGAATCCCCATCGGGAAGAATATGGGCCGTATCAAGATCGAGCCCAACCATCCCTTCCCGCCGGCGCTCTCCGATCTCTTTGAAAACGATATCGCCGACCATCGCATCCTTGCTACCGCCATCTGGATGCGGGACAACCGGCCGGGGCGTTTTGTGGCGCTGGTCACCAAGGATATCAATCTCCGGATGAAGGCGAAGGCCGCGGGGATGGAGGTGCAGGATTACCTGACCGACCGTCTGGATGAGTCGCGCGTCGAGGATGCACAACGTGAACTGGAGGAATCCGTATTGCCTGCCGCCAAACTGCAGCAACTTGTGTACGGACCTCAGAACGCGATTCCCTGGAAGGACTGCAGCAAGGTCAAGCCCTTTGCCAATAAACTTTTCAAGTTCCGCTGGGAGAAGGGCTCGGACGAAGTGGTATGTGCCCGTTATGACATAAAGCGGGATGCCGTGGTGCTTGTGCGCAGCCGTGAGGCCTACGGTATCCGTCCACGGAACCTGGAGCAGGTGTTTGCGATGGATGCCTGCCTGAATCCGGATATCAGCCTGGTGTCGCTGACCGGAGGCGCCGGTACCGGCAAGACCCTGATGGCCCTTGCCTGCGCCCTGGAGCAGGAAAAAGACTATGAGCAGATTATCCTCTCCAGACCTACCGTAATCCTGGGCAATCAGGATATCGGCTTTCTGCCCGGTGACCAGAAGAGCAAGATGAGCCCCTTCCTGCAGCCGCTCATGGACAACCTCAATGTCATCAAGGCGCAGTTCCGCCCTTCCTCAAAGGAAGCCCTCAAACTTGAGGGAATGCTCTCCAAGGAGAAACTCATCATCGAGCCGCTGGCCTATATCCGCGGCCGCAGCCTGGGCCGCTGCTATTTTATTATCGACGAAGCGCAGAACCTTACGCCGCACGAGATCAAAACCATCATCACCCGCGCGGGCGCCGGTACCAAGATGGTTTTTACGGGGGATGTCTTCCAGATTGACCAGCCCTATCTGGACCGCTGGTCCAACGGCTTGACGCACCTAGGCGAAAAAATGCAGGGACAGCGCCTTTTCCAGCATGTTTTCCTTCGCAAGGGAGAACGCAGCGAACTCTCCGAAATCGCAGCGCGACTGCTATAAATCACGCTGTTTCCGTATCATGATTTTTTTGTTTCATGATACTCTTCCTCCGTGTTGACATTCCACATGGCGTCCTTGTCCGTGAGGTTTCCGGATTGGATAATCCTGACACATTCCATTGCCGTGAGCATGGAATGGTCCATATTGTTGTATCTATGCTGCCCGTTCCGGCCTATGCAGAACAGGTTTGGGATTGTATCTAAAAATGTTTTTACGGTATTCAGGGAGTAGTAACTTCCAAAATAGGCGGGGTAGGCCTTTTTGACTTTGACCCGGCAGGCGTCCAAAACACAACCTTCGTCGATCAGGCCAATCTGTATCAGCTCCTTTTCTGCCAGATGGATGAAGTCATCGTCGCTCATCTGCCAAAGTTCATCGCCTTCCGAGCAGAAATATTCCAGCCCCAGCCACAGGGTTTCCTCGCAATCTTTGACAAGATACGGGGACCAATTGTTGAAGATTTGCAGCCGGCCCAATTTGACATCCCGCTCCTGGATATAAATCCACGTATCCTGGATCCTGCCGATTTTCAGTTTGTTTACACAAAGCCCTGCGGTAATGAAATCCCTGTAGGGCAATTTGGCGGCGACTTCCCGGACCTCCACGGGAATTTCAGTCCCCTCTATACAGGTAATCAGATCCTTGACGGGCATGGAGGAAAGGAAGTAGTCACAATGGATTTCCGTCAGGTTCCCATCCTTGTCTTTTGCCGAAACGGATTTGACCTCTCCCCGCTCCACCTTCACCTTGACAATTTCACTTTCCATGAGAATCTCGCCTCCCAGAGACATGATCTCTTCGGCAGCCGTTTCCCAAAGTTGGCCGGGACCGTATTTGGGATAGATGAATTCTTCTATCAGCGAGGTTTCGACATGTGCCCCGTCACGATCCTTCCTGCCCAGCGCCTTGGAGAGCATATCACGGAGGACAGCGGAAACCGATAAGCCCTTGACGCGCTGGCTTCCCCAGTCGGCCCCCAGTTTGGAGGGATGTATCCCCCACACCTTCTCTGTGTAGGCCTCAAAAAACATTCGGTAAAGCGGACGGCCGAAGCGGTTGATATAGAAATTTTCAAGAGAGGTTTCCGGCAACCTGTGAATGCATGACCAGAGATAGCCGAATCCGGCATGGAGCACTCTCCTGAGCCCCAAGCCGGAGAAGGTCTCTTTCTTCATGGTAATAGGATAGTCGAAGAACTTTCTCAGGAAATAGATCCGGCTGATGCGGGGGCGGCGCAGCATCACCCGGTCTTCTTTTTCAGGATCGGGTCCTTCGGGCCTTTGCAGGGGCATGAGTCCATCCCACCAGCGGAGTACTTCAGGGCTTTTGCTGAAGAATCGGTGCCCGCCGATGTCCATGCGGTTGCCATGATAGCGGACGGTGCGGGAAATGCCGCCTACGACCTCGTCTTTTTCAAGGATGACCGGATGGATATTTGTATGCCTGAGTAGTTCCAGTGCAGCGGTCAGGCCGGCAGGTCCTGCTCCGGCGATGACTGCGGTTTTTTTCTGTGAGGTGTTTTCCATATCCCTTTGTTTTGACCTCAAAAATGCAGTAACATAGCGATAATCCTATAGCGCTCCCCAGAGCATCGCGGTCCAGAGCAGGAAGCGGGCGAACTTCCCTGCGAAGAGCAGCAGCAACGTCCAGAGGACCGGGCTCTTGTAGAATCCCAGCGCAAGGGCAATCACATCACCGGCGAAGGGCACCCAACTCAGCAGCGCTATCCATATCCCGTACTTGTCGATAAGGATTTTCTGCTTTTCGAGGGTTTCGCGCCGGACCTTGAACGTCTTTTCCAGCCACTCCCATTTGGCGACGCGGCCGAGCAGATAGGTCGTGACCCCGCCCAGCCAGTTGCCGAGAGACCCCGTCACCAGGCAGGCGACGGGGTCCTTGACGGCCAGCAGGACGGCAATGTACAGGGCGTCGGAACTGAACGGCAGGATGGTCGCCGCCAGAAAAGTGCCGATAAACAGGCCGGCGAGCCCCAGTTCCTCAAGCCCGAACAAAGGTCCTTATACTTCGATAGGTTTGTACTTCGGGACCAGCGATTTCATGATGCTCCAGGCAATGAGGTAGGCAATGCCGCAGAAACAGAACATGATGAAATAGCCGGCCGGCTTGCCCTCGAATCCGAAGAACGTGAAGGCGGAGCCGGCATTCTCGGCGTAGGTGAAGAGGTTGCCTGCAACCTTTTGGATAATCATTGAACCGACGCCGCCCGCCATGGCTCCGATACCGGTGATGGTGGCGATGGTGCTCTTGGGGAACATGTCTCCGATGGTGGAGAAGAGGTTCGCGGACCAGGCCTGATGTCCCGCACCGGCGAGGCCGATGAGGATGGCCGGCCACCAGGGGCTGTCGAAGTGCATTCCAAGGGGCTGTGCAAAAAGCGCGGCAATCGGGAAGAAGGCGAAAATCAGCATCGCCAGCATACGGCCGTTATAGGGATTCATTCCCTTCTTATCCACGAAAATCTTGGGCAGATAACCGCCGCCGATGGAAATGACGGTCACAATCGCATAGAGCGTGAAAATCAGCGCTTGACCCAGCCCGGAAGTGGCGGGGGCGGAGAACTGGTTGCTGAAGTAGGAAGGAGCCCAGAAGAGGAAGAACCACCATACGCCGTCGGTGAAGAACTTGCCGACAATGAAGGCCCAGGTCTGCTTGTAGCCGAAGCATTTCCCGAAGGGGATGGCCTTCTGTGCGGCGATGGCCGCCTTTTCTGCCGCCTCGGCAGCGTCGTCCTGATGGATGTACTCCAGTTCCGCTTCATTGACGTGTTTGCTGTTCTCGGGCTTTTCATACATGAAGGCCCAGAAGAACATCCAGATGAATCCCAGAGCGCCGATGATGATGAAAGCCATCTCCCAACCGAATTTCACGGCGAGGGGCGGGATGCACAGCGGAGCCGCAAGGGCGCCTACGGAGGCACCGGCATTGAAGATGGAGGTCGCGAAGGCGCGGTCTTTCTTGGGGAAGTACTCGGCGGTTACCTTGATGGCGGCAGGGAAGTTCCCGGCCTCGCCCAGTGCCAGGATGCCGCGGCAGAGCAGGAACAGATAGACCGAGGTGGTGGATACTGCAAGCGCGATATTACTGCCGGCTTCGATGGCCTTCAGCGCGATGGCGCTCTCTACGCCGGGAGTGAAAAGGGCCGTCGCCCAGCCGCATGCGGCATGCAGGCAGGCGCCCGCCGACCATACGCCGATGGCGATGAGGTAACCCTTCTTGGTGCCCATCCAGTCCACGAACTTTCCGGCAAAGAGGCAGGCAATCGCATAGAAGATGGAGAAGAAACTGGTGATGGTGCCGTAATTGGCATCGGTCCAGTGGAACTCCGGCTTGATAAATTCCTCATAAGTGAGGGATAGGACCTGGCGGTCGAGGTAGTTCACGGTCGTCGCCACGAAGAGCAGGGAGCAGAGCCACCAACGCCAGTTGGTCATCAGTTTGGTTTGTGTACTCATGGGGTATTATTATTTTCTTACTTCTTTGATAATGTCGAGGGCCTCCTTGCAGAGGTCGGTTATCGCGGCCCAGTTCCCGGCCGCCATCACTTCTTTCGGGAACAGGTTGGAGCCCATGCCCACGCAGGTTACTCCCGCGTCAAACCAGCCCTTGAGGTTTTCCTTTTCGGGTTTCACGCCTCCGGTCACCATGATATTGCTCCAGGGCATCGGTGCACGCAGACCCTTGACGAACTTGGGGCCGAGCACGTCACCGGGGAAGACCTTGCACACGTCGCAGCCCAGTTCCTGGGCTTTCCCCACCTCGCTTACGCTGCCGCAGCCGGGGCAGTAGGGCACCAGACGGCGGTTGCATACCGGAGCGATGTCCGGATTGAAGAGGGGACCCACCACGAAATTGGCGCCCAGCTGCAGATACAGGGCGGCCGTGCCGGCATCGACAACGGAACCTATCCCCAGGATCATTCCGGGAAGTTCCTTGCCAGCATACTTGACGAGTTCCTTGAAAACCTCCTGCGCGAAATCCCCGCGGTTGGTAAATTCGAAGGCACGTACGCCCCCGTCGTAGCAGGCTTTCAGGACCTTCTTTGAAATTTCAATGTCGGCGTTGTAAAACACGGGGACCATCCCGGTCTGCTGCATCGCCGCAATTACTTGTAATTTATTGTACTTTGCCATATCGTTTAATGGTTTGGAAGCAGTTTGCAACAGCGGGGGCTTGTTGCTGCGCAACCCTATCCGGGTAAATGCCCCCTAACGTTGCAAACTGCTTCTATTTTAGCGTTGCACCCTGCCGTTCGCATTGCCCCCGGCAAGGCTCAGGACTTCGTCTTCGCTGACGAGATTGAAGTCTCCGTTAACCGTGTGCTTGAGCGCGGAGGCCGCCACCGCGAACTCGAGCGCCGCACCCTGGTTGCCGGGATATTTGAGCATGCCGTGAATCAGGCCGCCGGAGAACGAATCCCCGCCGCCCACGCGGTCGATGATGGGATTGATTTCGTAGCGCTTGGACTGATAGAACTCCTTTCCGTCATAGATAAGCGCCTTCCAGCCGTTGAACGTTGCGGAGAAGGACTCGCGCAGGGTGGAAACCACATACTTGAAGCCGAATTCCTCCTTCATCTGGCGGAAGATTCCCTCATAGCCGGCCGCATCGGTGCTGCCGCCTTCCACATCCGCGTCAGGCTTGAAGCCCAGGCACAGTTCAGCGTCCTCTTCATTGCCTATGCAGATATCCACATATTTCATCAGGGGGCGCATCACGGAAATCGCTTTCTCGGAGGTCCAGAGTTTCTTGCGGAAATTGAGATCGACGGATACGGTGACGCCGTTGCGCTTTGCGGCCTCGCAGGCCAGACGCGTCAGTTCGGCCGCCTTGTCGGAAACGGCGGGCGTAATGCCGGACCAGTGGAACCAGGCCGCACCCTCCATAATGGCGTCGAAATCAAAATCCTCCGGATTCGCCTCGGCGATGGCGGAATGCGCCCGGTCATAGATGACCTTCGACGGACGCATCGACGCACCGGTCTCGGCATAATAGAGGCCCACGCGGTCACCCCCGCGGGCGATAAAGTCCGTGCGGACGCCATAGCGGCGCAGCCCGTTCACGGCAATCTGCCCGATTTCGTGCTTGGGCAGTTTGCTCACAAAATAAGCCTCGTGGCCATAATTGGCCAGACTGACGGCGACATTCGCCTCTCCGCCGCCCGGAATGATCCGCAGCATTTCCGTCTGGATAAACCTGTCATTTCCGGCAGGCGATAGGCGGAGCATAATCTCGCCCAGCGTTACAATTTTTGCCATATCAGAAATTAAAATAATTCTTTGCGTTATAATAGGAAATGTCTTCTACCATCTGCCCGATACGCTCCATTTCGGAGGCCGGGAGCTTCCCGTCCTCGACATCGCGCCCGATTACATCGCAGAGGATGCGGCGGAAATACTCGTGCCGGGGATAAGAGATGAAACTGCGGGAATCCGTCAGCATCCCCACGAACCGGCTCAGCAGGCCGAGCACGCTCAGCGCATTCATCTGCTTGCGCATGCCGTCCTCCTGATCGAGGAACCACCAGCCGCTGCCGAACTGCATCATGCCGGGGTAGGACCCGTCGTTGAAGGTGTAGGCCATCGTCGTCATCACCTCGTTGTCCTTGGGATTGAGGCAGTAGAGGATGGTCTTGGTGAGTTTGCCCGCCTCGGCGAGCCGGTTCAGGAACTTGTGTCCCGCGGCGGCCGTCGGAAGGTCGTGGATGGCGTCGTAGCCCGTAGCGGGGCCGAGCTGCCGCATCATCTTGCCATTGTTGTTGCGGATGGCTCCCACGTGGAACTGCTGCGCCCAGCCGGCGTCGGCGTCCATGACCGCCATGTCGAAGAGGAAGGCGCTGCGGAACTTGTCCAGTTCGTCAGCATCCGGGGCATTGCCGGCAAGCACCTTGCTGAAGATGCGTCCGATCTCCGCCTCGGTATAATCCGCGGCATAGAAGGCTTCCAATCCGTGGTCGGAGAGTTTGCAGCCCATCGATGCAAAGAAATCGTGGCGCTTCTGCAGAGCTTCGAGAAGCTCTGCATAGGTCTTGATTTCCATTCCGGCGGCGGCTCCGAGCTTTTCAATATAGGCCTTGTATTCGTCGGGTTTCTCGATGGCCATCGCCTTGTCCGGCCTCCAGGCGGGAATTACTTTCGTCCCGAAGGGCTTTTCGAGAATCTGCCTGTGATAGCGCAGGTCGTCGGCGGGATCGTCGGTCGTGCAGACCGTCTCCACATTGAACTTCCGGATCAGCTGCTGGCCGCTGTACTGGGGCGTGGCAAGTTTGGCATTACATTCCTCGAAAATTTCGCGCGCGGTGGCGGGAGAAAGGATTTTATCGATGCCGAAGACGCGGGAAAGTTCCAGATGCGTCCAGTGGTAGAGCGGGTTGCGCATGGTGTAGGGGACCGTTTCCGCCCATTTCTCGAATTTCTCCCAGGAACTGCGCCCTCCGGTGATATACTCTTCCGGAACGCCGTTCCCGCGCATCGCGCGCCATTTATACTGGTCGCCTCCGAGCCAGAGTTCCGTAATGTCGGCGAACTTGTAGTCGTCCGCAATCATCTGGGGAATCAGGTGGCAGTGATAGTCGATAATCGGAAGTTTTTCGGCATGCGCGTGGTAGAGTTCCCTCGCTGTCTTTGTGCCGAGCATGAAATCTTGATGGATAAAAGCCATAGTGCTAAAAAATTTGTTGCAATTTATCATATTTTTCTTTCCTATCCAAAAAAATGATTACATTTGTGCATTAACACACCACTAAAATCATAACTGAAACTATGGAACGTCTTAATCGCAAAAGCTGCCCGGCAGCGAAACAGTACACAGAAAAGATTATTCAGTTCGGAGAAGGTAATTTCCTGCGCGCATTCGTGGACTGGATCGTATGGAATACAAACCGGAAGACCGATTTTAACGCATCGGTGGTCGTTGTCCAGCCCATCGAGCGCGGGATGGTGGATATGCTGGGTGAGCAGGACGGCCTCTACCACCTGAACCTGCAGGGCATCGACAAGGGCCAGCGCGTGGACAGCATCGAGATGATCGACGTGATTTCCCGCGGCATCAATCCCTACGCCGAGTTTGACGCCTATATGAAATTGGCGGAGCAGCCGGAAATCCGTTTCGTCATTTCCAATACGACGGAGGCGGGCATCGCCTTCGACCCGGCCTGCAAGTTCACCGACGCGCCGGCCTCTTCCTATCCCGGCAAACTGGTGCAGTTGCTCTATCACCGCTTCGAGTATTTCAAGGGCGACCCTGCGAAGGGCCTGATCATCTTCCCCTGCGAACTGATTTTCCTCAACGGAAAGGAACTCAAGCGCTGCATCCGCGAGTATATCAAGCTCTGGAACCTGGGTGAGGCCTTCTCCGCCTGGTTCGAGAACCACTGCGGCGTTTACTGCACGCTGGTGGACCGCATCGTCCCCGGCTATCCGCGTGACAACGCCGCCGAACTCTGCGAAAAAGTCGGCTACGAGGACCGTCTGCTCGTCAAGGCGGAAATTTTCCACCTTTGGGTCATCGAAGCGCCGAAGGAGATTGCCGCGGAATTCCCCGCCGACAAGGCCGGCCTGAACGTGCTGTTCGTGCCCTCCGAGGCCCCGTACCACGAGCGCAAGGTCACCCTGCTCAACGGTCCGCACACCGTCCTCTCGCCGGTGGGTTACCTGAGCGGCCTGGATACCGTGCGCGAATGCTGCGAAGACCCCGTCATCGGCCGTTTCGTGGACAAAGTGATGTATGAAGAACTGATGCAGACGCTGAACCTGCCCGAGGCGGAACTCCGCCAGTTCGCGGACAGCGTCAAGGAGCGTTTCGTGAATCCCTTCGTGAAGCATTTCGTGACCTCCATCATGCTCAATTCCTTCCCGAAGTTCAAGACCCGCGACCTGCCCGGGCTGAAGACCTATCTCGAGCGCAAGGGCGCGCTGCCCGAAGGCCTGGTGCTCGGACTCGCCGGTATCGTTACCTATTACAAAGGCGGCAAGCGCGGCGATGACGAAATCGTTCCCAACGACGATGCGGCCATCGTGAAGCTGCTCGCAGACCTCTGGGCGGCCGGCGATGTGCGCAAGGTGGCGGAGGGGGTGCTGGCCGCGGAGTTCATCTGGGGCGAGAACCTGAATGCCGTCCCTGGCCTGACCGACAAGTTGGCCGCCGACCTGGCGCTGATCCAGTCGCAGGGCATGAGGAAGGCCGTTGAAAGTGTGCTATGAAAAATCAATATATCAAAATCAATCCGGCGGATAATGTTGCCGTGGCGCTCTCGGACCTGAAGGCCGGGACGCAGGCCTTGGGCGTGACGCTCTGCGAGGACATCCCCCGCGGCCACAAATTCACCCTCAAGGCCCTCAAGGCCGGCGATGACATCATCAAATATGGCTTCCCCACGGGCCACGTCACGGTGGACAAGCCGGCGGGCGCCCTGGTGGACCACGCCTGTATCAAGACCAATCTCTCCGGCTTGAAAGACTATACGTACCAGCCGGTGGACTGCCCGCTTCCGTCTGCACCGGCAGAGATGCCCACTTTCGAGGGCTTCGTGCGCGCCGACGGCCAGGTGGGCGTCCGCAACCAGATCTGGATCATCCCTACCGTAGGCTGCGTGAATGGCATTGCCGGGCGCCTGGCGGAAGCCTTCCGCGCGGAAATCGCCGGACGGGAGGGGAGTGTCGACGCCGTCGTCGCCTTCCCGCACAATTACGGCTGCTCGCAGCTCGGCGGCGACCACGAAAATACCCGCACGATTCTCGCCGATATGGTGCATCATCCCAATGCCGGCGGCGTGCTGGTGCTGTCGCTCGGCTGCGAGAACAACCAGATCGAGCCGTTTATGGAACTCGTCGGCGAGGTGGATCCCGCGCGCGTGCGTACGCTCGTAGTACAAAAGGTGCAGGGCGATGAAACCGAGGCGGGGCTGGAACTGCTGCGCGGCATCTTCGCCGCCTGCAAGGACGACCGCCGTACCCGCGTCCCGGCGTCGAAACTGCGCATCGGGCTCAAGTGCGGCGGCTCCGACGGCCTTTCCGGCATTACCGCGAATCCGCTGCTCGGCGTGCTTTCCGACCGTATCGCCGCCCTCGGGGGAACGACGGTGCTGACCGAAGTACCCGAAATGTTCGGCGCGGAGCATCTGCTGATGAACCGTTGCGCCGACCGTGGGCTGTTCGAGCGTACCGTTGCACTCATCAATGACTTCAAGTCCTATTTTATGAAGGCGGGGATGCCGGTGTACGAGAATCCCTCGCCGGGCAACAAGGCGGGGGGGATCTCGACGCTGGAGGAAAAGTCGCTGGGCTGTACGCAGAAAAGCGGTGCCGGTCCCGTCCGCGGGGTCCTTTCCTACGGCGAGCGTCTGCAGACGAACGGGCTGAACCTGCTCAGTGCGCCGGGGAACGACCTGGTGGCATCGACGGCACTCGCTGCCGCCGGCTGCCAGATGGTGCTCTTTACGACCGGCCGCGGTACGCCCTTCGGCTCCTTCGTCCCGACGATGAAGATTTCCACCAATACGCCCCTTTTCGAGAAAAAACCGCTTTGGATCGACTTCAATGCGGGGGTGCTGGCGGAAGGGAAGCCGATGGCGGAAGTGG
>JAFSVL010000003.1 GCA_017445015.1 Bacteroidales bacterium | reverse complement strand
TGGTCCAGCATTACTAGGGGACACCGAAGGTTGTCACCATGGTCAAATGAGACGTTTGTTTTGGGGACAAAGTTAATTGTAGTGCATTCAATCACGTAGACATCCCCTGAAAACTTCATTTCACAGAGGTTGACGATATGGCCCCTTCCTTCGATTCCCAGCGCTCTTTTTATCTGGGGGATATGCTGCCAGGAGTGACAATTTTTGCGACTTCCGGCAGATTATAAAGCATTCCGCCCCGGGGCCGGTGAGGGCAGCGGGGCGGAAGAATGTAACACCGACACAATACTATTCCCTTGTAGATGAGGATAGTACAGCACGTACAGGAAGACCTACGCAGCGGGCAATATTCCACCAATCTTCATTGCCAGAGCTCGCTTGTACATCTATTGAGTAGCCCCATTTATAGGCGGAGTTTGCTTGAGATACGGCAATCGTGCTTGCGGACCAACTCAGAGGGGTATATCCGGAGTTGTTGGAGTTGCTACTCTCGTCATTTTTGTTATTTACGATGGCCGTCCCGATTTTTACGCCTCCAATATACGGAAGGAAGATTGCGCTATTATATAACACACCCTGCTGTCCTCCAAGTGTAGTTACACTGTGTGTCTGCTGCCCAAGCGCATGCCACTCTAGCGCCTCGGCCATTCTCCATGCGCTTCCCCACTTGACGCGTGCCACATCATAACGGGACCCTGCGATTGTGCAGTATGTGATATCAGTCCCGGTCACTTCTTTGGCAATGACGTCGTAGTAATTATCTTCCTGCGCTTTATGTCGGTTTCTATGGGTGGAAAAAGTGAAATTATCTTTTGTGGAGACTTCTCCGTATGCATAGAACTCTCCAAGTTCATAATTATTGTCCGCGCCAACATTGAACGGGGCCCAATATGTGGTAAGCTTTGAAGCCTTATCCTTCATGGCGCCGCTGTACCAAGTCTTTGATTGGTTGGTGGAAGTAACCTCAACGGCATCAGACGGCTTGGGGCGTTTTATGAGAGTCATGTCAGAAAGATCAAACGTGCCAATCTGGCCGCCCTTGTTGGTCAGGTCTGATTTTGGAGCATCGTTTCCGGCACCCTCTGCACCCAGGACCGTTCCATTGGACAGTGTGGCATCATCGGATGTATCATTCAAAAAAGTAACTATAACTCCTGTCTGACGGTTCTTGTACTGATGCTTTCCAGCGCTGTTTTCATAGGTGAGGAATGTATGTGAATGATTTACTGCTGGTACTGCAAGATAGAGAGGGTCTCCGGCAGATGAAGCCGAGGCGAGAGTAATGGTCCTGGTGGGCATATTGGCGTAAGCCTCATTGTCGCCGATGGCCCTGGTTGATTCTGCACCGGTTCCAGTTACTTTGAACAATGCCGGACATGTGTATTCTATGCACTTCACACCTGCAGGAAGCTTGATACGCATGAGGTATGTAAGCTTCTCACCGTTCTCGAAATCGAAGTTCGGAGTAAGGCCGGTGCCGTCGGCAACTACGTAGTTGTAGTTGTTCAGAGAACTCAGGACGCCGCCCTGGTCGGTGAAGCCGCAGTGGATTTCGGTTCCGTGCACGGACGCATGCCCGCCGAGGACCGCTTTCCATTCGGTCAACTCGGTTACGCCTTCGGTCTCGGCCTGGAAAGTAGCGGTTGTATTGCCCACGCCGTCCACAATGTTGAAGGTAACGACAGTGCTGCCGTCCTGGATGGCGTAGAACTTGTCCCCCGCCGCCCATACGGAACTGATGCCGGACCCGCCGCCGGGGGTATTCTCCGAGTAGGTGAGCTTGGAGGCGACATTCACGGTTGCCGTGATAATCTGCTTTCCGCCGGACTGGGTGTTGTCTCCCGGCTCCACTTCTTTCACTTTTTCGCAAGCACAGAAGGTGGAGATAAATGCTATGGCTGTTAAAAACTTCTTCATATCTAATACCCGTTAAGAATTAAAAGGATAAGAAATCGGTATCTTCATCTTCCGAAATCGTCGGAGCGGATGTGGAACCGGTGCTGGTTGCGACAAGCGCTCTCGTGATAAGCTGGACTTCGCTTGTCTTGGGTGAGATGTATTCAATTTTCATACTGAATAATGGATTAATTTTTCCTATGTGTAACAATAGAAATACACAAAATGTTAAGTTTTCCCCGAAAAAGATAAACCGGGCACAACCGGATCCATAAAAAAATCGGGTTTTCCCGCTGTAAAGTGTACTTTTATAATATGAAGGCCCTGTTTCCTGCTCTCCTTTTATCCTTTTCAATCCTGTCCGGCTGCTGCAGGCCGCAGGTCAATGTTGCATTGAACCATGCCGTCAGCGCATCGTCGAACTACGATGCCAACCTTACGGCACAATTGCTCACAGACGGCATTGTTTTGCACGGAACCCCCGCGTTTCTTGAAGTGGACTCTTCCGACGGGCCTGTGGGACGGGTGGAAAGGGAAAATGCCCTGGACGGGGATTTGAAATCCCGGAATATCGTCACCGGCAAGGAAGGCTGGCTGGAGTGGCGCTTCCACGGTTATGCAGTAGTGGCCGACAAGGCGGAAGTCCTGTTCCAGGAGGCGCTGAAGGGAGGCCGCGGCGGTCCTGAGCACCTCGTGAGCGTACCGGTATCGGCAGGGGCAGAAGGCGCCCTGCGCATCGGCCTCACCTTCCCGCACGAAGGCCGGTGGCGCATCAAGGATGTGGTTTTTTATAAGGATGGGCAGCCTCTCGGCAACCTGCTCCCCTCGGCGCATTTTACCAGTGCATGGATGAGTGAAGGCTGTGCGGATGAATGGGTCAGCATCGACCTTGGCGAGGTCCGTAGGATTGCTTCGGTGCAGCCGCACTGGATTTATACGCCTGACCGCTATGAGGTAGTGGTTTCCAAAGACGGTGCTTCCTGGAAGGCTTTCCGCCCCGGGCGCTGGCGCTATGTGAAACTGCAGCTGCACGGAGATTCCGGGGAGCGCTTCTGCCTGACGGAAATCGAGGTGCTGGGACGGGGTGGGCGAAAGGATCCCGCCGGCGGCTGGAAGATTCAGCGCGCCTCCTTCGTCAACGCCGGCGGAGCGGAGATCTCCGCGCCCGGATTTGACACGGAGGGATGGCTCCCCGCCACCGTCCCGGCCACGGTCCTTGCCAATTATATCGCTGCCGGCGCCGTTCCCGATCCGGGTTACGGCGATAATTGGAGCCAGATCTCGGATTCTTTCTTCAATGGTGATTTCTGGTATCGCAGGGAATTTGAGTGGCACCGGGGCAACGGGCGCCCGTTCCTTGAATTCGACGGCATCAACTGGAAGGCGGACGTCTGGCTCAACGGCGTACAGGCCGGCCGGATCGAAGGCGCCTTCATCCGCGGACGCTTCGACGTGGATTCATTGTTGAAAGACGGCTGCAATGTATTGGCTGTCAGGACGGAGTGTAATGCGCATCCCGGGGCCGTCAAGGAAAAGACGGCCAGGTGGACCGGCTATAACGGCGGGGTGCTGGGCGCGGACAGCCCCACCTTCCTCGCCAGTATCGGCTGGGACTGGATGACTACGGTTCGGGGGCGGAACTGCGGTATCTGGAACGATGTGCGCCTGACGGAAAAGGGAGCGGTGGAAGTTGCCGATCCGCTGGTGGTATCGAAGGTGAATCCAGACGGGACGGCCAGCCTCACGGCCTCCGTGAGGGTAAAGGGCGTAGAGAACGCCCCCGGCCGGGTTACGCTGGAAGGCTGGGTGGGGGATATCCGCTTCACCCGGGAAATCGGCGCCGGCGGCGAAGTTTCTTTTTCGCCCGACGAATTCCCCCAGCTGAAAGATTGCCGTCTGGGGCTTTGGTGGCCCGTGGGTTACGGAGATCCGGTGCTGCACGATGCCGGGTTTGCCGTCAGCATTGACGGAGAACTCTCCGACTCCCTGCATTTCAAGGCAGGTATCAGGGAAATGACCTGGGACAGTGCCGGCGGCATCCTGAAACTGTTCATCAACGGGCGCCGGTTCATCCCGCAGGGCGGAAACTGGGGCTTTTCCGAACATACGCTCAGGTTTCCGGCAGAAAGGTATGACATGGCTTTGGACTACCATCGCCAGATGAACCTCAATATGATCCGCAACTGGGTGGGGCAGGTGGCCGATGAGGAATTCTACGATGCCTGCGACCGCTACGGTGTGATGGTGTGGCAGGATTTCTGGCTGGCCAATCCCGGAGACGGTCCGGATCCTGACGACGAAGGGATGTTCCTTTCCAACGCCGACGACTGGGTGCGCCGGATCCGCCGCCATCCCTGCCTGGCCCTTTATTGCGGACGCAACGAGGGCGATCCTCCGGCATCGCTGGACAGGGCCCTGCGGGAAGATATCGTCGCCCGCCTGCATCCGGGCATGTTGTATATCTCCAATTCTGCCGACGGCATCGTGAGCGGACACGGACCTTATCAGGCCGTGCCGTTTACGAAATATTATAGTATGCAGAGCGGGAAACTCCATTCGGAGCGGGGTATCCCCAACGTGCCCACCTGGGAGAGTTTGCAGCGGATGCTCCCGCCGCAGGATTACTGGCCCGTCGGGGAGATGTGGGGCAAGCATGATTTTACGACGGACGGTGCCCAGAGCGTCAAGA
This sequence comes from Bacteroidales bacterium, assembly GCA_017445015.1. GTDB lineage: Bacteria > Bacteroidota > Bacteroidia > Bacteroidales > UBA932 > Cryptobacteroides. Next base: position 5,100 of record JAFSVL010000003.1, on the reverse strand, counting down.
CCTACACCCGTCTGATCGAGGACACCTGGGGGAAGCCCGCTTCCGCCCGGGAATTCAGCTACCTGGCGCAGTGGCTCAACTACGAGGGCTGCCGTGCCATTTTCGAATCGGCGAACGCCGCCGGAAGGATGGGCATGGTGCTCTGGATGACGCACTCCAGCTGGCCGTCGCTGGTGTTCTGTACCTACGATTATTATTTCGAACCGGGCGGGGCGTTCTTCGGCTGCAGGAAGGCCTGCGAACCGCTGCACATCCAGTATAACCTGCAGACCGGGGCGGTCGAGCTGGTGAATCTCTGCTGCGGCGACCGGGAAGGACTGACCGCGCAGCTGGATATCTACGACGGCAAGGGTCAGCTGCTGGGTAAGCGTGAAGCCCGGGTAAATGCGCCGGACGATGCGACGGTTTCCTGCTTTGCCGCGGACCTGCCCTCTGGGGAGCCTGCCTGTCTTTTGCGTCTGCGTCTGCTTTCCGCCGACGGCGCGTTGCTCTCCGAGAACTTCTATATGGTTCCGGGGGAGGGCGTTGCGCAGGAGGCATCGCTGAAGTCTCTTCGCAGCTTGCCGGCGGCAAAGATCCGGAAGACGGTCAGCGCTTCCGGTGCGCGGGTCACCGTGACCCTTCGCAACGAGGATACGCTGCCTGCCCTGCTCGTGCGGCTTGTCCTGAAGGACAGGAAGGGGGCGGAGATCCTGCCGTGCAATTATTCGGACAATTATTTCGCCCTGCTGCCGGGAGAAGAAAAACAGATTGAGATAGCGGCGCCGTCGCTCCGGGGCGCTCCGGCCGTGGAGTTACAGCAGCTGGGGGACTTTTCCCGCAGCGCCGTGGACCTGATGACGGAAGAGGTAAGCGCCCTGAGCGCCGGCCAGTGTATGCTGTTGGGCGAATCGACGCCCGGGGATTCTTTGCCGCAGACCTTTGAAAACGGGCGGCTGGTGTTCTCGGACAGGCTGCGCTGGACCAGCGGATTCTTCCCCGGGACCTGCTGGTATTCGTACCTGCTCAGCGGCCGGGAGGATGTCCGTGCTCTGGCGGAATCCTTTACCGGGGCCATGCTTGATGTCGATTCCTATTTCCGCGACCACGATATCGGATTCCAGATCATGTGCTCCGCAGGCCTGGCGTATAGGACGACCGGGGATGAACGTTACCTGCCGGCCCTCCGCCGGGGGGCGGAACTGCTCTCGTCACGCTTTTCTCCGGTTACGGGAACGATCAAGAGCTGGGACAGCAGCAGACCCGTAAGCAAGGTTATCATCGACAATATGATGAATCTGGAACTCATGACCTTCGCCGCCCGTCAGTTCGGCGTACCTGAGTGGGAGGCGATGGCCAGGTCTCATGCAGACAGGACCATGACCAACCATTTCCGGGAGGACGGTTCTTCTTATCATCTGGTGGAATATGACCTGGCGACGGGCGAGGTGCTGGTCCGGAAAACGGTGCAGGGCTACAGTGACGGTTCTTCGTGGTCCCGGGGGCAGTCCTGGGGCCTGTACGGATATACTATGATGTACCGGGAGACCGGGGAGAAACGCTATCTGCAGCATGCCGAAAAGATTGCCGGATATCTGTTCCCCCTGCTTGAGGGGCGGCCCGTTCCGGCATGGGATTTCCGTGCCCCGGAGCCGCTGTCCGCGCAGGATGATGCCTCCGCCGCGGCGGTCATGGCCTCCGCCTTTGTGGAGTTGGGTTCGCTGACCCGGAACAAGGCCCTGGCCGCGCGTTGCTTCCATCAGGCGGAATCCATCCTAATGGCCCTTTCCTCGCCCCGGTATCTGGCTGCTCCGGGAGAAGCCGGCGGCTTCCTCCTGAAACATTCCACCGGATTCTATATGAAGGGAAGCGAGGTGGACGTGCCGCTCAGCTATGCGGATTACTATTTTTTGGAAGCGTTGTACCGCTATTCCATCGTCCATTCGGCGCCGTCCCTGGTGTCCTTGACGGTGATGCCGAGTGCCCTGAGGGCGTCGCGGATGTGGTCCGAGGCGGTCCAGTCGCGGGCCGCCTTTGCCGCGGCGCGCTGCTCCAGCACCATGTCCATCAGGCCGTCGATGACTTTGCGGGAACCCCCGGAACCGCCCTCGTCGTCGCCCAGGCCGAGAACGCCGTACACGATGTTGTCAAAGAGGAAGCAGAGTGTCTCCAAATCGGTCCTGGAGAGTTTTACGGCGCCTGTTTTGGCAGAGTTGACAAGACGCACCGCCTCGGACAACTGCGCCAGGGCTACTGGCGTGTTCAGATCGTCGCAGAGGGCATCGTAAACGCCTTCGAAGAGGGCCTTGACTTCCGGCGATACGCCTTCGGGGCAGGTATCCGGTGCAACGGCCGTCGGAAGCGTCCCGTACGCATAGGCGGGAGCCTTGCGCCCGCAGAGGGCATACAGGTCCTTTGCCGCCTGCATCAGGCGCTTCAGCCCCTTCCCCGCCGCCTGCAGCGCTTCGTTGGAAAAATCCAGCGTGCCGCGGTAATGGGCCTGGAGGATGAAGAAACGCACGGTCATCGGGTCGTAGGCCTGTTCCAGTTTCGGATGCTCTCCGCTGAACAGCTGGGGCAGGGTGATGAAATTGCCCAGCGACTTGCCCATCTTCTGCCCGCCGATGGTAATCATATTGTTGTGTACCCAATAATGGACGCCCTGCGTGCCGCGCGAAGCTACATTCTGCGCAATCTCACATTCGTGATGCGGGAACATCAGGTCCATCCCGCCGCCGTGGATGTCGAATTCTTCGCCGAGGTATTTCTCCCCCATCACCGAGCATTCGAGGTGCCAGCCGGGGAAGCCGTCGCTCCAGGGGGAAGGCCAGCGCATGATATGCTCCGGCTCCGCCTTTTTCCACAGGGCGAAGTCGAAGGGGGCGCGTTTGTCCCCCTGTCCGTCCAGGTTCCGCGTCCCTTCCAGCGTATCGTCCAGATTGCGTCCCGACAGTACGCCGTAATGGTGGTCGCGGTTGTATTTCTGCACGTCGAAATAGACGCTGCCGTTGCTCTCGTAGGCATATCCCGCCGCGAGGATCTTCTTTATCGCCTCGATCTGCTCGATGATATGCCCGCTCGCGCGCGGCTCGATCGACGGGGGCGCTACATTGAGCAGGCGCATCGCCTCATGATAGCGCAGCGTATAGGCCTGCACCACTTCCATCGGCTCCAGTTGCTCCAGACGGGCCTTTTTTGCAATTTTGTCCTCCCCTTCGTCGGCATCCTGCTCCAGATGTCCCACGTCGGTGATATTGCGCACGTAGCGTACCTTGTATCCGAGGTGCGTCAGAAACTTGAACAGCACATCGTAGGTTACGCCGGGGCGTGCGTGCCCCAGGTGTGCGTCGCCATAGACGGTAGGGCCGCAGACATACATGCCCACACGGCCTTCGTGCACCGGTTTGAAAACTTCTTTGCTTCGGCTCAGCGTATTGGTCAGTCTCAGTACTCTCATAGTCATTTTATTAAAGATACGGCTCCGAAAACGCCCATCGAGGCGGCGAGCATGATGGCGCCGGCCAGCACTACTCCGAAAAGCACGGCCGTGACGCTCTTTTTGAAATCCATATTCAGGAAACTCGCCGCCAGCGTACCGGTCCATGCTCCGGTTCCCGGCAGCGGAATGCCAACGAACAGCAGCAGCGCGACGTACAGCCCGTGTCCCGCCTTTTCCTGTAGTTTTTTCCCTCCCTTTTCGCCTTTTTGCAGGCAGAAACGGCAAAAGCCGCCGATCCATTTCCTGTCTTTGCCCCATTCCAGCACCTTGCGGGCAAACAGGAAAATGAAGGGCACGGGCAGCATATTTCCGAGGACGGCGATGACGCACGCGGGAAGGGTGGGAATGCCCATCCCCACCGCGTAGGGCACCGCCCCCCGCAGTTCGATGAGCGGAACCATCGAAATCAGGAAAACGATCAGATATTGCTTCATACGCCGTTGCTTTCGAGCAGGGCCCGGATTTCCGCCTTGGCGTCCTTCCAGCGCGGAATGTCGATTTTGGTGCCGATGACCTCCACCACTTTGGCCGCGATGATCGACCCGACCTCCCCGCAGACCTTCAGCGGCATTCCCAGCGAATGGGCATACAGGAATCCGGCGGCATAGGTGTCGCCGGCGCCGGTCGCGTCGATGGGGGTTGCGGGCCATGCGGGAATGTAGTGGACTTCGTCCCCGGATTTGACATAACTGCCGTCTTTGCCCACCTTGACTACGGCGATGCGGCAGTGCCGGGCAATCTCGTCCAGCGCTTCGCGCGGGTCCTGCAGTTTCGTGAAGGCTTTGGATTCCGTCTCGTTGGAAAAGACGATATCCACATACCGGTCCACGATATCGTGCAGGAAGGCATTGTTGGACTCCACCACATTATAGGACGCCATGTCGATGGAAATCATGCAGCCGGCCTGTTTCGCCATTTCGACGGCCTTGCGGATCAGGGCCTGGTTCTGCACGAGGTAGCCCTCGATGTGGAAATAATCGTAGCCCTGGAAATATTCGGGCTTGAGGTCCTCGGGAACGAATTCCAGCGCGGCTCCCAGATAGACCGCGAAGGTGCGCTCGGCATTCCCGCCGGTCACGAAGACGACGGAACGTCCCGACGGGCTGCTGCCGGTGAGCAGGGTGCTTTTGACCCCGTACTGCGCCTGGTCGCTCTTGAAGAGGTGCCCGAGTTCATCGTCGCCGATTTTCCCGATAAAGGCGGAAGGCATCCCGAAAATCGAGGTGCAGGTGATGGTGTTGGCCGCGGAACCGCCGGCCACATAATGCACGCCGAGCGGCTTCAGGGAGTTCCAGATGCGGTCTCCCGTCTCCTTGTCCACATGCTGCATACTCCCCAGCGGAAGATGCAGCCGGTCCAGCAGGCTGCCGTCGGGCAGGATGGCCAATATATCTGTCAAGGCATTGCCAATGCCCAAAATGGATTTCATAACCCGCAAAATTACGAAATATTTTACAGAAGCTGTTTTGAATTATTCCAAAATATCTTTTATGATTCTTTTTTGCTCTTTTTCAGCCATTCTTCAGTCATGTAGCTGCTGCTACACTCCTTCATCATACCTAAAAAATATCTAAAAAATAATTCCATAAAATCTTATTTCAAATAATTCAAAACAGCTTCTA
>JAFSVL010000040.1 GCA_017445015.1 Bacteroidales bacterium | reverse complement strand
GGACGGTGCAGCCGCTGCCCTCCCGGGCACTGAAAAATACGGCAATGCGGTCGGAAACCCCCATCCGTTCATACACAGAACGATACTGTTCCGTCTGCGGATCGGAAGGCAGGAAAGCGCTGATATCCTCATCGTAATCCAGACGCAGGGCGGACAGGGCGCTCAAAACGAGCGCCGCCACCAGCCCCAGCACCGCCCATTTTTTGTGCCGGCTCAGGAAATCATACACTTTCAGTATCAACGTCCTCATCGGCGGAAGGCTTTGCGCAACAGCGTCCGCGGCCATCCATAGACGAGCGATGTGGCGAACAGGATGCAGTTCAGGATGAAAATGCGGCTGAAGTCCGCGAAGGGGCGGAAATGGCTGATACGCTCCCCATGCGGCGGATAATGCACCCGGACGGGAACGGGGATGAGTTTTACGCCGCGCCAGGCGCAGAGCACCAGCATCGCCAGTTCCGCCTCATAGCGCGAAGGGACCATCCACAGCGGCGGGAGCGCCTTCAGCGGCCAGGCGCGGAAGCCGGTCTGGGTATCCGGCAGCCGCACGCCGGTGTTGACCGTAAACTGAAAATTCGAAAAACGGTTGGCAAAGGTATTGCCCGAAGGCATATTTTCCGCATCGAGCCGTCGGGACCCGACTGCCATCGCACCGGGAGATTCCGCTATCGCGTCCAGCAGCAGCGGGATATCTTCAGGGAAGTGCTGTCCGTCCGCATCGACGGTAACAGCATAATCATATCCGCGGGCGCGCGCGTACGAAAAACCCAGGCGCAGGGCAGCGCCCTTTCCCTTGTTTTTGGGATAGGACAGGACTACCACCGGCAGGGCCGCTTCCGCGATGCACTCCGGCGTACCGTCCGTACAGCCGTCACAGACCACAATCACGCTTTGACAGAGGGAAAGCGCCCGCCGGAGAACGTCCACAATCGTCCCCGCGTTGTTATACACGGGGACCAGCACACAATATGAGGGTAGCGGGTTCACTGGATTTCCAGCAGGGTAAAACCTCCGTCAGGTGCATTCAGACGGATTTTCTTCAATTTTTCTCCGCAGGCGTCCGTACGGAGTTCCACGCTGCCCACAATCCGGGAGAGGTCCCGGCGAAGCGGGACGAGCACAAGCAGATAATTCCCGCCTTCATCAAAACATTCGATGCGGAACAGTCTGGGGTCCAACAGCCGTTCCGGCACGGGAAAGCGGGATGAGGCGGCATCCAGCACGGTCTCCCGCGGCTCGGGCGCCTGCTGGTGCAGGCGGATGACGCCCGCTTCGGGGATTTCGAGGGTTCCGCTGCTTTCGAGCTCATGTTCCAGCAGATCCGAATGCCGGATGAGGCGGTACCCGGCCGTCTGCGGGGGCCGGAGGGCCGTTTCAATGCGTGCGCAAAGGGCATCGGCCTCCGCACGGGAAAGGGCCTCCAGTGCAAAGGCCGCCCTTGAACAGGACAGCAGGCCGAGCAGAATGAAAAAGACCGGTTTCATTTGACGATCAGGGCACAGCCCGCCATGATGAGCAGCACGCCAAGCCATTGGGTCCAGTAAACCTGCTCATGAAACACCAGCGTGGCCGCCACCATGCCGAAAACATAACTGATGCAGGAAAGCGTATAGGCAAGACTGAAAGGATAATGCTTCAACAGGTAGAACCAGAGTATCCCGGCGAGGGTAAACGAAAGTCCGCAGGCGGGGAACCACCAGTTGGTGAGCTGGGAACGGAAGAATTCCGCCGTCCATCTGAACGGACCGGACTTGATGAGTCCCAGTTTGAGGAGCACCTGTCCTCCGCTCAGCAAAAGACTCTGCAACAGGCTGAGAGATATCAATTTCCACATAGGCGTATCAAAGATTGGGAACGGCCCTCCCCACCGCCGTGCAGTTCAACGGTACCGCTGCAGGGCAAAACTTCCGACAGGGAAAGCGCCGCGGGGTCAGGCGCGCCGCAGGCGGGTTTTCCGCGCATAAGCTGCACATCTTCCAGCACGGCAAGGGCATCCTGCGGGGACGCGCTGAGCACGAATGCGGCGGCAAGGTCGGCCTGTACCCGGAACATTTCAGCGAAAAACGGCGGCATTTCCTCGTAAGCCCCCACCAGCGCATTATCAAGCGCACCGGAGCGGATCTGCAGGAAAGCGTCAAGCAGGGCGCTTTCGAAGGAAATCTCCGAATGGGAATAGGTTGCATTATAGCCGTGACACTTCAGGCGGATGCCCAGCAGGGAGGCCAGGGTGTTATGGGTGGACTGCATAAAATGCGTAGGGCTGGGAGCCCGGTCATCCAGACCGTGCAAAGCGGCAAAGAAAGCCTCGGTATTCACCAGGCAGCCCCACTGCGTGCCGCAGATAATGGCCTGCGGACAGGCCAGGGCGGCTCCTGCGAGCGCCTGCGACGCCGTATAGACCGCACGCTTCATCAGCGGCGTCATCCGGCGCGCCTCCATCATCGTCAGCAGCGGCTTGAAATCCGGATCCGGCGCCCCGGGTTTCAGGACGCAGAACGACCGTATGTACACTTTCCGTATCATCGTTTTTTCAGGATGAAGGAAGAATCATTTCCGCCGAAGCCGAAGGCGTTGCAGAGCGCCACGTTCACCGGAGCGGGCTTTCCGAGGGCGGTACAGGGCACGATGCAGTCCGGATCGGCTTCCTGCCAACCGGCATTGGCCGGAAGGAAGGAATGCTGCATCGCCAGCAGGCAGAATGCGGCCTCGATAGAACCGGAAGCGCTGGTGGTATGGCCCGTAAAGCCTTTGGTGGAGGATACCGGCGGCATTTTTTCCCCGAAGATACGACGCAGCGCGGCGCTTTCGCTGGCATCGTTATTGGGCGTACCGGTGCCGTGCGCGTTCACATAATCGACATCTCCGGGCTGCAGGCCCGCCCGCCGCAAGGCCCCCTGCATGGCCAGGAAAGCGCCCTCGCCGTCCGGGGATGAGGCGGTCTGGTGAAAAGCGTCGCAGGCGTTGGCATAACCGGCCAGTTCCGCGACCGGCGTCGCTCCGCGCCTTGCAGCCGACGCTTCGCTCTCCAGGATCAGGAATGCCGCCCCTTCTCCAAGATTCAGCCCCGCCCGGGTCCGGTCGAAGGGACGGCAGGGCTCCGCATCCAGGATCATCAGGGAATGAAAGCCGTTCAGATGATAATCCGACAGGCATTCGCTGCCGCCTGCCGCGACAATGTCCGCCTTGCCCGCGCGAATCAGTTCCGCACCGAGCATCAGGGCGTTGGCCGCCGAAGAACAGGCCGTGGAAAGGGTCGTCGCCATGGAAAAACCGCCGACGGCATCGGCGATATCCTCTGTCGTGGAACCGCAGTCATGCGTTCCCCTATAGTTGCGGAAAGTCGCTTCCGTGATATCCATCCCGCCGACCGTCGTTCCGGAGACGAGGGCGGCCCCGGCAAGTTCGGCAGCCCCAAGCCCGGCCTGGTCCACCGCTTCCTGCAAGGCCATCGTACCCAAAAGCACGGTACGCGGAACGCCCGGACGGTTGGGAGTATCCACCTCCCCCACCGGAAGGCGCAGTTCCGTCTGCAGATAATGCGGCAGGGCCAGGGCACGCCGTCCCGAACGCAGCGACGAGAGACATTCCCACTTGTCGCGGCCAATCGAAGAGACGACGCCGAAGCCCGTTATCAGGATGCGGCAGGACATCTATTTCGTGCGTGAATCACTAACGAACTGCGCGAGCGCAGCCACGCTGGAAAAGACTTTCTTTCCTTCCTGGGGCGAAGAGAGTTTGATGCCGTAGTTCTTTTCGAGTACCACGATGAGTTCCAGCACGTCGATGGAATCCAGCCCCAGGCCTTCGCCGAAAAGCGGCGCATTGTCGTCAATATCCTCCGGGGTCATCCCCTCGAGGTTCAGCGCTTCAATCATGTGAAGCTTAAGTTCCTTGATAAGTTCTTGCATAACCTGACAAAGGTAATGAATTTCGATGAAAAAAGCGTATATTTGCAACCCGTTATCTATAATATATGCTGGACCTTCTGACACACAGGGATGCCGCCGGAGCCATCTTTATCCTGGCCATCGTCATCGCCTCCGGCCTCTACCTGGGAAAATTCAAGATCAAGGGCATTTCCCTGGGCAGCACCTGGATCCTGTTCATGGGCATCCTGCTCGGCCACCTCGGCCTGCGGATCAATCCCGTCATGCTTTCCTTTATCAAGGATTTCGGCCTGATCCTGTTTGTCTTCGCCATCGGTCTTCAGGTAGGTCCGGGCTTCTTCCAGTCCTTCCGCAAGGACGGCCTGCCGATGAACATGCTCGCGCTCGCCCTCGTACTGCTTTCCGTCGCCACAGCCTACATCATCCACCTCATCAGCGGGGAGAATCTCGGCATCATGACCGGCATCATGTCCGGAGCCGTCACGAATACCCCGGGGCTGGGTGCGGCGCAGCAAACCCTTTCCGGCGCGGCCTCTCCCTCCCCGGAGGTGACCGCCGCCGCGCAGGGCATCGCCTCCGCCTATGCCGTCAGTTATCCGCTGGGCGTACTGGGCGCCATCGCCGTCCTGCTGCTTTCCAAAGTCATTTTCAGGCTTGACCTCGACAAAGAGAAGGAAAGGGCCTCCAAGGGCGGAAAAGAAGAAGGCAGCGCCTACCGGATGGCCTGCAGGGTGGAAAACCCCGCCCTCTTCGGCAAGACGATCCACCATATCATGGGTGACGAGAATCCGGAGCACCTGGTGGTCGCCCGCATGAAACGCGGGGACAAGGTATTTTTCCCCGACCTGGACCTGCCGCTGCAGGAGGGCGACGAACTGATCATCGTCACGGACGTGCTTCATAAGGACAAAGTGTGCATCATCTTCGGGGAAGAATACCCCGTCGATATGAAAGAGTGGGTGCAGCCCGGCACGAAACTGGTGGCGGCCCGGCTCTCCGTCACGAAATCCTCGATTACGGGAAAGACCCTGCGCAAACTGGATATCCGCCGGAAGTACGGCGTCACGGTCACGCGTATCATGCGTGCCGGGGTGGACCTCCAGGCCGACGCCGACCTGATCCTGCAAGTGGGGGACAGCATGAAGGTCGTCGGCTCCGAAGAAGGGATCCAGCGGCTTATCGAACTGGTGGGCAATGAACCGGAATCCCTGCACAAGCCCAACCTGATTCCCATCTTCTTCGGGATCGCGCTGGGCATCCTCCTCGGAATGCTGCCCATCCGTTTCCCGTCGATGCCCCAGCCGCTGAAACTCGGTCTCGCGGGCGGTCCGCTGATTGTCGCCATCCTGCTCGGCCATTTCGGCCCGAAACTCAGGATTACCACCTACACGGCCGTGAGCGCCAACCTGATGATCCGGGAAATCGGTATTTCCCTCTTTATGGCCGCAGTCGGCCTTGGCGCGGGCAAGACCTTTGTTTCCAGCCTGGTGGGCGGCGGCTATATCTGGGTACTTTACGGGGCGCTGATCACCCTCATCCCCATGACCCTTGTCTCCCTCATCGCCCGCTGGGCTATGAAAATGGACTTTTTCCAGATCTGCGGAATGCTCTCCGGCGGAACCACTGACCCGGCACTCCTCTCCTTCTCCGAGCAGATGTTCGGCAGCGGCCGCATCGCCGTCAATTATGCCACGGTGTATCCGTTGACCATGTTCCTGCGCGTGGTCGCCGCACAAGTAATGATAATGATAATGCTATGATAACCATGAAAAAACTGATTCTTCTCCCCGTCCTTGTCCTGGCCGCCGCCTGCAGCGAGACACCGCGTTCCCCCTTCACCCGCCGGGTGGCCGACTACGCATCCGTCACCCTCGAGGCACCCGACCTCAGCGGCATCTCCGACAACGGCAAGGAAGTGCTGAACCTGTACCGTTTTGCCGCGCAGGAAATCGACGCCATTTACTGGGAGCAGTACTTCGGCGACAGGCAGGCATTTCTGGAAAGTCTCCCGGACCCCGTCCAAAAGGCCTATGCCGAGATTAATTACGGTCCCTGGGACCGCATCGACGGCCGTTCCTTCGTGGACGGATTCTCCGACAGGCTGCCGGGCGCCGGTTTCTACCCCGCCGACATGACCGCGGAAGAATTCGCCGCCTGGGACCATCCGGACAAACTCAGTCCCTATACCCTGGTCCGCCGCGCGGCTGACGGATCGCTGGAAGCCGTCTGGTACCACGACGCCTATAAGGCCCGGCTGGAGAAGATTGCCGGCTACCTGCGCGCCGCTTCCGACATCACCATCAAGCCTAGCGTCCAAAAATACCTGCTGAGCAAGGCGGAAGGTCTTCTGAGCGACAAATATTATGAGAGCGCCCTGGCCTGGCTGGATATGGACGACAGCAAAATGGACCTCGTCATCGGTCCCAACGAAGCCGCAGACGACCAGTTATACGGCGTCAAGCGCTCCTACGAGGCCTTTGTCCTGCTTAAAAACGAAGCCCGTACGGACGAACTGATGCAGTATGTATCCCGCATCGACGAACTACAGCAGGAACTTCCCGGAGACGCGGAGTACAAGACCTTCCAGCCCGGTGCAGGTTCCCATATTTTCTCCTGCGACGCCCTCTATTATGCCGGGAAGGCCAATGCGGGCATCAAGGTCATCGCCCTGAACCTGCCGTTCGACACCGACGTCCAGCGTGACCGCGGCACCCGCACGATCCTGCTGGAAAACGTCATCAATGCCAAGTACAACAAGATTGTCGGACCTACGGGCGAAGTCCTCCTCTCCCCCGAATTCACCGAACACCTCTCCGCCGACGCGTTCTTCTGGAATATCGTATTCCGGGAGGTTTCGCACGGGCTGGGGGTCAAGGAAACGCTCAACGGCGCAGGCAGTGTCGAGGAAGCGCTGGGCAATACCGCCGCCACCCTGGAAGAAATCAAGGCCAATACCGCCGGCGTACTCATGGTCTGCAAACTGCAGGGCCATCACGACATCCATCATCTCTTTACGCGGGACGATGCGTTGACGACCTTCTATGCCTCCCTGCTGCGTTCCTGCCGTTTCGGAGAGGGGTCGCCGCTGGGACGTTCCAGCATCATCATTTACAATTATCTCCAGGAGAACGGAGCCTTCCAGCGGAAAGCCTCGGGCCAATATGCGCTTGACCTGGACAAGATGGAAGAGGCGCTGTCGTCACTGACCGCACTCATCCTGAAGACACAGGCTACCGGAAACCGTGAATTCGCCGTCGCTTTCGAAGAGCGTTATGCGAGGCACAACGCCAATTTCGATGCCGACCGCCTGAGCCTCGGGCTCGAGAAAATCCCCGCCGATATCCGCTTCGAGTTCAAGAAATAGCGGACGTTTTTCCGCTTATTCGAATTCAAAAATACGGATGAGACCCGTGATGACCATCACATCGCGGATCATGTCGTTGACATTCTTCAGCACGACACGGCTTCCGGCAGCCTTGGCCTCCTTGAGGATTCCCAACAGGATGCGCAGGCCGCTGGAGGCGATGTATTCCAGTTCGGTACAATCAATGATGACCTCCCTACCCCGGCTGTCCAGCAGGGGTTGCAGCGCTTCTTCCGTTTCCTGTGCAGCCGCAGTGTCCAATTCTCCGGAAAGGATGGCGACAATCTTGTCGTCCGTTTCTTGAATGGTTGTTTTCATACTATTGATTTTCTTGAAATATACAGCATCGTCAGATCGTCGCTCTGCGGGGCGCCGGCTACGAATTGCCCGACCGCCGCAAGCATGGCTTCGACCAATGCCCGGGCCGGGAGTTCCCGGCAGCGTGAAAGTTCCGCCAGCATCCGTTCCCGCATAAACAGCTTATACTCCGGATTCCGGGCTTCCGTGAGCCCGTCGGTATATAAGAAAAGCCCGTCGCCTTCCTTCAGGAGGCAGGATTGCTCCACATAGGAAATATCCGGGAAAACCCCGAGGGGCAGGTTGGACTCGGCAGGAAGCAGGGATACCGTATCACCGTTCAACCATACGGGGCGGTCATGACCGGCGTTGCAATAAACCAGCGCACCGTCCTGCGGATCCAGGATGCCCAAAAAGAAGGTCACAAAGGCGTTGGTTTCATTGTTCCTGCAAGCCAGCTGGTTCAAGTGCCCGGCGATCAGCGCCGGACTGTCTTCCCGTTCCGAGAGGACCCGGAAAAGGGAATGGACCTTTGACATGATCATGGCCGACGGCACTCCCTTCCCGCTGACATCGCCGATGCAGAAGAAAAGCTTGCCGTCCCGCAGGAAGCAGTCATATAGGTCCCCGCCCACTTCCCGCGCCGGAGCAAGGACACCATACACTCCGTCCGGGAAGATTTTCGGAAGCATGGAAGCCTGTATCCGGCCGGCAACCGCCAGTTCACTGCCGATACGGGCCTGTTCGATCCCGGCCTCATAGAGTTTCTGTTCATTGCGGGCATAGCGGTTGATCATCAGCAGGAGCATCAGCAGCCCGATCAGGATCAAAGAGAGATGCAGCAGATGCATCTTGCGCAGCGGGGCATAAAGCTCGTTCCGGTAATACACCTGCACCAACTGCCAGTGAGGCGCCTTCTCGAGCCGGATGGACGGAACCGCGGCAAAACGCTTGTCCAGACGGCCGCCGGAAAGGTAATCCAGCACCCGTAACACCTCTCTCTCCGGCGTCCTGCCTGCCGGAGGTCCGGCCACGAGTTTTCCGTCTTCCGTCAGCAATAGCGCGAAGGACGAGCGGAAATGCTGCCGCGCATTGAGCACATCGCCCAGCCAGGACAGATCGACATCCAGCCCGCAGACGGCGACGGTCTTCCCCGCCGGGTCCGTCACCGGAAAGGAATACGTCGTCAGGCTCCTGGGCGAAGAATCACCGTACAAATAAGGATCCGACCAGACCGGGCCATGCCCTTCCATCACTTGGATGTAGGCCGGATTCAGCGTATAATCGTGATGCGGACTTGCAATTTGTTCGGCATGAAAACCCTTTTCATTCTTAGCGACATAAGGTTCGAAAAGGCGTCCGCGCGAGGGGTAATAATCCGGAATAAAGGCCAGGCAGCCTCCCACGATGATCGGATTGTCGTCAATCAGGTGCTCGACGGCCCTGAACAGGGAATCGGGCCTTCCGAGGGCCTGCCGGATATTCCGCTGATTCTCCTGCATGGTCAGTTCCACAAGTTCCAGTTTGTGGCTTACCTCATCCCGCATCGCCCCCAAGACGATCCGGGACCGGACAAAGTTGTCGTCCTCGATGACGCGCCGCACACTGAAGTATTGGATGAGCGCAACGGTCTCCACCATCAGCGCGGCGATGACAACAATTCCGATCCGGGCTATCCTGCTGCTAATCTTTGCCATACCTTCTCTTTGTGCAGGATGTCCGGAATCGCAAGTTCCACATCCGCAAGGCGGGAAACCGCCTCCCTGTGCGTGATGCAGATAATCGTTTTCAGGCCCTTGTACCGCCCGGCCATCATTTCCAGCAGGCGCTCCTCCGTCCCGGCGTCGAGGGCCGATGTCGCTTCGTCCAGGATCAGGATGCCGCCGGGACGGAGGAGTGCCCGGGCGATCGCGATGCGCTGGGCCTGACCTTCGCTGAGCCCCCCGCCGATTTCAGCACAGGGGGTGTCCAGTCCCTGCGGCAGGGAAAAGACGAAATCCGCCGCCGCGATGTGCAGAACCTCCTTGAGACGCGCGTCGTCGGCTTGCGGATCCGCAAGCAGAAGGTTCCCGCGCACGGTCCCGCTCATCAGGGAATTGCCCTGCGGGACATACATGAAGTTGCAACGCGTACCGGGGCCCGGAGCAGCGGCGGGAGTACTGTCTCCCTCGGCGGGATACAGTTCAACCCTGCCGGAAACAGGCTTCAACAGGCCCAGCAGAATGCGCGTAAGCGTACTCTTCCCCGCCCCCGTCGGACCGGTGACGACGGTCAGGCTCCCGGGTTTGAAATCAAAATCCAAGCCTTCCAGTACGGGCCTCACGGCATCGGGGTAACGGTATCCCAGCCCGGAGACACGCAGGCCGGGAGCCCCCTTGAAACGGACGGGTTCTTCTTCCTCCTCCTGTTCGAGTTCTTCCAGTTCCATCAGGCGTTCTTCGGATGCAAGCGCCCGGATAAACGACGGGATATGCCGGGTAATATCGGCCATCGGGCGCTGCACGCGGCTTACCAGTTGCAGGAATGCTACCATCATACCATAGGTCACCGTCCCGTCTTTCAGGCCGAAAGCCCCCCAGAAAAAGGCGACGGCGTACCCCGCGGCAAAACCCGCACTGATGAACAGGCGGGATACGGCGCCGTAACCCAGACGGCTGACGGTGCGCTGGCGCACATAGGCCTGCAGCGCGTCGAGTTTCCGCAGGACTCCCTGCGTACCTGACAGGGTCCGGATAAGCATGCGGTGCTGCAGGTTCTCCTGCATAAAGCCCTGCACGGCACTGTCCCCCGCCCTGATCTGTCCGGTGATGTGACGCATCCTGCGGAAAAAGAGCCGGCTTCCAAGCAGGGCGGCGGGCATGATGAGCAGCAGGATCCAGGCCAGCGACGGCGACAGGACGAAGAGAAACGCCGCCGCGGAGAGCAGCTGCACCAGCGTCACGATACATTCCGGAACCGTCGAACAGATAAAATCGACGCCGACGCGGATATCTTCCTCAAGCCGGTTGACGGTATCGCCGCTGTGCATTTTTTCCCGTCCCTGCCACACGCTGCACATCACGCGCCCGAAGAGGGAGGCCCGCAAGCGGTTCTGCGTATCGACGGTAATATAACCGTTCCACCAGCGCTCCACCGTCCGGAAAAGGATTTCGCAGAGCATGATACCGGCCATCAGGGCCACGGCGCGCCCGAAGGAGGCGTCAATATTCCCGGTAGCGATATCCACTACGCGCTTTGAGGCCCAGACAAAACCCAGCGACGCGGAAACGCTCAGCAGCCCGATACCCACGCTCAGCGCGAGTTTCGGCCGCACATGGCGCATCCTGCGCCAGAGGGACTGCAGGCAGGAACGGAAATTCCTCATCGGCAGCTAAGCCTCGACGATTCCCGCTTCAATCCACTTTTCAGCAATGGCTCCGGAATCCTTGAGGGCGGTTTCACGGTCGATTTCGTAACGCGCTACCAGCAGGTCCGCCAGGTCGTCCACGCTGAAGTCTTTCCCCTCCACTTCACGCCAGAGATAGGCGGCACTTTCATTGAGGGAGATCATCTTATTGAAATTGACCTGCTTGATGCTTTCTCCGGTCACAATGAACTCAGCGCCGAGGGGCCTGAGTCTGAATCCTTCTACGGTTCTCATCTATTCTTGGATTTGATTGATATTTCTTGGGATGCCGAGCATACGGCGGTAGAGTGCAAGGAACACATGCCTGACGGGGACCGGCAGGGCATTCCAGCGCCGTGCGCGCCGCTTGAACCGGGGCGATTCCGCATCGATGGTCTTCCCGTCGGGACGGATGATCTGCGTGGCGACGCCATAGATGTGGTCCAGGCGGCAGCGTTCCGTCCCCCGGAGATTCCCGTCCCCGCGCAAGGTCACCTTCTCGCCGTCGATGGCCGCGATGCGGTGCAGCACGTAGCGGCCGCGGGCAATTTCGCCAAGGGCGATATCGCCCACCTGCAATCGGTCCCGGCGGACCAGCATCACGCTGTCCCGGTTCGTATGGATGAACGGCATCATGCTTGCGCCTTTGGTGGAAAGGATGACTTCCTTCCCCGCGGCAAGCAGGCGGACCACCTCGCCGAGCAGTTCCGCGTTGGGCAGAATGAGTTTATGCGTCTTCTCCATCACCTATAGGACCGCTTGGGAACAGACCATGGCCGCTTCGTCGTCAGGACGGCAGTCGAGCACGTAGCAGGGACAGTTCACGGCGATGGATTCCATCGTCGCGTGAAGGCCGTCCGCCATGGCGCTGTCCGTCTTCAGGCCCGACGACGAGGTATAGAGCAGCACATAGGATTCGAATAACGACAATTTCGAAATCTTGTTTTCCGGACAACGGCGGATCTGTACGAAGGCACCGGCGTCGGCCACCAGATTCTTATAACAAGGCGTCTTGCCGCTCCAGGGGGAACCATATACCTTGACGCTCCCGTCCTCCGGATGGACGCGCACGATGGGATTGTCGTCATTGAGCAATTCGCTGCCCGGGACATTTTTGAGCCAGAGCTGGCTGTGGGTGCTTTTTCCGGTACCGCTCTTTGCCAGGAAGAGGAAGGCCCTGCCGCCGTTCATGATGACGGACGCATGCATTTCCAGCGTGCCCATGCCGGCCGTACGGAAAGCAAAGAGGAGCATCAGCGCATTATTGACGGAAAAAAGTTCCGCCCTGCGTGAATGGGCGCAGAAGTATAATTTCCCGCGGCTGAAATCAGCATTCGCCGCCAGGCGTGCGACGGTGCGCACACGGGCGTCGGGGGACATTTCAAATACCCAGGTCTGCGCGCCGCGATAGAGTTTGATGACGGTTTCCCCATCCTCCGTCGGCGCGTCGAACATTTTTTCCATCCCCTCGCTCTCAACGGGCTCTTCCGTGATTTCCAGCGTGAAGGCCGGTGCCGCATCCAGGGGCACCTCAAAGGGGCGATAGGCATCCAGCCCGTCCCAGAAGGGAAAATCATCGGGAAGACAAAGGTTAAAAACGTGTCCGGCGACTTGATAGGATTTTGTCATTCCATTTTTGTTTCAACTTACAAATGTATGAATTTTTTTCGTTATCTTTGTCACTCTCAATCAAAGTCCGATGAAACTCTATTACAATACCGAAAAAGAACCTGTCAAGATGCCCGAATACGGGCGATACATCCTCGAAATGGCCGAGGGGCTGAAGGAAATCGAAGACCGCGGGAAGCGCAGCGCGCAGGCGGCGGCGATTGTCCGTGCGATGGCCATCCTCTGTGCGCAGCAGCATGTCCAGGACAAGGAAAACTTCGAACACAAACTCTGGGACCATCTTTACATGATGGCCGGCCCGGGGCTCGACATCGATTCCCCCTGGCCCGCTCCGTCCGAGACACAGTTCACGACCCGCCCCGTCCCGCTTCCGATGAAGGACACGCGGATCCGCGCCACCCATTACGGCCGCAACATAGAAAAAATCATCGACCTGCTCTGCGAAGAGCCCGAAGGGGAGATGAAAACCAGGCTGATCCGCGCCCTTGCCATCTACATGCGGCAGCAGTACCTGATCTGGAACAAGGACAGCGTCGCAGACGAGACCATCTTCAACGACATCGAAAAACTTTCCGGCGGCCGCCTCCATGTTCCTGAGGGAATCATGCTGGAGAAAATTGCCTCGGACGCCAATTTCTCCCGCCCCAGCCTGGGGATGAACAGCAGCTTCAGCAAAGGGAACCGCGATTCGCGCAAAAAATTCAAGGGCCGTAAAAAATGAGATTTTTCTGGGACAACTGGGATGACGAGCGTAAGGAAGCCGCACGAAAAATAGCCGGACTTTGCTTTGGTGCGCTGACTTTATTTTTATTCACGGCTTTCTTGTCCTACCTGTTCACCTGGAAAGCCGACATGAGCCTGCTCGGGGACGGGGAAAACATGGCCCGCAGCACCGTCGTCCACAACACCGCCGGGAAATTCGGCTGGTGGACCGCCTGGCTGCTCGTCGGGCGCTGTTTCGGTCCCGCCGCCTTCCTGCTTCTGGTCATTCCCGCTGCGCTTTTCTGCCGGCTTTTCCTGGAAAAATGGCAGCCTTCGCTGGTAAAGAGCACGCTGCTCCCGCTCTCCGGCGCCTTTGTCGGGAGTCTGCTGCTGGGATACATCGGCACCCTGAGCGGCATGCAGAACGCGTTGGGTTACGGACTCGGAGGGGCCTGCGGCGCGAGCGTGGTCTCCGCACTCATCAATCTGACGGGACAAGTGATTCCCGGTTTCCTGATCACCATCCTGATGGCCTGTGTGCTGTTTTTCTGCAGCGATACCTTTAACCGCTGGCTCGGCTCGATCGGCAAGCCCCGCAGTGCGGAAGAGGAAGATGCGGCGCGCAAGGAACGTGAACGCCGCAAGGCGGAACGGGCGGAGCGCCGTGAAGCGCGCAGGGCCGCCCGGGAGGCCGCCCGCGAAACGCCGGAACCCGAGCCCGAACCGGAACCGGAACCCGAACCCGAGCCCGAGCCCGAAGCGGTGCCTGAAGTTACCCGGACAGCGGGAACGGAACCGGAGCCTGTCGCGGCAGAAGGGAGTTTCGAAGCCATCCGCACCGACGATCTGGAAAAGGAAGTGCGTGAACCTCTGAAGCCCATCGACAACCGTCTGGATCCGCCCGACGGCCTGCCCAAATATAAATTCCCGGGACTGGACTTGCTGGAAAGTTACAGCAGCGGCAACCGCGAGGTGTCCGACGAGGAACTGAACCGCAACAACAACCGCATCCGTACGGCACTCGCCAACTACAAGATCCAGATTGCGGACGTGAAGGCCGTCGTCGGGCCCACCGTCACCCTGTATAAGGTATATCCCGCGCCGGGCGTACGCATTGCCGACATCAAGCGTCTCCAGGAGGATATCGCCATGTCCATGAGCGCCAAAGGCGTGCGTGTCATCGCGCTCGCGGATTCTGTCGGCATAGAAGTGGCCAACGACCATGCCGCCACCGTCGCCCTCAAGTCCATGCTCAACGACGACGCCTTCCGCAAGACCAAGGCGGAACTGCCCGTCGCCATCGGCTATACCATCACGCAGAAAGTCAAGGTGTTCGATTTGGCCGACGCCCCGCACCTGCTGATCGCGGGAGCCACCAAACAGGGTAAATCCGTGGGACTCAACGTGCTCGTGGCCTCCCTGCTGTACAGCAAACACCCTTCGGAACTGAAATTCGTGTTCATCGATCCAAAGATGGTGGAGTTCTCCGCCTACGGGGACCTGCTCCACCACTACCTGGCCGTCATGCCGGAAAACTCCGAATCCGACGAGGTGAACAAGGCCATCGTCAAGAACCCCAAGGATGCGGAGCGTATCCTGCGTGCCCTCTGCGTGGAAATGGACGAGCGCTACAACCTCCTCAGCCAGGCCGGAGTCAACAAGATCACCCTGTACAACGAAAAATACAAGGCACACCATCTCCGTTCCGACGAGGGACACCGTTTCCTCCCCTACCTCGTCGTCATCGTGGACGAGTTCGCGGACCTTACGATGTCCGCCGGAGGCTCTGCGGACGCCCGGCAGAATGCCCGCAGCATCATCAACTCGATCATCCGTCTCGCCCAGAAAGGCCGTGCGGCGGGTCTGCACGTCATCCTGGCCACCCAGCGCCCTTCCGTCGATGTCATTTCAGGACAGATCAAAGCGAACTTCCCGCTGCGCATCGCGTTCCGTGTGGCTTCGCGTATCGATTCCCAGACCATCCTGGACGCTCCCGGCGCAGAGAAACTCATCGGACGCGGCGATATGCTGCTTTCCGCAGGCATCGACAACGAACGCCTGCAGTGCGCTTTCATCAGCGGTGACGAAACCGAAAAAATTACCGCGTTCATCGGCGGGCAGACCGGTTACGGGAGGAGTTACAACACTCCTTACTACCTGCCGGAAGTGAACGACGGCAGCGGCGAGGCCGGCGGGGTATCCATCGATATGCGCGAGGTGGACGAGCGCTTCGAGGAAGCCGCCAAGATGATCGTGACCACGCAACGGGGTTCCACGTCAGACCTCCAGCGCAAACTTGGCATGGGTTATGCAAAGGCAGGTCGTGTGATGGACCAGCTGGAAGCCGCCGGCATCGTCGGACCTCAGGAAGGCTCCAAGCCCAGGCAGGTACTGGTTCCGGACCTGGACTCATTGCAAGCCATACTCGATGCGTACAAACATTAATATCCTCTGCCTGCTGCTTACGGCTTTCGCCGTGCTCCCGGCCCGCGCCCAGGACGCCACCACGTACTTCAAGTCCTTGCTGGAGAGCGGCAGGATTACCGCCGTTTACCAATATGACGTGGACGGCAGCGTTCCCGCGAACGGATGCGGAACGGCGGTGATCGAAGGAAATTGCTTCCGCATCAGCGGCGGCGGGATCGAGATGCTCTGTGACGGAAGCGCCGTCTATACGGTAGATACCCGGGCGAAAGAAGCCTATATCGAGATGGCCGACGGCGCGAGCGGCCTCCTGGCGGATCCCCGGCGCTTTCTGGAAGGCATCAAGGACCTGAAGTACGACGCCTCTTCTGTTTCGGGCAGTTTTTCCCACCCCGAGGGCGGCACGGTCCGCTTCATGCTTTCGGATATCCGGAAAGCCACGCCCTCCGGGAACCGGGAAGAATTCCGCTTTGACACGGCCTCGGCAGGCCCGGACTGGGTCGTTACCGATTTAAGGCAGCATTGACCGCGTGCCAGAGCACGACCCCGACGGAGACGGAAACGTTGAGCGAGTGCTTGGTGCCGAACTGCGGAATCTCCACACAGAAATCACAGGCATCCACCACCTCCTGCGCCACGCCGTCCACCTCGTTTCCAAAGACAAAGGCATAGCGCCGTCCCGTTTCCGGGGCGAAGGTTTCCAGGCTCACAGCCGCACGGGTCTGTTCCACGCCCACTATCGTAAACCCTTCCGTCCGCAGTTTCCGCAGCGCCTCCAGCGTATCGGTGCAATACTCCCACGGAACGCTGTCCTCCGCACCGAGCGCCGACTTGTGAATGAGCGCCGACGGCGGCGTGTCGCAGATTCCGCAGAGCCATACCTTATCTGCGTGAAAGGCATCGGCGGTACGGAAAGCAGCCCCCACATTATGCGCGCTGCGGATATTGTCAAGCACAAGCGCCAGCCCGGAGGGGGCGGACGTACGGTATGCTTCAGGAGCGATCCGCCCCAGCTCTATGTTCAGGAGTTTGCGGTCTTTCATTTTTGCGTCCATTTTCGCAGCCAGACGGCAATCAGTTCGGCCCGGCGGCGCATCAGCGGATAGTCGAGGGTTGCCGGCGCATCGGTAATGCGGTTCGTATGGAACGTGATGCCCGAAGTGAACATCACACAAGGGATTCCTGCCTCCAGGAAGGGTTTCTGGTCCCCCGTCGCGCGATAAAACATATCGGTAAACGTCCGGCTCCCGTAATAATCATAATACAGGGTAATGCCCAGGGGAAGCGCCGCCGCCTCCAGCGAGGACTTCCACCGCTCCCCGCCAAGGGCGATCAGATAATCCGGTATCGTCCGCTTTACCGGGGCAAGGTGGCTGCCCACCGTATCGAGATTCAGCATCAGCACCGGCTTTTGCGGCAGATTCTCCAGGAAGGCCGCGGCCCCCGCGCTCCCGGAATGATGTGCATCCAAAGCGACGAAAATCAAGGTCTTTTCCGGCCGGGGACCATCTGAAATCCGACGGGCAAGACAAAGCAGCATCGCCACCCCGGAGGCATTGGCATCGGCGCAGGGATACAGGCGCCCCTCCAGGCGTCCGAGTCCGTCGTAATAGGCCGCGATGACGACCGTCCCCTGCCCCTTTCCCTTCAGGCAGCCGACGACATTCCGTCCGCAGCGTCCCTGCGCGTCCCGAAAACACTGATAACGTCCGGAAGGCAGCGCGGCGAGCCCCGCTTCTGCAAACCGGCGGGCCAGCATGATTGAGGGGAGCACGGTGCCCCCGCTGTTGAAACTACGCCCCTCGAAGGCCTCTGAACAGAGCATTTCCACGTCCTCGCGCATCTGCGCTTCGGGATCGGTGCGGGCAGAAAGCGGCTGCGCTGCAACATACAAAAGCAAAAGGACAAGGAGATTTTTTACGAAAGGCTGCAATTCGGGTGCGATAATTGATTATCTTTGCAAAAGTAGTGAAAAAAGCGCTTTTGGCAATATTGTTTTTGCTTTTCACCGGGACCGTCTGTTTCTCCCAGTGGGACAAGGACGTATTTTCCTGGCGGGGGCGCAATGCCCTTTCCGAGGGGAAATATGCCATCGCCATCGAAAATTTCAATATCCTCACGCGGCTGGATACCACGGATTACTGGAGTTTTTTCTGGCGCGGCATCGCCAAATACAACCTCGGTGACATCCGGGGCGCCCAGCGGGATTTCAACACCTCCATACGCATCAATCCCGTCTTTACCAACGGCTACCACTATCGCGCCATCACCTATAGCCGCTCCGGAGACTACGACAGCGCCCTCGGCGACCTCGAAAAGGCCATCAGCCTGCGCCCCGGCTTCATCGGACTGTACTACAGCCGCGGAGTCACCTACTTCCTGGCTCGCCGCTTCGACGACGCCGTACTCGATTTCGACCGTTTCATCCGCAAGGAACCGCAGGACGCCAGCGCCTACCTGAACCGCGGGGCCTGCCACCTGTTTCTGGGCGATACGCTCAAGGCGATGACCGACTACAACAAGGCCGTCGCCCTGGACCGGTTCGAGTCCGAATCCTACATCCGCCGGGGATCGCTGCAGGCCATGCGCGGAGATACCGAATCGGCCATGACGGATATGAACAAGGCCATCGACCTGGACAGCACCAGCACCCTCGCCCGCTTCAACCGCGCCATCCTCTTTTACGGAAAAAAGGATTACAAGGCGGCGATGGCGGACTTCAACGCCATTCTGGCCCTGGAGCCCGGCAATGCCCTCACGCTCTACAACCGGAGTTTGATTTACGCGCAGGTGGGAGAATGGGAAAAGGCGCTTGAAGACATGGACCGCGTGCTCGCCATCAACCCGGGGAATGTGCTCGCGCATTTCAACCGTGCGGCATTCTATATCGAACTTGGCCGTTACAAGGCGGCGCTCGAGGACTATGACAGCGCCATTGAACTCTACCCTGACTTTGCCAAGGCATACATGAACCGTTCCTATGTCAACAACCTTCTGGGACGCAAAAAGCAATCGAAGGCAGACTACGAGACCGCCCGCCGCAAAGTGCAGGAATACAGGGACAGGGGCGGAGAAGGGGCCCTTGCCGACACCAGTTCGAAGTTCAATTCCCTGCTTGCCCTGGATGCGGAATTCGCAAGAAAAGACTTTAATGACGAGATGCTCCAGCACCGCGTCGTCGATATCAATCTCAAGCCCCTCTACCGCATCCGCGCCGGCGGAGGAACGGAGGGTACGAACATCCTGAGCGGCCGCTATGAAAATGCCCTGCTGGACCGTTTCCTCGCCGGAGGGACGATGCCGCTCAGCATCGGCGGGGAAGAACTGCCCCGCATCGAACCCCGTTATGGAGAAGAAGGGGATGCCGCACGGACCGCGTTTGTACGCGGTCTCCTGCAGATTCGCGAAAAGCAGTTCAACAAGGCGCTCGAATACTTCAACAGGGCCGTGGCGCTGGCCGACGGCGAAACGGAGCGCAACCGCTACTCGCGCTGGTACAAAGCGCTGTACCTGATGAACCGGGCCACCCTGAAAGCGGAAATGATTGATTTCATCGCATCCATCGAGAAGAACGTACAGACCATATCGATGGATGACCAGGGCAATGCCCGCGCCCGGCTCAGCGACAGCCGCATCCACCATTATGATTATTCCGACGCCGTAGCGGACTTGCGTGAAGCCATCGCCCTGCTGCCTGATCTGCCCTACCTGTATTTCAATCTCGGGAACCTGCAATGCCTCTCGTCGGAGCTGGTGGACGCCGTTTCAAGTTACGACAAGGCGGTGGAACTCTATCCCGGCATGGGCGACGCCTACTATAACCGCGGGCTCGTACTGGTATTCCTCAAAGACCGGGAGAAAGGCTGCATCGACCTTTCCCGCGCCGGAGAACTCGGTGTCGCCGAGGCCTACCGCGTAATTTCCAAATACTGCAAGGATGAGCAAGATTAGATTCCAGTCCTTTTCCAGCGGGAGCTGCGGCAACTGCTACTTCATCGGCATCGAAGAGGACGGGGGCGTATCCGCCGGGCTGCTCATCGACGCCGGCGTGGGTCCCCGAAGCCTGAAAAAGCACCTCGCAGCCTCCGGGCTGGATCCGGATGCCATCGACGCCATCCTGATCACGCACGACCACATGGACCATGTACGGTCGCTCGGAACACTGTGCAAATATCTCAGGAAGCCGGTCTGGACGACGGCAACGCTCTACAGGGCCCTTTCCCGCAGCCCGTTTTACAGGGACTGGTTCGCCCCCTGCGGAAAGGTGCTCAGCGAGGGATGGAATGATTTCTGCGGCGGACGGATCCGGGTACAATGGTTCGAACTTCCGCATGACGCCACCCAGACCGTCGGTTATGCGATACTTATCGACGGCTTCCGCTTTGTCCTGATGACCGACCTCGGCCGCATCACGCCCCAGGCGACGGCCTTTTGCAGACAGGCGGATGCGGTGGTGATAGAGTCCAATTATGACCGGGACATGCTCGCCCACGGTCCCTACCCCGAGGAGCTGAAGCGGCGCATCTCCCAGGGCCACGGACATCTTTCCAACGACGAGTGCGCGGAGGCGATACGCGCCTTCGACCACGAAGGCCTGCGCAGTGTATTTCTCTGCCACCTCAGCGACCACAACAACACGCCGGAACTGGCGTTCAGGGCTTCCCGGCCTTCCCTGCCGCCCGAAAAGCGGCTGGTCCCGCTCCCCCGCCGGATTCCTTCTCCCTTGTTTGAATTATGACGGATCCCGATTTGAAATTCATGCAGGAAGCGCTGCGCGAAGCACGCGACGCCGCCGCCGAAAACGAAATCCCCATCGGGGCGGTGGTGGTCAGCCGCGGGCGCGTCATCGCCAAGGGGCATAACATGACGGAGCGCCTGCACGATGCCACGGCCCATGCGGAAATGATCGCCATCACCGCGGCGACCGAAGCCCTAGGCGGAAAATATCTTGAGGAGTGCACCCTTTATGTAAGCGTGGAGCCCTGCCCGATGTGCGCGGCCGCCATGAACTGGAGCCAGTTGGGACGCCTCGTCTATGGCGCGCCTGACCCCAAACGGGGGTATTCCCTTTTCTCCCCCTCCCTGCTGCACCCCAAGACGGAAGTGCGCCCGGGCGTCCTGGCGGACGAATGCTCCGCCCTGGTCAGCGATTTTTTCAGGGAGCGGAGAAAATAAACGGGAGCCGCCTAGATGAAGATATACTTCAAAATAAACAGCACCGCCAGCACCCACATGGTGGGGCTGATGTCCTTCCACTTTCCGGTGAGGGCGTAAAGCACTACATAGGAGATGACACCGATCAGGATACCGTCCGAGATGGAATAGGCGAGCGGCATGAGGATCACCGTCAGGAAGGCGGGAATGCTCTCGCGGTAGTTCAGCCAGTCGATCTGCCGGACCGGGTTCATCATCATCATACCCACGATGATGAGGGACGGAGCCGTAGCGGCGCCGGGGATGGCCAGGAAGAGCGGGGAGAAGAACAGCGCGAGGGCAAAACACAGCGCCGCGGTAAAGGCGGTAAGGCCTGTACGGCCGCCCTGCCCCACGCCGGCTGCACTTTCCACATAGGTCGTGGTGGTGGAGGTACCGAAGCAGGCGCCGGCGACGGTGCCCACGGCATCGGCCATGAAGACCCTTTCCGCGCCTAGAATATTGCCCTTCTCATCCACGAACCCGGCTTTCTGGCTCACGCCGACGACGGTGCCCATCGTATCGAACATATCGATAAAGAGGAAGGTCAGCACGACAACCAGCATATCGGTCGTGAACACATGGTTCCACTCGAACTGGCAGAAGATTGGACGAATGCTGTCCGGCATGGAGACTACGCCGTTGAACTGCGTGATGGCAGCGCCGGTGGCGGGGTCTTTGATAAAGAGGCCGATGACGGCGGTGGCGAGGATGCCGATGAGGATGCCTCCGCGAATGTGCAGCATCACCAGGGCGCCGGAAACAATCAGGCCGATGACCCCGAGCAGCGCCTTGCCTTCGGTCAGTTTGCCCAGACCGACAAGCGTCGCATCGTTGTTGACGATGATGCCGGCATTCTGGAATCCGATGAAGGCGATGAAGAGGCCGATACCGGCGCCGATGGCATGCTTCAGGCTGACGGGAATCGAGTTCAGGATCCAGGTACGGACTTTCGTGGCCGACAGGATGATGAAGATGATGCCCTCGATAAGGACCGCGGTGAGCGCAAACTGCCAACTGTACCCCATAGTCACGCAGACGGTGAACACGAAGAAGGCGTTCAGGCCCATGCCGGGCGCCAGCGCAAAGGGTTTCTTGGCATAGAAGGCCATCATGAGCGTACCCACGACGGCAGCAAGGGCCGTAGCCGTAAACACGGCACCGGCGGGCATGCCCTTCTCCGGACCGAGGATGGCGGCGAGGTTGCCGAAAATAGCGGGGTTGACGGCCAGGATATAGGCCATTGTCAGGAAGGTGGTGATGCCCGCTACGATTTCCGTGCGTACGGTATGCCGGGCGGCATCAAAGCCAAATGCCTTGGCAAGGAAATTCGCCATAGCCCTTCAAATTAAAAGACCCACTTTACACCCAGACAGGGACGCGCCATGAAGTTCTTCACGCCGCCGAAGCCCCAGGAAAGTTCGAGCTCGCCGCCCACGTTGAGATTGGGGCAGCCGAAGTGCTGTCCTACGCTGTACCAAAGCTGGGGCTCGGAAATCAGCACGACATGAGCCAGTTCGGCCTCCTCGGTATAATCAACGCCCCAGGAGCCGTCGTCGAATTTGTGAATGGGACGAACCCAGGTCTCTTCTCCCCAGATATCGAGGAATCCGCTGAAACGCAGTCCCTTGACATTGAAGAGGTCCTGCATTCCCCAAACGAAGGTGAACTGGAGGGGAACCAGGGTCTGGTGATTATCTTCAGTTATGGGAACGTCAACGCTGAAAAGCCCGGTCAGAGGGTCTCTTACTGTTTCATATTTCCCATAGAACCCGGGAGAATAGAGAATGTGCTTGTAGAGCAGTTTGAAATTGAAGGTATTGCGGAAATCCTTGCTGTGAAGGAAGTAATCCGCACCCACGAGGAATGCGTGGTTGATGTCGTAGTTGCGATAAACGCCGCCGTTGTACTCCACATGTGCGCTGAGGCCGGCGAGTTTGGTGTTCTGCCAGAAATTGAGGCAGCGGGCGATTTCCCAATAGGTTCCGGTGGGGGACTTGGACTCCGCGCCCTTTACGGGGAAATCGTGGTCGATGAAGAAGAACGTATTACCCCAGGGGTCGTTGTAGAAACCTTCCACCGTAGTGGTGACGCAATTGCGGTCCACACCCAGGTCATAGAAGAGCTGGATGTTGGTAGAACCGTTGAACATGGTGGACTTCGCCGCTTTGTCCCCCGCGAAGGCCGCTCCGCCGCAAAGCATCGTCGCGGCAAGCGCTACAAGAAAAGTTTTTTTCATCACTCGGATAAATAAATAGGGTTAAACAGGATTTTCAATGACTTCGAGGACGGAGAAAACCTCCGCACCCCCGCTGTAGTCGGCCGCCCGCGGACAGTCCACCAGGTCAATGAGAAAACTCACATAGACCTTGCGGGGATTGAATTTCCGGACGAGCCTGAGGCCGGCTGAGGTAGTACCTCCGGTAGCAAGGAGGTCGTCATGCAGGAGGCACACGTCGTCTTCGGAAATCGCGTCCTTATGGATTTCCAGCGAATCCGTG
Source organism: Bacteroidales bacterium (assembly GCA_017445015.1). Classification (GTDB taxonomy): domain Bacteria; phylum Bacteroidota; class Bacteroidia; order Bacteroidales; family UBA932; genus Cryptobacteroides. The sequence goes on along the minus strand of JAFSVL010000040.1, from coordinate 27,132 downwards.
CCGTATTCCTTGGTATAGGTTTCGGAAAGCGTTTCCGCAGGGAGTTTCCCCGGCTTGCGCGCCATGATGAATCCGGCGCCGAGCCGGGCCGCGAGGGCGGCACCGAGGATATATCCCCGGGACTCGATACCGACCACCTTGGTGATGCCTTTGTCCTTGTAATGTTCATACAGGCGGTTCAGGAGTTCCTGCAGGCAATCCTTGTCCTTGAGCAGGGTGGTGATATCCTGAAACATGATTCCCTTGACGGGAAAGTCCGGGATGACCCGGATATGGGCTTTGAGTTCTTCTGTCGTCATCACTAGAGTTTTGCCTGGTCGGGGTGTTCCTCCCGCCAGTTGGGGTTACGGGTGGAGCCGCCGAGATTGACGGTGATGTCGCCGCGCAGGTTGGTGCCGAATTCATAGTCCTTGCCGGGCAGGAAAGCATTCAGCAGGATGCCTATGACCGCAGCGACGGCAAGCCCTGAAAGCGCGATGGCCGTACTGCCGACAGTGAAGGAAATGCTGCCGGGACCATAATTGATGCCGATGGCAAGCACAAGGATGACCGCGGCGATAATCAGGTTGCGTGAAACCGTCAGGTCCACCTTGTTCTCCACCAGGTTGCGCACGCCGACGGCGGAAATCATACCATAAAGCACCATCGAGACGCCGCCGATGGTGGCAGCCGGCATGGCCGAGACAATCGCCGAGAATTTCGGGCAGAAGGAGAAAAGGATCGCCAGCAGGGCGGCGATGCGGATGACCCGCGGGTCGAAGACCTTGGTGAGGTTCAGCACGCCGGTATTCTCGCCGTAGGTCGTATTGGCGGGAGCGCCGAACAGGGAAGCCAGCGCGGTGGCAAGACCGTCGCCCATCAGGGTGCGGTGCAGCCCCGGGTCTTCGAGGTAGTTGGTGCCGGTGGTGCTGGAGATGGCGCACATATCACCGATGTGTTCGATCATGGTTGCGAGCGAAATCGGGAGAATCGTAATGATGGCGGTAATCACAAGTCCCCAGTTGGGATTGACCAGCACGTGGAAGGCGGTGTTCTCCATCTGGAAAGGAGCACCGATCCAGGCAGCCTCGCCTACCTTGGAGAAGTCCACCAGGCCGAAGCAGGCGGCGACGAGATATGAACCCACGACACCCATCAGCACAGGGATGATGCGAATCATCCCCTTGCCCCAGATATTGCAGATGACGATGATGACGATGGCCAGCAGCGCAATCCACCAGTTGGTGGTGCAGTTGTTGATTGCGGAGCCGGAGAGCGTCAGACCGATTGCGATGATGATGGGACCGGTGACGACTGGCGGGAAGTAACGCATCACCTTCTTGACACCGAACACTTTGATGAAAGCCGCCAGCACGAAATAGACCAGGCCGGCAAAGAAAACGCCGATACAGGCATAGGGCAAAGAAGCAGCCTGGTCAAGGCCCTGGGCCGCTCCCGTTGCCACTACCGCAGCGTACCCACCGATGAAGGCAAAAGACGACCCGAGAAAAGCGGGGACCTTCATCTTGGTCAGCAGATGGAAAAGGAGCGTGCCGAGGCCGGCGAACAAAAGGGTTGCACTGACGGAAAGTCCGGTGAGCGCCGGGACCAGCACTGTTGCTCCAAACATGGCAAACATGTGCTGGAACCCAAGAAGAAGCATTTTCGGACGGCCCAATGTGCGGGCGTCGTAAATGGCTTGGGAACTTTGTACCTTTGACATTATGTTGGGGTTTGAAATTTCCGCCTGCGAAATTAGTCATTAAATGGCGGAACTTATCAACAAATTAAAAACATTTTTAGATTTCCGAAACAAAATCACTATTTTTGTATAATGGAAAATTTAGGTCTGGGATTATTATTGATGGGCGTCGGGATGGTAACGGTGTTCTGCATCCTGCTGATTGTCATTTTCGGCAGCCGGCTCATCATCGCACTGGTCAATAAAATGGCGCCGGCGGCCGCCTCATCCGCCGCGCCCGATATCAAACCCGTCCTGGATGCCGCCGTCGCCTGCCTGACCGGCGGCAAGGGCAGGATTACGAAGATTACAGAATTATAATATGGGAAGAGAAGTAAAACTGAGCCTTGCTTTCCGCGACATGTGGCAGAGCGCGGGCAAGTATCAGCCTCGTGTAGATCAACTGGTAAAAATCGCCCCTTCGATTATCCGTATGGGGTGCTTCGACCGCGTCGAGACCAATGGCGGCGGCTTTGAACAGGTCAATCTCCTCTACGGAGAAAATCCCAATACCGCCGTGCGGGAATGGACGAAACCCCTGCGCGAGGCGGGCATCCAGACGCACATGCTGGACCGTGCGCTCAACGGGCTGCGTATGTCGCCCTGCGCAAAGGACCTGCGTAAACTCTTTTATAAAGTAAAGAAGGCGCAGGGCACCGATATCACCCGCATTTTCTGCGGGCTGAACGACCCGCGCAACGTCATTCCGTCCATCGGCTATGCACACGAGGCGGGGATGATCGCGCAGGCGGCCCTGTGCATCACCCACTCTCCCGTACATACCGTGGATTATTACATAGGTCTGGCCAAACAGTTCATAGAGGCCGGTGCGGACGAAATCGCGCTCAAGGACATGGCCGGCATCGGAAGACCGGTCAGCCTCGGAAAAATCGTCAAGGGCATCAAGGCGCTCAAACCGGATATCATCATTCAGTATCATTCCCATGCAGGGCCGGGATTCAGCATGGCATCCGTGCTGGAAGTCTGTCTCAACGGCTGCGATTATGTGGACGTGGGCATGTCCCCCCTGTCCTGGGGCACTGGCCATCCGGATGTCATCGCCGTACAGGAGATGCTCCGGGATGCGGGCTTCGCCGTGAAGGACATCGATATGGAGGCTTACATGGAGGCCAGGAGCCTGATCCAGGAGATGATGGACGACTTCCTGGGCTATTACTGTCCCCCGTTGAACCGCCTCGACAACTCCCTGCTCATCAAGCCGGGGCTGCCCGGAGGCATGATGGGCTCCCTGATGACGGACCTCGAGGACAACCTCAAGTCCCTCAACAAATGGAAGGAAAAGAACGGACAGAAGCCGCTCAGCACCGACGAACTGCTTGTCAAACTCTTTGACGAAGTGGCCTATGTCTGGCCCAAGGTCGGCTATCCCCCGCTTGTCACGCCGTTTTCCCAATATGTCAAGAATCTCTCTCTGATGAACGTGATGCAGATGGAAAAGGGCAAGGGACGCTGGGAAATCTTCCCGGACACCATATGGGACATGGTGCTGGGCAAGGCCGGGAAACTGCCCGCCGGGGTCGATGACGAAATCAAGGCGCTGGCGGCCGCCCAGGGACGGGAATTCCTGACCGACGACCCTCAGCTCAATTACCCGGACTGTCTTGACGAATACCGCGCCCGGATGGCTGAAAAAGGCTGGGAAACCGGGCCTGACGACGAGGAACTGTTCGAGTATGCCATGCATCCCGAACAGTATGAAAATTTCCGCTCCGGCAAGGCCAAGGCCGAATTCGAGGCAGACCTGGCAAAGCGCAAGGCGGCAAAGAACGCCCCCGCGGATCCGGCGACGCTCCCTTCGGTCATCACCGTCACGCTGGGCGGAAAAAGTTACCGGCTCGATGTGGCCTACGACGGGGATGCCCCGAAAGCGGCCTCGGGGACAGCCCCTTCCCCGGCCGGCGAAGGCGAACCCGTCGCCGCTCCCCTTTCGGGAAAGTTCTTCCTGACAAAGGACCCGCAGGAAACGCCCCGCAAGGTCGGCGATGCCGTCAAGCGCGGAGATACCCTCTGCTATATAGAGGCCATGAAAATCCAGAATGCCGTCTGCGCCGACTTTGACGGGGTGATTACCGACATCCTTCCCTCCAGCGGCGACAGCGTCGAAGAAGATGATGTGATTCTGAAGATATCACATAACCAGACAAGCTAATGCAAGGTTTTTCGGACATATTGCAGCGGCTCTATGAAATGACCGCGATCGGCAGCCTGGGGGAAACGCCCGCCTATCTGCTGATGTACTTCATCGCTTTCCTGCTCCTCTATCTGGGGATTGTCAAGAAGTATGAGCCGCTGCTGCTCGTCCCCATTGCCTTCGGGGTGCTGATTGCCAATTTCCCCGGCGGAGACATGGGTGTGGTACAGGCGGACCCGCAGGGCTTCGTTACCCTCCCCGACGGATCGCGTGAGGTCATCTGGGACATGCCCCTGCATAAAATCGCCCATGAACTGGGCATTATGAACTACCTTTATTATGCCCTCATAAAGACCGGCCTGCTTCCGCCCGTCATCTTCATGGGAGTGGGTGCGCTGACAGATTTCGGTCCGATGCTGCGCAACCTCAAACTGGCGATTTTCGGCGCGGCGGCGCAGTTCGGCATCTTTGCCGTGCTGATTGCCAGCCTCCTGCTGGGCTTTACCCCGCAGGAAGCGGGTTCGCTGGGAATTATCGGCGGCGCGGACGGTCCCACGGCCATCTTCACCACCATCAAACTGGCCCCGCACCTGCTCGGCCCCATCGCTATCGCCGCCTACAGTTACATGGCGCTGGTACCGGTGATCATTCCGCTGGTCGTACGGTTGCTCTGCACGAAGAAAGAATTGTGCATCAACATGAAGGAACAGGACAGGCTCTATCCGGAAAAGTTGGAAATCAAGAACATGAGGGCGGTGAAGATTATCTTCCCCATCGCCGTAACCACGATTGTAGCCCTGTTCGTCCCTACCGCGGTGCCGCTGATCGGCATGCTGATGTTCGGAAACCTGGTCAAGGAAATCGGTTCGGATACCGGAAGGCTGTTCCAGGTCGCCAGCGGCGGGCTTATGAATGCGGCAACGATATTCCTGGGCCTCTGCGTAGGAGCCACGATGACGGCCTCCGCCTTCCTGAACCTGCAGACGCTCGGAATCGTCGTCGGCGGCTTCCTGGCCTTTGCCCTGAGTATCGCCAGCGGCATCCTCATGGTAAAGGTGTGGAACCTCTTCGCCCGCAAGAAAATCAATCCGCTGGTGGGCGCGACGGGACTTTCCGCCGTTCCCATGGCCAGCCGCGTCTGCAACGGCATCAGCATCAAGTACGACCCGAAGAACCACGTGCTGAACTACTGCATGGCCTCGAATATTTCGGGGGTCATCGGTTCCGCCGTCGCCGCAGGCGTACTGATTTCATTTTTGGGATAGTCCCCGGTCTCAGGGGGTGACGATGGACGCGACGGCCTCGAACGGGCCGTCCGGAGGGCAATCCAGCCACAGGCAGAGCGCAGAGCGGGTCGTCCCGTCCAAAAAGAGGGCGTCCATCTGCGCCGCGATGGCGTCCGCATCGTACGCAGGCAGGACAAAGGCGCTGGTATCGCCCTTATAGTGGTTCCGGATGGCGATTTCGCCAGTGATGGTATTCGGAAGCGTATAGACAAAGAGGGCGGGGCTGGGAAAATAGGCGCCGGGCTGCACCGTCTTGAAATAGGCCTGGTCATTCTCCATACATCCGCTGCGGGTAAAGACGGCCACGGCCCGGTCCTCCCTGGGGATAAAGCGGTCCGGCGCATCCTGCAACAGCATTTCCGATGAGAGAAAACCCAGTTTGCAATAGCGGTCCATCTTGAAGAACTTGGGATAATCGCAACCCAGGCTGCGGTATAGCACGGCCAGATTGTCCGTTCCGGCCGTTTCCGGCGTCAGGCGTATGGATTTCAATACTTTCATCCTTTTCTGAAAAGCATGGCGGCATTGCAGCCGCCGAATCCGGACAGCATCTTGACAAAGGCCCGCCCGGAGGCGGTGCGCGTCTGCTCGGAAACGTTCACGGGAAACGACACCCCGCATGTCTCATAGCCCGGCGTCGGCGGGATTTGTCCCGCATCCAGCGCCCGCATGCAAAGGATGCTTTCAAGGATTCCCGCCGCGCCCATCGTATGGCCCAGGGCCCCTTTGAAGGCGCATACGGGCAAAGCGGAAAGTCCGGCCCGCGCCAGCGCGATGCTTTCCATCTCGTCGTTATAGCGTGTCGCCGTACCGTGTACGCTCACCAGGGCCAGTTCGTCAACCTCACATTCGTGCAGCACGGCCCGCAGGCAGTTGAAACTGCCTTCTCCGGTCCGGGAAGGCCCGGAAATGTGATTGGCATCATTGCGCACGGCACCGCAGACCAGCTCCCAGGCACCCTCGGGGACCGAATCACCGGAGGAAAGCACCATACAGGCCGCCCCGTCGCCAAGGTTCATCCCGTCACGCGAAGCATCGAAGGGCTTGCAGGGCCGGCCGGAAAGCGCACCCAGCGACTGAAAACCGGAAATGGTGAAAATCGAATGTACATCCGCCCCTGCGACCACGGCATAATCATACAGCCCCAGTCGGAGAAGCCGCTGCGCCTGCAGGAGCGCCGCCAGTCCCGAAATACAGGCATTGGACACGACCAGCGGCAGATTCGGATTGTGAAAAGCCGCTGCCAGATGCGCTGCCGGCACGCAAAGCGGCAGATTTTCCGGGTGGGAACCGATACATTCGATATCGCCCTTCGTCGTCGAGAGGACGAAGAGCACGCGCGGCGATGAGGCATCGATGCCGCTGCGCCCTATGGCATCCCGCGTACAGGTTTCCAGCACCTGTTCAAACAGCGGTTTTCCGGAGCTGTCCGCGCCGCTCCGATCGAAGAGGGAGGCGCAAAAGGCCTGCCCCGCGCCGAAACTGCCCGCTTCGTAACGGCGGATTCCGCTGCGCCCCCCGGACAGGGCGGAAAAATTCTCCGCCGTTCCCCGCCCGAGCGGAGAAAGGATACTGTCAGAAAGGCACCAGACGCGCTTCATCCCGCAATATTTTCCTTGGCCGCCGAAGCGGTTTTGAGAATCCCTTTCGCAATGGGCTCATCCGCGCAGAAAACGGAAACACGCGCCATAAGGATGCCGAAAATATCTTCGATGACCTCCACACGGGTGTGCAGGCGCTCCCCCGCCGACGGCTGCCGGAAAATCTGCAGGGACCGCACATGCCCGAGATAGCCTACCGATACAGGGGTAATGCGGATATAGATGGCGATATATCCCGTCATGGCCGAACAGGCCTGGGCCATATGCTCCACCAGGCCTCCGGGCTGCAGGCAGGCGCCGGCGACGAATACGCCCCCCGCGGGAACGGTAAATTCAACCTCGGCATGACGCTCATCGCAGTAGAGAAGCCTGTCCACGAAACGGAAAGGCGGCTGCTGGGGCAGCAGGGTATCTACGGGAATATCTTCAAAAGGTTTCATGCCCAGAAATCATAGAAATTAAACCACTGCTGAGGATACTGCCTGACCATCTCCTCCAGGCGGGCGACATAGTCGCGCATCAGGGCATCCACTGCCTCTTGCCTGGACAGGCCCTTCCCGCGCACATCCACCAGGGGAATGTGATAGGCGCGATAACTGCGGACGGAGGTTTTCATCACGAACAGGGCCGCAGCCGGAACGTCGCGGGAGACGGCCAGATGGAAGGGTCCGACAGGGAATTTCGCGGCAGCACCGAGAAAATCATAAGAGGCGGTACGGGGCGAGCCGAAAGACCTGTCCGCCGGCATGCTGGCAATCTGGCCTTGGGAAAGGGCCGCATCCAGCGTAAAGATATGGGACATGTCCGCGTTCACAGGCACCATTTCCACATTTTTCTGCGTAAACAGTTCTTCACGCCCCTGCATCATCCGCGCCGTTTCACCGGCATAGACCAGGACATGGATCCGCTTGACGGAAGGGAAAACATAGCCGGCCATCTCGGAGTTGCCCAGATGGGCAAAGAGTTGCACGAAGCCCTCTTCCTGTGCGGAGAGACGGTCGAAATTCTCTTTGTCGGAGGTTTCGAGACGGAATTTCTTCCCGGCATAACTGGCAAAACGGTCCACGACCACCAGTCCGAGCATGAATTCGTTGAGATAGACCGACCCTAAGGAGCGCAGGAAAGAACGGCCGAGCCGCCTGCGGAACAACTGCCAGGAAGCGCGGCGTGCCCGCGCGTCGAACATGAGGTAAAAAGGAATCACCAGCGCGACAATCCCATAGATAAATTCTACGGGAATGAAGCGTAGCATTTTCACCAGCGTACGCTGCATCCAGGGCGTCCCATCGGTACGTCCCCGCCAGTTATCATGCCGGTAGGAGGCCATTTACGCCACCTTTTCCTCCAGGAAAGCGCAGAACTGACCAAAGGTCTTCAGGGTTTTGAAGTCTTCCGGCTTCATCTTGTAGCCGAATTCATTCTCCACCAGCACCACGACATCCACGACTTCAAGGCTGTCGATACCCAGGTCGCCGCTCAGGGTCGCATCGGGGGTGATTTTCACTTCGTCGATTTCCAGTTCTTCAACCAGAAACGCCTTCACCTTGGCTTCTATTTCTTTGTATTCCATTATATTATACTTAGCGTCATTAATCATCAGTTGCTTCGCTGGCGGAAGGAGAAAGACTTCCGCTTGCCGCTCCGCTGCCTTATTATCATTATCATGGTGGTCCGATCTTTATTCCGTATAACAAGAGGATAAAATTTCAGAAAACGAGGGATGGGCATGAATGAGGTCCCGCGCACGTGAGACCGGTACGCCGAGCGCCATGAGGGCGGCCGCCTCATGGATGAGGTCCGCCGCATGGGCGCCCAGGATGTGGCAGCCGAGGATTCGCCCGTCCCCGTCCAGGAGCAGCTTGCAAAGCCCTTCCGGGAGGCCCTCCACCACCGCTTTGCCGTTAGCCCGGTAAAACGCCTTGCGCACCTGGAACGCAATCCCCTCCGCCTTCAGTTCCTCTTCGCTGCGGCCGACCGTCGCGAGTTCCGGTTCAGTAAACACCACTGCGGACGTGACCCCGAAATCGATACTGTCCCGCCTTCCGCAAAAATCGTTCAAAGCGCGAAGTCCCTGATATTTAGCCGTATGCGCCAGCATCATCCCGCCGGTCACATCGCCGATCGCGTAGATTCCCGGCACTGCCGTACGCATATTTTCATCGACGGGAATCCCCCGCTTTGTCACCTCAAGACCGGCCGCTTCGGGATTCAATCCCTCCGTAAAGGGTATGCGGCCGACAGCCATCAGCACCCGGGAGAAAGATTCCGTCGCGCTTTCATCCCCCACGGTATAGGTTACGCTGCCCTCCGAACCGATTTTCTGCACACAGGCACCGTTGATGATACGGATGCCACGTTTCACCAGCGACTGGCGCAGCCGTTTGGAAATATCGGCATCAAAGCGGGGCAGGATATTTTTGCAATATTCAAAAACAGTCACCTGCACCCCCAGTGCGGCGAAAATGGACGCAAACTCCAAGCCGATGACCCCGCCGCCGATTACGCCCAGCCGGGACGGAATCTCCGACAGTTCCAGCAACTGCGACGAATGGAGGCAGTACTGCGCTCCGGAAACCGGAAGCGAGGCGCTGACGGAACCCGTCGCGATGATGACGGCATCGCCCTCCCACTCGCGCATACCGGCTTTCACCCGTTTCGCGGATACGAACTGCGCCATTTCGGGCACAAACTCGATGCCGGGATGCCGGAGCAGGGTCATGACGCCGGTGCGGAGTTGCTCCACCACCGCCGTTTTGCGTTCCTGAAGCGCCGCCATAAAAGCGGCGGGATCGTCCGTCCCGGGACGGAAGGCATGGGCGGCCGCGCAGAAAGTCTTGGTAGGGATACAACCCTCGTTCAGACAGGTTCCACCGGGAAGCCCGCCACTGAACAAGGTAACCGCAATTCCCCTTGCGGCTGCTTCCACAGCCGTCTCATAGCCGCCGGGACCGGCCCCTATGACGAGCAGCCTTTTCACTTATCCGGGGAATACTTGAGCACGGGATGCCGCGCGGCTTCGGTCTCGTCCGGACGGCTGACAGGCGTATGATGGGGCGCCGATTTGAGCAATGCCGGGTCGGACGCAGCCTCTTCCGCGATACGGCGCATCACCGCAATGAATTCATCGAGGGTCTCCAGCGACTCGGTCTCCGTCGGTTCGATCATCATCGACTGATGGAAGAGCAGCGGGAAATAGATGGTGGGCGCGTGGAAGCCGTAATCGAGAAGGCGTTTCGCCACATCGAGCGTCGTCGCCCCGGGAACGCCCTCGCGTCCGCCGTCATCCAGCAGACCGTCAAAGACAAACTCATGCTTGCAGACGCTGTCGATGGGAAGTTTGTACTTGTCCCGCAGCGACTCCTTGATATAATTGGCGGAAAGGGTGGAGAAGGGGCCGAGTTCCTTCACATGCTCCCGGCCCAGCATCAGCAGATAGGCATAGGCGCGCACCACCACCCCGAAATTTCCATGGAAGGCGGAAACCTTGCCATCCACGGCGTCAAGGGCGGGTTTCAAGGCGGCACAAACGCCCACGGGACCGCTGCCGGGACCGCCGCCGCCATGCGGGGTGGCAAAAGTCTTATGAAGGTTTACATGCAGGATGTCAAAGCCCATGTCCCCGGGACGCAGTACGCCCACCAGCGGGTTCAGGTTCGCCCCGTCATAATAAAGGAGGCCGCCGCAGCCATGCACCAGCGACGCAATCTCCCCGATGCGTTTTTCAAAAAGCCCGAGAGTATTGGGATTGGTCAGCATGATACCGGCGATATCGGGACCCAGCAGAGGCTTGACGGCTTCGGGATCCACCAGGCCGTCCGGGCCGGAGGGAACCGTTACCGGCTCCAGGCCGCAGAGGGCCGCGGATGCGGGATTCGTACCATGGGCGCTGTCAGGGACGAGGATGCGGGTACGGGCGGTATCGCCGCGCATTTCATGAAAACGGCGCATGATCATCAGTCCCGTCAGTTCGCCGTGGGCGCCTGCGCAGGGGCTGAAGGTAAAATGCTTCATCCCCGTGACGGCACTCAGGAAACGCCCGGTGCGGGAAAGCAGTTCCCGCGCACCGGCAACGGTCTCTTCATCCTGCAGGGGGTGCAAATCGGCAAAGAGGGACGGGAGCGCATCACAAATCTTGGGATTGTATTTCATCGTGCAGCTGCCCAGCGGATAGAAGCCGCTGTCAACGCCGAAGTTCAGTTGGCTCAACCGTGTATAGTGGCGCACCACATCGGGCTCGCTCACTTCGGGCAGGGCGGGCGCCTGCTTTCGCCAGATTCCGCTTCCGTTTCCGAAAGGGACGGGAGCCTTTCCGGTACCGCACGGCACATATGCTCCCCTGCGGCCGCTTTTCGAAAGTTCGAAAATCAGTCTGTCGTAATAACTCATCGCCCTTCCTCCTTTGCAAAAAGTTCAACTGCGGCAACCAGCGCATCCATTTCGGCCTTCGTCCGGCGCTCGGTGACGCAGAAGGAAACGCGTCCCTCCTCGTCCGGCAAGGCGGCAAAAAATCCCTTGTCGAGCAGGAACTTGTGGAGGTGCGCCGCATCCCTGCGGGGGACGAGGGTAAATTCCTTGAGGAACTCCCCTTCCGGGGACGCTTCAAAAATTCCGGTGGAGAGCAGGCGTCCGCGCAGGTCATGCGCCGAACGGTAGCAGGCCTCATTGAGTTCCCGCATTCCTTCCGGCCCCATCAGCGAAAGGTAAATCGTCGCCCAAAGCGCCATCAGGGACTCGTTGGAACAAATATTTGAGGTAGCCTTTTCCCTGCGGATATGCTGCTCGCGCGCCTGCAGCGTGAGGACGAAGCAGCGGCGGCCTTCCCTGTCATACGCCTGTCCGACGATACGGCCGGGCAGTTTGCGCATCAGCGCTTCCCGGCAGGCCATGAAACCCGCATACGGGCCGCCGTAGGAAAGCGGCATCCCGAGCGGCTGCGCATCCCCTACGGCAATATCTGCGCCCCACTCGGCGGGAGAGGTGAGCACCGCCAGTGCCGAAGGGTCGCAGTACACCGCCAGGAGCGCTCCGGCGGCATGCACGGCCTCGGCAGCGCCGGAAAGGTCGCAGATACAGCCGGTCCTGTCGATGGAAGGCAGGATTACCCCGGCGACGGAATCATCCAGTTCCGAAAGAGGGTTCTCACTGATACTGAGCGAATAACCTCCATAGCGGGCATAGGTTTCAAGGACTTTGCGCACGCAGGGAAGCAGGCCACCGGATGCGATAATCCGCTTGCGCCTGCGCACCGAGGCCACGCACATGCGCGCCGCCTCCACCGCAGCCGTCGGACCGTCATAGACCGAAGCGTTCGCGACATCCATTCCCGTCAGGGCGCAGATCATCGACTGGAACTCAAAGATATAGCGCAAGGTTCCCTGGGAAATCTCGCACTGGTAAGGGGTATAGGCCGTCTGGAACTCCGAACGGGAAGTCAGGGCGGGAATCACCGTAGGCGTATAATGGTCATACGCCCCCTGTCCCGCAAAGATGATCAGTTTCCGGTTCCGGGCCGCCAGCGCTTCCACATCAGCCCTGACCTCGCTTTCGCCCAAAGCGGAAGGAAGGTCGTAATCGCCCTCGTGGAAAAACTCAGGCGGCACATCGGCGTACAGTTCCTTCAGGGAGGAGAGCCCGATACGCTCCAGCATCCGGGACACGTCCTCCTGCGTATGGGGGAAAAAGGGTATCCGGGCCATCAGGCACCGATTTTCGCCGCATACGCCGCCGCGCTCATCAGTGCGGAAAGCTGCGCCTTGTCCGTAACCTCGACTTTGATGATCCAGGCGGAATAAGGATCCTGGTTGATGCGTTGGGGAGCCTCCTCCAGTTCAGCATTGCAGGCAATAACGGTACCGGAGACAGGGGAATAGAGTTCGCTCGAAGCCTTGACGCTTTCCAGCGCCCCGAAATCCTCCCCTTGCGCGAGCGTATCGCCCTCATCGGGCATATCGACATACGTAATGTCACCCATTTCGGACTGCGCGAAATCAGAAACGCCGATGATGGCCACGTCACCGTCCATCCTTACCCATTCGTGGGACTCGCTGTACAGGAGTCCTTCCTTGACTGTACTCATTTCTTATAGTTGGTTTTATAAAAATTCTTCTTTACGACGCTTCCGCGGAAACTGTGCCTGCGGATATGTACCCAGAGGGGCGTTCCGATGGCGGAACAGGCACTGTCAACAAGCGCAAAGCAGAGGCTCTTGTCCAGCGTCAGGGAATGGTAACCGGTGGTTACGACACCGACCTGCGTACCGTCCGCCAGTTCCACGGGATAGCCGGCGCGGGGCACGGCATTCTCTTCCAGTTCGATACCCACCAGCCGGCGCTCCGTCCCGTTTGCCTTCTGCACCGCGAGTGCCTGCCTGCCGATGAAGTCCGGCTTGTCCAGCTTGCAGAAAACGGAAAGGCCCGCCATCACCGGGGAGATGGACTCGCTGAGTTCATGCCCGTAAAGGGGCATTCCGGCCTCGAAACGAAGCGTATCGCGGCATCCCAGGCCGCAGGGTTTCACGCCTGCATCGACGAGGGTCTTCCACAGCAGCTGCGTGGAAGAAGGTGTCGAATAGAGTTCAAATCCGTCCTCCCCGGTATACCCCGTACGGCTGAGGATCAGCGGATCCCCACGCCAGGAGATCTGGACAAAGGTATAGAATCGGAGTTGTCCCCCTTCCCTGATTCCCAGCACATCGGCAAGGACCGTTTCGCTCTCCGGGCCCTGGAGGGCAATCTGTCCCCACTGTTCAGAGCGGTTCCTCAGCGTAATGTCGAAGCCTCCGGCGTTCGCCCGCATCCAGTCAAAGTCCTTTTCAATGTTGGCGGCATTCACCACCAGGAAGAAAGAAGGTTCCGGCGTGAAGAGACGGTACACGAGCAGGTCATCCACCACTCCGCCGTCCGGATAGAGCATCATCCCGTAAAGGACGACGCCGGGCTGCATGCCGCATACGTCATTCGTAAAAATGTGATTCACGAAAGCCTCCGCACCCGGGCCGCAGATTTCGATTTCTCCCATGTGTGAAACATCGAACACTCCGGCTTTCCCGCGGACCGCCATGTGCTCGTCCACGATTCCGCTGTAACTGATGGGCATGTCAAAGCCCGCAAAGGGGCTCATTTTCGCCCCGAGTGCCAGATGGGACTCGTGCAGGGGTGTAACTTTGAGCGTTTCCATAAAGTTCCCAAAGTTACTCTTTTCAGCCGATTTTACCAAGAATAAAATCCGGTTCCAGATAGGATTTTTCAATTCTTTCCACCTCCCGGAGTTCAGCGGGACCCAGGACACGGAATGTATCGGAAAAAGCATGTATCAGGGCACTTTCCAGACGGGATTTTTCCATCTCCGGATAGAGTTCCCGGAGATTCGCCACACGCTGTCTGACCGACGCGACGGCGTGCCTGCTGAGTTTTTCCCGGGATGGCGTAAGTGCGCGGAGCATCGGCGCGACATCCATATCATAAAGCAGCGTACCGTGGATGATACCGGCGTGAGGGGTCATAAAACAGGCATTTCCGGAAACCTTGCGGCCCCGGCAGAGGATATCGTTATTCGAAGTGGTTACCGCCTCGGCGCCCAAGGAAGAAAGTACGCCTGCAAGTTTCAGCAGATAGGCTGAAAAACATGCCCCGGCAGGCGCAGGAGGGACGACACAGGAGATCATCAGGTTGCCGGGACCGGAATACACGCAGCCGCCTCCGCTTTTGCGGCGGAAAATCTCTATCCCGTGGCTGCGGCAGTAATCCAGGTTCAGTTCCGCAGCCGCATCCTGATTGCGGCCCAGGATGACACAGGGAGCGGTTTCCCATAAAAAAAAGCCCTCGCCGCAGGCGGAGGAGACATATTCTTCGAGGGAGAGGTAAAAGGACAGGCGCCGGGGCCGGTCGTCCGGAAGGAGCGTAAGGGTCATTTTCTTACGCCGAGCAGTTCATAATCCTTTTTGAGCAGCATCTTCGGATCCATCATGGAGACTTTCTGGAAGAGGATAATCTGATTGCCGAGCGAAAGATGGACCTTGTCCTCATGCTTGCCCTTGCGCCACCATTTATAAAAACTGACCGGCTCGTTCTCAAAGGGAATCTTGGCCAGGATGCCGCTGGAATATCCGGGATAGTCGATAATCAGTTTCAGCCCCATAATCCGTTTGAAATAATCAGGATCCGCCCGCCGGAGTTTGCTCAGAAGCGGATTGAGGACCTCCATCGTATCCACCTTGAGGACTTTTTCCTTAACGATCATCTTATGGATGCGGACCGGGTCGAAATTCAGCCACGCCCCCATTTTCAGGGTAACGGGACCGTCTTCAGTTTCGAGCGTCAGTTCATCCATGGAGAAATAGACTTTCTCCGGATCGAGAGTATACTGCTGCTCCGCTGCCATAGGTCCGTTGATGTGCTGAATGACCCACAAAAGTAGGAATTTTTTTGTAAAAATGCTAACTTAGCCGCATAAAAAGCACAATTTCATATTTTTTTGGCGATATCGAAGGCAGCCTCGGTTACTGCAGCGAAGCGGCTGCGGCGCTGATTACCCGGCGTATCGCCGCAAACAGCCCGACGTGTCCGCGCTACCTGGGCAGCGGGGATTACCACTATGTCAGTTATCTGAGGATGAAATTGTTGCGCGAGCCGTTCGCCCTCGTTTTGCTGGACAATCATCCCGACGACCAGCCGGGCGCTTTCGGGGATACACTGCTCAGTTGCGGAAACTGGGTAGCGGCGGCCCGCAGGGATCTGCCCCTGATGCGTGCCGACGCCTGGGTCCGGCATGCTTCCGACGTTCCCGCAGCCCTGGCGGCACTCCCGGACGGGATTCCCCTGTTCCTCTCCATCGACCTCGACGTCCTCTCCCCTGCCGTGTTCCGGACGGGCTGGGACCAGGGAGAGATGAGTTTCACACAACTTCTGGACGCACTCCGGACGCTCTGCAGAGGAAGGCGCCTAACCGGCATCGACATCTGCGGAGCCTCCGGGACATCGTTGTCATGTGATATGGCACAGAATGCCGCCGTGCTGAACCGGCTTGAAGACTTTATCCTTCAGGAACTTCAAAGGTCCTCAAATGTTCCCCAGGCCGCTTCGACCAGATAATTGGAAAGTCCGTTGGTACCCCCGTCCGGAAGATTGGCAAGGTCCCGCTGCCGGCAGAGACGGTAGTAACCCATGGAGCCGCGCACATAGTAGGGGGAATTGAACTGCTGCGTGGCGGCAAATCCTGCACGGCTGAGGTCCAGCACCGTCGTCCTGCGGCCGTCTGCATAGAAATGGAAATCTCCCAGATACTGCCAGTTGGTGAAGTAGTAAAAGTAATTGCAATTATAGCTTACACTGTGGCCGGCAATATCATAGTTCCCGTTCAGGCTGAGCCTGCACGCATGTTCGGAAGCCCGCTCCGGAACATGTATGGTGGTATATACAATCGAGCCGTCCTCCTGCGGTGCCACGATGGGGACAGGCGGCAGGGAATCGTTCCACAGATCCGAATCACTCGCGGCCGAATATTCACAGAACGGTACGAAGGAATAACCCATTACCGTCCCGCCCACATTGTCCGCGGCGGCGCCTACGGACATCAAGAGCACGACATCAAAGGTGTACCAGCCCCGGATGGTCCTGCCGCTGTGCGGATTCCGGGTCTCCCCTTCAATCCCGTATCCCCCGGCGCAAAGCGGATCGCCGCTGGCGCGGTTATAACTGAAATTCAAGCATTTCCCGTCGAAACCTACATTGCGACAGCGCTTCGACAAGGGGTCCAGCATGACTGACGAGGGCTTGTCGTCAGGGTCGAAGACAGCGCTGCCCAGCGTCCAGCTGACGTCCCGGGCCGCCGGGGCATCATGGTTCCCCCGCGTAAAATCCAGCGCAACGCTATAGGAACGCATATCACCGGGGGCAATCTGACGGTTTTCATATTCGCCCAGATAACGCTGGGCGGGGAAGGCGGGAACGACCCGCAGCGGGACAGGCTGTTCATAACAGCGACGCAGTCCGTCATTGACGATATTGAAGAACAGGTCCGCAGGGGCATCCCCGTCGGCCATAAGCCCCCAGAGGCGGAAGCGGGCGAGGCTGTTTTCAGGAAGCAGATCGTCCAACTCCCCGGAAAGGAACGTCACCGAACACTGCGCATAGCCTTCTTCCGAGAATTCCCCCCACATCGACTCACTGTAAACCTCGGCCAATCCTGCATACCGTGCATCGTCCGTAAGCGGACTTCCCCACAAGCGCAGCAGGGCATCCGGGGTGGCGAAGAGGGAAAAATCCAGCACATTCCCCTCTTCATCCAGGAGATGCAGGTCAGCCTCCCGGTCATACCAGCCCCGGTCATCACGGTTCAGGTTGCCGCATTCCGACAACGTCAGTTCCTGCCGGAATCCATAGCGGGGGACGATGCCGGGATAAAGGCTCAGCGTGCGGGAAAGACTGCCGCACCCCAGCACAAGCGTGCACGGAGAACCGTCTCCCGCAGGGAAATCGTTCGCCTGCACCCAGACCGTCGTGTCCCCGTCATAAACAAAGCGCAGCCCCACTGCATGGTCATAAAATGACCAGCGTCCGGCACCGGGGAAGATGAATTCCTGATGACCGGAAGCGGCAAAGCGTACGGGCGCCGATGCGCTGGCATCGGGGAAACGGAAACTCCCCCACTGCGCGACATAACGGGGCATCGTATAGGTAAAATCTTCAAACTGGCCGCCGATGTAAGGCACCGTCACGGTCAACGTGTCCCGGAGCAGGCCGTCCCAGGAACGCAGGAAAAGGCGGGCGCGTTTCTCCTGCGCACCGATGTAGGCCGTATGGAGATGCAGGCGCGTCCCTTCCTGCGAATAACTTAACTGAGCCTCCTGGAGGGGCCCCTGGTCCGCATAGAGTTCATATTCCAGGTCCGGCGGGTCCGCGATGACAAAGAGTTGCGCCGCCCCGCCGCCCTGTGAGAGGGAAAGCGAAGCGGAAGAAAAGCGGAGCCGGCGGTCATCCCGGAAATTCCGCATCTCCACCTTCCAGGAGGCGGTGAACACGCCTTCATCCGTCAGGGAAAGCGTCAACAGGGATTCGGAGTTGCCGTCTATGCTGAAATCCGAACAATTATCCTTTCCCAGGTACATCCTGTATGCCACGTCCGCCGATGCACCGGGGGTGCTCCAACTTCCCCAGACCTGCATATAAGTGCACAGTTCCGCCATTCCGCCGATACTGGAAGGCACTTTTCCCCATTGGTCGAGGTTTCCGGGGAGCAGGACGCCGCCGTCGTTTTCAGGGACATAGAAACAGACTTCCCCGCCCCGGTTGAGGGAAGCGACATCTGCTTCGGAAGCGGCGTCGCCGTCTTCCACGCCAAGCGCACGGCTGCCGTGGGCAAAAGGAGTCACGTCGGACGCCGCCTGGAGAATCTTCACGCCCTCCACCCGGAAATCCGTCCGGGAAAGATTTTTTTCGAGGGTGAGACAGACTTTTCCGACAAGGCGTTCCAGGGTAATCTGGAGCGTGGCGGAGGGGCGCGCGGCGTGAAACGCCGTGCCGTGGCGGCACGCCATCGGCAGCCCCGCGGCGGCGTAAGCCGCGGCGGGGAGCGCCACCCGCCATGCCTCCAGCCCGGACTCCAGGGACGGAGGCTCCTGCTCACCCACATTGGCCAGCGCATAAATACGATAGGTATATCCCTGGAGGACGCTGAGGGTAAGTTCTCCCCCGTCTCCATAGGCCTTTCCTGCCAGGGCGCCATCCCGGTAGGCATACACATTGAGGTTCCTGACGACGGACTCATCGGCTCCGGAAAGACTCCGGCTCAAGTCCTCCGCCCGTGCGCATATCCGGATACCGGCGGCGGCATCCCCTGCCGCCACGCCTGGCTCCCGCTGGCAGGCCGCACCTCCCAAAAGGGAAAGCACAAGCGCCAGTCCATTAAAAATTCTCTTCATAGGCTACTTCATTCCAGTCGGAAATCCCGATTTTAACAGTAGATTTGAGATAATCCACCCAGATATAGATGTCATCCAGGTCCGGCTCTTCCCAGTCATATCCGCTGCGGACAATCATGTCGCCGATCGCCAGCACCTTGGGACCGACCTCGAGGAGCAGTTCCCCGCCATGCTGCCGCGGAAGACGGAAAACGATGTCCCCTTCTCCTGAAAAGGGCGGGGAGAAGAGGAATCCTCCCTCTACGGGAAGGCCGCTTGCCAGGTCATAACCGTTCACCGCTCCCCGGATTTTCAGGTCAGGCAACGCCTGCGGAAAAGGATAATTCTCCAATTTGAGATTTACCGTCGCCCACTGCTTATGCAGAAAGAGAATCAGGGATGCCTGTTCCCCGCTGCAGTCCGCCTCGGAACGCCAGGCACAGAGTTCATCCATCTGGCCTCCCCTGGGAATGGAAACCACTCCGCCAAGCAGGCGGCAATCCGCCAGTCCGCTCCAGGCGGTCACCTTCAGATGCCCCCGGGGCACCTTCAGTTCCAGCAGGGTGGCATCGGTCTCTCCCCGGGCCACGCAGACCCCGCCCGTATTCCAGACCTCCACCCCGACGGTCTTGCCCGCCGCATCGGAGGTATATAAAGAGAGGATGCACGGACACTCGCTGCGGTCCTCCTTTACAGAACAGGAGGTACAGGCAAGCAAGAAGAAGAAAAGATAAAGCAACGAATGTCCGCGCATACCCCGAATCCTTTTAAATTTCCACTTCCTGTGATATTCCGCTTTCCCAGGGCGCGACGCTCAGGTTGAAACTGGCACCCGCTTTGGTGACGGGCTTGTCGGGAGAATCGCTTCCCGGTCCCGTAATGGTAAGCCGGGTGATGATATAGGCGGTATTCGCATTGAGTTTTCCGTCGTTTCCCCGGATATTGACGGGATAATAATAGTTGGTCCCCGAGTAGGAAGCCTCCACGACCAGACGGGTAAAGCGTGCACTCCAGGTCGGGGCGGAACTGTCCGTCGTCGTGGGATTCTGATAGCAGTAGAAATAGTGCGGCGTATCATACTTCGCCCCGCCGTTCACATCCGCCTCGAAAATGTCGGCGGTATAGGGGATAATCGTTGTTTCCGAAGCCGCGTAGGCGCGTTTTTGCTTCCAGGACAACGCGCTCACATAGAAGTCGTAACGGGTCGAACTGTTGACATTGATGAGATAGATACCCTTGACGGTAAGTTTCGGATTTCCCGGAATGGCATTGACGATTTCGTCGATTTCCACCTTGGCGGCATAGCGGACCAGGGAAATGGTCTCGGTGTAATTCTCCGTAAAGGTGATATTGTCCAGGAGACCGCCCATTTCCAGTCCGCTCAGGGAAGCGGAACGGTTGCCCCCGAGCGTACTCTGCAGATGGAGCGCCGCCGTCCGGGTTCCATAGGCGGCAAGGTCATTCGCGGCATTGGCAAGCGCAAAGGCGCTGCATCCGCTCTCACCGACAGGGACGCGCAGCGACACCGCGCCGTTGACGGCATCTCCGACGGCAAGCAGCGTACCGGCCGCATTATACACCGCCACCTGTGCTTTTTCTATGGATGACTCCGTGCTGTTGGAAGTCGCCCGGCTCAGGGAGGCATCTTCGAGCAAAAAGGTCACGACGGCGGTTTGAGGTTCCGCGGGAGCCTTCTCACCCGCGGTGAATTTCTGGCAGGAGGCCATCAGGGCCAGGGCCGCCAGGCTAATCAGGATTTGTTTCATTTTCCAGTTGATAAGTTTTGATAAGTTTTGAAATTTCAGGATCGAGCCGCCCCCGGTGCACGAAAGAACGGTCCCCGGAACAGGCTTTCAGGTAACACTCCACGGCCCGGGCGTCGTCGCCTTTCCGGGCGCAGAGCAGCGCTTTGAGATAGTTCGTTGCGGGCGTAGGCTCCAGCTTCTCCAGCAGGGACAGCGCCGAAGCGTCGTAATCCATGGCGCAATAGGCCAGCACCGTATTAAAATCCGCATACGGGCGCAGGATACTGACCGCCTTTTCCCATTCGCGGGCCATCAGGGCCTGGACCCCCTTCCGGTAAACCGTATCCGGCTCCGTCGTATGGACGGTGTCCTTGACCATCCCCTTGCGGTGCAGATGGAAGGAAAATCGGACGGTACGCAGATGGGGATAGAGTTTTTCACGCAGGAAAGGGTAACAGGGCTTGAGACGCAGGGACTCTTCGCAGCGGTCCGGGTCCCCGAAGGATTCCCTCGCCGAGCGGTAATCCGCCTTGTCCGCTTCGGAAAGTTCCTCGCTCCGGGTGACGAGCAGGTCCAGCAGGGGCCAGTTTTCCCCGGCACTCCGCGTAACGAAACGGATGGGTGCGGCGTCCGTGCCGGCGTCCGCGGGCCCGGCATCTCCGAGCCCGAGCCTGATGCCCGACTCGCGCCGCAGCGAGTCGCGCATCCGCCGGAGACAGCGTTCAAAATAGCCGCCCACCGCGCCGCTTCGCTCCCGCGACAGCCGCGCGTTCAACGCCACGCTGCCCTCCGGCGACGCGGACGCCTCCACGACGATGGAATCCATTTCGAACTTTTCGTTTTCCAGCAGGTCCAGGAGATTTTTCCGGATACGACCCATCTCGGCGGGATTGTTCCCCCGCTGCGGATCCAGCAGGGAACTGCCGGAAGCGAATTCCACCCAGCAGACCGAACTGGCCTCCACCCTGCGCTCCACCACCCGGGTGACATAGCGCTCCCGTTTGTCGCAGAGCGTACTCAGGGAACTGATATAGAAGGTGAGCGTATCCGGACCGCGGAAGTCACACAACTTCGCGCCGATCTCATAGACGCCACCGTCTAGCGTAATTTGGGCCTTGCGCTGTTTCGGGGCCACATTGACGGTTTGCACATACTCGTAGAGCACCTGGTCCTCCGTCCCCCGGATCAAGGTATCGAGCCGCAGCTCACCCTCCAGGAACGGCGACCGGACCAGCCTGTGGAACATTTTATCCTTCCGGGATATCTTGTGCCGGTTGAAAGCCCGGGCAATCGTATTTGTATAATGTTCCACCGCTTCCGCGCCGGTCACGCCGAAAAGCGACACCTGCAGATCCTCGCTGACCAGGCTGCTGTCCCGTTTCAGGGCATAAAGCTGCGGCGCATTGCGTTCCAGGAAATGTTCCAGGTCCTGCATCCGCACAAATTGCATCCCGTCCGTGACGATGCCGGAAAGAAAACGCCGGTACAATTGATACCCGCGCAACTGCGCTTTGTGATAGCGTTCCCCCGTTATGATAATGGGATCCAGGTTCCCGGACTCCCCCATCATGTGGAGGCAGGGTACGAGGCGAAGTTGCCAGCGGCTGTCCAACATCGTCCGGGGGACGCTCACCAAAAAACGCAAATCCACCTTCCCGTGACGCTCCGGTACATGCTTGAAACTGGCCACGACAACGGCGGGAACCAGTTCATCCGTGGCCACCATCTCCCCGTTCTCATCGCGCACCGCCCGCATAATCATCAGTTGCCTTCCGTCCGGCCCGGTCACCCTGAGGGTATCCCTGGGAGGAAGGCGAAGCGCAGGGACAGAAGCCTGCAGGTCGGCATCCAGGGCCCTGAGCGACGCGGTCGCATCCCCGCTTCTCACCCGGCCGAGTTTTTTGACCGGGCCGCAGGAACCGGACAGGCACAGCAGCACGGCAAAGCATCCTATGAGGGCGGCGGCTTTCATTCAGAGCTCCATATTCAAGGGTTCTTCCTCCCCGAGAAGGACGATTTTGTTGGCCAGAATATCCGTCTGGACACGCTCTACGCCGTCCTGCCCGGTATATTTCTGATATCGCAGCCTTCCGGCGACATATAGTTTGTCCCCTTTTTGAATCTTTTCGAGATTCCGGATGTTGCGGCTTTCCCAGGCAACGATATTATGCCACTGCGTGTCAATGACGGGCGCGCCGTCCTTGTCATGGTAGGCGGAATTCGTTGCCAGTGTAATGCGGGCGCCGTGGTTGTTCGCCCCGGTCTGGAGTTTTACGCTTCCGACGTTCCCTCTCAGTTCCACTCTGTTCAGTTGTTCCATTTTTTCTTTGTTTTTCATCCGGGACTCCGGGCCGCGCGGTCCCTGTTCCCGGCAGCAAAGGAAAGCATAAAAATCAAAGAAAAAACACCCGTACAGCGGCCTGGAAAGAGGTTTTTACAAAATATACGCTTTTTATACGTTTCTTACTTTTTCGGGCAAAAAAGCCAAAACGTAAAAACGTCCATAAAACATAAAAATCAGACGGGAAGGCTACAAATCCCCTTGGAAAATCCCCGCACATTCAAGACTTTTGCCCCGTGATGAACGATAAACAAGTCTGTCTTGAATGCGGGAAACCGCTCTATGGGCGCACGGACAAAAAATTCTGCTCCAGCGCCTGTAAGAATGATTGGCATTACCAGCAAAGCGCCGGCCTGCGCAGCCTGAAAAGTTGGACGGCGACCGCACTCGCGCGAAACCACCGGATCCTGCGTGGGCTGCTGGGACATCCGGGGCGCCGCTTCAAGCTTGTGGAACTCCAGTTATGCGGGTTCACGCCGCAACTGGTCACCGGGCATCTCGGCACGGAGGACGGAATCTCCCGCTACACCTGCTACGACATTCACTACAGCCAGACGGACGCCGAAATTTTCGACGTCCATTCCGCAAATCTCTATAAAAAATAAAAGGAAAGACTACACCAGGCCCTTACCGTGGCAGTTCTTGTATTTGAGACCGCTTCCGCAGGGACAGGGGTCATTGCGCCCGACCTTCTTCTCGACCTTGATCGGGGTACGCGCCTGTTGCTCCCCATTGGTGGAAAGTTCATTGCGCTGCGCCTGCATCCGGCTCATATCGGTACGCCGTTCCTCGGCACGGCGCGGGGCATCGCTCCCCTCGCGAAGCGGGATAAACGCACGGAAAAGGAAGGACAGCACATCCTGGTTGAGGCTCTCCAGCATTCCGGCGAACAGGTCGTAACTTTCAAGCCGATAGACGACCACGGGGTCCTTCTGCTCGTAAGTGGCATTCTGTACACTCTGCTTGAGGTCGTCCATCTCACGCAGGTGCTCTTTCCAATGCTCGTCGATCTGATAGAGGAGAATGGTCCTGGCAAGGGTTTTGGCCACCTCCCGGCCGTCATTCTCATACGCCTTCTTCAAATCTACTGAAAGGGTAAGCTGCTTGCGTCCGTCGGAAACGGGAATCGCGATATTCTGGTAGATGGTGCCCTGCTTCTCGTAAACCGTCTTGATGACGGGCTGCAACTTCTCCACCATCGTCTCCATCCTGCGCTTGTACACCGCCTCCATATGGGCACACAGCGAGGTCAACAGTTCTTTTTCCTTCGCCTTGTCGTAGAATTCCTCATCGAAACCGCAATCGATGGAAAGCTGCGCCATCAGCATCTGCTCAAAATCCTCGAAATGCATCCCCTTTGAACGCTCGACCAGAAGGGTCGCCGTATCCATCATCATATTCCGGAGGTCAAGTTCCACCTTTTCACCGGAGATCGCATTGCGGCGGCGGTTATAGATACCCTCGCGCTGATAATTCATCACATCGTCATATTCGACCAGGCGCTTGCGCACGCCGAAGTGGTTTTCCTCCACCTTCTTCTGCGCATTTTCAATCGCACGGGAGAGCATCGGGCTTTCCAGCGCCTCATCTTCCTGCATGCCCAGCCGGTCAACGATAGATGCGATGCGCTCGGAACCGAAGATCCGCATCAGTTTGTCTTCCAGCGAAATATAGAAGGTCGAACTGCCCGGATCGCCCTGACGGCCGCTTCGTCCGCGAAGCTGCCGGTCCACGCGCCGGCTGTCATGCCGCTCAGTACCCAGGATCGCCAGTCCGCCCGCCGCCTTCACTTCCGGCGAGAGTTTGATATCCGTACCTCGTCCCGCCATATTCGTGGCGATCGTGATGGTGCTTCCCTGCCCCGCCTTGGCCACGATCTCGGCTTCTCGCGCATGCTCCTTGGCGTTCAGGACGTTAGGCTTCACGCCGTTGCGGACAAAGAGCCGCTCCAGCAGTTCGGAAGTTTCCACGTCGGTCGTACCCACGAGGACCGGGCGCCCTGCCCTGGAAAGTTCCAGCGCACGGTTGATGACCGCGGCATACTTGGCCTTCTTGGTCTTGTAAATCAGGTCATCCTGGTCGTCGCGGATGACGGGACGGTTCGTCGGGATGACGACGACATCCAGTTTATAGATGCTCCAGAACTCGCCCGCTTCGGTCTCGGCGGTACCCGTCATGCCGGCAAGTTTATGGTACATGCGGAAGTAATTCTGCAGGGTAATGGTCGCAAAGGTCTGCGTCGCCGCTTCGACCTTCACATTCTCCTTCGCCTCCACCGCCTGATGCAGACCGTCGCTCCAGCGACGTCCCTCCATGATACGGCCGGTGCCCTCATCGACGATTTTCACTTTCCCGTCGATGATGACATAATCGACGTCCTTCTCGAACATCGCATAGGCCTTGAGCAACTGGATCACGGTATGGACACGCTCGCTCTTGAGGGAGAATTCCTCCATCAGCGCATCCTTGCGCTGCTGCTTTTCCTCGGGGCTCAGGTCGGAATGCATGATTTCCGCCGTCTGGTTACCGACATCGGGCAGGACGAAGAACTCGTCGTTCCCCACCGCGGATGCCAGCACATCGTGCCCCTTGTCGGTCATATCGACGGAATTGAGCTGCTCGTTGATGACGAAATAAAGCGGATCGGTGACGACGGGCATCTCCTTTTCATTGTCCTGCATATAATAATTCTCCGATTTCTGGAGGATTACCTTCATGCCCGGCTCTGAAAGGAATTTGATCAGGGGACCGTATTTGGGCAGTCCCTTATGGGCTCGCAGCAACAATTTTCCGCCTTCTTTCTCGTCCCCGGCTGCAATCAGTTTGCGGGCTTCGTTCAGGGTCTGGTTTACCAGGGTCCGCTGTGCCGCATAGAGTTTTTCGACATAGGGACGGAACTCCATGAACTGCTCGTCATCCTGCGCCTTGGCTACGGGACCGGAAATGATCAGCGGCGTACGGGCATCGTCAATCAATACGGAGTCCACCTCATCGACAATGGCATAATGATGCTTGCGCTGCACCAGGTCCTCGCTGCGGATCGCCATATTGTCACGCAGGTAATCGAAGCCGAATTCGTTGTTCGTTCCGAAGGTGATATCGCAGTCATAGGCGCGCTTACGTGCGTCGGAATTGGGCTGGTGCTTGTCGATACAATCGACGGAAAGGCCGTGGAACATATACAGCGGCCCCATCCATTCGGAGTCGCGCTTGGACAGATAGTCGTTCACGGTGACCACGTGCACGCCCTTGCCCGCGAGGGCATTGAGGAACACCGGAAGGGTGGCGACGAGGGTTTTTCCCTCTCCCGTCGCCATTTCCGCGATTTTTCCTTCGTGCAGCACGATACCGCCGATCAACTGGACATCGTAATGCACCATGTCCCAGGTAATCTCGTTGCCGCCGGCCATCCAATGATTGGTATAGACCGCCTTATCCCCGTCAATCGTAATAAAATCCGGATGCTTCACGCTCAGGTCACGGTCAAAAGCGGTCGCCTCCACGACGATGCGCTCATTCTCCTTGAACCGGCGCGCCGTACTCTTCATAATGGCAAACGCTTCCGGAAGGATACGTGTCAGTTCAGCCTCGATCGCTTCGTCCTCCTCCTTGACCAGCCGGTCCGACTCGGAAGCCAGTTTCTCCATCTCCGCGGTGGGAAGGTCTCCGTCCAGTTCCGACTTGATTTGGGCGATACGCTCCTCAAAAGGCTTCTCCACCGCCTGCAGCCCTTCGCGGAGCGCCGCGCTGCGGGAGCGCAGGTCATCATCGGAGAGCGCGTCGATTTCCCCGTAAACCGCAAGAATCTTATCCAGCGTCGGCTTGATGGCCTTGTAATCCCTGTCTGCCTTGGATCCGAATATCTTTCTGAAAATATCTGCCAGTGCCATTTCTATAGTTTTTAATCTGACAAAGATAACGATTTATTTGCGTTTCATCAAAAAATGTCTATCTTTGCCCTCACAAGCAGGATTAGCACATCGGTAGTGCATTGGCTTCCCAAGCCAAGGAGGAGGGTTCGACTCCCTTATCCTGCTCTTTTTTTGTGCCTTACGGCCACCGGGCAGGGATCTCCACGAAAAATCCAGCCGGGACTGCGGTTCGGAGCAAAGCGACAGAAGGGGTTCGGGGGAACCCTCCCCCGACGAAAAGGGATCTCCACAAAAATCCAGCCGGTACCGCGATTCGGAGCGAAGCGACAGAAGGGGTTCGGGGGAACCTTCCCCCGATGAAAAGGGATCTCCACGAAAGGGGGTGACTAATAAGTGATTATTGGTCACTCTCTTTTTCTATTTTCAGGCCCAAGGCCATTTGATCAATCTCGTCCACGGAAAAGGCTGGATTTGTGGACGAGTTTCATATTTTCGGTAGTTCGTCCACAAAAAAGGCCG
>JAFSVL010000039.1 GCA_017445015.1 Bacteroidales bacterium | reverse complement strand
TTCTCGCATTGCTGCAATGACTTATTTGCCGGACCGTTAAGGAGTTCACAGCTGCGGGCACAGTTCCGGACTTTCACCGGCTTCCCTTTTGAGGCCTCCCCGGCACGGGGACGGCACACCATTGTCCGCTGCAAATTTACATAAAAGGGGCCGATTCCGCAACCCCGCCCCCTACCCGTGGAGCTAAGCATTTATGAATGAGAATGTTATGCAAAATCGATTACCCTGCGCAGAGTAATCGATTTTCAATAAGTTACAGATTATCAGCTATTTATCTCCACTCCACAACCGATAGGGATTGCGGAGCAGGTAAGAATTATAGTAGCGTTTGTCACCGGTGACCTCCTCCCCCAGCCATTCCGGCCTCTCGAACGGCTCCTCCGGGCTCTCCAGCTCAATCTCCGCCATCACCAGCCCCTCATTCTCCCCATAAAACTCATCTACCTCGAAGTATTTTTCCGCAGGCGCTATACCCCCGGAAACCCTCCGCTTCGCTTCGTCCCTCCCACCGTTTCCTGCGTCCTCGCCTTGCGAGAACTTGTCTCCGGCGGGTCCCTCCCTCTTATCGCCGAGGGCGGCGAAGGTTTCGGGAGATACACTACCCTCCGGTACTATGTAGCGGGTTTTGTCGATGGCGCCGCCGCGGCAGAGAAGGAAGAGTTCTTCGGCCTCCTGGAGGGGGATTTCCCGTTCCCATTCGAAGCGGGAAATGCCGTTCATCGAGGGTCCTGTGATGGTGAGGAAACCCTGGTTGTCGCGGATGCGGACCCGGACGGTGTTGCCGCCGTCGTGGGCAATGTAGCCCTGTTTAATCCGGTAGGCCTTGACAGCCAGTTGTTTAAAGCTGGAATCCTTTACCAGGAATTTGCGCTCGGTTTCGATGTGCATATTACATGAGCCATTGGGACATATCCTTCCCGGCCGCTTCGCCTTCCCGGATCTGGGTGGAGGAAATGGTGATGAGCGGAGCATCCAGGAGGGTGATGCGGTAATTGGGATTCTCCTTGAGGAGACGAGCCTTGGCATGGCCGCGGTGATAGCCCTTGCGGGGATAGACCGCTACGCCATATTCCAGAAGGATGCGCTCGTGAAAGCGCCAGCCGCTGAAACAGGCCAGATTATCGGCCCCGATGACCAGGGTGAAATCGTTTTCCGGCTCCCGCGCCTTGAGGGCATCCAGCGTGCGGATGGTATACTGCGGCGGCGTCATGTGCAGTTCGATATCCTCCACCTGCACTTTCAGGTCCGGATGCCGGGCCACGGCCTCCAGGGCGGCGTCGAAACGCCCCTGACCGGCTGGCAGACTGTGACGATCCTTGAGTGGATTCTGCGGCGTTACCACCAGGTACACCAGATCGAAGCCCGCCTTCCGGGTAAGGAAACGGATGATGGCCTCGTGCCCCTTGTGGAGCGGATTGAAGGAACCGCTGTACACCGCAATCTTCATGCGGCAAATATACGGATTATTTTTCGTATCTTTGTTCAGTTACAATGTACCCTGCCTATGTCCGGTAAAGTTTTGATCTTTTCGGCCCCTTCCGGGTCCGGTAAAAGTACCATCGTGAGTCATCTCCTGTCCCTGCATCCGGAAATCGAATTCTCCGTATCGGCCACTTCCCGACCCCCGCGCGGAACCGAACAGGATGGCGTGGAATATCTGTTTTATACGGCCGAAGTCTTCCGTGCCCTGGTGGCCGATGGTAAATTCGTGGAGTATGAGGAAGTGTATCCGGACCGCTTCTACGGCACCCTCAAGAGCGAAGTGAACCGCATCTGGGCCAAGGGGCATGTGATTATCTTCGACGTGGATGTGAAAGGCGGTGTCTCCCTTAAGAAATATTTCGGCGACCAAGCCCTTTCCGTCTTTATCCAGGCTCCTTCTGTTGAGGAACTGCGCAAACGCCTGATTGCGCGTGCCACGGATACCCCGGAGGCCATCGAGACCCGCGTGGCCAAAGCCGCCGAGGAAATGACCTACGCCTCGCAGTTTGACCAAGTGCTGGTGAACGATAACCTGGACATCGCCCTCCGTGAGGCCCAAGAGATGGTTCAACCCTTTTTGCAAGGCGTGGACACAACCATCTGATTATCAATATATAACGCGTTCGACTCCCAGCTATTCCGACCGGGAGTAAAATAGATAAAGTAAAGAAAATCAATAAATTATACCCACGCATATGAAACGAATCTTTCTGTTTATCCTTCTGCTGGGCGTTAGCGCTGCAGCATCGGCCCAGAACGATGAAGCGCGTTTGCTGCGCTTCCCCGCCACCAACGGCACCGACGTAGTGTTCTCCTACGCCGGAGACCTGTGGACCGTCCCCATCCAGGGCGGCGAGGCCCATCGGCTCACCTCCCACATTGGCTATGAGATGTTTGCGCGCTATTCCCCGGACGGCAAAACCATCGCCTTTACCGGTGAATACGACGGCAACCGCGAAGTGTACCGCATCCCGGCCGAAGGCGGCGAACCCCTGCGCCTCACTTACACCGCCACCAATCCCCGCGACGACCTGGGCGACCGCATGGGTCCCAACAACATCGTGATGACCTGGAGCAAGGACGGAAAGCAGATTGTATTCCGCAACCGCACGGAAGACGGCTTTGCCGGGCAGCTCTGGACCATTTCGCCCGACGGCGGCATGCCCACGCAGATTCCCCTGCCGGAAGGCGGCTGGTGCAGCTATTCCCCGGACGGCAAGAAAATGGCCTACAACCGC
>JAFSVL010000038.1 GCA_017445015.1 Bacteroidales bacterium | reverse complement strand
GTTGCCGGACCTGCTCCCCCAAAGGGACGGCGAACGGCACATTAGGGGTCAATGATAGGAGGTTGCTGTTCTTGTTGCAGGACAAAGGGTCCTGCGCTCGTACAAAATCGTCATATTTGTTCGGAGCCAAGGCCCACTGGGACCTGCGCTCGTACAGAATCACCAAAAATCAACGAAGGGCGGGACCTTGGAGGTCCGACGGGTGCGGCACCCGGCCGGCCGCAGGCAGCCGGCTTTGCCAAGATGAGGGGTGCTGCGGGCGATTGGAAAGTTATTTTGGAATAATTCAAAACAACTTTTAACTTTGTAAGTTATGTCGGAATATATCGTATCTGCACGGAAATACCGTCCGGGTTCTTTTGAATCGCTGATCGGGCAGGATAAAATTGCCAGGACCCTGAAAAACGCCATTCTGCGCGGCCAGCTGGCACATGCCTATCTGTTCTGCGGCCCCCGTGGCGTGGGCAAGACCAGCGCCGCGCGCATTTTTGCAAAGACCATCAACTGCGCCCATCCCGGCCCGGACATGGAGCCCTGCGGCGAGTGCGAATCCTGCCGTTCGTTCTCCGAAGGCCGGTCCTATTGTATCCACGAACTGGACGCGGCCTCCAACAACGGCGTCGAGGATATCAAGGCGCTGATGGAGCAGGTGCAGGTGCCGCCGCAGGTCGGAAAATACAGCGTCTTCATCATCGACGAGGTGCATATGCTCAGCCAGTCGGCTTTCAATGCCTTCCTGAAAACCCTTGAGGAACCGCCCGCACACGCGATTTTCATTCTCGCAACCACCGAGAAGCACAAGATCCTTCCCACCATCCTGAGTCGCTGCCAGACCTACGATTTCAACCGCATCGGCATTCCGGACATCGTACGGAACCTGCGCGACATCGCCGCAAAGGAAGGGGTGAACGTCGATGACGAATCCCTCCATGTGATGGCCGCCAAGGCGGACGGTGCCATGCGAGACGCCCTTACGCTTTTTGACCAGACGGTCGCCTTCTGCGGTAACGACATCCGCTATGAAGAGGTCATACGCAACCTCGGCGAACTGGACTATGAGTACGGTTTCCGGCTGACCGACGCTTTCCTTTCCGGGGATTATGCCGCCGCGCTCCTGCTTTTCGACGAGGTACTCGCAAAAGGCATCAGCGGCGGGCGTTTTGTGACTTTTATCGGCGAGCATATGCGCAACCTGCTCGTGAGCCGCACCGGTGGCCTGGAATCCCTGCTGGATTTCCCCCAGTCGCTGCGTGAGCGTTTTTGCGCGCAGGCGGCGAAGTGTTCCGTCAAATTCCTCTTCGATGCCCTGAGCGCCGTGTCCCAGTGCGAAAGCGGATTCCGCGCCAGTTCCAACCAGCGTCTGCACGTTGAATACCTGCTGCTGCGGCTCTCGTTCCTGCTTACAGCCCCGCAGCCCAAGCCCGTTGAGGTCCCTGCACCTCAAATGGTCCCCCAAGCGGCCCCTCAGCCTGCGGCTCCGCCTGCCGTTCCGCAACCCAAACCTGCGGAGGCCTCCGCACCTGCCCCTGCCCCTGCATCAGCGCCCGCATCCGCCCCCGCTCCGAAACGAAGCGGATCGGGCCTGTCGCTCAGCGCCCTGATGACGGAACCTGATGAGGATCCGGCCGAAAAGCCGCAACAGAGCGATACCCTTCCCACCGAAGAAGCCGTCAAGGCCTCATGGCCGGACCTGGTAAAGACGACGGCTTCCCAGCCGAGGCTCGCCATGGCCCTCGGCAAGGCGGAACTGAAAATGTGCGAGGAGGACGGAAAACGTGTCGTTTCCTTCGAGGTGGCGAATGTGGCCCAGAAAAAATGGATAGAGGAAAAAATGCTCCGCGGCCTGGAATCGACGCTGGCGAAACTGGTCGGGACAGCCCGCCTGTCGCTGCGCGTGGAGGTCACCCCGCAGGAAGAAACTCAGAAAACGGCCTATATGCCTTCAGAACAGGCCAAAGTCCTGATGGAGGAAAACGAAGAAGTGAAAAACCTGGTCATCGACCTCGGACTTGACATAAAATGATACTCAGCGCTAAAAATCTGGTAAAAAAATACGGCATCCGGACGGTGGTCAAAGGGGTGTCGATGGAAGTGAGACAGGGGGAAATTGTCGGTTTCCTTGGTCCTAACGGGGCCGGGAAGACGACGAGTTTCTATATGATCACCGGGCAGATAGTCCCCAATGAAGGCCAGGTTTTCCTTGACGATATGGAAATCACCCGCCTGCCGATGTACAAGCGGGCACAGCATGGCGTAGGTTACCTGCCGCAGGACGCTTCGGTCTTCCGCAAGATGTCCGTGGAGGACAATATCATGTCCGTCATGGAGATGTCGGATATGAAAAAGGCCGATCGCCAGGAACGCCTGGAGTCCCTGGTTGATGAATTCAACCTCTCGAAAGTCCGCAAGAGCCTCGGCATCCAGCTTTCCGGCGGCGAGCGGCGGCGTTGCGAAATCGCCCGTGCCCTGGCCATAGATCCGAAATTCATCCTGCTGGACGAGCCTTTCGCCGGAGTGGACCCCATTGCCGTGGAGGATATCCAGTACATCATAGCGAAGCTCAAGTACAAGAATATCGGCGTGATAATCACCGACCACAACGTGGGGGAGACGCTGGCCATCACCGACCGTGCGTACCTGCTTTATGAGGGGACGATCCTGCAACAGGGAACCCCTGAATCCCTGGCCGGTGACGACGATGTCCGTACCAAGTATCTGGGGCAGAATTTCGTGCTGCGCAAGGCGGCTGCCGTCGAGCGGGCGAAGGCGGAGTGGGAAGCCTCGAAGGCGAAGGTTCAGAGTACGTAATCCCGCACGTCCTGCTCCCTGACGGGATCTCCGCCCAGAATCAGCAGGCGCTCCACGACATTCCTGAGTTCCCGGATATTCCCGGTCCACGATTTCTCCTGAAGCAGTTTTACGGCCTCGGGGGAGATTTTTTTTAGCGGCAGTCCGCCTTCCGTACCGATCTGCTCCACGAAGTAATCCACCAGGAGGGGAATATCGGATTTCCGTTCATCCAGCGACGGAACGTTGATGACGATGACCGACAGCCGGTGGAAAAGGTCCTCGCGGAAGCGCCCCGCGGCAATTTCCTGGCGCAGGTCCTTGTTGGTCGCGGCAATCACGCGCACATCCACATTGATGTCCTTGTCGCTGCCCACACGCGAAAGTTTCTTTTCCTGGAGTACGCGAAGGACCTTGGCCTGTGCGGAAAGGCTCATGTCTCCGATTTCGTCCAGGAACAGCGTCCCGCCTTCTGCCTGCTCGAATTTTCCCTTATGTTGGCGGATGGCCGAGGTGAAGGACCCCTTTTCATGTCCGAACAATTCGCTTTCGATGAGTTCCGACGGAATGGCCGCGCAGTTGACCTCGATGTACGGCATGGCACTGCGCTGGCTGCGCTGGTGCAGTTCCCGGGCGACGAGTTCCTTGCCGGTGCCGTTGGCCCCCATGATCAGGACGCGGGCATCGGTGAGCGCCACTTTCTCGATGATTTCCCGGACGCGCAGGATAGCGGGAGACTCTCCTACCATCTTCTGCCCGTAAACCTTCTTCTTGAGGATACGGGTCTGCGTCATCAGCGAGGCTTTGTCCGTGGCGTTCTTGACGGAAATCAGGATGCGGTTCAGGTCGAGGGGCTTCTGGATGAAGTCGAAGGCCCCTTTCTTGATACAATCGACGGCGGTGTCGATATCCCCGTGTCCGGAAATCATGATGACCGGCGCTTCCACGCCCTCTGCCTTGAGGCGCGCCAGCAGTTCCGTCCCGTCCATCCCCGGCATCTTGATGTCGCAGAAAATCACATCGCAGCGCTGTGCGAGCGCCGCTTGGAGCCCGGAACTGCCGTCTTCAGCCGTTTCTACCTCATACCCCTCGTCGGAAAGGATTTCCTTCATGGAATTGCGGATGGCCCGCTCATCGTCGATAATCAATATCTTCATAATGCAAATATCGTGATTTTTTTACTATTTTTGTCCTCAATGGATTATCCTGACATCGTTATTGCCGTCGACGGCTGTTCTTCCACGGGGAAAAGCAGTTTCGCCCGCGCCCTGGCATCCGCGCTGGGTTTCCTCTACCTGGATTCCGGCGCGCTCTACCGGACCGTCACGCTCTTTGCGCGCGAACAGGGTTTGATTTCCCGTCTGGGGAAGGTCGATCCGGCACTTGAGCGCCTTTTGCCTTCCCTGCATATCCACTTCAATGCCGACGGCAAGGCCTGCATCGGCCCCCGCTGCGTCGATCCCGCCATCCGGACGATGGAAATATCGTCAATGGTGAGTCCTGTGTCGGCGCTTCCCTATGTCCGCCGCTTTGTGGACGCCCTTTTACATTCGCTCGGCAGCACGGGCCGCATCGTCATGGACGGCCGGGACATCGGCACCACCGTTTTCCCCGATGCGCAGTTGAAGATTTTCATGACGGCTTCCGAGGAAGTCCGTGCCCGCCGCCGTTATAATGAACTTGTGGCGAAGGGGGAGCACCCCTCGCTGGAAGAAGTCGTGGCGAATCTCCGGGAGCGGGACTACATCGACTCCCACCGGGAAGCCTCGCCGCTCCGTCAGGCCTCCGATGCCTTTGTCCTGGATAACTCGGAAATGACCATCTCCGAAGAAGTCGCCTGGACCCTCGGCCTGATACGCGGCAGATTTGACTTAAAAGCATGAAAGTAGAGATTGACCCTCAATCCGGATTCTGCGGCGGCGTCATCCGT
Organism: Bacteroidales bacterium; assembly: GCA_017445015.1. Taxonomy (GTDB): domain Bacteria; phylum Bacteroidota; class Bacteroidia; order Bacteroidales; family UBA932; genus Cryptobacteroides. The sequence goes on along the minus strand of JAFSVL010000038.1, from coordinate 22,819 downwards.
GCCATCGGCATGGCGGAAAAACGCCTGGCACAGGGGGGGGAACTATATTCACTGGGTGCCATCGTACATAACGAGATGGAACTCGAGCGCCTGGCGCAAGCGGGCTTGCAGACCATTGAAACGGATATGCTTGCGGAAGCGCCTGAGGGTGCGTCCATGCTGATCCGGGCGCATGGGGCGCCGCCGCCGGTCTATGCGCATCTCCGAGACCTGGGCTACGAGATCGTGGACTGTACCTGTCCCGTCGTGCTCCGCCTGCAGAAGGATATCCGTGCTGCCTATGAGCGCCTTCATTCACAGACGCCCGAAGGACAACTCGTGATTTTCGGGAAAATCGGCCACGCGGAAGTGATGGGCTTGCTCGGACAGGTGGACGGTGATGCCGTGGTTGTCGAAAACCTGGACCAGATCAGCGCCTTGACGGACGGGGGAGTGCTGCGCACCGATGCGCCCGTCGAACTTTTTTCCCAAACGACGATGGGACCTGCGGCCTACGCATCGCTCATCCGCTATCTGGAGGAAAAAATGACCGCTCCGCTGACGGTGCATCACACCATCTGCGCGCAGGTAGCCTCCCGCCACGACGCCCTCACCTCCTTTGCCCTCAGCCACGACATTATCATCTTCGTCGCAGGGAAATCCAGTTCCAACGGAAAGGTGCTCTGCCAGTTATGCCGGAACTGCAACATCCGCACCTGCCATATCGGCAGCGTAAAGGAACTCCGCCGCGAGTGGTTCCGCCCGGACGACAATGTGGGGGTCTGCGGAGCTACATCCACGCCCCGCTGGCTGTTGGAAAACGTGGCCGCGGCGATAGAAAATTTGCATTAATGTCCCCGATTGCTTAACTTCGCGACACCTGATTTTTCATAAATACTTAACTTTTATATGGCAACAACTGCAGATTTTAAAAACGGACTGTACCTGAATTTCAACGGCAAACCCTGTATGATCGTATGGTTCCAGCATGTCAAACCGGGCAAGGGCCCCGCTTTCGTAAAGACGAAGCTCCGCAACCTTGAGAACGGCCGCATTCTGGAAAACACTTTCACCGCGGGTGCCAAGATCGAGACCATCAATGTAGAGCGCCGTCCCTACCAGTTCCTCTATGCGGAGGAAGACGGGTTCAACTTCATGCACGAGGAGACCTACGAGCAGATCAAACTGCCCAAGGATGTCGTTGAGAACAGCGACCTGATGAAGGAAGGCCAGCATGTGGAGATGATGTTCGTGGCGGATGAAGAACGCTGTCTTACCTGCGAACTTCCTACCTATGTGACGCTTGAGGTGACTTACGCCGAGCCTGCTGTCAAGGGCAACACCGCCTCCACCAGCGCCCTCAAGGAAGTCACCCTTGAGACCGGTGCGAAAATCATGGTCCCCCTGTTCATCAATCAGGGCGACGTGATTACGGTCAATACGACCGACCGTGCCTACGGTCAGCGCGTCTGACGGGCCACCGTCATATCAGAATGGGCTTATCGGCAGGACTTTTTGTCCTGTCGGTGGTTTTATTGCTCTCATCCCTTCTCCTGCCCGGGAGTTTTGACCCGTCGCATCAGGCGCGGCGCATCGAGCGCAAGTTGCAGCACCGGCTTGCCCTCCTGGAAACCTATGCTTCGCGGGGACCGTCCGTGGGAAAACTCCCGCCGGACATGGTGATCTACCGCTACATCAACGATTCCCTCTACGCATGGTCCAACCAGTTCCCCGTCAGGAATGACGATATCTCTCCCCGCATCCTCATCGAGCGGCTTTCGAGTCCCCGGTCCGCGTTGCGTTCCCCCCTGGCGGAACTGCCGGATTCTTTCAGCCTGGTTTCGCTGGGCTATAAATGGTATCTGGTCAGGGCATTGCATACCGGCCCGGCGACGCGCGTGGAGGGGCTGGAACTGGTGAATCTGCGGGATTCCCGCTCGCCGGAAGGCGTCAATCCGCATCTGGGACTGGGCTCCCGCTTTTGCATCCGTCCGCTTTCAGCCAGTGGCGGGAGCGTGGTGCATGTCGCCGGAAAACCCTGTTTCAAAATTCTTTGCGAAAATGTCCGCAAACACGGGAAGGCGGATGCCAGCATGGTCTGGTTGTCGCTGCTGCTTTTCCTGGGTTCGCTGCTGGTGTGGGTATATGCCCGGCGGAGCCTGCGCGCCTATGCCCTGTTCTCCGCCCTGACGCTGCTTTCCGTCCTGGGGCTCTATCTCTGGGGCAGGACACTGTCCGCGGAGGTCATGATTTTTTCCCCGGCGCTTTTCGACGGCGGACCTTTTCTGTATTCGCTTTCAGCGGTGCTGCTGGTGAATCTGACGCTTTTCTGCCTGTCGCTGGGGCTTTACCTTTCACACATCCGAATTTCAAAGGCGATAGCCGTCCCTGTAGCCCTGCTTATCGCCGTTTATGCCCATCTGGCGCTCCGCAGCATTATTTTAAAGTCCGGCATTTCGCTGGAACTCTATAAACTCGGGGAATTGAGCGGCTATACCGTCCTGGTTTATGCCGCATTCCTCCTCCTGCTTTCCGCCATTCCGCTGCTGCTTGCCTCCGCCTCTTTCCCGGCCCTTTCCTTGCGGCCCCGGCTGGCCTGGGCGCTGTTTTCCGGCCTCTACCTGATGCTCGCCGCTGCGGTGCTGGGACTGCGCAAGGAGCAGGAAAAGGTTACGGTCTGGGCGGAGAGGATGGCCGTGGAACGCGATGTCGCGCTGGAAAACCGGCTCAAGCAGGTGGAGGCTGGGATAGCCGGGGACAAACTGATTGCCGCTTATTCCCTGCTGGATGCAGGAGCCGAAATCATCCGCAATCGCGTGGCGGAGGCGTATCTGCCCCGTATATCGCCGGCATACCGCATCCGGGTCATGACGCTCCTTCCCGGGAAGCCCGATCCGGACCGGGCCCAGTTGTTGCGCAAAACGATTGCGGACGGGACGCAGATCGACGCATCTTCCCGTTTCCTCTATACGGTCAAAAAAGGTCAGGCGTACTACGACGGCGTCTTTTCCTATCCGGCTCCCTCTTCGGGACAGGCCAGTTTCGTCCTGATCGAAATCGAGCCGGTGGCGGGGCTGAGGAGCCGCGGGTATGCCCGGCTGCTCGGTGCTTCCGGCCTTGGCGGCGTCCAGATGCCGGGATTTTATTCCTATGCCCGTTATAATGCGGGACGGATGGTCTATTGCGAGGGGACTTATGCCTATCCTACGGCCATCAGCGGCGATTTTCCCGACTTGGGCGGTTATGTCCATTTCATGAACCGGCTCTCTGCCGACGATGGACTCATTGTCATTTCAAGGCCGAAGATAGGGGGCTTCAACTATATATTCAGCACGCTCTTCCTGAGTATCCTGACATTTCTCCTGCTGAGTGTGTTCCCCTTCGGAGGGAAGCACCGTTCCCGGCAGGATTATTTCCGGACGCGCATCAATTGGGTGGTGATGCTGTCGCTGTCCCTTACGCTTGTCGTCATGGTGGTGGTGAGCGTCATTTTCGTGTACCGGCGCAATGAGGTGAACCAGCAGGTGCTGCTTGCGGATAAGGCCGCGATGCTTCAGCGGATGGTCCTGCAGGCCGGCGCTCCGCTGCCTTCCGCCCTGGAAAAGGCTTCCGTCGATGCCGGCGCGGACTTGACCCTGTTTGCTCCGGACGGGCGCTTGGTGGCATCGACAGCCGGCGAGGTCTTTGACCGCCTGCTGCCCGGCTGCCGGATGAACGAAACCGCATTTGAGGAGATTGTGCACCGGAAACGGCGATATTATACCCAGAGGGAATCCCTTGCCGGCCATGATTTTATTGCCATTTACACGCCGCTGCTCGATGCGCAGGGGCAACTTTCCGGTGTACTCTGCTCGCCGCATACCGAACGCAGTTATGATTTTGTGCGGGAGGCGGTAATGCACCTGATGACGATTCTCACCGTCTTTATCCTTCTGCTGATTGTCGCGCGCGTGCTGGTGATGGGCATGCTGGACCGGATTTTCCAGCCGCTCCTGGAGATGGGACGCAAGATGAGCCTTGCGGGAAGGGGGGCACTCGAGACCATCGAATACGACCGCGACGATGAGATCTCCGTACTTGTGCAGGCCTACAATGAAATGGTCCTGCAACTGGAAAGCGGAAGGGAATCCCTGGCGCAGGCCGAACGTGACAAGGCCTGGAGCGCCATGGCCCGGCAGGTCGCCCATGAAATCAAGAACCCTTTGACGCCGATGAAACTGCAACTCCAGCGCATGATCCGGCTCAAGGAGAAGGGCGGCGATGCGTGGCAGGAAAAGTTTGATGAGATGGCGTCCGTGCTGCTAGAGCATATAGAAATCCTGACGCAGACCGCCAATGAGTTCTCGGACTTTGCCAAACTTTATATCCAGGAACCGGTAAGGATGGACCTGAACCGTCTGCTGGAGGACGAGATAGCCATGTTTGACGGGCGGGAAGAAGTGGAATTCAGTTATTTCGGGCTTGAAGGGGCGGAAATTTCAGGACCCAAACCCCAGTTGACCCGCGTATTCGTGAACCTGATCAACAATTCCGTACAGGCACTCGAAGGAAATCCGGGAGGAAAGATTGTCGTATCGCTCCGCAAGTCCGTACGCGAAGGATGGCTGGATATCGTCTTTGAAGACAACGGCCCCGGTGTTTCCGAAGAGAACAGGGACAAACTTTTCACCCCCAATTTTACCACGAAGAACGGCGGTTCCGGACTCGGGCTTGCCATCTCCAAGAGTGTCCTGGAGCGCTGCGGTGCCACGATTGCCTATTCCCGTTCCTTTACCCTTGGCGGCGCGTGTTTTACGATTTGCTACCCCGCCGGCGCTGAGGCCTGATTCCCGGGGAGAAGGCAACCCAGGCAAAAATCAGTTTGACGGCGTGCATGGGAATCCAGTAGCGCAGGACGACGGGAGTGGCGAACCAGGTCGTACCGTAGTGTACGAAGGCCAGCAGGAAAAGCAGCCATAAGGTCAGGCGTGTTCCCCGCGCATACTTCCTGCGCTGCCGCAGTGCAGTGGCAATTGCCGCGGCAAAGAGAAGCCAGGTGACGAGTTCCAGCGCCGGAAGCCACGGGCGGACCTGCCGGCGGAAGAAGGGGCTGCGCTCCCGCATCACCCGGTCTTCCGGTACTCCGAACCACTGTACCATCTCCTTCTTTCCGGCGGGAATTTCCGAAAACGACCCCACCAGTTCCGTATCCCTGGGATAAAACACCCCGGGAAGGTTCGGCCACAGATAGTAGCGCAGGAACTTGAAGGGGTAGTGCAGGATCAGCCAGCGTCCGTAACCGGCATACAGCCCGCTTCCAAGTTTTACCCAGGCTTCCTGGTACGAGGCCCGTCCGGAGGCCATCGTCAGTTCCATGTACTGCTTGAGCGGCAGGTCGTTCCGCCAGATAAAGGACGATACCGCCTTTTTCCCGTTCTGCGTGTACTCCCGGATGACCCCGTCATAATTCCTCAGACAGAAAGTATGCAATCTTCGGAGTCTGGCGTCGGCAGGCATTTTTTTGCACTCTGCATCACTCAGGTAGGGCAGGATGTGCATGGCGTTGTTCGCAAGCTGCCAGCCGTCGAATCCTGTCGAGAACTGCCGCACCCCCACGGTTTTCTGCATATTCGAAAGCATCATTTCCCGAAAGCCCAGAAATACCGCGGCTGTCAGGACGATGGCGGAAATCACGTCGGCGCGCCTGCGCAGGAACAGCATCACGGGAACAAACGCCAGGGGCAGGAACATCGCCGAGTAGCGGGTATTGAGCGCTATGAAAAAGGCCAGCAGGTAGATACATAGCCAGGGGATGGAACGCCTGTGCACCATCGAGATGCCTCCCGCCGTCATCAGCAGGAGCGAGCAGCAGTACAGCATATCGGCCATCAGCGCATCCAGCATGAACAGCGCCGCCGGGGCGAGCGCGGCCGCAGCTTCCAGCAGCAGGAACGGCAGCGTGCGCCGGGGCGGGAAGGCTTTTCTCACGGCACGCAGCAGGGCGGTCAGGGAAATCCAGTAGAGCAGTGCCTGCGCTACAAATACGGCCAGGACGCTGTGGCTGAAAAAATGCACGAATCGCAGGAAGGCGGAATAGCCATAGGGACGGAAAACGATGAACCGCTTTTCGATGGCGGCGAGCAGGTAGCCGAAGGAATCGGTCATCGTGGCTGGATAGGGACAGCACAGCCACACCAGGAGGCTGCCCGCCAGTACGCAGAGGCCCGTCAGTCCCCAGTCGAGGGCTGCACTGCGATTGTCTTTTTTCATTGCACTTTCTTTTTGCGCGAAGGATGGCAGATCAGGTGAAGGTCAAAGCGGTCCAGCCGGTAGCCCCGGAAAGTACGGGTCTTGAGCTGCGCGTCAATCATGGCGGCCAGTTCGTCATCTTCGAAATCCTTGAATGTCTGGGTTTTCGTGTCGTACAGGTGGATATGGCGTCCCGGGTTTACATCGAACACGATCCGCCCGCCGAAGCCCCGGATGCGGTTGTACAGTCCCATATCCGCCAAATCCGAAAGGATGTTGTACACCGATGACGGGCTGGCTTTGATGCCTTTCTGCCGGTCTTCGATGTGCTCGAGCACCTCGTCTGCACTGGCGTGGCCGAGGGTGAGCATCGCCGTATGGACGGCAAGGCGCTGCCGGGTCACCCGGTACCCGCGGTCCTGCAACAGCTCCTTGAACTGTACGATATCCAGTATTCTCTTTCTTCGTCGCGCCATAGGTCTTTGCAAAGATTGTATAAAATTCGTATATTTGCAAGTTATGGAATCGATAAAATGTTTGATTATCGGTGGCGGCCCGGCGGGTTATACGGCGGCGATTTACGCCTCGCGCGCAGCGCTTTCCCCCGTGCTCTACGAGGGTCTCACCCCCGGCGGACAGCTCACCACGACCACTACGATAGAAAATTATCCGGGATATCCCCACGGCATCGATGCCAACCAGTTGATGTCCGACATGCGCGCCCAGGCGAAGAACCTCGGTGCGGACATCCGCGGCGGCGCCATTGTCAAAGCCGACCTTTCGCAGCGGCCTTTCCGCTTGACCACCGACCGGGGCGACGAACTTGAAGCTGACGCGCTGATTATTGCCACCGGCGCCACGGCCAAATATCTCGGACTGCCCTCCGAAAAGAAGTTCATGGGAATGGGCGTATCCGCCTGCGCCACCTGTGACGGATTTTTCTATCGCCGCAAGGATGTGGCGGTCGTGGGCGGGGGAGATACTGCCTGCGAGGAAGCGACCTACCTTGCCGGCCTGTGCCGGAAAGTCTATCTGATCGTGCGCCGCGATGTCCTGCGGGCTTCCGTCGCCATGCAGAAGCGCGTCCTGGAAACGCCGAACATCGAGGTGCTGTGGAAATGCAATACGCAGGAGGTGCTGGGTGATGCGAACGGGGTGACCGGAGCTCGTCTGGTCCGTTCCGACGGTGAAATTTTCGACATCGCCATCGACGGATTTTTCGTGGCTATCGGCCATCATCCCGTATCGGAACTTTTCGCCCCCTGGGTAAAAACGGACGACAATGGATATATCGTGACTGACGGTTGCTCCAGCGCCACCTCCGTCGAGGGTGTTTTCGCCGCCGGAGACGTGCAGGATCCGCATTATCGCCAGGCGGTGAATGCCGCCGCGTCCGGCTGCCGCGCCGCTCTGGATGCCGAAAAATTCCTGAAGCGATGAAACGTATCCCTGCTTTTCTGACGCTGGCCCTGCTGCTCTCCGCCGGCCTGTTTTCCTGCAAGGGACAGTTCGACGCCCTGCTGGAATCCGGCAGCGCCGATGCAAAATACGATGCCGCCTTCGACTACTTCAATGCGGGAAAATACAGCCGCGCAGCCAAACTTTTCGAGTCGCTGGCCCTGCTGACCGGCGGCACCGAGCGTGATGATACCGTCCAGTTTTACTGGGGGCTGAGCAATTACCGCGCAAAAGACTATTACACCGCGGAGACGAATTTCGACCGTTTCCTGCGGGAGTTCCCGCGCAGCCCTTTCGCCAGCCAGGCGGAATTCCTCCACGTCAACTGCCTCTACAAGTCCACCCTGCGCTATGAGCTGGACCAGACACCCACCTATAAGGCACTCGCGGCCCTCAACGAATATCTTATCGGGCACATGGAGTCGGTTAACGCCGAGTCCTGCCGCCGGATGATTGACGACCTGAACGGGCGCCTGGATAAAAAAGCCTTCGAGAATGCGCGGCTTTACTATAAGATGGAGGACTACAAAGCGTCGCGCGTGGCTTTCCGCAATATCCTCAAGGACGATGCGGATAACCGCTATCGGGAGGAAATCCTTTACTATACGGCGATGTCTTCCTACAAGTTCGCCGCCCTTTCGGTCTCTTCCAAGCAGAAAGAGCGCTTCCTGGTCTTTACCGACGACTACCTGAATTTTGTCGGGGAATACCCTGAATCGGCTTACCGGAAGGAACTGGATGCCCTCTTTGAAAAAGTGAAAAAGAAAAATTGAAACTTTCCGCAGGAAAGCTTCCGTAATAGAGATATGGAAAAGAAAATACCTGTAAACACCGTTACGCGGGATGTGAAGCGTCTCGCCGCCCCTACGGGCAACATTTATGAATCTGTCGTCATCCTCTCCAAGCGTGCCAACCAGATCGCCCTGGCCGAGAAGAAGGAACTGGCCGCCAAACTGGAGGATTTCCGCAGCGAGCGCGACACGATGGAGGAAGTTTTCGAAAACAAGGAGCAGATTGAAATCTCCAAATACTACGAGCGCCAGCCCAAACCGGATCTCGTAGCCATCGCCGAGTTCGAAAACGACGAGCTCTGCTACCGCATCGCCAATACGGACGATACGGCCAAGTAGCACGCCCGGCGATGCTGCGCTCCCTTTACGTCAAGAATTTCGTTTTGATAGACTCTCTGGATATCCAGTTTCCAGAGGGTCTTGTCATCATAACCGGGCAGACCGGGGCGGGAAAATCCATCCTGCTCGGCGCGCTTTCCCTGCTTTCCGGCGGGAAGGCGGATGCCTCCAGGATTTCTCCCGGAGCGGATTCCTGCGTGGTGGAAGCGGAGTTTTCCAGGAAAGGGGAGGAAAGCCTTATCCTGCGCCGTACCCTCTCCCGTTCGGGCCGTTCCCGATGTTTCGTGAACGACGAACCGGTGCCCCAGCAGGAAATGGAGGCCCTTTCCGCGCAACTTTTCGACATCCATTCCCAGCACGGCAGCCTCCTGCTTGCCAGTCCCGCCTTCCAGTTGTCGGTGCTGGATGCGTTTGCCGGTGTGACGGCACTTTCCGCGGACTGCGGGCGCAATTACAGGACCCTGCGTACTACGCAGACGGAACTCTCGCGCCTGCGCCGTGAACGGGATGAGGCCCGCCGGCGGGCCGATTACGAACAGGCCCGCCTGGAACAGCTTCGCGAGGCCTCCCTGAGTGAAGGGGAACTGGAAGAACTTGAGGAAGAGCAAAAGCGGCTCTCCCATGCCGGACAGATCCGCCAGGTGCTTTCCGAAGCCGGACGGCTCCCGGATACCCGGGCCCTCCGTGACGCGGAGCGGAAGTTATCCCACATCGCCGGCTTTCTTCCCGAGGCCGGTGAGCTAGGAGGGCGGATGACCTCCGCCCGTATCGAGATAGAGGATATTCTCGCTACCCTGGAGCAGTTGGGCACTTCCGTAGATGTCTCCGAAACCCGTCTGGAAGCTGTTGAATCGCGTCTTTCCAAGATTTATTCCCTGTTGCAGCGTTTCAACTGCCGGACGGTGGGCGAACTGCTCGGGCAGCAGAAAGAACTTGAATCCTGGCAGGAGCGCAGCGAAGGCCTCGATGACGAAATCGCCGCGCTGGAAAGGCAGGAGGCGGCTTCCCAAAAGGAATACGACCGCCTGGCCCTCAACCTGTCGGAATTGCGGCGGGAGGCCGCTCCCCGTTTTGCAGCCCGCATTGGCGAGGATCTCCGTTTTCTGGAACTTGAGCGCGCCGTTTTCCGTGCGGAACTCTCGGACACGGAACCCTCGGCGACGGGCAGGGACGCCCTGTGCTTCACTTTTTCCGCCCACGGCGGAACGCCCGTCCCGCTCTCCAAGTGTGCGTCCGGCGGAGAACTTTCCCGCATCATGCTATGTCTCAAGGCGCTGATTTCGGAGTTCCAGGGAATGCCCACCCTCATTTTCGACGAAATCGACACCGGCGTGTCCGGCAGCGTGGCCGACAAGATGGGCGCGATGATCTGCAAGATGGGTGCCCATACCCAGGTCATCGCCATCACGCATCTTCCGCAGGTGGCGGCAAAGGGTGATGCCCATTTTGTCGTCAGCAAGGAACTTCTCCCCGACGGGGGAGCGGTCTCTCATCTGGAAAAGGCGGATGCGCAGGAAAGGACGATGGAGATTGCGCGGCTGCTCAGCGGCGCCTCAATTACGCCGGAAGCCATCGCCAATGCGAAATCCCTACTGAAGGGTCGTTGAAACGACTGTTTCGTTGAGGTTGGCGTCGTAAGTAATTCTCCGGAAAGCGGTATTGACGAAGCCCTTTTCTCCTTTTTCGCGGCGGAAGCGGAAATCCGTCAGCAGGCCCTGCGCGGGAGCCCCGTCCTTTTCCAGCCCCAGCCTCCATTGTGCGCCGTAAACCGATGCCAGCCGGACAAAATACAGTGCGGTATCATAACCGTGAAAGGCAAACTGGTTGGGTTCCGCATGGTAATAACGGCGGAAATCCAGGATGAATTCGTCCACCTTTGGGGCGTCGTAATCCACATAATAGGAACTTACCATCCGGGTATTCGCATTCCCCAGGGCATCTTCTTCGAAGCGGCGGGCATAACTGCGCACCTTGGAAGTGCAGTAAAACGCGGTTTCCGCCTTTTCCTTTTTGACGGGGCCGGAGAGGAAATTTACGGCCGATGCGGTATAGCCGGCATCCTCGGCCACGAGGACAAAACGTGCTGTTCCGGCAACGGCGTTGTAGTTCTGCTGGGGGTAATTTGTCCCCAAAACCGTGAATGTCAGGCCTTCATGCTGGAGTTCGGCTTTAAGGAATTCGGTTTTCCGGTCGGTCCCGGGGGAGAGGACGAAGAGTTTGTCGCCCCAGTGCCATTCCTCGCGGATCCATCGGACCAGTTCGCAGATGCGCGCTTCCCAGCTTCCGGCCACGAGCGCCACACGGCAGGAATCCGCCAGTTCCTCGATATCCTGTTCCAGCGGTGAAACGGTCCATGCTTCCCGGCCCTGGATTTCGCGGCCAAGCTGCTGTGCCGGGGATGCGTCTATCAACAGGTCATAGTCTCCCGGCTGCATGGGCTCCGCGGCGTCCTGTACCGAGACTTCGGCTTTGACGCCCTCGACGGAGGCTTGCCGTAAACCCAGCAGAAATCCCTCGTAAAAGTTCATGTAGCCGGCTTTCTGTTCGATGCTTCCTCCCAGGGGAAGGCGCAGTTTCAACCGTACGACAGACGGCGGGACGATCACCGGGGCGGAGGATATGCTGTCCGCCGGGGCGGCAGGCAAAACGCTGTCGCGGGCCGCCATCTCCAGGGTATCCAGCACTTTTTGCTGCCCTTTGCGGGGGAACAGCCGGATCTGCGCGCAGGCCGCCTGCGTCATCGCAAGCAGGATCAGCGCGGATATGATGATTTTGCCTTTCATACTGTTTGGGAAAAGGCGATAAGGTCTTTGCAAAATTTCTCCCAGCCCAGGCGCTGCTTTTCTGCGCGGATGGCTTCCACGCATTTCTCCCGAACCTCTGCCGATGCAAAATAGCCTTCGATGCAGGATGCGATGCATTCAGGGCTGATCCGGGACGCCACAATTCCTGTGCCGCGGCCGCCGATGGCTTCTTGCAATCCGCCCACGGCGGTAACGATCATCGGAACCTCAAAATGGTAGGCGACGGAACTGACGCCGCTCTGGGTGGCGCTGCGGTAGGGAAGGACCACTACGTCCGCAGCGGAAAACCAGCGCTTCACCTCGGAATCGCGAATGTACTCCGGATAAAGCCGGATACGTTCTTTTCCCGGACAGGCGTCGATGAGTTTCCGGTATTTTTCGAAGGACCCGTACGGCTCTCCTGCGATGATGAGCTGATAACTGTCGTCCAGGCGGCCGAAAGCCTCGATCAGGATGTCCAGTCCCTTGTATTCCCGGATCAGTCCGAAAAAGAGCAGGTTCTTCTTGCCCGGCAGCAGCCCGAGGGCGCTTTCCGCCTCCGTGCGGGGCAGTTTCTCTCCGAAGTGCGTGTAAACGGGATGGGGCAGTACCTTATGCGGCAGCTGCGGCCGCAGCGCCTTCAGGTCGCGTCCCACCTCCTCGCAGAGGGTGACGGCTCCGTCCAGCCCCGCCAGGAAATAGCGCGTAAGGCAGCCGTCCAGCGGCCTGCGTTCGTGGGGAATCACGTTGTCCAGTATCCCGATGACCTTGACGGACGGGGGCATCTTCCTGGCTACAAATCCGAGTGAAGGGGCAAAAAACGGCATCCAGTAGCGAACGACCAGCAAATCCGGCTTCCAGGCTTTGACGGCGCGGGCCGTGCGTCTCCAACTGCGCGGACAGATGCTGTCCAGCAGGGCTTCCGAGGGCACCGGAACCGCCTCGTCCCGGTCTGTCACGAACTGTGTCTTGCCCGGGAAGAGCAGGGACGGATACTGACGCTTGAAATTGAACGCCTTGACGCTATGCTCCCGGCCCAATTCGGTAAAGATTCCGGCATTGAACTGGGCGATGCCGCCCCTGTACGGATGGAAGCAGGAGAGGATGGCGATTCTCACTTGGTCTCCTTGTTCTTGGCGTATTCGGCGTTCAGGCCTGCGATGATTTCGTCGGTAATGTCAAGGGCGGAGGTGGCGGTCACCAGGGGATAGGGCATGTTCAACTGCATTTGATAGGCGAAAATCATGTCGTATCCTTTCTCTTCGTTGTAACTGTCCACGAAGGTCTTCACCGCGTCGGTCAGCAGGTTCATCATCACCTGCTGCTCCTCGGCCATTTCCTGCTGCTTGCGTGCGGCTTCCTCCTGGAAAGCGGCGGCCTGCTGCTGAAGTTTCTGGTATTGTTCGTTGGCGGTGGAGGTCGTCAGGATACCCTTGTTCATCTTGTCCTGAAAGGCTTTCTGGTCGCGCTCGATGCGGTTCTGCTTCCGCTTGAGTTCCTGCTCCACGTTCTGCATCTTGGTCTGCAGTTTGTTCCGTTCGTCATTCGCCAGGTCATATTCATCCAGCACGCGGTCAAAATCAAAATAGACGATGGCTCCTGCGGGTGCGCCTTCCGTCTCTCCCGTCGTTGCCGTTGCCGTTTTCTTCTCCCTGCCCGTGAGGGACAATACGCAGGCTGCGACCGCTACCAGCAGGGCGCAAATGCTCAAAATAAGGGGTAATTTTTTCATGATCAAATGTAATCTAATAATTTTCAATACAGTTCAGGTATTCGCCGATGGTGCGTTCCAGACCCAGATACAGGGCATCGCAGATAATGGCATGCCCGATAGATACCTCGTCCGTCCAGGGAATGTTCCGGATGTACCAGGAGAGGTTCTCCAGGTTCAGGTCGTGACCGGCGTTCAGCCCGAGCCCGCATTCCCGCGCCGCCTCCGCAGCGCGTACATAAGGGGCGACGGCCGCTTCCCGGTCTTTCGCATAGTTTTCGGCGTACGAGGCGGTGTACAGTTCCACGCGGTCCGCTCCGCAGGCGAGCGCTCCCCGCACCATCTCGGGATCCGGATCCGTGAAAATGGAAACGCGGATTCCTTTCTCTTTAAAGAGAGTGCACACCTCGGTCAGGAACTCCCCGCTTGTCAGCGTGTCCCAGCCGGCGTTGGAGGTGATGACGTTGGGGGCGTCGGGCACCAGCGTTACCTGGTCTGGCAGCACGGAGCAGACCAGTTCGATGAAACTGGGAATAGGATTTCCCTCGATATTGAATTCCGTTTCCACGACGGGCCGGAGAAGCTTGACGTCGGAATACCGGATGTGACGCTCGTCCGGACGGGGGTGTACCGTGATGCCCTGCGCGCCGAAGCGTTCGCAGTCGCGTGCCGCCTTTACCACATCGGGAAGATTCCCTCCGCGGGCATTGCGGAGGGTGGCGAATTTGTTGATATTGACACTCAGTCGGGTCATAACATGCAAAAATAAACAAAAAAATGCTAAATTTGAAGTTTGTTATGCGAATTGGCTATTTTATGAAGAATGACGCCCTGCGCACGGATGCGCGCGTCGTGGCGCTGCTCTCCCGTCTGGAGGAGGCCGGGATTTCCCTTTTCGAGGCCCGGAGTACCTCAGACCTGTGCCATGATTGCGAAATGCTGCTCAGTATCGGCGGAGACGGCACATTCCTCGACGCTACCCGCATCGCGGCGGGGAAAGGCATAGCCGTGTTCGGCGTAAACCTGGGACGGATGGGCTTTCTTTCCGGCAGCGGCGTTGAAGATGTCGTCTCCCTGCTGCTTTCCGGCCGTTACCGTATCGAGGAGCGTGCTATGCTCGAGGTGAAACTGGAGGATGCTGCCGGGGCGCGTTTCGAGCCCGACTCCTCCTTTTGGCGCTTTGCCCTCAATGAGGTAAGCGTCCTGCGGGGCGGCGGGGCCATGCTCGGCGTAGATGTGACTGTCGGGGGCGAAAAACTGCCCACCTATTGGGCGGACGGCCTGCTGGTTTCCACAAGCACCGGCTCGACGGCCTACTCCCTGAGCGTCGGCGGCCCCATCTGCCTCCCGGATACGGACATCCTGATCGTGGCTCCCGTTTCGCCGCATAACCTCAACGTGCGTCCGCTCATCGTGCCCCTCCACACGGAAATCGGCATTACCTTCCAGGCACGCAGCAGCGATGTGCTGTTCTCGATGGACAACAGGGTCTATAGCATTCCCGCAACAACCCGTCTCCGTCTGGGGGCGGCTCCGGTCCGTGCCCGTCGCGTCAATGCCGGCAGGACGGATTTTATCGGCGCACTCAAGAGCCGGCTGCTCTGGGGCAGCGACATCCGCAATTCCGGCGAACAAAGATAAGTTATGGAACAACTCACGAAAATCCCGCAGCATATATCCATTATCATGGACGGCAACGGCCGCTGGGCGCGTCTTCGGGGCAAGAACCGCGTGGAGGGCCATGTAGAGGGGGTGCAGAGCATCCGTGAAGTTCTGCGCGCCGCATCGGACCTGGGCGTGCGCTACCTTTCCTTCTATGCGTTTTCCGAAGAAAACTGGGGCCGCCCGGAGCCGGAAGTGTCTTTCCTGATGGAACTCTTTGCCGAGTCGATGCTGAAGGAAAAAGACGAACTGACGGCGAACGGCGTCCGCCTGCGGATCCTGGGCAACCGTGCGCGCCTCTCGGCAAAACTTAACGCGATGATCGACGCGGTCGAAAGCGCGACGGCCGGAGGCTCCCGCATCACGATGATCCTTTTCATCAGTTACAGCGGCAGGTGGGATATCCTCCAGGCTTCCGCGAAACTGGCGGCGCGCCTTTCAGCCGATCCGGCATACGTCCCCACCGCGGAGGATCTGGGTGCGCAGCTCGTCACCGCGGGCATTCCCGACCCGGATCTGCTCATCCGTACTTCCGGCGAACAGCGGCTCTCCAATTATATGCTTTGGCAATGTGCATATACGGAATTTGTCTTTACCGATACGCTTTGGCCCGATTTTCGGAAGGAAGCCCTGCTGGACGCTTTGCAGCAATATGCCGCCCGTGACCGCCGGTACGGAAAAATAAAAGCGGAATAGGGAAATTATTGCTATATTTGCAAGTTTAATCGATGAGAAGGAAGCTGACAGCGTTGATGATGGGAGCCGCCCTTTTTACGGGCGCTCCGCCGCTTCGGGCCCAGGAAACGGGCGTCGAGGTGGATTATGCGCACCCGAAGAGCTATGTCATCGGCGGCCTGAGCGTCGAGGGAAACAACTACTTCCGCTCAGAGCAGATTCTTCAGCTCACGGGACTCAGCGCAGGTACAAGCATCACCGTTCCCGGCGAGGAAACCGCATCCGTCGTGCGCCGGCTCTGGATGCAGCGTTTCTTCGAGGACGTCTCCTTTGAAATCGACCACACCAACGCGGCCGGAGACACCGCCTGGTTCAAGGTCCGTATCACGGAACGGCCGCGCGTTTCCCGCTGGACCTTCAGCGGTATCCGTTCCGGCGAGAAAAAGGATTTGCAGGAGCGGCTGAAACTGCGTCGCGGCGGTGAATTTTCCGAATATGTCGAGAAGACCTGCGCCGACATCATCAAGCGATACTACGCAGAGAAGGGCTTCCTCCTCTGCGATGTCCGGACGCAGGTGGTGCGCGATACGATGGTCCGCAGCGCGATCCGCGTCAATTTCGACATCGCCAAAGGTGAAAAGGTCCGCATCCAGACCATCAATTTCATCGGGGAAAAAGATCTCAAGGACTTCAAACTCTCGCGCTCCATGAAGAAGACCAAGTCCAACAAATGGTACAACTTCTTCAACAGCAAAAAATTCAACGAAAAAGAATACATCTCCGACAAGAAGTCCCTGGTCAGTGCGTTCAATGAGGCGGGTTTCCGCGACGCCCGTCTGGTGCGCGACTCCGTGTATTACGTGACGACGCCCTCCGGGAAGAAGCGGCTGGGTATCGACCTCTACCTGGAACAGGGCAAGAAGTATTACTTCGGCGACATCAGCTGGACCGGCAACTCCGTCTATCCTACGGAAGTGCTCAATAATGTGCTGTCCATCAAGAAAGGCGACATCTATGATGTGGTGACGATGCAGAAGCGTCTCTTCGGCGGCGGAAAGCAGGGAGAGTATGACGTTTCCAAACTCTACCGGGACAACGGCTACCTGTTCTTCAACCTCAATCCCGTGGAGACCAACATCCAGAACGATACCGTCGATGTGGAAATGCGCATATCCGAGGGAAAGCAGGCCACGCTGAACAATATCATCATCAACGGCAACGACCTGACGAACGAACGGGTGGTCCGGCGTCAGATATTTACGCGGCCAGGCTATCTCTTCAGCCAGACCGATTTCGAGCGTTCCGTGCGGGAAATCGCTTCCTTGGGACAGTTCGACCCGGAAGCCATCATGAACCCCACCTCCGGCTACTCCATCATCCCCAACCAACTTACCAATACCGTGGACCTGGTCTATAACGTAACGGAGAAACCTTCCAGTCAGCTGGAACTTTCCGGTGGCTGGGGCGGACGGACCTTCGTCGCCACGGTAGGCGTCAGTTTCAACAATTTCTCCACGCGCCGGCTCTTCGACAAGGGCGCCTGGCGGCCGGTCCCGCTGGGCGATGCGCAGAACCTCTCGTTCCGTTTCCAGACCAACGGTACCTATTACACCGCTCTCACGGCCAATTTTACCGAGCCCTGGCTCTTCGGCAAAAAGCCCACGTCGCTCAATCTGGCCGCTTACTACACGCGCCAGACCAACTCCTATCTGGCATACAACATCCTCCGCAACGACAAGCAGTTCGAAGTCTTCGGCTTCTCCGCATCGCTGGGTACGCGCCTCAAGTGGCCGGACAACTACTTTGTCCTGTACAACGGACTCAGTTGGCAGACTTACCGTCTGACGAACTGGTATTCGGGTTACTTCATCTTCGACAACGGTACCTCCAACAATATCAGTTATACCGTCAGCCTGTCCCGCAACTCCACCGACCAGCAGATCTATCCCCGTCAGGGCTCCGACATTTCGATGTCCCTGTCGCTTACTCCTCCGTTCTCGCTCTTCCGGAAATACGATTACGACATCAAGGGCAACAAGGTCCCCGTGCGAAGCTGGCGCGACGTCGATTACGACAACTGGAGCGCGCAGAACCGCTATCGCTGGATCGAGTACCACAAGTGGAAATTCTCCGCCACCACCTATACCAAACTGGTGGGCGATCTCGTACTCATGACCCGGGCGCAGTTCGGTTATCTCGGCTACTACAACCGCCGCTGGGGCTATTCTCCTTTCGAGGGCTTCCTCGTGGGCGGCGACGGCATGTCGGGGTACAATACCTACGGTTCCGAAGTGATATCGCTCCGCGGTTACGAGAATTATTCCCTTACGCCGAAGAGCGTTTCCGGCTACAATACCGGGAATTATACCTATTCGGGAAACGTATATGACAAATTTACGGTGGAACTCCGCTATCCGGTGATTCTCCAGCCTACCTCCACCATCTTCGTGCTCGCCTTCCTCGAAGGAGGAAACTGCTGGGCCGATATCCGCGACTTCAATCCCTTCCAGATCAAGCGGAGCGCGGGCGTCGGCGTGCGAATCTTCCTTCCGATGATCGGTCTGCTCGGTGTAGACTGGGGCTGGGGCTTCGACGATCCCACCTCGGGCGGCAGCCAGTTCCACTTCGTTATCGGACAACAATTTTAAATCTTACAGTTATGAAAAAGTTTTTCTTGACCGCTGCTATGGCGCTGCTCTCCCTGACCGGACTTTCCCAGCCGAAGTTCGCTCACGTGAACACCGAAGAACTCGTTCAGCTTTCTCCTGAATCGGACAAGGCCCGGGCCACCCTCACCGCCTCGCGCAAGGAAGCCCAGGATACCTATCAGGCCATGGTGGACGAATTCCAGTCCAAGTATCAGAAGTACGAACAGAGCGGACAGACCTGGACCGCGGCCATCCGCGAGAGCAAGGAAAAGGAACTCACGGATATCCGTACCCGTATCCAGGAATTCGAGCAGTCCATCCAGACGGAACTGCAGCAACAGCAGCAGCAGCTGATGGCGCCCATTTACAAGAAGGTAATGGACACCGTCAAGGGAATTGCCAAGGAACGCGGCTACATTTATGTGTTCGAGGCGGCGACCCTCGTTTATTTCGACGAGGCGCAGAGCACCGACATCACGCCGGATGCCCGCAAACTGCTCGGAATTCCCGCCGACCGTACGCTCGAATCGCTCCAGGCGGAACTTCAGGCACAGCAGCAGGCCCTGCAGCAGTAGCCTTGCAGCGTTAAGCGGAAGTCTTCGCCCTTCTGATAACGGAACGCCGGGTGCCCGCAGTAATCCATCCGGGTGAAAGTAGTATATTTATTGTAACTGGTATAAACTATGCAAAACAAGGTTATTGATGTAAAGGACGTCGTAATCAGATTTGCAGGGGACTCCGGGGACGGCATGCAGCTGACCGGGTCCCTTTTCGCCGATATGTCCGCCATTTACGGCAACGGACTTTCGACCTTCCCTGATTATCCGGCCGAAATCCGTGCTCCGCATGGAACGGTTTCCGGCGTTTCCGGATTCCAGGTGCATATCGGAGACGGCTCCGTAAACACTCCCGGCGATTTTTGTGACCTGCTGGTCGCCATGAATCCCGCCGCTCTCAAGGCCAATGCCAAATGGTGCAAGCCTACGGCCATGATTCTGGTGGACGATGACGCATTTGACGAGGCGGGCATGCGCAAGGCGGGTTTCACCACGGACAATCCTTTCGAAGAGTTGTGCGTGGAGGACCGTACCCTGATTGTCGCGCCCATCACCACGCTCACCAAAGAGAGCCTGAAGGACAGCGGGATGGACCAGAAGGCCATCCTCAAATGCAAGAACATGTTCACGCTGGGCATGGCCTGCTACATCTACAGCCGGCCGCTGGAGTATATCTGGCAATACCTTGAAAAGAAGTTCTCCAAGAAACATCCCGAGGTCATCGAGCCCAATAAAAAGGTGCTCAATGACGGATTTAACTATGCGGCGAACATCCAGGCCATCCCCAATACCTATACCGTGGCCAAGGCGGCGGATCTGCCCAAGGGGACTTACCGCAACATTACCGGAAACCAGGCGACGGCCTGGGGCCTGATTGCGGCCTCGGAAAAGGCGGGCCTCCCGCTCTTCTGCGGGTCCTATCCGATTACCCCCGCCACGGCCATCCTCGAGGAACTGGCCCTGCACAAAAACCTGAATGTACGCACGGTGCAGGCGGAAGACGAGATCGCCGGCATCTGCACGGCTATCGGTGCCGCCTATGCGGGGCAACTTGCCGCAACGACGACATCCGGCCCCGGCATTTCCCTCAAGAGCGAGGCGATGGGGCTCGCGGTCATGGCGGAACTGCCGCTGGTGGTCGTGGATGTGCAGCGCGGCGGTCCCTCTACAGGACTGCCTACCAAAACCGAGCAGACGGACCTCGATCAGGCGCTTTACGGCCGTAACGGGGAATGCCCGATGCCCGTGGTCGCCGCCCACTCGCCGGCCCATTGTTTCGATGCCGCTTTCCAGGCCGCGAAAATGGCTCTGGAGCACATGACGCCGGTGCTGCTGCTGTCCGAGGGCTTCCTCGGCAACGGCAGTGAGCCCTGGCGCATCCCCAAGATGAAGGATTATCCTTCCATCGTTCCTCCCTTTGTGCAGGGCGCGCTGCCGGAAGGGGAGAAATTCCATCCCTTCGACCGCGACCCCGAAACGCTGGTGCGCCGCTGGGCCGTGCCCGGGACCAAAGGCTTCGAACACCGTGTCGGCGGTCTGGAAAAGAACCATGCCGGCGTGCTGTCGACGGACCCCGCCAATCATGCGCAGATGGTCGCCGAACGGGCGGAAAAGGTACAGCGCATCGCCGCGAGCCTGCCGGAACTGAAGGTTCGCGGACCGCAGTCAGGCAAATTGCTGGTTGTGGGCTGGGGCGGTACTTATGGGCATATCCTCAGCGCCGTGAGCGAAGTGGAGGGGGTGTCTTTCGCGCATTTTGACTATATCCTGCCGCTGCCCGCGAATACGGGCGACGTGCTTGCCTCTTTCGGGCAGGTGCTGGTCTGCGAACTCAATTCCGGACAGTTTGCGCGTTATCTTCGCGGCCTGTTCCCCGGCGTGGATATCCGGCAGTGCAACAAGGTGCAGGGACAGCCGTTCCTGGTTACCGAGATTGTGGATGCGATTCGTGACTTGCTTAAATAAAAAGATTATGATGCAATATACAGCCAAGGACTTCAAGAGCAACCAGGAGGTGCGCTGGTGCCCCGGTTGCGGTGATCATGCGGTGCTGGCGGCCCTGCAGCGGGCGCTTCCCGCCGTAAGCGAAGAGACCGGCCTTCCCAAGGAGAAATTTGTCGTGGTGTCGGGTATCGGCTGCTCGTCACGGCTTCCCTATTATATGGATACTTATGGTTTCCATAGCATCCACGGTCGTGCAACGGCCATTTCCACCGGTATCAAGGTGGCACAGCCCGGACTCTCCGTCTGGCAGGCCTGCGGTGACGGCGATGCGCTCGCTATCGGCGGCAACCATTTCATCCATGCCATCCGCCGTAACATCGATATTAATATCCTGCTCTTCAACAACCGTATCTACGGCCTGACCAAGGGGCAGTATTCTCCGACCTCCAAACTCGGGGCGATTACCAAGACGTCGCCGTACGGGACCGTGGAACCGCCGTTCAATCCCGGATCCCTCGTGCTCGGCGCCAAGGGAACATTCTTTGCGCGGTCCCTGGACATGGACCTCAAGTTCAATGAGGAAATCATGGTGGCGGCGGCCCGGCACAAGGGAACTTCCGTGATGGAAATGCTTACCAACTGTGTGATTTTCAATGATGGTACGCACAAGGAGATTTCCGATCCGGCGGTCAAGGCGGACCGTACGCTGGTCCTGCGTCATGGAGAAAAGATGATATTCGGGGCAAACCGCGACAAGGGTCTGGTCCTGGACGGCATGCAGTTGAAGGTGGTGACGATAGGGCAGGACGGTATTACGGAAGACGATATCCTTACCCATGACGCCCATTGCCCGGATCCCGGCCTGCAGTTGATGCTCGCGGAGATGAAGGGACCGGACTTCCCGGTGGCCCTCGGCATCCTGCGCGACGTGGAAGCCGACACCTACGACACCGGCGTCAATCGCCAGGTGGACGAAGTCAGCGCCCGCGCCCGCATCCACTGCGTCGACGACCTCCTCCGCTCCGGCTCCACCTGGGAGGTCTAGTCTTGCAGGGCCCTGTATTTCTTGAAAATCGCAAAAAAACTTGAATGGCAGGGCCCTTATGCGATTCCTCTTATTACGACTTTTTTCGTAATGAACACATGCGTAGTCATATCGTGCTTGTTATATGGCTTCCAACTGTTCTTTGGTCAATCCTGTCGCCAAGCAAATCTGTTCGGAAGTTACGCCCAGTTTTAAGAGATTCCTGGCCACTTCGATTTTCTCTTCCGCTCTTCCTTCCGCCTTCCCTTCCGCAACGCCCTCTTTGCGTGCGTAGGCAATCTGGTTGCGTATGTCACGTTGCGTAGTCATATCGTGCTTGTACTTATTGCGTTCGTCGGTGGTAAAGGTAGCGATTTCCGCGGAATTAAACAAAAGGGTGAAGATTTCCTGCGAGAACTCTTCCGGGATGTCCTCGAACTCCGGGAGATTCCTCAAGGCATAACAAAAGTTGTCCAGCAGCGTGGCCTTCGGGGTGAGCGCGCTCTTGCAGTTGGGAAGTTCCAGGAAGAGGAACTGGAGACGGTCGGACATCAGCTCGCCGTCTTCCTTGCGGCGGAGAGCATAGCGGAAAAGGACCTCGTCGCTGTCCTGTAAGCCTCCGATAAAAGACGACTTGTTTATTTGATTTCAAGTTGGAGGCAACTTGTCCAAGTTGGTCCAAGTTGGGTCAAGTTGATTCTAGTTGGTTTGTTTTGCCCACTTGTCTGGCAGGAGTTCACGGAGGGCTTCGCGGTTATTCTCGTTTCCGGGTATCCGGAGCAGGACATCCTCCATCCATTCACGCGGGTCAACGTCCAGCGCCTTGCAACTGTCCACCAGAGAGTAGACGATGGCGGCACGTATTGCAGCATCGTGGTTTCCACAGAACAGGAAGTTCTTCCGGCCCAGGGCCAGAGGCCTGGTGGCGTTCTCCACGAGATTGTTGTCAATGCAGAAGCGGCCGTCGTTCACGTAGCGGCTCAGGCGCGGCAGCAGAGGAAGCGTATAACTGATGGCCTT
>JAFSVL010000037.1 GCA_017445015.1 Bacteroidales bacterium | reverse complement strand
CCGAAATACATCGAGGTCCCCAGCCGAAACCTTATCGCCGATCAGGTTGAACTCACTGTCGAAGGCAATTTCTTCGACGGCATGGTGCTCCTCTCGACCTGCGACTCAGTGGTACCAGGTCACCTAATGGCCGCCGCCCGCATCGACATTCCCGCCATCATGGTTACCGGCGGATACATGCCGCACGGTATCTGCAGGGGGCAGGAAGTCATACATATCCACGCGCAGGACAAAGTCGGCGCTATGGAAGCTGGACGCATCGATGCGGATCTGTACAATGACCTCGTCGAGCATTCGTGGGGAACCTGCGGCGGCTGCACATCGATGACTACCGCAAACTCCATGTGCATGGTCTCAGAAGCGCTCGGAATGTCCCTGCCCGGGAACTCATCCGTGGCTGCGACATCCAGCGAGCTATACCTGATAGCCTATCAGGCTGGCCGCCGCATAATGGGTATGGTGGAAGAAGGCGTGACCGCCAGGCAGATAATCACTCCGAAGTCCCTGCGCAATGCCATCAAGATGGATATGGCCATCGCCGCATCCTCAAACCTTCTGCTTCACATCCCGGCCATCGCCTATGAAGCAGGATACGATGAGCCCTGGTGGAAATACTTCGACGAAGCATCCAACGACATCCCTCTGCTGGCGCACATAGTGCCGAGCGGGCCGAAATACTCCGTACACGACCTATGCCTCGCCGGAGGTATGCCCGCACTGCTGAAAGAGCTCCTGCCTAAACTCGACGGCGATTGCATGACCGTCACCGGGAAAACCCTCGCTGAAAATGTCAAGAATGCGGTTGTCTATAACCGCGACGTCATCCATTCGCTCGACAATCCCGTAATGCGGATGCCGGGTATCGGGGTGCTTTATGGCAATCTCGCCCCGGAAGGTTCTATCGTGAAGATAGCCGCAGTCCCCGAACAGCTGATGACATTCCGCGGTCCCGCACGTGTCTTCGATGAACTGGATGATGCCCTCGAGGCACTCAAACAGGGCCGTATAAATGTCGGCGACGCCTGCGTACTCCGCTTCCTCGGCTTGAAGGGCCGTTTCGGAACCACTGCATTCACCTTCCAGGAAATGCTGAAAGGCCGTAAGGAACTATTCGATTCCTGCGCGGTCATAACCGACGGACGCTTCTCCGGAGGTTCGTCCGGCCTGTCCGTAGGCTATGTATCGCCCGAGGCGGCGCTGATGGGCCCCCTGGGACTCCTAAGGGACGGAGATATGATAAGTATCGATATCCCGAAACGCAGCATTAGTGTGGATGCCGACCTGGAATCCAGGAAGAAAGACTTCAACTGGAGTTTCGACGGATCCAAGTATCCCCGTTACCTGAATCTGTTTGTTAGAAACGTGGGCTCTATGGCCCACGGAGGCATTTGGGAAAAAGACTAAAGATATGATAGTAGCAATCATCAGAGGCTTCGAGCCGGACGTTTGTCTGCGGCTTGCAGAGGCTTACCGCAAGGGCGGCATCGATATGGTCGAGGTTACCTTCAATCAGAAAAACCCCGAGAGCTGGAAGGACACTGCTTCAGCAATCAGCGCCATCAAAAAGAATTTCGGCTCTGACATGAAAGTCGGCGCCGGCACAGTGCTGACGATGGAGCAGCTGACAATCTGCGAGGATGCCGGCGGGCAGTTCATGGTCACGCCTAATGTGAATCCGGAACTGATCCGCAAATGCGTCGCCGACTCCCTCATCGCCATGCCCGGGGCATTGACGCCCACCGAGGCCATGGAAGCATGGAATGCGGGAGCGGACTATGTGAAAATATTCCCCGCGGGACAGCTTGGCCCCGGATACATCAAAGCCATCAAGGCCCCCCTGTCGCAGATCCCTTTCCTCGCAGTAGGCGGGATAGGTCCTGACAATATCGCTGATTTCATTAAGGCGGGCTGTGTCGGAGCCGGAGTCGGCGGAAACCTTACAAACAAGGAATGGATTGCCGCAGGAGAGTGGGATAAAATCACGGCAGTGGCCGAGGCACTTGTAGCAAATTCGAAAATATAGATAATATGAGAGTTGTAACATTCGGTGAAATTATGATGCGCCTCAATCCGGAAGGATATCTGAGGTTTGTGCAGGCTGACAAATTCGAGGCCTCCTACGCCGGCGGTGAAGCCAACGTAGCTGTGTCTCTGGCCAATTATGGACTGGATGCTTCGTTCGTGACGAAACTTCCGGCGAATCCTCTCGGAGAAGCCGCCCGTAACGCTGTCCGTCATTTCGGTGTCGATACTAAAGACATCGTCTGGGGAGGCGAGCGGCTGGGCTTGTATTT
>JAFSVL010000036.1 GCA_017445015.1 Bacteroidales bacterium | reverse complement strand
GGTATATTTGTCGGCTCCGATTTTCAACATCCCGTTGCGGGCGCACACGGGATTGGCGGTCTCGTCGCAGACACTCACCTGCCCCTGGCGCTCGCTGTATTCCGCCCAGTCGGCCAGACGCGTGGCACCTATGGCGTTGCGACCGAAGGTAAACAGGCGCATCTCGACGGTGGAGGCCTTGTAGTACACCCCGCTGTCCTCGCGGATTTCGCCCCGGAAGGGCGTGAAGGCGGCGATGGAGGTGGAGATGTTCGATACGCGGAAAGGACCTCCCCTGCCCGTGGCATCACCCGACGAGCCATAGCACAGCTCGCCGAAGTCCTCCATCAGGATGACATCCCCGACGGAAGCGGATGCAGCCATGGTCTTCCGCTCGACCGCGAGCGTGGTATGGGGCCGGACGATGATCGTCGGCTGCCCGGTGGTCCGGTCGATGCCCCGGAACCAGTATTGTGTGTCCGGATCCAGCCCGCCGAAGGTCAGGCTCGAAGAGGCGGCGCTGAAAGGGCCGGACGAAGAGAGGTTGGTGGCCGGAATGTTGTAGGCCACGACCATGTCGGTACAGGCAGCATCGCGGTAGAGGGCGACGCGATAGGCGTGGGAAGTGCCGCCCGGGAAGGTCAGATCCAGTTTGTTGGAATAATAGCCGGTGCAGGAAGAAGAGGCCAGTGTGGTGGAGGAAAAACCGGAGCCGGAGCTGATGACGCCCAGTTTCTGTCCTTCGCCCCGGGCGAGGGACAAGGTCTTGTCGGTCCGTTTGACATAGCAGGCGATGCCGGCATCGGTTTCACTGGAAGTATACATGATGAGGGTGAAACCTTCCAACGGAGTACTCCCCTCCACGCCGCTGTTATACGGCAAGACGGGGACGAGGTATTCCTGTCCGGTGACAAAAGTGGAGCCGGAAGGATAGAGGTGGATCTCAGTTTTGGGATCCTTGATGGCGGAGATTTTGCCCGTAGAGGCGTTGACCGTGACGGTGCCGGCGAGGACGCTGCCCTGGTTGCCGATAATCTGGATGTGCGTGATGTCGGATTTGTCCACCTTCAGCGTCAGCAGCGCAAAGACATTGTGGAAGGAGAGTTTCTTTCCTGTCGTATAAGACACGGCCAGCAGGGCGGAGGGGTCCACATAACGGCTGCCGGCGTGCTGCACGGCGGGCAGGGTCACATCGCACAGGCCGTCGGAGAAAGAGGTCATCGCGCTCTGGGGATAGACGGCGTACCACTTGGTGGAGCCTTCGGTCACCTCGCCCGTGACATAGCCCGTACCTCCGTCGGAGCTGACGGAGTTCAAGGTAAAGGGATGAAGGGTGGGACGCAAGTTGTCGTACAAACCGATTTTATCCCCGCCGGTCCAATTGAAATGCGTACCGGACAGCCAGGCCTTGGTAGCGTTGTCCTCCGGGCTGACCTCGAAGGTCATCGGGACCGTCTTGACATCCAGCCAACGCTCCCCTTGCGGAACTTCCGTCCGGGCAATCAGGGCATCCTCCGAAGGTTCGGGCAGTTCCTGCTTGGCACAGGACCAAACGCCCGCCAGCGCCAGCATCCCCAGCAACGCATAGGGTACCGCCGCGAGACTTTTCTTTTTATTGTTCATCGTTGCATCCATTTCTATCCGTTTTCTCGCCTGCTAAATTAGTTTATGCCCCCATACGCCGATCCGAAATGTTCACCTTTCTTCAAAATCGAAAAAGAACGAAAGGAAAATCGAACAAAAACAGCCATTTTTGTTCAAAGCCGAAAAAGATATGTTCATTTTCTTTCAGATTCGGACGGATTGTCCTATCTTTGTCCCTATGAAAAGCTATTCGTTTCCGGCCGTGCTGACGGCCCTTGTCTTGTTTCTGTCCGGGTTTTTCTGCCCGTCCTGTACTTCTTTCCGCCCCGTTCCCCGTTCCGACCGGGCCAACCTGCGTTATGAAGAAGGCGAACGATGGTTCAATGACTGGACGGAGCATCCCGAGCGCATCCCCGTTTCTTTTACCTATGCAGGAAAGAACTACCGGGGTCTGCAGGGGCTGTCAGCGC
>JAFSVL010000035.1 GCA_017445015.1 Bacteroidales bacterium | reverse complement strand
GTTGCCGGACCTGCTCCCCCAAAGGGACGGCGAACGGCACATTAGGGGTCAATGATAGGAGGTTGCTGTTCTTGTTGCAGGACAAAGGGTCCTGCGCTCGTACAAAATCGTCATATTTGTTCGGAGCCAAGGCCCACTGGGCCCTGCGCTCGTACAAAATCACCAAAAAACAACGAGGGGCGGGACCTTGGAGGTCCGGCCCGGAGGCGATTTACTTTACCTTGGCATCACAGTACCAGCAGCGCAGTTCTCCGCCGGCGCTGCGGCGGAATTTGTGGGGAGCCGCCTCGCTGGCGCAGATGCACTTGGGATTGGTGCATTTGGCGTGGGGATTGTAGATGGGGAAATCGTCCTCCGGCATTCCGTGCGCCGGGTCGTCCTTCCACTCGAGCAATTTGACAATCAGTGCCATCCGCACGAATTTTCCGTTTTCTACCTGACGGAAATAGGCCGCCCGCGGGTCCTCGTCCACTTCCTGCAGGATTTCGTTGACCCGGGGCAGGGGATGCAGGACGGCCATCTTCCGCTTCGCCCGGGACAATTTTTCGCAGTCCAGCCGGAAACTGTCCTTGACGCGGTCGAATTCATCCTCGTCCAGAAACCGTTCCTTCTGTACGCGCGTCATGTAGAGGATGTCAAGTTCGGGCATCACCTCTTCCAGGGTTTCCACTTCCCGATAGTCGATGTGCAGTTTCTCGCAGACGTCGCGGCGGATGTAATCCGGGAGTTTCAGCGCCTCCGGGGCAATCAGGATGACCTTGATGTCCTTGTACCTTGCCAGGGCCTTGATGAGCGAATGGACAGTGCGGCCGAAGCGCAGGTCGCCGCAGAAGCCGATGGTAATGCCGTCGATGTGCCCCAGTTCGCGCCGGATGGTCAGCAGGTCGGTCAGCGTCTGCGTAGGATGCGAGTGGCTGCCGTCGCCGGCATTGATGATCGGCACCGGAGACACTTCGGAGGCGTAAAGCTGCGCGCCTTCGATATAATGGCGCATGGCGATGATATCCACGAAACTGCTGACGACACGGACCGTATCCTGTACGGTTTCGCCCTTGCTGACGGAGGAGTTGGCGGCGTCGGCGAATCCGAGCACGTTGCCGCCGAGTTCCATCATCGCCGCGGTGAAGGAAAGGCGCGTGCGGGTGCTCGGCTCATAAAACAGCGTCGAGAGTTTGCGGTGCGCCATTCTCTCCTGCCAGTCTTCGCGGTGGGCGATGATTTCCAGGGCAAGGTCGATAATCTGGTCGGTTTCTTCCCGCGTGAGGTCCGTCGGATCGATGAGATGTTTCATAATGCGTCTCTGAATGCAAGGATTTGTGCTTTTTGCGCTTCGGCGATATAGCCCTGTTCCGCCGCCACCTGCACGAGGGTATCCAGGCGGCAGAGCGAGTGGTTGACGGTTCCGGCCGCGGCGATGCGCTGCTCTCCGCGCCTGATCCCGTAGGTGAAGAGGCTGGCGATACCCAGGACCTGCGCGCCCGCTTCTCGCAGGGCTTCGACCGTTTCGATGGCGCTTCCGCCGGTGGAAATCAGGTCTTCGACCACCACCACCCGCGTTCCGGGTTCCAGGCGGCCTTCGATACGGTTGGCCCTCCCGTGGTCCTTTGCCGAACTGCGCACGTAGCCCATCGGCAGGTGCAGCAGGGCGGCGGCGAGCGCGGCGTGCGCTATGCCGGCGGTGGAGGTGCCCATCAGCATTTCGGTGCCGGGATATTCCCGGGCGATCAGTTCCGCCAGCGCCTGCTCCACCGTTTCGCGCACCGCGGGGGCGGAAAGGACAAGGCGGTTGTCGCAGTACATCGGGCTCTGGATGCCGCTGGCCCAGGTAAAGGGCTTGTCCGGCCTTAAAAATACGGCGCCGATGGAGAGCAGTCCTTCGGCGATGGTTCTCTCTTGTGTCATAGTCCTAAAAAATCTTTTCTGCATTGTTTCCATGCGGCGACGGGGTCCTGTGCCGCCGTAACCGGGCGGCCGACGACGATGAAATCCGAGCCCAGTTCCCGGGCGCGGGCGGGGGTGGTGATGCGTACCTGGTCGTCGGCGGCGCTGTCCGCGAAGCGGATGCCCGGGGTTACGGCAAGAAATGCAGTTCCGCAGCATTCCTTGACGAGCGGCACTTCCAGCGGGGAACAGACAACGCCGTTCAGGCCGGCTTCCTTCGCATTTCGGGCGTAATGGGCAATGGCCGAGGGCATGTCGGCATCGATCAGCAGTTCGCGCTGCATGCGCTCCTCGCTCGTGGAGGTGAGCTGAGTGACCGCGATCAGCAGGGCGTCGGGGCCCAGTCCTTCGCGCGCTGCGCGCATCATTTCCACCGTTCCGGCGGCGTGGACATTGCAGAGGTCCACGCCCAGTCCCGAGAGTACCGCCATGGCCTTGCGGACGGTATTGGGGATGTCGTGGAGTTTGAGGTCCAGGAAGACCCGGTGGCCGCGGGACTTGAGTTCCCGCACGATCGCAGGCCCCTCGGCGTAGAACAACTCCATTCCCACCTTTACGAAAGGTTTTTCACCCTCCGGGAACCGGTCTAGAAAGGTCAGTGTCTGTTCTTTCCCTGCAAAGTCGCAGGCGATGATAACATCTTTGTTCATTATCCTTTGTTTATGTTGGCGTGCATTATATTCGGCAGAAGTCCTCTGCTCCCTGTTGCTTCGCAACCCTATCCGGGTAAATGGTCGCAGAGGACAACCTGCCTCATTTTTTCATGCACGCCAATTCATTAATTATCGTTATGCAGGCGCGCGGGTTGCGGATGGAAGCGGCGCCGACCTGCACGGCCGAGGCCCCGGCCATCATCATCTCCATGACGTCCTTTCCGCTCGAGACGCCTCCGCAGCCGATCACCGGAATCCCGCAGGCGTGGCTGACCTGCCAGACGGCCCGGAGGGCCAAGGGAAAGATGGCCGGTCCGGAGAAGCCGCCGAAGGTATTCGCCAGCACGGGTTTCCCGGTCTTCAGGTCTATGCGCATGCCCAGGAAGGTATTGGCGACGGTAAGGCCGTCCGCTCCCTCCTTTTCGCAGATACGCCCGATGGCGGCGATGTCGGTCACGTTGGGGGAGAGTTTGACCACCAGGGGTTTGCGGCGCACGGTTTTCCGGGCGGCGCGGACGACACCGGCGGTCGCGACGGCATCCGAACCCAGCACCGCGCCGCCCGCATGTACATTGGGGCAGGAGATGTTCAGTTCGATGATGTCGATGCCTTCGCTCTCATCCGCCCGGGTGCAGCAAAAAGCATATTCTTCGGCGGAGAAGCCCCCGATGTTGGCGATGACCACGCCGGAGTAGATCTCCCGCAGCGCAGGCACTTTTTCGCGGACAAGGACTTCGATGCCCGGATTTTCGAGCCCCACCGAATTGAGCATCCCGGCGGTGCAGTCGGCCACCCGCGGGCAGGGGTTTCCGGGACGGGCCTCGGCAGTAGTGCCCTTCAGCGCTATCCCGCCGATGGCGTTCACGTCGAAATCGAAGCCCGTGCCGAATCCGAAGGTGCCGCTTGCCGCAATGACGGGATTGCGCAGCGTCAGTCCGAAAAGTTGTATTGAAAGGTCTTTTACCATACGATTTTGTCGGCGTCAAAGACAGGCCCGTCGGTGCAGGTCCGTCGCGGTCCGCCGGTGGTCTTGCAGGTGCAGCACCAGCAGTAACCGGCCCCGCAGCCCATTCTTTCTTCTAGGCTGGCCTGTCCGTTCGTGCCCAGTTGCGCACAGACGGCGCGCATCATGACGGCCGGGCCGCAGGTGTAGTAAAAATCGAAGGCGGGGGAGAGTTCCTTCAGGGCGTCCGTCACCAGCCCCGCGGTTCCCGCGCTTCCGTCCATCGTCACGATGCGGGTGTCCGGGCACAGGGCGCGGAATTCGTTTTCCAGGACGATGTCTTCCGCACTGCCGAAGCCGAGGACGACGGTCATCTCCTTGCCCGCCGCCGCGAGTTCCCGGCACAGGGGATAGAGCGGGGCGGCCCCCAGGCCTCCGCCGACAAGGAGCGCCCTGCGTTCGCAGCGGGAGGCGTCGAACGCCTTTCCAAGCCCGGTCAGCAGGTTCAGCCGCATTCCCGGAGTCATCCCCCGAAGGGCCTCCGTGCCTTCGCCGGCCACTTTATATAAAAGGGTGAGCCGTCCCGGGGCGCTGTCGCACACGGAGAGCGGACGCCGCAGGAAGAAGCCGTCCAGCGCCAAGTTGACGAACTCTCCGCCGGGCTCGAAGTCCGCCGTGTCCGCTGCGAGCACGAGCCGGAATACCTGCCGGGCGATGCAGCGGTTTTCAAGGATCGTATAGTCCATCGTCTTCATACTTCCTTTCCGTTTTTCAAGGTCATGACGATACGGCCCCGGACCGGCATCCCGTCGAAGGGCGTGGCGTGTCCCATGGATGCAAAAGTATTACTGTCAATGGTATGGCGTACATCCAGGTCGATGACGGCCAGGTCCGCCGCTTCGCCTTTGCGCAGGCTTCCTCCCAGAGAGAAGATGCGCCGGGGGCCTTCGCAGAGCGCTTCGAGCAGGCGTTCCAGCGAGATGCGCCCGGGAAGTACCAACTGGGTATAGAGTACGGGGAAGGCCGTTTCCAGCCCGGTGATGCCCATGGCGCTGCCTTCCAGTCCTTTCGATTTTTCTTCCGCGCTGTGCGGGGCGTGGTCGGTGGCAATCGCGTCGATGGTGCCGTCCCGCAGGCCTTCGATGAGGGCCTCGCGGTCTGCGGCGCTGCGCAGCGGAGGATTCATCTTGAAACGGCCTTCTTCGCGCAGGTCGTCCTCGCAGAGCGTCAGGTAGTGGGGGGCGGTTTCGCAGGTTACCGGTACGCTCCGGGCCTTCGCGGCGCGGATCAGGGAGACGCTTTCAGCGGTGGAGATATGGCATACGTGATAACGGGCCCCCGTTTTTTCGCAAAGGCCGAGGTCCCGCTCCACCTGTTTCCATTCGCTCTCGGAACAGATGCCCCTGTGGGCGTGTGCGCGGCAGTACCGTCCGTCATGGATGTAACCTCCGCGCAGCAGGCTTTCGTCTTCGCAGTGCGCGGCGATGATGCAGTCCTCGCGGGCGGCGAGCCGCATCGCCGCTTCCATCATGTTCCCGGACTGGACCCCGCTGCCGTCGTCCGAAAAAGCGACGGCGCTGCCCTTGAGCGCGGCCATGTCCACCAGCCGCTCTCCCTTGCGCCCCATGGTGATGGAGGCGTAGGGGAGTACGTCGATGCAGGCGTCCCTGCGGATGATTTCCAGTTCGCATTGCAGGTGTTCCATGCTGTCGGGCACAGGGTCGAGGTTGGGCATGGCGCAGACGGTGGTATAGCCGCCCCGCGCCGCCGCTTCCGTACCCGTGCGGATGGTCTCCTTGTAGGCGGCGCCGGGTTCGCGCAGGTGCACGTGTATATCAGCAAAACCGAAGGAAATGAGTTTTCCTTCGGCTTTGATGACGGGAATGTCATTCGGGACGCTGATGAAAGGTGAAATGTCCGCTATCCGCCCGTCGCGGATGAAAATATCGGCCCTTTGCAGTTTGCCTTGCAGCAGTGCGGTTCCTCCTTGTAGGAGCAGGGTGCGGGGGGACGTTTTCATCGGAGCAAAGATATGAAAATTTCGGACAATTTTTCAAAGAAAGAAATGAACATTCATTTTGTTGATAAAAAATTGGCGCGGCCGCTGTCCATGAATCGATTTTATAGTAATTTTGTGCTTTGTTGTTGGTTATGTTATGAAAGTGTCCGTTATTATGGGCAGCGCAAGCGACTGGGAGGTCATGTCGCCTGCCTGCAGTACCCTTGAGGAGTTCGGCATCCCCTATGAAAAGAAAGTGCTCAGCGCCCATCGCAACCCCGGCCCGCTGGCCGATTATGTGAGGAGCGCCCGGGAACGCGGGGTAAACCTTTTTATTGCCGGAGCCGGCGGGGCGGCGCACCTCCCCGGGGTGATCGCCGCGCTCACGACCCTTCCCGTCATCGGCGTCCCGGTTCGGTCCAAAGCCCTGAACGGGCTGGATTCCCTGCTTTCTATCGTACAGATGCCCTCCGGTATTCCCGTGGCGACGATGGCCATCGACGGATCGCGCAATGCGGCGCTCATGGCCGTGGCGATATTGGCGCTCTCGGATCCCGCCTTGGAAGCCCGGCTGGAAGAATTCCGTAACAGTCAGAGTCAAAAAGTCCTCAATACCGCCATCTGACGTGAACGCAAAGAGAATTTTTGTTGAGAAGGCCCCCCGCTTCCGCGTTGAAGCGCAGAGCCTTCTCGCCGATTTTAATGAGAACCTGTCGCTCGGTCTCAGTTCCCTGCGGCTGGTCAATGTCTATGACCTTTTCGGCTTTTCCGACGACCTTCTGGAACAGTGCCGCTACCGCGTGTTCGGCGAGCGCGTGACGGATATCGTCAGCGACACGCCGGACTGCGGTGCGCAGCCGTGGATTGCCGTGGAATACCTGCCCGGGCAATTCGACCAGCGCGCCTCATCCGCCGAGGACTGTGTGCACCTCATCGCGCCCGAGGCCCGTATCAGCATCCGCAGCGCCCGCCTGCTCATTTTCCCGGAGGGGACTTCCGAAGCGGACCTGGCGCGGGTACGGCATTATTTCATCAATCCCGTCGAATGCCGCGAGAAGGATATGTCCCGGCTCTGTGAAGCGGGGGAGGCCGCCGTCCGTCCCCTGGAGGACCTGGGCGGTTTTACTGCGTTGGAGGGCGACGCCCTGGAGCAGTTCCGCCTTTCCCACGGACTTGCGATGAGCCGTGCCGACATCGGGGAAGTTTCGCGCTATTTCCGCGGTGAACGGCGCGACCCTACCGAAACGGAACTCCGCATTCTCGATACCTACTGGAGCGACCATTGCCGCCATACCACTTTCAATACTGAAATCAAGTCCGTACGGATTGCCGACTCCTTCCTGAAGCCGGAACTGGAGGCCCTGCTCGGGCGTTTTGAGACCATCCGCGCGGAACTCGGGCGCGAAGGAAAACCCTTCTGCCTGATGGAACTGGCGACCATAGGTGCCAGATACCTTGCCTCAAAGGGGCTTCTGGAGGATTTGGAGCGCAGCGAGGAAAACAATGCATGCAGCATTTTCGTGGATGTGGACGTGGACGGAAAGACCGAAAAGTGGCTGCTCCAGTTCAAGAATGAGACGCACAATCATCCTACGGAGATAGAACCCTTCGGCGGAGCCTCGACCTGTCTGGGCGGGGCAATCCGCGATCCGCTTTCCGGCCGTGCCTATGTCTATCAGGCCATGCGCGTGACCGGTGCGGGGAATATTCTCGCGGGTTTTGCGGATACGCTTCCCGGCAAACTGCCCCAGCGCGTCATCAGCCGCAAGGCGGCCGCGGGCTATTCCAGTTACGGCAACCAGATCGGTCTGGCCACAACCCATGTGCGGGAAATCTACGATCCCGGCTATACGGCCAAGCGCCTTGAGGTCGGGGCCGTGGTCGGGGCCGTCAAGGCCTCGGACGTGCGCCGCGAGAGCCCGGCTCCCGGGGATGTGATCCTGCTTCTGGGCGGCCGTACCGGAAAGGACGGGATAGGCGGCGCTACGGGTTCTTCGAAGAAACATACCGAAGCGTCGCTGGAAAACTGCGGCAGCGAGGTGCAGAAGGGCAATGCCCCGCAGGAAAGGCAGTTGCAGCGGCTGTTCCGCAGGCCGCAGGCCGCGAGGCTCATCAAGAAATCCAATGATTTCGGGGCCGGGGGAGTGAGCGTGGCCATCGGGGAACTGGCCCCCGGGCTTGATATTTATCTCGACCGGGTTCCCGTCAAATATTCCGGCCTGAATGCCACGGAACTGGCCATCAGCGAGTCCCAGGAACGGATGGCCGTGGTCGTGGCCGAGGCGGACAGGGAGGCTTTCGAGGCGCTGTGTGCCGCGGATAATATTGAAGTAACCCATGTTGCCGATGTGACCGCAGAGGACCGTATGCGCATGTATTTCCACGGAGAGAAGGTGTGCGACCTTTCGCGCGGGTTTATCGACAGTGCCGGCGCCCGTCACAGTTGCGAGGTGGAAATCCAGCCGGTGGACGGCGAGGCTCCCTTTGCCCTGCATCCGGAGGGGCGGACCCTGCAGGAACGCTTCTGCACCCTGCTCGGATCTCCCAATGTGGCGTCCCAGAGGGGACTGGTCGAGATGTTCGACGCTTCCATCGGCCGTTCCACCGTCCTGATGCCCTACGGAGGACGCACCCAGGAAACGGAAACACAGCAGTCCGTGCAGAAACTCCCCGTGGACGGGAAAACCGATACCGCCAGCATCCTGACGTTCGGCTACAACCCGGACCTGTCGCGCTGGAGCCCTTGTCACGGCGCGGCTTATGCCGTCGTCGAAGCCTGCGCGAAAGCCGTAGCCTGCGGCGCCCCCTGGGAAAAGATGCGCTTTTCCTATCAGGAATATTTCGAGCGGATGGCCACGGCGCAAAGTTGGGGAAAACCGCTTTCCGCGCTGCTGGGAGCCTTGAAAATGCAACTTGACCTTGGACTCCCGTCCATTGGCGGGAAGGACTCGATGAGCGGCAGTTTCGAAGACCTGGACGTCCCGCCTACCCTGATTGCCTTCGGGGTTGCCACCGGGAGGGCCTCGCGCATCATCTCGCCGGAATTCAAGCGTCCGGGGAACCGGATCTATCTGCTTTCCGCGCCCGCATTGCCGACATACATGCCCGATACGGATGCGCTGAAGGCGCTTTGGACGGCGGCGGAAGCGGCCATCGCGGACGGCAGTATCTGCTCCGCCTGGGCCCTCGGCTTCGGCGGTGTGGCGGAAGGCCTTGTGAAGATGGCGATGGGCAACCGGCTTGGATTTGATGTGCAGTTTCCCGAAGAGCGGCTGTTCCGCCTGGACTACGGCGCGCTGCTGGTGGAAAGTACTGCCGGACTGCACATTCCGGGGGCGCTGCCGTTGGGCGTCGTGACGGCGGGAGAGATGTCCGTGAACGGGACCGTACTGTCTCCGGACGTGCTGCTGCGTGCCAATCAGGCGCGTTACAGCGGGGTTTATCCCGTCGATGTGCCGCCGCTCTTCAGCGCGGAACCGCCCTGCGATGCCGCCCCGGATGTCCGGATTCCCGAATATCCCGGCCCTGCGGTGGAAACGCCGGTGGTCTGCCTGCCGGTCTTTCCCGGTACGAACTGCGATTATGATACGGCGAAGGCGTTCCGCACTGCGGGAGCCGAGCCGCGTCCCTTCATCTTCCGCAATCTCAGCGCCGCCGACGTGGACGCTTCCATCGCCGGACTGTGCCAAAGTATCGACGAGTGCAATATCCTTGCATTCTGCGGCGGCTTCTCTTCGGGCGACGAACCCGACGGGAGCGGAAAATTCATCGCCGACGTGATTGGCAATGCCGCGGTTTCCAGCGCCATCGACCGCCTGTTGCAGCGCGGCGGGCTTGTACTGGGCATCTGCAACGGATTCCAGGCGCTCATCAAGAGCGGCCTGCTGCCCTACGGAAAGGCGGGCGGCGTCGATGTCCATTCGCCGACGCTTTTCCGCAACGACATCAACCGCCATATCTCGCGGATTGCCCGCACCCAGGTAGTATCGGTGCATTCCCCATGGCTCGCCGGCATGCGTCCCGGGCAGGTTCACAGCGTGGCGTTCAGCCACGGGGAGGGGAAGTTCGTCGTGGAGGAGGAAACGGCCAGGCGGCTTTTCGCGGCCGGTCAGGTGGCTTTCCGCTACCTTGACAATCCCAACGGTTCCTATTACGATATCGAGGGCATCGTCAGCCCGGACGGCCGTATCCTCGGCAAGATGGGGCACAGTGAACGCTGGGAGGAAGGCCTTTACAAAAACATCGGCGGCGATTGCCGCCAGGATATATTTGCCAACGCAGTCAGTTATTTCAGGAAATGCAAAAGAGGGAATTGATTTTTGACGGGAACGAGAAACAGGTTTTCGCGACCGACGACCCGCATAAGGTCATCTTCCGATACAAGGATGTGACCCTTGCCTTTGACAGTATCAAACGGGCGGTGCTGCGCGGAAAAGGTACGCTCGACAACAAGATTTCCGCCATCCTGCTGGGCTATCTCAACCGGGAAGGCATCCACACGCATTTCGTGGAACTGTTCTCGGAGCGCGAGCAGATCTGCCGGAAAATCGAGATTATCCCCCTCGAAGTGGTGGTGCGCAACCGGGTGGCCGGTTCGATGTCGCGCAACCTCGGTATTCCCGAAGGGACGTTCCTCCGCAATGTGGTCTATGAGCTGAAGTATAACAACGATGCCCTCGGAGACCCCCTCATCAACGAGCACCATGCCGTGGCGCTGGGACTGGCTACTTATGATGAATTACGGCGGATGCTGGATGTCGCGCGGCGGGCCAATGACCTGCTCAAGCCGCTCTTTGAGCGCCTGGACATCGATTTGGTGGATTTCAAGATTGAGTTCGGACGTGCGTCGGACAACGGCGATATCATCATTTCCGATGAGATCAGCCCGGATACCAGCCGTCTCTGGGACAGGAGGACGAAGGAACCCCTGGACAAAGACCGTTTCCGCATGGACCTCGGCAATGTGGTGGCGGGGTATGAGGAAGTGTACAAACGCCTTTTGACTTTGAACGACTGAAACTATGGGAGTACTTGCCGTCTATGGCGTAAAGAACGCCTCTACTTATCTCTATTACGGTTTGCACAATATGCAGCACCGCGGGCAGGAGGGTGCCGGAATGGCAACTTTCAACGCGGGCGGACAGTGTCTGCGCTACCGGGGAAAGGGTCTCGTGAACGAGGTTTTCCATCCGGAGAATATCGCCTCTCTGGAGGGAAGTATCGGAATTGCGGCAGTCATGTATGCCAATGTCGCCAAAGTGGGGCCGGACAATGTACAGCCGCTGTTTTTCCATCATAAAAGCGGTGATTTCGCGATTGCCAGTGATGGCTGCGTCATCAATGCGGCGCAGGTGCGCAACTATCTGGAGAAAGGCGGCACCATCCTCCAGACCGAGACGGATGCGGAACTGCTCGCACACCTGATCAAGAAAAACCATAATGAGGACAGGATTGTCAATATCGTTTCCGCGCTGAATATGATGGAAGGCGGTTTTTCCTTCGTCATCATGACACGCAACCGCATCTATGCCTGCCGCGACAAGCACGGCATCAAGCCGCTGGTGCTGGGCAGGCTCGGAGACGGCTATGTCGTTGCCAGCGAGTCCTGTTCCTTTGAAATCATGGGTGCCGATTTTATCCGGGACATCGAACCCGGGGAGGTGGTGACCCTCGATGAACAGGGCCTGCGCTCCCGGCAGTATTCGCGCTATAAGCGCCATCGCATGTGCGCGATGGAATACATCTACTTCGCACGTCCGGACAGCGATATCGACGGCTGCAATGTGCATGCCTACCGCATGGAGGCGGGCCGGCGCCTTTATCGCGAGTGTCCTGCGGATGCCGATATCGTCGTAGGCGTGCCGGAATCCAGCCTCAGTGCGGCGATGGGCTATAGCGCGGAAAGCGGAATCCCTTACGAAATGGGCCTGGTGAAGCATAAATATGTGGGGCGGACTTTTATTCAGCCGGTACAGGAGATGCGTGAACTGGGCGTGAAGATGAAACTTTGTCCCGTGCGCAGCATCGTCAAGGGCAAGCGGATTGTGCTGGTGGACGATTCCATCGTGCGCGGGACGACATCGCTCAAAATCGTGAAACTGCTCCGGGATGCCGGGGCCCGGGAGGTGCATGTGCGCATCGCCAGTCCGATGATGAAGTATCCCTGCTATTATGGCGTGGATACTTCGTCGCCCGAAGAATTGCTTTGTGCGCACCGGACGCTGGAGGAGGCCTGCAAGGCGATAGGCGCGGATTCGCTGGGCTATCTCAGCCCCGAATCCACCAAGGCGTCCTGCATGGGCTGTGCGGATCCCTGCCAGGCCTGCTTTACCGGTGAATATCCCACGGTATTGTACAAAGAAGAGATTATCAATAACTAGGATTATGGCAAAAAATTATGAAGCGGCGGGGGTGAACCTGGAAGCGGGCTATGAAGTGGTCCGCCGCATCCGCGCCCATGTGGCTTCGACGGCGCGCAAGGGAAGTATGGGAGGTATCGGGTCCTTCGGCGGGATGTTCGACCTTTCGTCCCTCGGAATGAAGGAACCGGTCCTGGTGAGCGGTACGGACGGCGTAGGCACAAAACTGAAAATTGCCTTTGCGATGGACCGGCACGATACCATCGGCGTCGATGCGGTGGCCATGTGCGTGAACGATGTGCTTGCCCAGGGCGCCGAGCCGCTGTTTTTCCTGGATTATGTCGCCCTCGGGCACAATGTTCCGGAAAAGGTGGAGGCGATTGTCGCCGGTGTTGCGGAAGGCTGCCGGCAGGCGGGCTGCGCCCTGATAGGCGGGGAGACCGCAGAAATGCCGGGGATGTATGCGGACGGGGAGTACGATATCGCCGGATTTACCACAGGGGCGGTGGAGAAGTCGGAACTGATCGACGGTTCCGCGGTCAGCGTGGGCGACGTGCTGCTGGGCATCGCCTCTTCCGGCGTGCATTCCAACGGTTTCAGCCTGGTGCGCAAGATTGTCGCGGATGCAGGCCTGTCCTACCGTCAGCCCGTTCCCGAATTCGGCGGGCGGCTGCTGGGGGACGTCCTTCTGGCCCCGACCAGGATTTATGTCAAACCGGTGCTGGATGTAATCCGCCATTGCGACGTGCACGGCATCTGTCACATTACCGGCGGCGGTTTCGACGAGAATATTCCCCGCGTGCTGAAACCCGGGCAGGGGCTTGAGATCCGGGAGGGGAGCTGGGAGATCCTGCCGGTCTTCAGGATGCTGGAGCAATGGGGCCGCATTCCGCACAGGGAGATGTTCAACATCTTCAATATGGGCATCGGAATGGTGCTGGTCCTGCCTGAGGCCGAAGCGCCCAGGGCGGCGGAGCGGCTCGCCTCCTTCGGGGAGAAGGCAGCGGTCATCGGCTCCGTCACGGATCGTGCCGGGGTAGTGATCAAGTGAGGGCGGAATGAAGAATTTAGCGGTATTTGCCAGCGGCAGCGGCACGAATTTCGAGGCGATTGCGCAGGCCTGTGCCGACGGGCGCCTGGATGCGCGTGTCGTCCTGATGGTCTGCGACAAGCCCGGAGCGCCCGTTATCGCCCGTGCGGAGCGTTTCGGCATAGATTCCTTTGTCTTTTCTCCCCGGGAATGGCCCGGCAAGGCTGCCTTCGAAACGGAAATCGTGAGGCGGCTCCGCGAAAGGGACGTCGATTTGATTTGCCTTGCCGGTTATATGCGTATCGTCGGAGACGTACTCCTGGGGGCGTATCCGGACCGCATCCTGAATATCCATCCCTCGCTGCTTCCGGCTTTCAAAGGGGCGCATGCGGTCGAGCAGGCCGTAGCCTACGGCGTGAAGGTGTATGGGATTACGGTGCATTGGGTGAATGCCGACCTTGACGGCGGCCGCATCATCGCCCAGAAGTCCTTTGAATATGACGGTTCCGATCCGGAGGAAGTCCATCGCATCGGGCAGAAAATTGAACATCAACTTTATATCGATACAATAGAAAAGGTATTATCGCTATGAGAGCATTGGTAAGTGTCAGCGACAAGACGGGGCTGGTGGAATTCGTGCGCGGCCTCGAGGCTTTGGGGTGGGAGATTATTGCCACCGGAGGAACGCAGAAACTCCTGGAAAGCGAAGGCGTAAAGA
The DNA here is from genome assembly GCA_017445015.1 of Bacteroidales bacterium. Classification (GTDB taxonomy): domain Bacteria; phylum Bacteroidota; class Bacteroidia; order Bacteroidales; family UBA932; genus Cryptobacteroides. The sequence continues at coordinate 5,488 of JAFSVL010000035.1, read as the reverse complement.
CGACGGGCATCAGCGAGGTTACGGGCTTTCCCGAAATCTGCGACGGCCGCGTCAAGACCCTGCATCCCAAGGTGCACGGGGGGATTCTTGCGCGCAGGGATGTTCCTGAGCACATGGAAACGCTGCGCGAGAACGGTATCGGCACCATCGAACTGGTCTGCGTGAACCTCTATCCGTTCCGTAAAACCATCGAAAAGGAAGGTGTCAGTTTCGAGGAAGCCATTGAAAATATCGACATCGGCGGCCCGTCGATGGTGCGCAGCGCGGCCAAGAACTGGAAGGACGTGACGATTGTCTGCGACCCTGCCGATTACGGCGCCGTGCTTTCCGAAATCCGCGAGAACGGCTTTACGACTCCGGAAACCCGTCTGAAACTTTCCGCCAAGGCCTATACCCATACCGCGGAATACGACAGTTGCATCGCCACGTATATGCGCGCAAAGGCCGGTCTGCCGGAAAAACTCTTCCTCGAATACGACCTGAAGCAGCCGCTGCGCTATGGCGAGAACCCCCATCAGGACGCCAATTTCTATGCGGCGATGCAGCCGGTGCCTTTCTCGCTGGCCTTCGGGCGGCAGTTGCAGGGCAAGGAACTTTCCTACAATAATATTCAGGATGCCAATGCGGCGCTTAATGTCGTGCGGGATTTTGACGAGCCTTTCTGCGTGGCGCTCAAGCACATGAATCCCTGCGGGGCGGCGGTCGGAAAGACGGTTGAAGAGGCCTGGCAGGCCGCGTACGAGGCCGATAAGGTCAGTATCTACGGCGGTATCGTCGCCGTGAATCGTCCGCTGACCGCGGAAGTGGCGCTCGGCATGAAGCCCATTTTCCTGGAAATCGTCATTGCTCCGTCCTTTACCCCGGAAGCGCTGGAAATCCTTTCGTCCAAGAAGAATCTCCGCGTGATGGAGGTGGATATGACCCGCAGCGACGCGCCCGTTCCCCAGTATATCAGCGTGAACGGCGGACTGCTGGCCCAGCGGCTGGATACCCAGGTGGAAAAGGTGGAGGCGTCGATGTGCGTGACGGCCCTGAAGCCCTCCGGGGCGATGCTCGCGGACCTGGACTTTGGCTGGCGCATCGTCAAGCATGTCAAATCCAATGCCATTGCCGTGGTGCGTGACGGCCATACCATTGGCGTGGGAGCCGGTCAGACGAACCGTGTGGGATCGGCGCAGATCGCGCTGGAAGAGGCCCGGGCGGCCGGTTTTACCGACGGCCTGGTGCTTGCTTCAGACGGCTTCCTGCCCTTCGACGATACCGTCGCCCTTGCCGCGAAGTATGGCGTTGCGGCCATCGTCCAGCCCGGCGGCAGCATCCGCGACGAGGACTGCATCCGCAAGGCCGATGAACTGGGCATCGTCATGCTCTTCACCGGCGTCCGCCACTTCAAGCATTAAGACTGCGGGATGTTCGAAGCGGCGGCTGTCCGGGTACCGGGCAGCCGCCTGTCTTTTCTCTACACCGTATTCTTTCGTTTTTTGAGACGAAAGTTTGAAAATGGGTTCAAATTTTTATCTTTGCAAGGACACGACATATATATACGGCCTATGAAAAGAATCTTAGTATCAGTACTTTCCCTGATTTTCAGCGCTGCCGCGTCAGCCCAGACTGTTACACACCCCGTCATCGTTCCCGACATTCCGGGATACGTCACAATGAAGGGGGACATGCACCTTCACACTGTGTTTTCCGACGGTACGGTATGGCCCACCACGCGCGTCGAGGAGGCGATACTAGAAGGCCTGGATTTCATAGCCATAACGGACCATGTGGAAGTGGGACTGACCAAGAGGATCCGTGACGGGTTATTCAATTGCGACAGGAACAAATCTTTCGAGATTGCACGCGATTTTGCCAAAAACCGCGGGGTAATCGTCATACACGGCGGGGAAATCACGCGAGGGATGCCTCCCGGACACTTTAATGCCACTTTCGTAAATGACTGCGAAGCGCTCAGCGCTGCTTCCGCTTCCAGCAAAAATCACTTCGAAGGGATGACGGCGGCGCTCAAGGAAGCCCGCAGGCAGGGCGCTTTCCTGGTATGGAACCACCCCCACTGGAACAGACAGGCCCCGAACGAGACCGTCTGGCATCCTGAACACAGCGACATCTACGAGGCCGGGCTGATGGACGGAATAGAAATTTTCAACCATTGTGACGGATATTCCCCGGAGGCACATCATTGGGCGGTTGAAAAAGGTTTGACCATCGTCAGCGGTACGGATGCACACACGATGCTTGCCTCAAGGGTGGATTACGTTCACGGAGCCTTTCGTCCTATGAACCTTGTCTTTGCGACAGCACGCAGCGAAGAAGCCATATACGGGGCGCTGAAGGAAGGGCGCAATGCGGTATTTGCCGAAGGAAAGGTTTATGGCGATGCCAGGTTCCTTGTTCCGCTGGTGGATGAAATCCTGAAGATTGTATCCGTGACCAGGAGTCCGAAGGGTGTGAGCATAAGGATACACAACGGCTCTTCCATCCCTGTGCAGCTTGAAAAATCCGGCAGCACCGCGTACGGCTATATCCGCTCCATAACGGTTCTTCCCGGTTCCGACTGTACGATAAACGTGATCCCTCTCGACAAGGGAACCAAGATGGATGACTCTTTTTCCATCGGCTTCAAGGTGATGAATTTCTTCGTGGATGCGGGTGTTCCTCTCGATTATACGTTAAAGGTGAAATAAAAAATCTACTTCGCCTCGAAGTATTTCCACACGCAGGCGGACAGGGCGGCGCCGACGAGCGGGCCGACGAAGAACACCCACACGTTGGCCAGGGCTTCACCGCCGGCGAAGATGGCCGGGCCGAGGGAACGGGCCGGGTTGACGGAGGTGCCGGTCAGGTTGATGCAGACGAGGTGCACGAGGATGAGGGTAAGACCGATTGCGAGGCCGGCGAGATTGCCGGCGCCCTTTTTGCTGTCCGTGCTGCCGAGCACGACGAGTACGAAGATGAAGGTGGCGATCGCCTCGACGAGGATGGCTCCGCCCACGCCGCCGGCATTGGCGACGCCGTTGGCGCCGAGTCCGCCGGTCAGGTCCGGGGCGCTCACCGTGTTCGCGAGAAGCAGCAGGACGGCGCCGGCGATGATACCGCCGACAATCTGGCCGCACCAGTAGCCGCAGGCATCCTTCCAGCCCATGCGGCCGGACAGGGCGACGGCGAAGGTAATGGCGGGATTGATGTGGCAGCCGGAGATGTTGCCAAAGGTGTAGGCCATGGCAACCACGGTGAGACCGAAAGCGATGGCGGTGCCAACGACACCGGCGGGAGTGCCGCACCCGATAAACATCGCGGTGCCGCAGCCCAGGAGCGTCAGAACGAAGGTCCCGAGGCATTCAGCAATGTACTTTTTCATAGGATAAGTGGTTTTAGCGGTGTTTTACGCCGCTAATTTAATCATTATTTTGAATTTTCTCACCCCAGCATTTTGTCGATGATTTTTACCGGAGTCCCGGGTGCTTGTTTGAGGATGAGGCTTACGAGGAATTCCCGCGACTGGGCAGGAGTGAGGTCCGATTTCATGCTGCGGGGCCGCCAGCCTGGAAAGGGGAACGCGGCGTCATCTTCAAAGAGGGCTTCCGGCGTGCAGAACGAACTGGTCTGCCAGCCGTTGTAGTGAAGGTCAGGGCCGCGGTACACCCGGGTAATGTCTCCGGTCACGACGCGCGTCTGCCGCTGAAGTCCGGCCATCAGCGCATCTGCAGCTCCTTTTTTGATGCTGAACAGATTCCGTACGTCCTTGATTCCTGCCGAGCCGTGTTCTTCCATGAAATCCAGGATCCGCTGCTGACGCTCGTCCGGCCGGTATTTGGGCAGGCTCCTGCGCCAGTTCATCAGTTCCCGGTACACTTCTGCCGTGGCAAAGGCCGCCTTGCCGCCGAGCAGGAATTTCCCGTAAGCGATATCGCCGCTCTGCACGCAGGCGATTTTCCAGTCCCAGGGGCCGAGCTGCCCGTCGTCGCCGAAGAAAAATTCCGGGGGAGTGTGCTCCTCGACGGACCAGCCGGGGATGATATTCTCAAAAAACGGGATAATGCCAATGTCGTGAATGAGGGAGAGCATCGTCTCCTCATTCACGACAAAGGGTTCCCGCCGCAAGGTCGCGGGTTGAAACAGCGTCATTTTACCGTAGTTCTTCCGTCTTGCAGACGTCCATGTCGCCGTAGTCGTCATTCTCGCCGCACATTCCCCAGATGAAGGTATAATTGCGGGTCGCAGACGCGGCATGGATGCTCCACTGCGGGGAAATCACGGCCTGTCCGTCCTTCATCCAGATATGGCGGGTTTCCTGCGGTTCGCCCATGAAGTGGCATACGGCGGCGCCTTCGGGCACTTCAAAATAGAAGTACACCTCCATGCGGCGGTCGTGCGTGTGGGCGGGCATCGTATTCCAGGTGCTGCCCGGAGCGAGTTCCGTCATGCCCATCTGGAGCTGGCAGCAGGGGACTACCTCCTTGACCAGCAGCCGGTTGATAGTGCGTTCATTGCTCTCTTCGAGGCTGCCGAGATGCATCACGACGGCATCTTTCTTGGAGACTTGTTTCACTCCGGTCTCGCGGTGTGCGGTGGCGGAGTTGAAATAGAACTTGGCGGGGTTTGCCGGGTCGAGGCTCCGGAAGGAGATGTCGCGTTTGCCGCGGCCCACGTAGAGGGCCTCCTTGAAGGGGATGGTGTATTCGTCGCCTCCGACCTTCACGATCCCGGTGCCGCCGACGTTGATGATGCCGACCTCCCTGCGCTCGGTGAAATATTCCGCGCGGAGGATGTCCGGGGCACCGAGCACCAGTTCTTCCTTGACGGGAACGGCGCCGCCCGCGATGATGCGGTCGAACATGGAATAGACCATATTGATCTCGTCGGGAACCATCACGTTCTCGATGAGGTACTCGCTGCGCAGGCGCGCAGTGTCGTAATGTTTCGCGTCGATGTTGCTGGAAGCCTGACGCACTTGGCAATTGATCTTGGTCATATTTCGTCAATTGATTAAAATCGGCCTGTGGCAACGGGCACTTGTTGCTTCGCAACCCTATCCGGGTAAATGTGCCCTAACGCCACAGGCCGTTTTTTGTTTACTGACGTTGTTTTCCGATATAGGCGAGGATGCCGCCATCTACATAGAGGATATGGCCGTTCACGGCATCTGAAGCATGCGAAGCGAGGAACACTGCGGGGCCGCCGAGTTCTTCGGGCTCAAGCCAGCGGCCGGCGGGCGTCTTGGCGCAGATGAAGCTGTCGAAGGGATGGCGGCTGCCGTCGGGCTGCTTTTCGCGCAGGGGCGCGGTCTGCGGCGTTGCGATATAGCCGGGGCCGATGCCGTTGCACTGGATATTGTATTCGCCGTACTCGGAGCAGATGTTGCGGGTGAGCATCTTGAGTCCGCCCTTGGCGGCGGCATAGGCGGAAACGGTCTCGCGGCCCAGTTCCGACATCATCGAGCAGATGTTGATGATCTTGCCCTCGCGGCGCTCCATCATCTCAG
>JAFSVL010000034.1 GCA_017445015.1 Bacteroidales bacterium | reverse complement strand
GACCTTCGTATTCGATTGTGCCATTTTGATAAGTCGCGGTCCGCACCCGCCCGTCCTGCAGTTCAAAACGAATCGTCGGAGCGGACAGTATCCCTACGCTCAACAGGCTGTTTTCGCGCTCAAAGGTCTCCAGCATCTGCTTTTCCACTGCGGGAGGAACGGTAATCTCATCCACCATTTCAGCGAGCAGGCGGTCGTTCAATTTCTCGTAGTCCTCCTCCATCGGCGTGATGAAATACCCGGCCATATCGGCACAGCCCGGGCTCATCAACAGATGGTCCTCCCCGCTCGAATAGAAATGATGAGAACGGTGGCATTTGCGCAAAATGACTGCCAGATACGCGCGAGTCCCGTCCTTGAAAGAAACCAGGTTGATGCGCGGCTCCGACTCCCCTTCCTCAACGGGCAATTTGGCCATCAGGCGGTGGAACAACCGCACCACATCCGAGCCGGCGCTCGCCAGCGGATATTCAATGACAAAAATTCCGCGGTAGAAGCCCTCGTGGTGATACATCGTGGCACTCCCCTGCCGGGCCAGCGGTTGGAAGGTCCCCCTTCGCGAGCGAACCATCTGTTCGATGGGCATCAGATGTTCCGGACAGGCCTGGAAATGATGGTGGTCCGGCGCCGACGCCCCACTGGAAGGACCGTTATAAAAAAAGGTATAATCGTTGAAAAAACGCGTCAGGAACAACAAATCGGGCAAACGGTCGAGTACGCCCTGGTCGCGGTGTTCGGACAGGGCGACGACCAGATGCTGTGGGAAAATGGGGAAAGGATTGAGCAGAATGTCGTAGCAACGGGCTTCATCCGTGATGACGGGCAGGAAAATCTGCTCCGGAAAACGGTGCGCCGGGCACAGGAAACAGGGCCTTTTGCTTAGGGATGCCTTGTCGGTCTTGGCGGCGGATGAAATGATGCGGTCGGGATTGAACTGCACGCGAACCGTTTCCCCACCCAAAGTCAGGGTTTTGGTCCGTACCCCCGCCAGCGCCTTGAAATTCTTGTCGGCCATCGGCCACAAGGCGCGCTGTCTTTCCACAAAATCATCCAGTATATTCATCCGTCTTTCCATTCTTTCATTTATCCGTGCGGGAGCATCTCCTGTATCATCTCCTGTATCATCTTCTGTCAGTTCGCGGCTGGGTGGATCACCAGGGTCCTGCTTCCGCCCGTTGGGCATCACGTCTCCTGCGAGGACGCTTTCGCGACGATGGCGCGGCGGCGCTCGAAGGCTTGCTGACGCAATCCATCTTTGTAAAGGTTGTTGGCGGCCACTTTCTCCTGGCTGAGGGCGGCGTCGGAATTGCCCTCCCAACGGCGGCAACAGTAAACCGGTTCCCACACCCGTTCAAGTATATAATTTTCCGAGAACAACAGCCCCATCGCATAGTCCTCCCCATAACTCACATTGGGGAAAGGATGCGCCAACAGCAGTTCCCTACGGAAAGCCCGCGGCGCCCCCAGACCGTTGATGCGCAAGGCATTGTTCGGTCCGTT
>JAFSVL010000033.1 GCA_017445015.1 Bacteroidales bacterium | reverse complement strand
CTTGGGATCAGGAAGTAGAATCCTCTTCTTAGGCTTTGCTTTTCTCATTGTTTTGGAAAATTAAAGTGATTTACAATCCTCAGACTACTTCTTGGGCCGTTTGGCGCCATAGAGGGAACGGGACTGGGTCCTTCCTTCCACGCCGGCGGTATCCAAGGCTCCTCTAAGGATGTGGTAACGTACACCGGGAAGGTCCTTTACACGGCCTCCGCGAACGAGCACGATGGAGTGCTCCTGGAGGTTGTGACCTTCGCCCGGGATGTAGGCATTGACCTCTTTGGCGTTGGTCAGGCGTACACGGGCCACCTTCCGCATGGCGGAGTTAGGTTTCTTGGGGGTCGTCGTGTAAACCCTGAGGCATACGCCACGCTTCTGAGGGCAAGCATCCAGCGCACGAGACTTCGATTTGACTTCGATTACCTCGCGTCCTTTGCGAACCAGTTGTTGAATTGTTGGCATAAAAGATTATAAATCTGTTATTTATTAAAAAAGCCCCAAAAATTGGGGCTGCAAATATAAGAAGAATAATTCTAATTCGCAATGGATGCGAACTCTACGTCCGTCTCCGCCCGTTTTTTCAAGGCCGGATCCGCCTCGCAGGCGGCGTCCAGGTACTTGCGGGCGACGGAGTCCCTGCCCAGGCGTGCGGCGATGACGGCGCGCAGGTAGTTGCTCTGCGCATCCGTTCCCGTCAGCGCTTCGTCCGCCTTTTGGTATTCACCGTCGAGAAGCAGTGCGAGGGCCTTGTTGTAGCCATCGCACTTGGCTGCGGCGGCCTTGTAATCGCCGTTCAGGAGGTCGATGACCCCCAGGTTGTGCTGCGCCTCGTCCGTGCCGGACTTCTTGAAGAGCAGCGCCGCATCCGCGAGATTCCCCTTGCGCAGTTCTATCACGCCCTTGGCGTTTAGTGCGTCGGCATCGGCGGTTTTGAGTTCCTTTGCTTTTTCGGCAGCCATGAGGAGGTCGCCGCTGTCCAGCGACGAAAGCACATTATTGTAGCGCGCGGCCTCGGAATTGAAACTTTCCGCGGCAATGCGGTAGAGCAGCGATTTGCGGCCGGGATCCTCGGTGCGGGTGGCCAGACGGAGCAGTGCGCTCTCGTCAAGCAGGTAAAGTTTGTTTTGTGCGATGTCGGCGAGTTCCTCATCACTGTAATTGCGATATTCGATGTCGGCGATGAAGCGGGCCCTGCGCAGGGCGGGGAAGACCTTTGTCTTCATCTCGGTGAACACCTGGGACATGTTGCGGATTTCGCTTTCACGCACCGCAGGGTCGCTGTACATGGCAAGGACGCGCAGGATAAGGTCGCGGTCTTCAAGGTCGGAAGCGGCGACGGCGGCCTGGAAGCCCTCCCAGTCCTGTCCGATGCTCCGCAGGTCCACATCGGAGCCCTTTTCTCCGGAGAGGCTTTCCCATGCCTTGCCTGCGCTCTCGGCACGCCTGTCGGAGAGTTTCGCATTGTAGTCGGCGCCTCCTTCCGGAGAAGCATAGGCTACGATCTGGGTGCCCTTGACGGTGGCACGCTCGTCATTTCCATAGCGCTCGAGGGCGGCCTGGAAGTCGGTGACGGACTCGCCCTTCAGTTCGCTGTTTTTGACGGCGGCGGAGTTGACGTCGTAGAGAATCTGGCCTTCGGCGCTCTTGTGCAGGATGTCCTGGTATCCGTCTTCCTTATACTTATATTCGCCCTGCGTGCGGGCAAGCAGGCTGGTGGTTACGCAACCCTCCGCCACCTTGACGGCGGGAATGTCGAAATCCCTGCCTCCGTGCCGGATGACGGAACGCAGTTCGAGATAACATTTCTCCATCCCCTCTTTCCAGGGGAAACTCACTTTTTCGACGAGCGTACCGCCCGCCCATGCGGCGACTTTGTAATTGTCCTTCACTTTCTCGCCCTGATAGACGAGGGAAGCCGCCTTTTCTTCACCGCCGGCGTACACCAGTACGGGCGTGACGGTCATTACCGCGGATTTGTTGAAATATCCCTTCGGATAGGTGACGGTGAGGGTGGCGGGAATCTGTCCGCCACGCACTTCGAGCAGCTCGGGATTGCAGCTGATATTCACCTTCTGGGCCATTTTCATCTGCTCGGCGACGGACTTGGAGCAGGAGGCGAGAGCGATGCAGGCGGCAACGGCCGCGAAACAGAGTCTGTAAGAAGATTTCATCTGGCGTTTATGTTAGTTTATGCAAAGATAAAGAAAAATTAATAACTTTGCACGAATTACGCTCGAATATGGATATTCAGGAACTTCAGCGGATAAAGAACCAGTGGGACATCGTCGGCAGCGACGAGGCGTTGAACCGTGCCCTCGAAACGGCCGTCGCCATCGCTCCTTCCGACCTTTCCGTCCTGATCCAGGGCGAGAGCGGGACGGGAAAGGAGGCGATTCCGCATATCATCCACTCCAGGAGCCTGCGCAAAAGCGGGAAATTCCTTGCGGTGAACTGCGGGGCAATCCCTGAAGGGACGATCAATGCGGAATTGTTCGGACACGAAAAGGGCTCTTTCACCGGCGCGGTCGGTGAACGGAAGGGCTACTTCGAGGAAGCCGACGGCGGTACGATTTTCCTCGACGAAATCGGGGAGCTCCCGCGCGAGACCCAGGCCATGCTGCTGCGGGTGCTGGAAAGCGGGGAATTCCTGAAGGTCGGCTCGTCGCGGGTGCAGAAGACCAATGTGCGGCTCATCGCGGCGACGAACGTGGATCTCGAACACGCGGTGGCGACGGGCAAGTTCCGCAGGGACCTGCTCTACCGCCTGAACGCCATCAAAATCGTCATGCCGCCGCTTCGTGAGCGAAAAAACGATATCTATACCCTTTTCCGCAAGTTTTCCTCCGATTTTTCGGAGCGCTACCGGCTTCGTAAAATCAGTCTGGCGCACGATGCGATCACCCTGATCACCGCCTATCGCTGGCCGGGCAATATCCGTCAGCTCAAGAACTTTGCCGAAGCGGTGACACAGATGGAATCGCTGCCGGCGACAACCCTCTCCGACCGCATTGAACTCGATGCCGCCGCCATCGCGCGCTATATGCCCGCCGAACCGGAAACGGTGCTGCCGGTGCCCGCAGCCCAGAACGCGGACGGGGGGATGAGCCAGAGCGACCGGCAGATGTTCATCAAGGCGCTGCTCGACCTGAAACAGGAGGTGGACCGCCTCAGAGACATCGTCGAGAACGGCCGCGGACCCGTGCATGAACTCTCGCCGCAGGAGGAACCGGAGGAACAGTCCGAAGCGCCGTCGCGCACGGTGGAGAACATCCAGGAAGCGCCCATGACCATCAGGGAACAGCGGGAGGAGATGATCCTGCGTACCCTGGAAAAGCATGGCGGCAATGTCAAGCAGGCAGCGGCGGAACTGGGAATTTCGGACAGGACCATTTACCGGCTCATCGCCGCAAGGAAGGGAAAATGAAACCTCTGCGTAAACTGTTGGCTCTCGCCGTACTCCTGCCCCTCGCGGCCGCCTGCGGCATCTATTCCTTCTCCGGGACGTCCATCCAGCCGGATGTCAAGACCATTACCATTAATTATATAGAAAACAAGGCGTTGAAGGTGAATCCTTCGCTGAGCAATGAACTGACCGAGCAGTTGCGCCTGACCTTCCGCCGCATGACGCGGCTGGAGCAGGTGGACTTGGACGGGGACCTGGAAATCAGCGGGGAGATTACCGGCTACGAGGTGGCCGCGCAGGCCATCTCGGCGCAGGAAGTGGCTGCCCAGAACCGGCTGACGGTGACGGTGAAACTTACTTTTGTCAGCCGGAAGTATCCTGAGGACGGTTTTGAGAACAAGTCCTTCACCGGTTATGCGGATTATGATGCCGTCAATCCGCTGGATGCCGTGGAGGGACAGTTGTGCAACGACATTATCCAGAAAATCGTGGACGACATCTTCAATGCGACGGTCGCGCAGTGGTAAGTCCCGGACAAATTTTTTGCAATATCCCTAAAAAAGTATTTACTTTGCAGCCATGAATGCAGTTTTTACCATTTTGACGATCCTGATTGTCCTTGCGGCAATCCTCCTTATCGTTGTTGTCCTTCTCCAGAGTGGAAAGGGAGAGGGCATGGCCAGCAACTTTGTCGCCGGCAACCAGACGTTCGGCGTGCGCCAGACGGCGGATATCCTTGAAAAAGTGACCTGGGGCCTCGTGGCTTTCATTCTCGCGGTTTCCATCATCGCGTCCTTTACGACCGGTACGTCCGGTACCGACATCGACGTGACGGACCAGATCGAGAACGTGGCCGAGGAGCAGCAGCCGGCCTTCCCCGCCGACCCTGTCGAGCAGACGGCGCCCGCCCAGGAAGCACCTGCACAGGAAGACGTGCAGAACTAATTGATTGAATCGTTTACAGATGAAGGCGACCGGTCAGACGACCGGCCGCTTTTTTTTGATTGTCTGACATTTTGTCAATGGAATACAATTTGACCGGATAGGTTGCGAAGCGGTAAGCGGAAGTTTTTAAAAATATAAGACTATGGAAAATAAATATGAATTTCTGGGCAAATATGCCATTGACCTGAACGAGGCGGCTTCCAAGGGGAAACTGGACCCGGTCATCGGGCGGGACGATGAAATCAGGCGCGTGTTGCAGATCCTTTCCCGCAGGACCAAGAACAACCCCATCCTGGTGGGCGAACCGGGCGTAGGCAAGACGGCTATCTCCGAAGGGATTGCCGCCAAGATCGTGGACGGCCAGGTCCCCGAAAACCTCAAGGACCGCAAGGTCTACTCCCTGGACATGGGCGCCCTCATTGCGGGCGCAAAGTACCAGGGCGAATTCGAGGAACGGCTCAAGGGCGTGGTAAAAGAAGTCGTGGAGAGCGAGGGAAAAATCATCCTCTTCATCGATGAAATCCATACCCTCGTGGGCGCTGGCCGCTCTTCCGGTGCGATGGACGCCTCGAATATCCTGAAACCGGCCCTGGCACGCGGGGAACTGCGTACCATCGGGTCCACTACGCTGGACGAATATCAAAAGTACTTCGAGCAGGACAAGGCGCTGGAGCGCCGTTTCCAGAAGGTGATGGTCGATGAACCCAATCCTGCGGAGAGCATCGCCATCCTGCGAGGCCTGAAGGAACGTTACGAAAACCATCACCGTGTAAAGATTGAGGATGATGCGCTCATTGCGGCGGTGAACCTGTCGCACCGTTACATCAATAACCGTTTCCTTCCCGACAAGGCCATAGACCTGGTGGACGAGGCGGCGTCGAAACTGCGTCTGGAGATGAATTCCGTTCCGGAGCCCATCGATGAACTGAACAGCCGCATCCGGCAGCTCGAAATCGAAAAAGAGGCCATCAAGCGCGAAGGCGTTTCGCTGAAGATGGAAAAAATCGACAGCGAACTGAAGGAACTGCAGGAGAAACGCAAGGGCCTGATGGGGCGCTGGGAAAAGGAAAAGGACATCCTTTCCGGCATCCAGACCGCAAGGCAGGAGATGGAACGCTACCGTATCGATGCTGCGGCGGCGGAACGCGCCGGCGATTACGGCAAGGTCGCTGAACTGCGCTACGGCAAGATGGCGCAGGCGCAGAAGAAAATCGACGACCTGACCGCGGAGCAGGCAGCCATCGCCGATCCGATCATCACCGAAGCGGTCACGCCGAACGATATCGCCGAAATCGTGGCGCGCTGGACCGGCATTCCGGTAGCCCGCATGCTCGAAAGCGAAAAGGAGAAACTGCTGCGGATGGAAACGGAACTGCACAGGCGGGTCGTGGGCCAGGACAAGGCGATCGGTGCCGTATCGGACGCGGTACGCCGCAACCGCGCGGGCCTGAGCAACGAGCACCGTCCCATCGGCTCCTTCCTCTTCCTCGGAAGTACGGGCGTCGGCAAGACGGAACTTGCGAAAGCGCTCGCGGAGTTCCTCTTCAACGACGAATCGATGATGACGCGCATCGATATGAGCGAATACCAGGAAAGCCATACGGTGAGCCGTCTGGTGGGTGCGCCTCCGGGATACGTGGGTTACGACGAGGGGGGCCAGCTGACCGAGGCCGTGCGGCGCAAACCCTATTCCGTCGTGTTGCTCGACGAGATTGAAAAGGCCCATCCGGACGTGTTCAATATCCTGCTGCAGGTGCTGGACGACGGACGCCTTACGGATAACAAAGGCCGGACGGTGGACTTCAAGAACACCATCCTCATCATGACCTCCAACCTCAAGGAGGAGGAACTCCGGCTCAGGATGCGTCCGGAATTCATCAACCGTATCGACGAAATCGTGGTCTTCGATCCGCTGACCCGTGACGATATCCGGCAGATCGTGCGCATCCAGATGGCGCTGCTGCAACAGAAACTGGAGGCGGAAAACGTGCGCCTGACCTTCACGCAGGCCTTCGAGGACCGCATGACGGAAGAGGGTTACGACCCGGATTTCGGCGCCCGTCCGGTCAAGCGCCTGATTCAGCGGGAACTGGTGACCCAGCTGGCAAAGGAAATCCTCGAGGGCCGCATCCACAAGGATTCGGTCATCGAGGTCGATTCCGTGGACGGAAAGACTACATTCCGAGATTCTTGAAGATGAAGGCGTAGATATCCGCCTGCTCTTCGATGACCTTTTCTATGGGCTTGCCCCCTCCGTGGCCCGCCTTCGTGTCGATTCGTATCAGACAGGGGGCGGGTCCTGCGTTACATTCCTGCAGGGTTGCGGCAAACTTGAAAGAATGTGCGGGGACCACGCGGTCGTCGTGGTCCGCAGTGGTGACGAGGGTGGCGGGATATACCGTTCCGGGTTTGAGGTTATGCAGCGGGGAGTAGCCCAGCAGATAATGGAACATCTCCGGGCTGTCCTCGCTGGTGCCGTAATCCGGCGCCCAGTTCCAGCCGATGGTGAACTTGTGGTAGCGCAGCATATCCATCACGCCCACGCGGGGAATCGCGACGGCGAACAATTCCGGCGCCTGTGTCATGCAGGCTCCCACCAGCAGGCCGCCGTTGGAGCCGCCCATGATGGCGAGTTTTTTCTCGCAGGTCCATCCTTCGGCGATGAGCCAGCGTGCCGCGGCGATAAAATCGTCAAAGACGTTCTGCTTGTTCATCTTCGTCCCGGCAAGGTGCCAGGCCTCTCCGTACTCGCCGCCGCCGCGCAGATTGGCCTGGGCGTAGATGCCGCCATTCTCCAGGAAGGGGATGATGGAAAAGGAGAAGGAGGGCGGAAGGGCGATGTCGAACCCGCCGTAGCCGTAGAGCAGGGCCGGGTTGTTGCCGTTTTGCTCCATTCCCTTCTTGAAGGTGAGGAACATCGGGATCCGGGTGCCGTCCCTGCTCGGGTAGAAGACCTGGACGGTCTGGTAGGCGTCTGTGTCGAAGGCGAGTGCCGGGGTGCGGAACAGCCGGCTTTCCCCGCTTTCCAGGTCGAGGCTGTACTGGGTTCCCGGAACGGTGAAGGAGGAATAGGAGTAGTAGCACCAGGACTGTCCCTTCCTGGCACTGAATCCTGCCGTCCCTGCCCCGGGAAGCGCGATTTCCCGCAGTCTCTTTCCGTCGGGGCCGCACAGGTAGGCATGCGTGGCGGCGTCCTTGCTGTACGTGGCTATCAACTTGTCGCCGGCGAAGGCGACCCCGTCCAGCACGCAGTCGCTTTCCCCGATGAGTTCTTTCCAGAAACGGCTCTGGGGCTTATCCACATCGGCGGTCATCAGGCGGTTCATCGGTGCGCCGTCGTTGGTGAAGATGTAGAGCGTATGGCCGTCGTCTTCCACCACGGCGCTGCGGTGCTTCATGTCCGGGGTCATCAGGATGAAGCCCTTGTCATTGCGGAAATCCCTTACATAGAGGTTGTTGCCGATATCGGCGCCGTCTTCGTACAGGAAGGCGAGGGTCTCTTCCTCGTTGGTATCCATCGTGTAGAAGCGCTGCGGCTCTGCCGGGTTGCTGAAGTAGAGTTCGTCTTCGCCCTGCGGCGTGCCGATGCGGTGATAGTAAATCTTGTGGCCTTCATTCTTGCCGCTGAAGGCGTGTCCCGCTTCCTCCGGGGCGTCGTAGGCGCTGTAGTAGAAGCCGTCGCCCCTCCAGGCCGCGCCGGTAAACTTCGCCCAGACGATATGGTCGTCGAGCAGCTGACGGCTTTCCACGTCCATCACATAGATTTCCTCCCAGTCGCTTCCGCTGCGCGAAACCGTGTAGGCCATATAGCGGCAGTCCTTGGAAAAATAGGTGCCTTTCAGTGCCACGGTCCCGTCCTCGGAGAGGGTGTTCGGATCCAGCAGGACGCGGGCTTCGCCGTCGGGTGCGTCCGCTTCATAGAGCACGCTCTGGTTCTGCAGGCCGTCGTTGTGCCACCAGTACCATTTGCCGTTCCTCTCCTGCGAGGGCAGGCCCGTGCGCTCGTAATTGCAAAGTTCCCGCAGCCGCGACTGCAGCCCCACCCTTGCGGGCAGATGCTTGAGATAGTGCTGCGTAACGCGGTTTTGTGCCGTTACCCATGCGGCAGTTTCGGCGGAGTTGTCATCCTCGAGCCAGCGATAGGGGTCGGCGACCTTTACGCCAAAGTATTCATCGACGGTGTCGTCTTTGCGGGTTTGGGGCAGGGAAGGAGCGCAAGCCTGCTGCGTGGAAAGAAGTGTCATTGCCATTGGCAGAATAAACAGGATTTTTTTCATCGTTAACCTATGAGTTCCTACAAAGATAGCCCATCTTGTTTGAAAAATAAAAAATATTCGTACCTTTGCACTCCCATGGTTTCAGGAGAGGTGGGTGAGTGGCTGAAACCAGCAGTTTGCTAAACTGCCGTACGGGTAACCGTACCACGAGTTCGAATCTCGTCCTCTCCGCAGTATTAATCCAACAAGGCTTGTAAATCAATGACTTACAAGCCTTGTTTCTTTTTCACTAACAAAAGCACTAACAAAAGTGGCCATATTCGCCCGTTTGAGTGAACTTCCGTATTAAAATATCTCAAGATGTGTAACCAGGCATCCGTCGCTACATTCTTAATGATGTCTTTTCCGATCTTTCACTCACGTGCGCGCGATTGGATCTACACCTACTCCCTAGTATCATGTAACAACTAAAACTTTAATTTTATAGAATTATTTTGTAACTTTGCCATTATCAACTATATTTGGAATCATGGCAAAGTACAGGAAACTGAAAATTGAACTGACCAAGGAGCAGAGAGCAGCCCTCGAGAAGACCGTCCGCAGCGG
>JAFSVL010000032.1 GCA_017445015.1 Bacteroidales bacterium | reverse complement strand
TATGCCACAGAAGCGCTGACCGCGGCGATCAAAGAACTGTTCCGGATGGGTTATGAATATGTGACCGCGGGATACTTTGCCGAGAATCCCGCCAGCCGCCGCGTGATGGAAAAGTGCGGCATGCAGCCCCTGGTGCTTGAAACCGCGATCGAATACCGCGGCGTCTCGCACCGGTGCCTCTATTGCGGAATCGCACGCCAGGATTGATGGTTTTTTCAGTTAGTTTTCTCTAATTTTATTGCATTTTCCCGTAAATAATGATATCATGAGCCCACAGGATGAGTGAGCTACTCAAATCTGTTCAACTAATGAAGGAGGCTCAACTATGGCTTACAAAATTTCTGATGCGTGCATCGCTTGCGGCGCCTGCGCTGCGGAATGCCCGGTAGAAGCGATCGCTGAAGGCGAAGGCAAGTACGAAATCGATGCCGATAAGTGCATCGACTGCGGCACCTGCGCGGAAACCTGCCCCGTCGGCGCTCCCGAACAGGCCTGATCGTAAGATGAGCGGCCCTTTCGATATCGGAAGGGCTGTTTTTTTGCGCTTTTATCCCTTGACGCGGCGAGGAGTTCAGATATAATAAATCTATCAGGACGGTCGTCCGTTTATTGTCAGAGGAGGTCCCCTATGCTCAAAAAGGCTGTCGCCATTCTGCTCGCTCTCATACTGCCCGCCGTTTCTCTTTCCGCTATGGCCGAGGACGTGATCATCAACAAGATCGCCCATCCTGAGAACACCTTCGCGTTCGAGGAAGGAACTCCCCTGCTGGAAGTCTACTTTCCCGCTGTTTTCGGGGTGGACGCAGCTTACGTAAGGTACGGCGACTACAGCATCATCATCGACTGCGGCGGCAACGAATGGCGCATCTTTGACGACATGCTGAACAAACTGGGCGTCACCGAAGTGACTTACGCCGTCAACTCCCATCCGGACGCTGACCACATCGGCGGCTTCAACCAGGTGTTCAAACACATTACCTGCGGGGAATTCCTGCTCGGCTTCCCGGAGGATTACGAGCACGGCGACGATCTCCGCTTCAAGGTCTACAAAGATTTGCATGCCATGAACATTCCCTTCCGCCGTGTGGGCAACGGCGATACCATCGAATTCGGCGACGTGCAGATCACCGTATATCAGCGCCTCGAGGAACACCTGCCCCGGGTCAACAACCGCTCGGTCATGCTGATGATCCAGCTGGGCGAACGCCGGGTTTTCTTTACCGGAGACATCCAGTACGACGCACAGGCCCTGCTGGTCGCCGACGCGGACAAGCTCGACCTTCATGCCGATATCCTCAAATATCCGCACCATGGCTACCGCAACATGATGGAAGGCTTCCTGAAGATGGTGGATCCCAATCTCGTCGTGATTACCGGCGGGACCAAATCCGTCCAAGGCAACGAGATCCTGGATCAGTTTGGCATCAAGTACTACTACACTTTCGGGGGCAATCTCCGGTTTGCGACCGACGGCACCGTCTGGACCGCGGAGCGTTTCAAATAATAAGAGATATGCATAAAAAACCGACCCGCACCAGTCAAGGCGTGGGTCGGTTTTTTACACCCAATCGATTATTCGGCCTGCGCTACCGGATATACGGAAGCCTGCTTGCCGTCACG
>JAFSVL010000031.1 GCA_017445015.1 Bacteroidales bacterium | reverse complement strand
CGCATAGCGATGACGCGGCAGACGTTGGGAGGGATGGAGTGAGCGCAGCGAACGGAAACTTCCGGGGGCGAGCTGCCAATGCTCGCGTCCGCGCACAAAAAAAAAGAAGGTGACCAATAATAGCTTATTAGTCACCCTCTTTATTTTTCCTTTTGCCCGATATTTCCCTAAAATTGTTACCTTTGCATGTTAAGGTTGTTTTGAAGATATGGACGTTAAATGTAAATGGCTCGTTGCCCTCTCCTGCGGGCTCCTTATGTTTTCTTGTGAGCGGTCGCAGGAGGCCTTCATGCCGCCGGTCCAAGGGGAACAGATGACCTTTACGGCGCGTTGGGCGGATAAACGGGATTCTAAAACCGCCATCCAGCCGAATGGCGTCGATATCTGGTGGACTCCCAGTGAGCAGATCAGCCTTTTTTACGGAAACAAGGCTTCCGCCGTCTTTAGTTCCGTCAATGAGGAGCCGGTTCCTGTGACGGAGTTTACCGGTTCCATCAATATCGTAACGGGCGGGATGGATGCTTCCGTCGGGCAGTCATGGTTTGTCGCGGTATATCCCTATAAGGAGAGCAACCGTTTTGACGGTCAGCATGTCACGCTTACCCTCCCACATCTCCAGACCGGGGTCGAAGGTTCTTTTGCCGACAAGTTCTTCCCCGCCGTTGCCCGCAGCCGCGGTACCGACCTTGCCTTCTATAATGTTTGCGGCGGCGCCCGTTTCTCCGTGGTCCAGGAGGGTGTCGTGCGTGTGGTCTTTGCCTCCTGCGACGGGACTCCCCTTGCGGGAACGGCCCGCCTGGGCTTCTCGGATGCCGGGACGCCTGAACTTCTCTCTGTCGAAGGGGCTGTGGATTCCGTCATCGTCAATGCCCCGCAGGGCGGTTTTGTCCCGGGTACGGATTATTTTGCGGCCCTGTTGCCGGGGACGCATGCCCAGGGTTTGGCCGTGCGGCTCTATACGGCACGCATGTCCGCCGTGCTCGACCTGCCCCAGGAAATCACGATTCGCCGTTCCGTATTCGGAGCGTTGGATGATGTGGATGAGGGATTGGAGTACCAGGACAGTGAATTCATCCCTGTTCCCGAACCTACCGATTCCATTGTTTTTGCGGATTCGCTGGTGCGGAAGATTTGCCTGCAGTATTTCGATACGGACCGGAACGGAAAACTCAGTTCCGAGGAAGCGGAAGCGGTCAGGAGTTTCGGGACGTACTTCGTCGGAAAGCCGGTTTCCTCCTTTATGGAAACGGTGTATTTCTCCGGCGTGACTTCTTTTGACGGGGCCTTTAACGGCTGCCATTCCCTGCAAAGGATCGCCGTTCCCGTCTGGGTAACAAGTATCGGCAACAATACCTTTAACAACTGTATCTCACTTGAGTCGGTTTCGATTCCCGCCGGCGTGACCTCTCTGGGCGTCAACTGCTTCTACGGCTGTACGTCCCTGGAGGAGGTCGATTTTTCTGAAGGTCTGCTCAACGTCGGCAATTACGCCTTCTATGGCTGTTCATCGCTGCAGCGCGTACATTTGCCTTCAACCGTCGCATCCGTCGGCAAGTATGCCTTCGGCAGCTGCACCGGACTGTTGTCCGTCGTCTTCCCTTCTGCGCTTACCGCTGTCGGTGACTATGCCTTTGTCGGCTGCTCCGCGTTGCAGAAGGTGGACCTGGAGCCTTGCGCAGGGCTGCTGACCATCGGCGCTTCCGCGTTCAGCGGCTGTACGGGAACGACCGGAGAGGACATTACCCTTCCGGCGTCCGTGACTGCTGTCGGCAGTGCGGCGCTTACCCCCTTCAAGTATGTCAATGTCCTCGGTACGACGCCTCCTGTCATCGCGACGGACAGTTTTATCGGCACTGCCCGTTTCGGCGTTCCTGCGCAAAGTCTGAAGACCTATAAGAAAGCGCTGAACTGGAAGAAGTATCAGAACTGGATTTATCCGGATACCACCTTCTGCTATCCGCCTTCCATGACCCAGATTTCCGCTGACCGCAGACAGTTGAATCTCTTCGGCGTCACCCTGGATTTCATCAAGGTGTCCGCCGGACAATATACCAGCGGCAGCAAGACGGTAACCCTTACCAAGGATTACTGGCTGGCCGAGGCGGAACTGTCCCGCGCCCTCTGGATTGCCGTGATGAATGCCGATCCCTCCAATTTTACACCCACGATGGATATCGCCATCCATTGTCCGGTTACCCGTGTCAGCTGGGAAGACGTCTTTACCTATATTTCGGCGCTTAACCGGCTGGTTCCTTCCACTTACCGGCTGCCTAGTGAGGCGGAATGGGAGTTTGCCGCGCGCGGCGGCAACCAGAGCCAGGGTTATACCTATTCCGGCGGCAATGTGCTCGCGGATGTGGCCTGGTACACCGCCAATTCCAAGTGCTGCCTCGACACGACGGGGGCCGTGAGGCAGCAGCCGCATCCCTATGGAGAACGGCAGGCCAACGAACTGGGCTTCTATGACATGAGCGGAAATGTCTATGAGTGGGTTAACGATTACTGGTCAACGTCCGCCCCCTCGGGCACCGATCCCACCGGCCCCGTCAATGATGCCAACAAGCGTCGCGTCATGCGCGGGGGAGACTATATCAGTTCCGAACAATTCTGCACGGTGTCCTACCGTACCTATAAAAAGCAGGGGGAGAACGGATCGAACCTCGGCTTCCGCCTTGCGCTGTAATGCAAATCCTACAGATGAATATGAGAAGATTTTTGAATATCGTCGCCTTTGCCGCGCTGTTTGCGGCGGCGGTCTCCTGCTCCTATGAGCGCAAATCCTTTCCCGTGCAGGATGCCCATGTCCTTGCGACGGACTTTGCCATCCTTTCTTTCGTGCCTCAGGACGCCCCTGCGGTGTTCTGCCTGAACGAATGTGCCGCCGGCCTGGCGCAGGTCTATGCCAAAGAACCGATGGATTCCCTGGATTTCGGTCCGCTGGCCTCTTCCAGGGCACTGCTTTCCTTCTTTCAGGACGGGAAACTGCGGCCCTGCCTGTATATCGACTGCACGGATACGGCCCCAGAGGTCGTGGAAGCGGTTTCCGCCTCCCTGGCGGAGAAGGGTCTGAAGGGGAAGGTTTTTGAGAAAGAGGGGCGCAAAGTGCTGTTCCTCACCCCTTCGGACCAGGCCCTGGACCATCAGGAATACAGCCTTGCCGGCGGAAAGAGCGTGCTGGATGCCGCGGGGTTCAAGGACGCGCTTTCCCACGCTCCCGCTGCGAAGGGCGTGACGATGTTCTTCAACAACGGGGAGGCCGCCAAACTGCCGGGAACGGTGCTCTCTGGCCTGGTCACCCGGAAAAAACTGAGTGCTTTCTTTGCAAGCGCCGCAGCCTGGACCGTCATTTCGGATGAAGATGCCAACACCTACGACATCGCCCCTTTGACCGGGGATGACGATGCTTTCTATCTGAATGTGTTTTCATCGCTCAAACCGGAGCAGAGCCGGGTTTGCCCGCTGCTGTCCCGCCGTACGCATTTCATGATTGACCTTCCGGTTTCTTCCTGGAAGCAGTTCAGCCGCAGTCATGAGCGTTTCCTGAAGGCCCGTTCCCGCAAGCCGGCCGCCGGCTATGAGGATGCGCTGGCCTGGGCCAAAATGGTGAATCCCAAGGAATTTGCCTATATCCATTTTGCCCGCTTCAAGGTGGTGGCGGTGCATGCCGGCAGCCGTTTCAAGGACCATGAACCGGCCCGTAACCCTTATCAAGGGGTTGTGGCGGCGCTGCTGGGAAGTGCTTTCCAGCTCAATGACGACAGTTGCTATGCCGTCAAGGACAACTGGATTGTTATCGGGGCGGAAAATGCCGTCAAGGCCTTCTTGGAGACATCCCGTATGGAGGAATACCCGGTATTTGCCTCCAAGAAAATCAATTATGCGGTTTATAGACCCGGCGTGGCGCTTTGGGATGAAGGTGGCCTGATCCGGCTGCAATTCGGGAAATAATGGAATTCCAATCCGTCAACAAGCTCTTCGAGCAGAGTTTCAAGGAGAATTGGGAGCGCGATGCGCTTTCCAATTATCAAGGTACGACCATCAAGTACAGCGAACTGGCGCGACGCATCAAGCTCCTGCATCTGAGTTTCGAAAAATGCGGCCTGCAGAGGGGGGACAAAGTGGCCCTCTGCTCCCGCAACCAGGCGAACTGGGGGGTATGTTTTCTGGCGGCGCTCACCTATGGCGCCGTCCCCGTCCCTATCCTGCATGAATTCAAGGCGGGGAACATCCATTATCTGGTCAATCACAGCGAGTCGAAGGTGCTTTTTGTGGACGAGGTCATCTGGGAGGGGCTTTCGGAATCTGAAATGCCGGGCCTGCAGGTCATCGTCCAGATCAAGAATTTCCACTTTATTTATGCCCGGGACGCGGCGATGCAGGATGTCCGTGAGTCCGTCCAGAAGGATTTTGACACCCTCTACCCCGACGGCTTTTCCAAGGATGATGTCTGCTACTACGAGGACAGCCCCGACGAACTGGCGCTCATCAACTATACCTCCGGCACCTCCGGGTTCTCGAAGGGCGTAATGCTCAGTTATCGCAATGTCTATACGAACATCCGCTTCGCGAGGGTGGAGGCGGAGCCCCAGATGAACTGTGAGTCCGAGGTGGTGGCGCTGCTTCCGTCCGCCCACATGTACGGGCTGATGTTCGAGATGCTCTTTGAACTCTCCATCGGAGCGCATGTCCACTTCCTGACTCGCATCCCAAGTCCCAAGATTATCCTGCAGGCCTTCCGGGAGATCCATCCGGACATCATCATCTCTGTCCCGCTGATTATCGAGAAGGTGTACAAGTCGCAGATCAAGCCCGTCGTGGACCGCAACAAGATGTTTATGAAGCTGCCCATCCTGGACCAGTTCGTCCAGAAGAAGATACGCAACGGGATGATCGAGGCCTTCGGGGGGCGTTTCGAGGAGGTTATCCTGGGAGGTGCGGCGTTCAATCCGGAGGTGGAAGCGTTCATGCGCAAGATTCATTTCCCCTTTACCGTAGGCTACGGGATGACGGAGTGCTGTCCCATCATTACCTATGCCAAATGGTGGCGGAACCGCAAGGGGTCCTGCGGGCAGAGCATTGCCGCCTGCAAGGTCCGCATCGATTCGCCCAAGCCCTCCAAGATTCCCGGCGAGGTGCAGGTGAAGGGCGACAATGTCTTTATGGGCTACTATAAGGACAAAGCCGCTACGAAAGCGGTCTTCACCAACGACAACTGGTTCAAGACGGGGGATATGGGCGTCATGGATTCCGACGGGTTCCTGTACCTCAAGGGACGTTCCAAGTGTATGATTCTCGGTCCTTCCGGCCAGAATATCTATCCGGAGGAACTGGAGGCCGTCATCAACAACGTGACCTATGTGGTGGACTCCCTGGTCGTGGAAGACCAGGGCGGCCTGACCGCCATCGTCTATCCGGACTATCATCAGGGGGAACTTGACGGTCTGACCGGCGAAGAACTGGAGCAGCGTCTGGTCGAGGGCCTGCCGAAAATCAACGCCCAGCTGCCCGCCTATGCCCAGATCCGCAAGATGGAATTCATTCCGGAGGACTTTGAGCGGACGCCCAAGCGCAGCATCAAACGTTATCTCTATACGCGCTGATGAACAAATTCGACGAGAAATATATGTCTATGGCGTCCATCTGGGCGCAGAATTCCTATTGCAAGCGCCGGCAGGTGGGTGCCCTGCTCGTCAAGGACAGGATGATTATTTCCGACGGCTATAACGGCACGCCGTCCGGCTTTGAGAATATCTGCGAGGACGAGAACGGGGTCACGAAGCCCTATGTCCTCCACGCGGAGGCGAATGCCATCTCCAAAATCGCCAAAAGCGGGAACAGCAGTGACGGTGCGACGCTCTATGTCACGGCCTCTCCCTGCATGGAATGTGCGAAACTGATTATCCAGGCGGGTATCCGCCGCGTTGTATATCGTGACGAATACCGCATCACCGACGGCATAGAACTGTTGCGCCGTGCGGGTATTGAAGTGGAACAGGTAGGATGAAAAGAACGACCTTGTATGCAGCGCTGCTGGGCGTGCTGATCGGTGCGCTCGGTGCGGCCCTCGTGCAGAAAATCGCGCAGAACCGTCGTATCGCCGCCGATGCCGCGGCCTGGCAGAAACTGAACCTTGCGCTTTCGCAGATCGATGCGCGCTATGTGGATACGCTCGATTTCGGGAAACTGACGGATGCTGCGCTGACCGCCGTCCTGCAGTCGCTGGATCCGCATTCCGTCTATATGCTGCCCCGGCAGCTGGAGGAGGCGGACGGGGATCTGGCCGGAAATTTCGAGGGTATCGGCATTCAGTTCAATGTCCCCGCGGATACGGCGGTCATCATCGAAGTCATTCCGGGCGGCCCTTCGGAAAAAATCGGCCTCCAGAGCGGCGACCGCATCCTGAAGGTGGATGACAAGGTGATTGCGGGCGTGAAATGTCCGCAGGACAGCATGGTACGCCTGATGCGCGGGCCCGCCGGCACCAAAGTCACCGTGACGGTCAAGCGCGGACGTGAGACTGTGCCCTTCGAGATTACCCGCGGCAAGATTCCCGTGCATTCGGTCGATGCCGCTTTCATGGTTTCCGATACGGTGGCTTATCTGCGCGTATCCAAATTCTCCCGCGATACGGCCAGGGAGTTCACGGATGCCCTTGTGCGCCTGAAAGGGGAGGGCATGCGCCGCCTGATCGTGGACCTGCGGGACAATTCCGGCGGTTTCCTTGACCAGGCGCTGATGATGGCGGACCTCTTTCTCGAAAAGGGGAAAAGCATCGTCTATATGGAGGGTCTGCACTATCCCCGCCAGGAGTACCACGCCAGCGGGAAAGGGGCGTTCAAGACCCTGCCGGTAGCCCTGCTGATGAATGAATACTCCGCATCTTCGAGCGAAATCTTTGCCGGTGCGCTCCAGGACAACGGCCGTGCCACGGTCTATGGCCGCCGCAGTTTCGGCAAGGGACTGGTGCAGGAACCGGTCTATTTCAGCGACGGCTCCGGTATCCGGCTGACGGTGGCGCGTTTCCATACGCCCTCCGGCCGCTGCATCCAGAAGCCTTATGACAGTTATGCCGACGACCTTTACAACCGGTATATGGATGGAGAAATGCTCGATGCGGACAGCGTGAAGGCGGAGCGCGGCGGCATCATCCCCGATGTCTTCGTGCCGCTGGACACGACCCGCGCGACGGCCTTCTACACCGCCTGTACGCGGAAGGCGACGGCGATGCGCTTTGCTTCCGCATACTTCGATGCGCACAAGGCGGAACTCCAGTCGATTGCCGATTTCCCTGCGCTGAACCGCTATCTCGACCGTGCGGGGCTTGACTGGCGTTTCCTCGACTTTGCCCGGACACGGGATGGCCTGGTGCCGGAGGAAGGAGAGTGGCGGCGTTCCTGCAGTTATATGCTCACGCAGATCCGGGCATTGGTCGGACGCTACTCAAAACTCGGTGACGAGGCCTTCTATCACATTTACCTCGACATCGACGACACCTTTCACTGTGCGATGAACTGATAGACGATATTGCCTTCCTGCCGCGGCGGTGCGGAGGGCGATGCGGAAAATCTGGACATGCGCGCGGCCCTGACCGCGAAATTGCGCAGGCAGGAGTCGTTGGTAGAGACACTTTCGTCGATGCGGGCGTCAATCACGTTTCCCTGCGGATCTACCTTGATAAGGACGGTAACCTCACCGCCTCCCATGCAGCGATAGGCGGGAATGGGCAGACGCGAAGCCTTGCGCCCCTCCAGGAACCAGGAGACGACGGAAGGGCCGTTGTAGGGCTTGGATTCCTCCTTTTTGCGTTCTTCTTCCTTCTTGCCGGGCAGCGCAACTTCATCTTCGTCGGGGAGGGTGTATCCTGCGCCCAGTTCGCGGGCAAGTTTTTCGGCGTCCTTGTAGAGCTGGTCGGCGTCCGTGCCGCGGTCGTCTTTCAGTTGTCCGCGGTCCACGGCGATATTGCGGGGCGCCGCTGCAGAAGCGAGCTGCGCTTCGAGTTTCTCTTTGATGGCGGCCTTCATCTCCGCCTCCCTGCGGAGTTGCTCCGCCTGCTGCATCAGGCGTTCGACCTCTTCCTGTTTGCTGAAATCCAGGATAAAGGACTGTTCTGATTCGACAGCGCCGCCCAGCCGGAAAGCGAGCAGGACAACCAATACCGCAAGGTGAACGATTACGGTAGTATATAGTCCTGCACGGTCTCCTTTGTCAATCACTACTTCAGTTTTTTCGCTTCTTTTTCAATCGTGGCGGCGATCATGCGGATGGCGACCTTGTTCTCGCCGCCCAGCGGAACGATGACGTCCGCATAACGCTTGCTCGGCTCGATGAACTGCAGGTACATCGGCTTGACGGTCAGCGTATAGCGCTCGATGACCCAGGCGATATCCTTGCCACGTTCGAGGCAGTCCCGGGTGATGACGCGCATCAGCCGGTCGTCGTCGTCCGCATCCACAAAAATCTTGACGTCCATCTGTTCCAGCAGCGGACGGCAGGTGAAAATCAGAATGCCCTCGACAATGATGATTTCCGCCGGTTCGACATGTACGGTTTCGGTCTTGGAGCGGGTGCAGGTGACATAGGAATAGACGGGCTGTTCGATGGCTCGGCCTTCCTTGAGTTCCCGTATCTGCTCGCAGAGCAGTTCCCAGTCGATGGCGTCCGGGTGGTCGAAGTTATGGTGGCGTTTTTCTTCTTCCGTCAAATCGGACGAATCCTTATAATAGGAGTCCTGCGGGATAATCACCACCTTCTCCTTCAGGCGGGATACGATGTTCTTGACAACGGTCGTCTTTCCTGAGCCGGACCCGCCGGCGATTCCGATTACCAGCATTTTTGTTTTATTCTTTGTCCGGCTGCCGTATTAAATGGAGCAGCCTGCAACGTTAGGGCGCATTTACCCGGATAGGGTTGCGAAGCAACAAGCGCCCGTTGTTGCAGGTTGCGACTTACGGCTGCCTGACGATTAAAATTCAGCATTTTTGGGTGTCCTGGGGAAGGGGATGACGTCACGGATGTTCTGCATCCCGGTGATAAAGAGCAGCAGGCGCTCGAATCCCAGGCCGAATCCACTGTGCGGACAGCTGCCGAAGCGGCGGGTATCCAGATACCATTCCAGCCCGCGCCGGCTCATCTTCAGTTCGTCGATGCGCCTCTCCAGTTTCCCGAGGTCCGCTTCCCGTTCCGATCCGCCGATAATCTCGCCGATCTTCGGGAATAGGATATCCATCGCCCGGACGGTCTTCCCGTCCTCGTTCTGTTTCATATAGAAGGCCTTGATATCCTTGGGATAGTCCGTCAGGATCACCGGCTTGCCGAAGTGCTGTTCCACAAGGTAGCGCTCATGTTCGCTCTGCAGGTCGATACCCCATTCCACGGGATACTCGAACTCATGCCCCTCAGTGGCGGCCTTCTTCAGAATCTCGATACCTTCCGTATATCCCAGGCGGACGAAGTCCGTGTGGATAACGCTTTCAAGACGCCCGACAAGCGTATTGTCATAACGCTCGCAGAGGAACTCGATATCTTCGCGGCAATGCTCCAGGGCATAGCGCACAATGCTCTTGATAAAGTCCTCGGCGAGGTCCATATTGTCCTTGATGTCATAGAAGGCCATTTCAGGCTCTATCATCCAGAACTCCGCCAGGTGGCGGGGCGTATTGGATTTCTCGGCACGGAACGTGGGGCCGAAGGTATAGATCTCACCGAGGGCGGTGGCCCCGAGTTCGCCTTCCAGCTGGCCGCTTACCGTCAGGCTGGTCTGCCTGCCGAAGAAATCCTTGCTGTAATCCGGTCCGCCCTTCTTGTTTTTCGGGATATTGCACAGGTCCAGTGTCGTTACCTGGAACATCTGCCCGGCGCCCTCCGCATCCGATGCGGTGATGAGCGGGGTGTTCAGGTACACGAAACCCCTGGAATGGAAGTACTCATGGATGGCGAAGGCCATCTGGCTGCGAAGCCGGTACACTGCGCCGAAGGTATTGGTCCTGGGGCGGAGGTGGGCCACCGTGCGCAGGTATTCAAAGGAGGTATCCTTCTTCTGCAGGGGATAGCGTACAGGGTCGCATTCCCCATAAATCTCGATGCCCTCCGCCTTGATTTCCACGGCCTGGCCGCTGCCTACGGAAGCGACAAGCTCTCCCCGGACGGCGATGCAGGTCCCGGTGGATATCCTGGGCAACAGCGCCCCGGCTTCTCCGCTCCGGTCCACCACGACCTGAATATTCCTGATGGTCGAGCCGTCGTTAAGTGCGATGAACGCCACCTCCTTGCCCGGCCGTTTCGTCCTGACCCATCCTTTGGCGAGGACCTCCCTGCCTGCTTCCATTCCCAGCAGGTCCTTTACTTTGCTGCGTTTAATCTCCATTATCTTTTTCTAAAAAGCAGCCCTCGTAACGGGGGCTGCTCGCATACTTGGTCCGGGCGGATTATTCGCCGCCCTTTCTTGCCGAATACATGATTTTAAGCGCGGAGCAGCGTCGCAGCTCCTGCTTGACATCCGTAATGATACCCATTCTGACATCCTGGTCCGCACGGATGCTGACCGTCATGAACTGCCGGTCGGCCTCGCTCTTGGATTCACGCTCCGCGGCGATAAAGTCGCGGATGTCGTCCGTAGTCTTGAAAGAGTCGTTCAACTGGATACGGGCATCGGTACCGTACTGCGCCTGCAGGGAGCGGATCGGCGTTCCGATATTGATATACGAGTTGAGGTCCTTCCTTTCAAGTTTCACCACTTCCGACGCCTCGGGAATCTTCACGACGACCTTGTTCTCGGTCTCGCGCATCTGCGTGGTCACCATAAAGAAGAACAGGAGCATGAAGACGATATCGGACAGCGAGCTGCTGGTCATCGCCGGCACCTCTTTCTTATTGTGGCTTCCTCCGAATTTAGACATAACTTATCCTCCTGTTATCTTTTTTTGCCGACATCCTTGGGCTCAGCCTCGGAAATGTTCTGGGGAACCGCCTTCTTGACCGCGGCCTGCTGATCTTCATCCAGCAGGGCGAACTTCCTGCCGAACTTCTGCCTGGCGCAGTCGTCGCGGAGTTCGTTCACTGCCTTTACCAGTTCGTTCTGGACGGCGATGTACGCCTGATAACTGGTACCCCGGTCGTTCTGCAGGGAAATCACCCCCTTGGAAACGGGCCAATTGCCGATGCCTTCAATCTCCTGGAGTTCTTTCTCGGGGAGGTTGGGATTATCGGCGGGGTTGGTCAGGAATTCCTTGATCTTATCCTTGAGCTGGCTCACATCTATGGGCTCACTACCGGCAAGAAGCCTGTCGGACGAGTTGATCTTCACCACGATGATGTTGCGGCGGTTGACCTTCTGGTCCTCCACTTTCTGATCCTTGTCGGGCATGGGAGGCAGACGCCGGGAAAGACCGGTCTGCGACCCCATGGTCGTCGTCATCAGGAAGTAGCACAGGAGCAGGAAGGCGATATCCGCCGTCGAGCTCGTGTTCATTGCAGGTACTTTCTTCTTGGCCATAGTTTACTTTCTGTTGTTGAGGGCCATACGGATCTCACCGACGACGATGGCGCAAAGGGCGCCGGCGCCGAAGATGTAGGTCAGGTTGAGCAGCGTGTCGGTCAGCTTGAGCGTAGAGGCGTCAGGCTGGACTGCCATTCCGACGGCGGGGGCGCCCTTCGAAAGGAAGTACACCGCACCGCAAATCACTGCCGCGCCCACGAGGACACAGCAGATCTTGATGAGGCTCCTGGGGTCGTTGACGGTGCTCACGATCAGGCCTACGACGACCCAGCTGGCCACGGCCAGCCCGATCATGATATAGGCCCAACCCAGCAGCACGTCCGTCGCCTTCCCGCCGTTGCTCTCGAATCCCACCGAGGAACCCCAGATGAGAATCGCGACACTGACGAGGATCAGCGCGACCATGCCCCATTTGAAAATCTTGTTCAGTTTCATAACTCCCTCCGGATATTATTTCTTGTTGTATTTGGTGAGGGTGTCCACCAGGGAGATGGAAGAGTCTTCCATGTCGATGGCGAGGGTGTCGATCTTCGCGAGGATATAGTTGTAGAACACCTGCAGGATCATGGCGACGATAAGACCCGCGACGGTGGTGATGAGGGCGACCTTCATACCGCCTGCAACGACGTTCGGGGAAATGTCACCGGCAGCCTGGATGGCGTCGAAGGCCTGGATCATACCGATAACCGTACCCAGGAATCCGAGGGACGGGGCGATGGCGATGAACAGGCCGATCCAGCTCAGGCCGTTCTCCATGTTGCTCATCTGTACGGAACCATAGGAGACGATGGTCTTTTCCACCACGTCGATACCCTGGTCGTAACGGAGCAGACCCTGGTAGAAGATGCTGGCGACGGGCCCGCGGGTTTCGCGGCAGACGTCCTTCGCAGCCTCGATGCCGCCTTCAGCGAGCGCGGCTTCCACCTTGGCGAGCAACTTCTTGGTGTTCGTCTTGGAGAAGGTGAGATACAGGATACGTTCGATAGAGAGCGCCAGACCGATGATAAGGCAGATGATGATGAGGGACATGAATCCCGCGCCGCCTTCGATGAACTTGGTCTTGAGGGCCTGGTTGAGAGGAACCTCGGGTGCTGCCGCGGTGAGGGCGGCAAGGTCATTGGCGGGAGCCTGGGCTACTTCTTCGGTAGCAGCAGCCTGCTCATCCTGGGCGAAAGCCGTGGAAGCAGAGAAGGTCATGATGCCTGCCACTGCCAGAAACATGAAGATTTTTTTCATAACGTTTGTTAAAAGTTATTGGTTTGTTAAAATAATTTCACTGCGAAATCGCTGCAATTTAGCAAAAATATTTCAATGGGCAATATTTATTTCGTTTTTTCGGGCGATACGGGGAAACAGCCGGACGGCATTGCGGGTCGTGGCACGCGCCACTTCGCCGACGCTGATTCCCATGATGCCGGCGAGAAATTCCGCGATGCGCGGGATGTTCGCGCTCTCGTTGCGGCTGCCCCGGAGCGGGGTGGGCGCCAGATAAGGCGCATCGGTTTCCAGCAGAATCCGTTCCAGGGGGATGCGCACGGCATCCCGGGCGATGGACGCATTCCTGAAGGTCAGCACCCCGCCGAGCGCGACATACCAGTCGCCGGTCCGAGCGACGCGCTCAAAGGTCTCGGCGCTGCCGCTGAAAGCGTGCAGGTTGCCCCGCAGATGCAGGTGGCGGCAGTCCTCCAGCACCTTGATAAAGTCCTCCGTCGCGTCCCGCAGGTGGATATTGACCGGAAGGTCGTGCGCCGAAGCGAACTCCAGCTGGAGCCGCAGCACCTCCATCTGCTCCTTGCGGAATTCCGTTCCGTAATGATAGTCGAGGCCGATTTCCCCGATGGCGGCAGGGTTCTTCCCGAGCCACGCCGGAAGGGCGTCCAGTTCCTCCCGCCAGCGGGCGTCCACCGAGCCGGGATAGAGGCCCAGCATCGGGAAAAGGACACCGGGATGCGCGTCGCAGACGGCATATACCGCATCGCGTCCTCCGCTGTCTATATCTGCCAGCAACATCCGGGTAACCCCGGCCTCCTCCGCCCTTTCAATCACCTGTTCCTCCTCTCCCCGGAACGCCTCGTCCGTAATATGGGTGTGGGTATCTATATATTCAACCATTACACAAATATACACCAATATCTTTATTTCCGCAAGATTCTCCCGCGGAAGCTTTCGGACCTCCGGACAGATGCCGCATGCGGAGGGCGGAGATGTCTTCCTCCTTCCGTAACGGAGCGATAGGGCGCATATTATCTGCCGCGGAAGGAGAGGTTGCAGCGCTGCAGGAGGTCGGTTTCGACGAATCCGTCACTTTCAAGCCGCATCACCAGGGCGGAAACCCGGGCATAGGGATATCCGGTCCGGCGGCAGAGTTCATCCAGGCTGAGGTCGCGTCCGCGGCAGACCTCCCTCATGACGGAGAGGAGATCCCCGGCATCCGCATCGGCGCCATAAAATGCCCGCGCGCTTTCGGCGGCATCCTCCCGCTTCCGCGGCTTTTCGCACAGCCCGAGGGCCCGTCCCCATGCTTCGGGCTGCTCCAAAGCCTGGGCGACCTGTCCTGCAATCAGGTGGTTGGCCCCCTGCGACCGTTCGTCATCCACCCTGCCGGGTATCGCAAAAACTTCCCGCCCGTAGCCCGCGGCAAGCCGTGCAGTGCTCATCCCGCCGCCCCGCAGACGCGACTCCACCAGCAGCGTGGCGCGGCCCATGCCGGCGATAATGCGGTTTCTCCGCAGGAAGTGATGCGCCAGCGGCGCGGTTCCCGGGGGATAATCGGTCACGAGGGCGCTCCCCGGCGCTTCGGCAATGCGCCCGGCCGTAGGGATATGCCGGGAAGGATAGACGGTATCTATCCCGCAGGGCAGCACGGCGACGGTGGGGAGTCCGCAGTCCAGGGCGGCAAGGTGCGCGCAGATATCGATGCCCAGGGCCAGCCCGCTCACGATGCAGGGTTTTTCCCCGCTCTCTTTCAGGGCATGCACGGCCCTCCTGCAACATTCCCTTCCATAGGAAGTGCAGTCCCTCGTCCCCACAACCGAGAGCATGGGGCGGAGGCTGAAAATGGCCTCCGGAGGATTCGCGCTGCGTATCCACAGCCCTGCGGGGGCATCCGGGCAATCCTTCAGCAGGGCGGGGAAGGCATCATGGGAGAGCGGCAGGAAATCGCATCCGGTCCGGTGCAGGGCCGCCAGTTCCCGCTTCGCCTCCTCCAGCCGCCGCCCGTCCAGCGCCCCGGCATATTGCGGAAGGCCGGAGAGCAGCGCCTTCCTTTCCTTTTCCGGCAGTTCGAACACGGCGGCCGCGCCGCCCAGTGCATCGGTCAGTCTCCTGGAAAGGACCGGTTCGTATCCGAACGCGGTCCCCAGCGCCAGGGCGCAGATGGTTTCCCTCTCATCCATGCTGCCGAAGGTAAGGGGAAGTGACAAAAAAACCGCGTCCCGGGAACGTCCGGAACGCAGTTTTTTACGTTTTATGTACAAATTTTTACAAAATCAGCATCGCGTCTCCGTAAGGACCGAAGCGGTAACCCTCGTCGAGCGCCACGTGATAGGCGTTCATCACCTTTTCGAACCCGCCGAAAGCCGCGACGCTCATCAGCATCGTCGAGCAGGGACGGTGGAAATTGGAAATCACCGCGTCGGGAATGGAAAAATCGTAAGGCGGGAAGATGAACTTGTTGGTCCAGGTATCGTTCGGCCGGATTTCCCTGTCGGTAGTTACATAGGTTTCGAGCGCGCGCACGACGGTCATGCCCACGGCGACCACCTTGTGTCCCGCCTTTTTGCTGGCGTTGACCTGGTCCGCGGCCTCCGGGCTGATGATCATCCGCTCGCAGTCCATCCGGTGCTTGGAAAGGTCTTCCACATCTACGGTCCGGAAATGTCCGATGCCCATGTGGACGGTGATGAAGGTTTTGTCGATGTCCTTGAGGATCATCCGGTTCAGCAGCTCCCGGCTGAAGTGCAGGCCGGCCGCAGGCGCGGAAACGGCTCCTTCATTGGCGGCAAACACGGTCTGGAACTCCTCGGCGTCGGAATCTTCCGGCTGTTCCTTGACCCAGTTCGGCACGGGCGTTTTCCCGAGGGCGAAGAGCGCCTCCTTGAACTCGTCATAGGGGCCGTCATAGAGGAAACGCAGGGTGCGGCCGCGGGAAGTGGTGTTGTCGATGACCTCGGCCACCATGCTTTCATCCTCGCCGAAATAGAGTTTATTGCCGATACGGATTTTGCGCGCGGGCTCCACGAGTACGTCCCACAGGCGCTGTTCCCGGTTCAATTCGCGCAGCAGGAACACCATGATGTCCGCACCGGTCTTTTCCTTGTTGCCGGAAAGCAGGGCGGGGAAGACCTTGGTGTCGTTGAAAACGAAGCGGTCGTGCTTGCCGAAATAATCGATGACGTCCTTGAAAATCCTGTGTTCGATTTCCCCGCTGTCCTTGTGGAGGACCAGGAGACGGCATTCATCGCGCCACTGGATGCTTCCGTTTTCCTTGAGGGGCATCAGGTTCCGCGCGATACGGTCCTGGGGAAGATCAAAATCGAATTGAGAAAGTTTCATATCTATCAATAAAATGTGATACTCTCTCTATACGGTAAAAGAGACCAAAAAGTTTCAAGCCTCGCGAAAAACTTCCAGGATCGACGGATAGGTGTTCTTCAGGAAGGGGGGAAGGCTGGACCTGGCGACCCATGCCGCCTTGGCGATGTCCTCTTCGCGCTGGGGCGTGAGGTCGGTGGGATTGGTATAGAGCATTTCGTACCACCAGGTATGCTTGAGGTGCCAGATGCCGTCGCGCAGGTAACAGTGGTGGGTGATGCAGATGAGTTCCCCGAGTTCCAGTTCATCGACCCCGGTTTCTTCGCGGACCTCGCGCAGGGCGGTGACGCGGATATCCTCTCCGGGTTCCTGATGCCCTTTGGGCAGGTCCCAGAGCCCGTTCCGCTTGATGAGCAGGTAGTCGCCCCGCCGGTTGGAAACGAGCCCGCCCGCCGCGTTCACCTCCTTGAATTCCGCGCAGACGCGGCGGTACATCCGCTCCGTGTCGGTACAGGGGATGTAGATGCGGCTCAATGATGCCGACGCCTCGAACATCGCCACCAGCGTGTGGATGTCCATGCGTTCGCCGATATGGAATTCAATGGCATTGGGGTCCGTCAGCGCCTGGTCGTGCCCGTCGCAGATGACAATGCACCGTTTCTCGAAATATATTTTATACATTTGCATTGCAAAAGTAGTAAAAACTATGACCGAATACAAAAGCAAGCACGGTGTCGTTTCCAGGAGCAGGGAAGAACTGTACATGTCCTTCACGGACCTGTCCCGCATCCGGGAGATGCTGCCCGAAGATAAGAAGGCGATGGTATTCGCCGATTATGACCACCTGAGCGCCACGGTGCAGAATTTCACCGTCGGGGTGCGCATCACGGGCCGGCAGCCTTACGAACGCATCGAACTCTCGAATGCCGAGGGCGCGCCATTCGCGTTCAGCATCCTCCTGCATTTCGGAGATGCCGGCATGCCCGGAAAAACCGATTTCTCCATCACCGTGGAGGCCGACCTGAACCTGGTGATGAAGGCGATGCTCGGCGGAAAGATACAGTCCGGACTCGACAAAATCGTCGAAGGGATCGTCGATGTTTCCGAGGGCCGTATTCCGGAAGGCATGCCTCAGGGAATGAAATTCTGATGGAAGGCGCCTCCACCGCCATCCGCCTGAACCCCTTCAAGGGGGCCGAAGGGCCGCAGGGCATCCCCGTACCCTGGAGCCCCTGGGGCCGTATGCTGGAGGAACGTCCGTCCTTTACCCTCGACCCGCTCCTGCATGCGGGCTGCTATTATGTGCAGGATTCCTCGGCGATGTACCCCGGCCATCTGTTCCGCAGATGCCTGCAGGACTGCGATGCCCCGGTACGGGTGCTGGACCTCTGTGCGGCGCCGGGCGGAAAGACCACGGACCTGGCCGCATCGCTGCGGGAACGCTTTCCGGAGGGCTTCCTGCTCGTCTCCAACGAGGTGATCCGCCAGCGCGCGGCGGTCCTTTGCGACAATGTGGCGCTCTGGGGCGACCCTGCCGTCGTCGTGACCAGCGCGGACCCTGCGGCTTTCGCACAGTTGGGCGGCTTTTTCGATATCATCGTCGCCGATGTCCCCTGCAGCGGGGAAGGCATGTTCCGCAAGGATCCCTCCGCACGGAAGGAATGGAGCCCGGCGGTGGTGGACCTTTGCGCCGCGCGTCAGAAACGCATCCTTTCCGATGTCTGGCCGTCGCTGCGCGAGGGCGGTCTGCTCATCTATTCCACCTGTACCTACGAGGACGCGGAGAATGACACCGCCCTGGAATGGGCGGCGCGCACCCTGGGCGGGGAAATCCTTGCGCCGGAGGATGAATTCGGCCTCCCGCGCACGCGCTGCGGCCATCTGCTCCGTGCGGGCGATGTGCCCG
This sequence comes from Bacteroidales bacterium, assembly GCA_017445015.1. Taxonomy (GTDB): domain Bacteria; phylum Bacteroidota; class Bacteroidia; order Bacteroidales; family UBA932; genus Cryptobacteroides. The sequence continues at coordinate 39,245 of JAFSVL010000031.1, read as the reverse complement.
GAGAGGGCCAGTGGGCGGGCGTGCTCCGCAAAACTTCCCCTGCACCGCCGGCGGCGAAACGGGCGGCGCTTTCCCGCCTGCGCCCCCTGCGTGACGGCATTGTCCGGGGCGAAAAGAAAGGCGGCGACTTTATCCCCTCGGCGGATTATGCGCTCAGTTATGACTATGCGCACGAATGGCCCGAAGTGGAGGTGGACCTGAAAACGGCCCTGCGTTTCCTGCACCGGGACAGTTTCCCCCTCGAAGGGGCGGCGCCGGGCTATAACCTGCTTACCTACCGCGGCCATCCCCTGGGATTTGTGAAAAACCTCGGGAAACGCTGCAACAACCTGCATCCCGCCTCGCGGCGCATCTTAATGAATCTCCCATGATGAAAAAACGACTTTTTACCGTCCTGGTCCTTCTGTCCGCGGCCGTCCTGCCCGCGGCGGCCCAGCTCAGCAGTGCGGAATATAAGGAAAAGTACGACCGTCAGGTGCGGGCGGTGGGCTATGCCGGTCTCGGCGTGGAAACCATCCTCGAGCGCTGGGGAAATGTGCATCCCGACGATACGGATATGCTCGAAGGCCGCTTTTTCTTCGACTTCACCCGTGCCCGCAGCACGAAGATGCTGCGTACGTCCAAGTCCGGGTACATGGGCCGCGAGCCCCTGATGGCGCTCAAGGATTCCACCGGCGCGCCGGTGTATTTCTACGAAGAGGAATTCTATGACGATTCGCTCTTCAACAGCGCCCTGCGCTTCCTGGACCGGGCGGCGTCGCTCAAGCCCGACGAATTCCTATATCGCTCCCACATGCTGAACGCACAGATCGCCCGGGAAAAGGAGGATCCGGTGCTTTCCGTGGAGGAGCTGGATGCGCTGATCAGTTACGACAAGGCGCGCCATCCGGCGTGGACTTTCCGGGGGCAGGAAACGGCTCAGGATTTCTTCGTGGGGGTGGTGCAGGACTACTGCCGGCTGTATTTTGAAATCGGCTCGCCGAAGAGTTATGCGGCGCTCCGCCGTCTCTCCGAACGGATGATCAAATTGTATCCGGCCCGCATGGAGTTCCAGAACAATATGGGGTCTTACTGGCGGACGGTGGAGAAGAATCCCAAAAAGGCCGCCGCCATTTATAAAAAGGTGCTTTCCCGGGACAAGGACAATTATATGGCCGCCAAGAACGGTTATCTGGCGGCACGCAGTACCGGGGACAGGAAATTCCAGAAAACCTGCCTGGAAACGCTCTCCAGGGTGAGTCCCCAGGAATCCGAGCGCCTGTCCGCGGAAGCCCTCCTTCAATCGTTCAAGTAATGCCAGGGGCCGCTTTTATCGCCCGCAGGATGAAAAGCGGGGAAGGACTTGCGACGGCGCTCGTCGCCCTGTCCTTCTTTGTCGTCATCATCGCCTTTGCCGTGGCGGGCGGTTTCCGCAGGGAGGTGCAGGCAGGCCTCCGGGCGGTCAGCGGGGATATCCTGCTCGCGCCGGCGGGGTTTGACTATCCGGGCGGGGGCGCTCCCGTGGTGCTGGACGCCGGTCTGGCGGAAAGGCTTGCGCGCATCGACGGAATCCGGGAAATCCGGCCTTTTGTAAGCCGCGGCGGTATCGTCCGCAAGGACGGGGACATCCACGGCGTGATTGTAAAGGGAGTCGCCGATACGGCGCTCGCGTCCCTGCATGCCCGCATCCCCCGGCGGCTTTCGGAGCTGATGGGCTTTGCGCCCGGGGAGCGGATGACCGTCTGGTTTGTCGGGGACAAGGTGCAGGCGCGCCAGTTCACCATCGACGGGATGTACGACGCGGTGGCATCGACGGACGAAAACCTGACCCTCCTGGTGCCGCTTTCGGACATGCAGCGGCTTTCCGGATGGGGCAGGGACAGCATCAGCGCCTGCGAACTGACCGTGGCGGACCGGTTCTCGTCGCGGGCCGCCCTGCGCGAAAAGGCTGCGGAAGCGGGGATGGCGGCGCTGGGCGGGGAAGGCGAGCCGTTATTCGCCGTATCGGTGCCGGAGCGCTATCCCCAGGTCTTCGACTGGCTGGACCTCGTGGATTCCAATGTGCTGGTCATCCTTCTGCTGATGATGCTCGTCGCGGGGTTCAATATGGTCTCGTCGATGCTGATCCTGATGTTCCGGAATATTTCGGCGATTGGAATGCTCAAGGCGATGGGCATGACCTTCCGGGACCTGTCGGCGGTCTTTTTACGGCGCGCTTCCCGCATTGCGCTGCGCGGAATGCTCTTCGGCGATGCGGCGGCGCTGCTGTTCTGCGCATGGCAGCATGCGTTCCACTGGATCCGGCTCAATCCGCAGAACTATTATGTCGCGTGGGTGCCCGTCCATGTGAATCCCGTCATGCCGCTGCTCGCCAACCTTGCGGTTTACGCGGCCATCCTGCTGTTCACGCTGCTCGCCTGCCTTTTCATTGCGCGGGTGGATCCTGCCCGGACAGTTCGTCAGGCATAGGGCAGATGCGCCGGAATTCCCTGTAAATCGATTTTACCCGCCGGACATACTGTACCGTTTCGCCGTAACCGATGCGTTTCAGCCCCAGCGTATCCGCCAGGTAGAGGCTGTCCCGTCCCAGTTGGGGAAGCAGGCCTGCCACTTCCTCCCAGCGGGAGACGTCGGCTCCATACCGGGCGGCATACTGGATATAACTGCGTACCCGGCTCCCGCCGGCATTATAGGCGGCCAGTACGAAGTCGAGGTCCCCGAAACTGCGGTGAAGCTCTTCCAGCAGCCGGGCTCCGGCCTCGATATTCCTTTCAGGGTCCGTGAGGTCGTCGATGCCGTAGCGGCGGGCCGTTACCGGCATGATTTGCATGATGCCCTGCGCGCCCCGGCGGGATTTCGTATCGATTCTCCAGTGCGATTCCTGCCAGCCCACGGCCGCCAGCAGCCTCCAGTCCATCCCGATGCGCCGGCCCCATTCGCGGAACTGGTCGTCGTAGGGGGAGAGCCAGGCGGAGACCGTCTGCCGCTTCCAGGGGTTGATGACTTTCATGAATTTCCGGTGCGCCCCGGAAAAATCCTGCGCGGCTATCCAGCGGTTCAGCGCGCGGAGTTCCATCCGGGCCCCGCTCCGCACATACCAGGTGCAGAGACTGTCCAGCGGCTGGGTCGCCGCCAGCCCTTCGAGGGGCGGCAGCGCTTCCCTGCAGGGGATGGCCACCAGGTCCACCGAACCTTCGATGAGGGAATCGAGGTAATTTTCCCTGGGCGAAGCGATACGGATGCGGACCGGAACGCGGGAACTCCGGCTCCATTCCGTGAACATCCAGTATGTGTAGCCGTACACCAGTCCCTGGGAGGTGTGGACGGGCCCGCCGAAGTCAATCACGCATTCCAGGTGAGGTCGTCCCTTTTCCCGCATGAATTCCAGCGGTGCGCCGTCCGAGCAGCCCCTGCGGGGGCTGAAGATGACGGTTGCGGCAATCAGCAGCAGCGTCGTGGCAAAGGCGGTGCGTTCTATGGGCTTCGTCCTCATCGTCAATCTGCGCCTGAAGAAGAGGAACGGGCTCCGTGTCCGGAGTCTGCATTCCGGTGCGGCTGGATATAGAAAGGCCAGAAAACGCCGAACTTGAAGGATTGCTGGGTGCCGATATAGTGGTCGGCCGTAAAATAATCCCTGCTCTTGAGCGGCCAGCCCCGGCCGAAATTCTCCCACTTGATAAAGATGCAGGCCCGTTTCCATTGGACGATGACGAAGAGGTCAAAGATGGGGCCGTTGGTGTATTTCCGCTCGTTCTGGTTGTAGAACACGCCCAGGACGGGATTCCATGCGGGGGCGTACCAGGGGGTATTGCACCAGGCGTTGATGCCGATCTGCATCTCCATGATGTTGTGCGTCTTGGTGGCATCGCGCTGGACGACGAACTGGCCGTACCAGCGAAGGTTTCCGGCCACCATCGGGAGGGGGACGACATCCTGGTTCGAGGACATCTGGAACAGGATCCGGTTGTCCAGGTGCAGGAAACGCGCGATGACGAATTCCTTGCGCAGCGAGGCCTTGATGATGCTCATCGCGGGGGCGTGCTGGCGGATGATGCCCTCGGTATCGTAGTAGAGGGTATTGGCCAGCAGCGCATAACCTGCCGATGCGCTGAGTTTCCAGTGCGGGATGTCGAGCGTCAGTTCCGCCTTGGTGAGCGAGGACTTGGCGAAGGAGTTGTCCCAGTGGAAAGCGCTGCTTCCCAGGTGCTGCTGATAGTAACTGGGGGCGCGCAGCGACGTCTCCGCATGCAGGGCGAGGGTGAGCGGGCTGAACTTTGCGCGCCGGAAGGGGAACAGCCGCATGGCGGCGTTGGCTTCTACCGAAAAATCGGAGAAGTTATAGCCGGCGAGCACGTAGTCCGCCTTGGCGTCCCAGCTGACAGAACGGAAGAGTTTGCCTTCGACGCCCGCATAGACGTAGAAGGAATTGTCCACGTGCAGGGCCGGCCGCGTGGCACAACTGTCGTAATAATGCAGCAGGCGGTCTCCGAGGCCCACATTGAGTTTGGAAACCACGCCGTCTTCGCGCCAGGGCTGGAGTTTGAGGAAAAGTTTGTTGTCGAGTTTCATCATCCGCATCGAGTCTCCCGCGGCGAGAATGTCGCCCTGCGTGACGTATTTGCGGGTGTAGGTGGACCACTCCGTACTGTGGCCGATGAACGCGGTGGTGATGTTCTTGTCCAGCGAGTCGGCGGCATAGCGGAAGGTGGTGTCGCGCTTTGCCTTGATGCGGTTGATGAAATCAAAGGGAATGCGGACCTGCTGGTCCAGGAACCAGGTATTCTTGGTAATCTTGGACTGGGCATTGGCGGCGTTCACCCGGATTTCCCGGCTTTCCACCGTGGTGTCCCGCACCCAGAAATTGTCGGCCACGCCGCCGTTCTCGCCGCGGCTCACCATATTGTAAATATAACCTGCGTGTCCGAGATACCGTTTCCCCGTATAATTGATGGCCGCATGGAAGTTCTTGTTCGTGGTATTTTCGTTTTCCAGCATGCCTCCGCCGCCGAAGCGGTCGTAGCACAGGCTGAAGTTCAGCGAGGGAAGGATATTCTGCGTGGTGAAGATGTGGAGGTTGTCGGACTCTTTCTGCTCGCCGGCGAGCAGCGTCCCCCAGTAGGCCAGTTCCGTGTAGGGCGTCTTGGTATTGAAGTGCAGCAGGTTGCGGGGGTCCTTGGCCCAGGGCTCCTGCGCCTCATAAAAGTCCACCCCCTCACGGCTGCCCCGCAGGAAGAAATCATAGTATTGAAGCGGTGCTCCCGGGACGCCCAGCCAGCTGGCATTCACGTCCTTGCGCAGGAAGGGATAATCGTAGAAGTAGTGGTTGAATCCGGTGTCCAGGGGATGGAACTGCATTTTGTGGAAGTCGTCGTCCAGATTCCAGGTGATGATGCGTTTGTAGTAGAGCGAGTCCGGGATGGCAAAACTCTCGAGGATGCGCGGCGTGTTCTGGGTGATGGAGTCGCGGATGCCCTTGCGGATTTCCTTTGCGTTGCGCAGGGAATCCATGACCTTCATCTTGGCGATTTCCCGCTGCTCGATGTCGTATTTTTTGCGGGCTTTCTTGTCCAGCGAATTGTACCAGGCGAGGAAGGCAAGCCGGACGGCGACGGCGGAATCGGCGTAATAGATGGAGTCCAGCCGGTGCAGGATGGCGGAATCGCCGCGGGCGGCGAGCGTATCGCCCCCTTGCAGATATTCCCGGATGGATTTGCGCAGGGTATCCCGCGTCAGGGCATGCGTGAGCGAATCGACAAGGGCGATGTAGTAGCGGTAGCGGAACGGGTCGGTCCAGCGCAGCGAATCCGGAATTTTGATGGTGTCGCGGGCCAGGATGACGGGGAGGGTGTCGAGGGTGCCGGCATCCAGGCTGTCCATGCCCGCCAGCAGGCTGTCTGCGATAACGCTGCGCTCAAAATCCCCGGTACGGCGCTTCTTGTAGCCGTCATTGACATAGATGACGGTATCGGCGGCTTCGGCGTAGGATTCGATGCTGTAGGTCTGTACGGAAGGTTCAAACCCGAAAATCCCGGCAGTGGTCGCGCCCACCACCGCCGCCGGAAACAGTATCCTCCCCGCCAGCCGCATTTATTTTACGATGAAAACCTCATCGCCCTTTTCTGCGAAATGATAGGTTTCGCGGGCGAATTTTTCAAGGGAGTCCCTTTCCGTAGAGAGGAAGCGGAGACTGTCCGCCAGCCTTTGGTTCTCCATTTCCAGTTGCTCGATCCGTTTGGCGAGCCTCCGGTTTTCGGCGCCGGACTGTATCCATCGTATCACGTTGTCCCGCTTCAGGAACAGAAAAAGCAGGGCGAGAAACGTCAGGACGGCGGCATAGCGCCAGAAGGAACGCCGAGTGTCTTTATAGTTTTCCATATTTCGACAAAAATAACTAAATTTGTGGAGTTAATCCAATAATTGAAAAATTTATGAAACCTACGCTTCTTGTTCTTGCCGCCGGTATGGGCAGCCGCTATGGAGGACTCAAACAGATGGACGGCCTCGGCCCCTCCGGGGAAACCATTATCGATTATTCCATCTACGATGCGGTCCAGGCAGGTTTCGGCAAGGTAGTGTATATTGTCAGGGAATATTTCCTCGATGTCTTCAAGCAGACCGTGGCAAAGAAGTACGGCCATGTCAAGTGCCTTGACGGGACGCCGCTCGAATTCTGCTTCGTCACGCAGGAACTGGACAGGATCCCGGCCCGCTTTACCCTGAATCCGGAGCGCGAAAAGCCCTGGGGCACCGCGCACGCCGTCCTGATGGCCAAGGATGTGATCCACGAGCCTTTCGCCGTCATCAACGGGGACGATTTCTACGGGAAGGAATCCTTCCGGATCCTGGGCGACTGGCTGCGCGCCCACGAGAACGCCAAGGGCGAGTTCTGCCTGGTGGGATTTGCGCTGGAGAATACCCTGAGCGAGTCCGGCTCCGTGTCCCGCGGCATCTGCCATTATGACGCGCAGGGGCGCCTGACCAGCGTCGTGGAACACCTGAACATCGCCGCGGTGGAAGGCGGTGCCGTAGAAGGGGACAATTCCGTTAGCGGAGCGCATGTCGCACTCGACGGGAAAGCCCTCTGTTCGATGAACATGTGGGGCTTTACGCCCGATTACTTCGAGAAGAGCGAGAAAATTTTCGAAGCCTTCCTGGAGCAGAATATCGGCGAACTTAAAAAAGAATTCTACATTCCCTACGCCATAGATGTGATGATCCGGGAGAAGAGCGCCGTCACGAGCGTGCTGGCCACTCCGAGCCGCTGGTTCGGCGTAACCTATAAGGAAGACCGCCCGGGTGTCGTCGCGAAATTCGCGGAACTGGCCGAAAAAGGAATCTATCCCACGCCGCTGTATGCCTAAGCCCCGGGGAAATTTCGGCCTGCTGCGGAATTTCCGCTACTACTATCCTTCCTGGGGGGGGCTGCTGATGCTGCTGCTCACGCTCCTTGCGGGCGTGGTCATTGCGTTTGCCATCCAGTATTACCTTGCCGAATGGCTCGGCGCCTACACGATGCTGGTCACGTATGTGGCCTTGTTTATCCCCGCCATGTGTTATGCTTCTTCACGGAGCGGACAGTATGAAATGGTGTTGAGCGGTTACAAGCTGAGCAGTTGCCATTTCAGGCCGGTCGGCGTCCTTCTTTCCGTCTTTGCCGCCCTGCTGGCGACCGTCGCTGCGGGCTTCGTCGTGGATGCTATGACCCTGCTGCTGCCTCCGATGCCGGAATGGCTTCAGAAGGCCCTGGAACAAATGGTTACCGGGAATTTCCTCGTGAATTTCCTCTGTGTCTGCGTCGCCGCCCCGTTCTTTGAAGAATGGCTGTGCCGGGGCATGGTGCTGCGCGGGCTGCTCTGCAATGAGGTCTCTCCGAAGATAGCGATTCCTGTTTCGGCGCTGTTTTTTGCACTGATCCACATGAACCCCTGGCAGGCGGTTCCGGCCTTTGTCATCGGCTGTCTGATGGGCTGGGTGTATTACCGCACCGGGTCGCTGTACCTGACGATGGGAATGCACTTTATCAATAATCTGACTGCGCTGCTGGCGTCCCGCCTTCCCGGGATGGACAGTGCATCGTCCTGGGCGGATGTGATGCCGACGGGCGTGTATGTGCCGGTGGTGGTGCTGAGCGCGACGCTCATCGCGGCCTGTATCTGGATCCTTTCAAAAATCCGTCTGCATAACGCCTGGGGCAATGTGGATAAGGTGCACAGCCTCTTCCGTTAGAGCAGCAGCATAATTGCGAACATTCCCAGCATAAAAGCCTGGAATTTGAGCCGGGAGGCGTTGGTGAACTCCATCATCGCCTCCGTTTCGTTGGCGGCACAGAGCGTCTGGAGTTCTTCCTGCCCGGGATAGTGGTGAATGCTCCACTTGGCTACGATGTACCCCCGGAAAATCAGGGTAGCCCCGCCGTTGGAACGGTTGAGGGTCATGAGCTGGCGGCGGTCGGCGAAATAGCAGATTTCCCGCAACCGTTCCGGCACCAGTCCTTCCGCACGTCCGGGCGTGGTGGCCACCAGCAGTACCGGCCTTAGCTGCCGCGGCAGGGCAAGTTGCGCTTCGAAGATGCGGTCCCAGCGCGCCGGGCTCATCTTTTCCGGATCATAGACCGAGAAGGCCATGGCGCGGTTGTCGATGAGGAGGTCGTTGCAGTATTCCCCGTCGCTATCATAAAAGGGAAGCAGGACGTCGCCGGGGACCTCTTCGCCTTCCTTCATCAGTTCCGCGCCGGGGCGCAGGTCGGTGAAGTCGTCGGGCGGCAGATGCCAGAGGTGCCGGGCCGCGAAAGCCACGATAAGCGCCGCACTCAGCGCAAAGGCGACCTTCTTCATCCGGCGCGGTTTTCCGAACTTGGCCGAGGGGAGGATGGAAATGCCCCAGAAAAACAGCAGGGCGATATTTTTCCAAAAACTCTGCGCGTGCGTAAGATGCACTGCCTCGCCGAAGCAGCCGCAGTCCATCTGCGCGTTGCCGGCCCAGAGCAGGGCGGTGAGGCCGGTGAAAAACAGGAGCAGTACGCCTGTGGCTATGTTCACTGCCTTCCGGAAGACGCCGGTGATGAGCGCCGAGCCGAGCAGGGCTTCGAGCAGGGACATCGTTTCTCCCAGGACGGGGGCTGCGGGCAGCAGGAAGCGCAGTCCGAGAAACCGCAGGTATTCCTGCATGACCAGTCCCGCGCCGACGGGGTCCATCAGTTTCAGCGTTCCGGCGACGAAGAAGACGATGCCGACCGGCAGGGCACAGATCCGGCGCAGCACTTTCATGGCTTGAGGCGGGCTTCAACCAGGGTTTTAAGCCGGGCGAAAATGGAGTCCGGCGGCAGCATCTCGCCCTCGGGGGACGCGCAGTCCACCCGCAGGAAATCGGGGTCCAGCGCCGTCTGGTGCAGGTATATCTCCCGCACGCGGCGCTGGAATTCCAGACTCGCTTCGTGGATGTCCCGGCGGCCCTGGAGGTAGTCTCTGCCGCTGTCTTCCTCGCGCGACGCATCCAGGCTCCGTTTGACAAAGGAGAGGGGCACGTCGAGGAAGAGGTTCAGGTCCGGCTTCGGAATGGAGAAATCGCCGTATTCGGTATGGAAAATCCAGTCCCGCAAATCCTCCGCCTCCTGCGGCGATGCGGCCTTGGCGCATTGGTAGGCGATGTTGGAATAGACGTAACGGTCCAGCAGTACGGTCTTTCCGGCGGCGAGGGCTTCCCGGATAAGCGGCGCCGCGGTCCGGCGGTCCTCGGCATAGAGCAGGGCGACCAGTTGCGGATGTACCGCGTCGATGGGCCCGAAGCCGCCGCGCAGGAACTTGCCGACCAGCGCTCCGTACACCGGGGCGTCATACCGCGGGAAATGAATGTATTCCAGGCCGCCGGACAGCCCCTCTAGATATTCCCTGAGCCGGCGGACCTGCGTGGATTTCCCCGCACCGTCCAGCCCTTCCAAAACAATCAGCATAGATAGTAAATCGTTATCTCCGCAAAGATAACAAGAAACTATGAAAAAATGACCTGCGGCACGCTCACTTGTTGCTCCGCAACCCTATCCGGGTAAATGGTCGCAGAAGTCTTTCCCCTTACGCTTATCGCTTCGCAACCTTACCCGGGGCATCAGGCCGCGGAAGCTGTTTTCCGGGCGGCGCGTACGTCGTGCACCCGGAGGATGTCCGCTCCGCCCCGTATGGCTCTCAGGTGAACCTCCTCGGTGTGCCCTGCGGTGAAGCGTTTGTCCGCGGCGCCTATGAGAATCCTGCGCCCGAAGCACTTCAGGGCCGCCAGGCTGTCGATAATCTCAAAATTCTGTCCGGCCGTCTTGGCGAATCCCAGCCCGGGGTCGAGTATCCATTCGGAAATGCCGGCGTCGGCGGCCTTCAGGGAGAAATCCGAAAAATAGCGTATGAGTTCCGCCGTCACACCGCCTTCGCCGTAATCGGTGAGCGAATCCATCGTGCGGGGATTCCCGCGCTTGTGCATGGCGATGTATCCGAGCCCCAGCCGCCCCGTCAGCGGGAGCATGCGGGGATCGTCTTCTCCCGCCGATATGTCATTGACGATAAAGGGGCCGTAGCGGTCATATACGCGCTGTACGATGGAGGCGCGCACGGTATCGACGGAGAACGGGCAGCGCCCCGCCACCGCATCAAGTACGGGAATCAGGCGCGACCATTCTTCTTTTTCGCTCACCGGGGCGGCTCCCGGCCTGGTCGAAACGGCTCCTACATCCACGATGTCCGGCCCGTCGTCCAGAATCCCGACGGCTCCGCGGCTCGGAGCCCAGAATGAGTCCGGCGTCGCATTGATGATTCCCATTATCGTCACCATGGGGCGGTGTCCGTTATGCTCAGAAGCGGAATTCAAAGGGCATCCGGGCGATGATCTGCGGCCGGGCGTTTTCGCGGAGGCGGCGGATGAATACGCCTTCCTCGGTCTCCTTCTGCTGTCCGATCGACGCCATGACATTCTCCATCATCGTCAGCGGTGCGGGATAGGCGGTCACCAGCCAGTTCCCCATCTCGCTGTCTCCCGCCGCGACGGCGGCATAGTGCAGCGCGTCCGTGAGGGTGCCGATTTCATCGACGAGCCCGGCTTCCAATGCATCGCTGCCGGTCCAGACGCGGCCCTGTCCGAGTTCGTCCACCCGCTCCACGCTCATGTCCCGGCCTTCGGCGACGAGTTTCGTAAAGCGCTCATAGATTCCCTCGATGGAACGCTCAAAGTAGCGGTATTCGTCCTTATCGAAGGGGCGCATCAGCGAGAACATGTCCGTATGCTTGTTGGACCCGACGGTCTCCACGCCCACGTGCAGCACCTCCCTGGCGGTTTTGCTGAAGTCGGGAATCATCCCGAAGACCCCGATGGAACCGGTCAGCGTCGTCGCGTTGCTGAAAATATGGTCGCAGCCGTTGGAAATCCAATACCCGCCGGAGGCGGCATATTCGCCGTAGGAGGCAATCACGGGCTTCACCGCACGCAGCAGGTCGATCTGCTCCTGGATCTTTTCGGAAGCGGAAACGCTCCCGCCAGGGGAGTTGACGCGCAGGACCACCGCCTTGACCGCGGAATCGGCGCGGACGGTTTCAATCATCTTCACGAAGTCGTCGGAGCCCACGCTTCCGATGGCGCTTCCGTCGATGATGTCACCCTCGGCATAGACCACCGCGATCTGCTTGCGGGATTTGAGGTTGGGCAGGCACTTGGCATCCACATAACTCTGGAAGGAAATGAAGTTCACATCCTTGATATCCTCCTTTACGGCGAGGGCCGCCATCTTGCGCTGCAGTCCGTCGCGGTCCACCAGTTCGTCCACCAGGCCGGCGGCGAGGAAATCCTCGGGCAGGCAGAGCTCCAGGTTGTCGATGGCCGCATTCAGCCGCTCGGTGCTGATACCGCGCGAGGCTGCGATGGCACCGGAAAGGGTTTCCCAGATGGAATTGACCATCCGCTCGTTCTGCTCGCGGTTTTCCGGGCTGGCGGAATTGCGCACGAACATTTCTCCCGCAGACTTATACTTGCCGTGCCGGATGAGTTGCATCCTGACGCCGAAGCGGTCCAGCAGGTCGGAGAGGAAAATCATCCGTCCGCCCACGCCGTTCAGGGTGATGTTGGCGCCGAGATACCGGCCCATGTAGATCTTGTCCGCGACGGAGGCGACATAATAACTTCCCGTGGAGGGGGCTTCGATGTAGGCGATCACGCCTTTGCCGCTCTGCCGGAAGCGGGCGAGGGCGTCACGCAGTTCCTCGCAGCGCGAAATCCCGGTCAGGTTTCCGTCCGTCTTCAGGTAGATATGTTTGACGTTGGGGTCCGCCGCGGCGATATCGATGGCATTCACCGCATCCAGCAGTCCGATGGTACGCACGGATTCCGCACGTTTGCCGGAAAAGTCGAAGGTCTCGGTCTTCTGTTCGGTAATCTGCACCGCTCCGAGGTCCAATTTCAGCAGTCCCGGCTTGTTGACGTTTCCCGAAGGGGCCGTCGCCCCCAGTCCGGAAAGGAACATGAGGCAGAGCAGGGAACACAGGATGGAGGCAATCAGGGTGCCTACGATGACCGCCAGTACGGTCTTCCAGAAGGATTGTTTCATTTTATCGGTCTCTTACTTTGATTTCAATCTTCAAAAGTACGGTTATATTTCCGCTTTTCAAAAATTTATCCCGTAACTTTGCTTGATCTCGCTCATGACGAAGGTGCTCTCGATGCTGCCCACCGTCTCGGCATCGCCCAGTTTGTTGAGCAGGAAGTCCTGGTATTGCTTCATGTCCGCCGTACGGATTTCGAGCAGGTAGTCATAGGCGCCGGAGATGTTGTAGCATGCGGTGACCTCCGGGATGAGCCGGATACGGTGCGTAAAGGCGTCGGCCATCTGCCGGTTGATCTGTTTGAGTTTGACCTTGCAGAAGACGAGCATCGCGTGGTTCAGTTTTTCCGCATCCAATACCGCCACATACTTCTTGATATAGCCATGCTTTTCGAGGCGTTTGATGCGTTCGAATACGGGCGTCGGTGTCAGGTTGACGGCATCCGCGAGTTCCTTCGTGGTCCGTTTGGCGTTTTTTTGCAGCAGTTTGAGCAGTTGCAGGTCGGTAGTGTCGAGGATTTCGTTCATGCTTGTCGGAATATTATTCTGCCGGAGGGCGTTTTAAGGATTGTTATCAGGGGATTTTTTCAAATTCTTTGCAAATATAGATAAATCTTTCAAATCTTATGGGATATTTGGAGGAAATATCTACTACCTGTAATTTTGCTGCCGGAAAAAGACTATGGAAAAGCAGAAATTACACCTTGAGACCCTGGCCGTGCATGCCGGCCAGGAGACCCCCGACCCGGCCTCGGATGCGCGGGCGGTGCCCATTTACCAGACCACTTCGTATGTTTTCCGCAATTCGCAGCATGCCGCCGACCGCTTCGCCCTCCGGGATCCGGGCAACATCTACGGACGGCTGACGAATTCCACCCAGGCGGTCTTTGAAGAGCGGGTTGCGGCCCTGGAAGGCGGCGTGGCGGGGCTGGCGGTGGCTTCCGGCGCCGCGGCCATTACCTATACCCTCCAGAATATCCTCCGTCAGGGCGACCATATCATTGCCGCGGACAATCTTTACGGCGGAACCTATAACCTGATCACGCATACGCTCGCCGCCCGGGGGATTGAAAATACGGTGCTCCCTGTCAATGACCTGCAGGCGCTGGAAGCGGCCGTCCGTCCCAATACAAAACTGATTTACGCCGAGACCTTCGGCAATCCCAATTCCGATGTCGCCGATTTCGAGGGCATCGCGGCCATAGCGCACAGGCATCATATCGTCTTTGTCGTGGACAACACCTTCGCGCCTGTCCTGTTCCGGCCGCTGGAGTACGGCGCGGACATCGTGGTGCACTCCGCCACCAAATTCATCGGCGGGCACGGCAGTTCGCTGGGCGGCGTCATCGTGGACGGCGGCACCTTCGACTGGAAGGCGGACGCGGACAAGTACCCGACCCTCGCAAAGCCGGATCCCAGTTATCACGGCGCCGTTTTTGCCGATGTGGCCGGCCCCGCCGCCTTTGTGACCCGGATCCGGGCCGTCCTGCTCCGCGATACAGGTGCGGCCATCAGCCCCTTCAATGCCTGGATCCTCCTGCAGGGGGTGGAATCCCTGCCGCTGCGCATCGAGCGCCATACGCAGAATGCCCTCAAGGTCGTCGAATACCTTTCGGCGCATCCCCGGGTGGCACGGGTGAACCATCCCTCGCTGCCGGACCATCCCGGCCATGCGTTCTACCGGCGCTATTTCCCCGGCGGGGGCGGCTCGATTTTCACCTTTGAAATCAAAGGCGGCCAGGAGGCGGCCTGGCGCTTCATCGACCGGCTCAGGCTCTTCTCGCTGCTGGCCAATGTGGCCGATGTCAAGAGCCTGGTCATCCACCCCTTCACTACCACCCACTCCCAACTGAGCCCGGAAGAACTTGCCGCGCAGCGCATCACTCCGGCCACCATCCGCCTGTCCGTCGGCGTCGAGCACATCGACGACATTATCGCGGACCTCGCCCAGGCATTCGAAGGAATCGATAATTTGTAATTTTTATACCATGATCTATCAGAAACTTACCGACCTTATCGGGAATACTCCGCTGTTGGAAGTCAGCGGTCTGGAAGGCCAGAAGGCGCGCATTGCGCTTAAATTGGAACTGTTCAACCCCGGCGGAAGCGTCAAGGACCGCATCGCCCTTGCCATGATTGAAGATGCCGAACGGCGCGGCATCCTCAAGCCCGGCGCAACCCTCGTGGAACCTACCAGCGGCAATACCGGTATCGGCCTTGCATGGGTGGCCCGCGCCAAGGGGTACAAGGCGGTCCTTACCATGCCCGAAACGATGAGCGTGGAACGCCGGAATCTGCTCAAGGCCTTCGGAGCCGGTATCGTGCTCACCCCCGGGGCGGAAGGGATGAAAGGAGCCATCGCCCGGGCGGAGCAAATCCGGGACGAAACCCCGGGCGCCGTTATTCTGGGGCAGTTCATCAATCCCGCCAATCCGGACATCCACACCCGTACGACGGGCGAGGAGGTCTGGGCCGCCACCGGCGGCGCGGTGGATATCTTCGTGGCCGGCATCGGTACCGGCGGCACCGTGAGCGGCAGCGGCCGGGCCCTCAAGGCCCATAAGAAAGGCGTGGAAATCGTGGGCGTCGAGCCCGCCTCCTCCGCGGTCATTACCACGGGTGTGCCGGGCAAGCACAGGATCCAGGGCATCGGCGCCGGCTTTGTTCCGCAGACTTTTCTCAAGGAGTATGTGGACCGGGTGCTCACCGTCACCAATGAAGAGGCCTTTGCCGGCTCCCGCCTGCTGGCCTCGCGCCTGGGCCTGCTGGCCGGCATCTCGTCCGGCGCCGCCTTCAGCGTTGCCCTCTCGCTTGCCCGAAAAGCAGAGAATGCGGGAAAACTCATCGTGGCCCTGCTGCCCGATACCGGTGAGCGCTACCTGTCCACGGAACTGTTCAATTAACTGAAAGCGCTCAGCCCGCATCTGCAATCCGACCTGCAACAACGGGCGCTTGTTGCTTTGCAACCCTATCCGGGTAAATGCGCCCTAACGTTGCATGTCTACCCGCTAACGGTGCGGGCGAGCGCTTTACTATTTTGCAAATAAGTGCTATATTTGCATGTTATGAATATACAGAAGCCAAGCATACCAAAGGGCACGCGGGATTTTTCCCGCGGCGAGACTGCCGAAAGGAATTATATTTTCGATACCATCCGAAGCGTTTTTGCGCGTTTCGGATATGCCGCCATCGAGACGCCGGCGATGGAGAATCTCTCCACCCTGCTTGGCAAATACGGGGACGAGGGGGACAAGCTCCTCTACCGCATCCTGGATTCCGGAGACCCCTTCGCCTCGGCGGATTTCGAAAAGCCGCTGGCTTCCCAGGTCTGTTCGAAAGGCCTGCGCTATGACCTGACCGTGCCCTTTGCCCGCTATGTGGTCCAGCACCACGGGGAACTGACCTTCCCCTTCAAGCGCTTCCAAATGCAGCCGGTATGGCGTGCGGACCGTCCGCAGAAGGGCCGCTACCGCGAATTTTACCAGTGCGACGTGGATGTCATCGGCAGCCCTTCGCAACTCTGCGAACTGGAGCTGGTGCAGATTATCGACACGGTGTTCCGCCGGCTCGGCGTGCGGGTGGAAATCCGCCTGAACAACCGCAAGTTGCTGACCGGACTGGCGGAGGCCTGCGGCTGCCCGGAGCGGGTGACGGACCTTACCGTCGCCATCGACAAACTGGAAAAGATAGGCCTGGATGCCGTGAAAGCCGAACTGGAGGAAAAAGGCATCGGCGGCGAGGCGTTCTCCGTCCTGGAAAAGGTGCTGGGACTATGCGGGTCGCCCGAAGAAAAGATGGCGTCCCTGCGGGAGTTGTTCGCCGCTTCGGAGGCGGGTCTCAAGGGCCTGGATGAACTGGAGGAACTCTTCGGCCTGGTCCGTGCGGCCGGCATCGCCACTCCGGTGGCGCTCGACCTTTCCCTTGCGCGCGGACTTAACTATTATACGGGGGCGATCTTCGAGGTGAAAGCCCTCGACTGGGCAATCGGCAGCATCTGCGGCGGTGGCCGCTATGACAACCTGACGGGTATTTTCGGGCTTCCGGGGATGTCCGGTGTGGGCGTGTCGTTCGGAGCGGACCGCATTTATGATGTGCTGAAGGGGCTGGGGAAATTCCCCGTCGGGCTGGGGACTCCCGCCAGGCTGCTTTTTGCAAATATGGGCGCGGCGGAAGTCCGTTATATCCTGCCTTTTGCGGCGGCGCTCCGGGAAAAGGGTATCGCCGTGGAGGTGTATCCGGACAGCGCGAAACTGCGCAAACAGTTCGAATATGCGGACCGGCAGGGGATTCCGTTCATTTCCATCAACGGCAGTGACGAAGCGGCGGCCGGAACCCTGACGGTGAAGAACCTCGCGAGCGGCGCGCAGCGGAGCTTCGACGCCGCAGGGTTGGATAGTCTTATTCTCTTCTTGGATGAATAGATTTAACTGCCGTCCTTTCCCTGCCGTCGCTTCGCGACCCCTCCCACTTTGTGGGCCCCTCCCTCTTACGTTGCCGAGGGTGGCACGGGCGATGAAAGCACAGCAGTTAAATCTCTCAATATGACAAACAATGGGCAAATTATACGACGAACTCTGTAAAGACTACCGCTTCAAGGAGGGGCTGCATACCTGCATCAACTGCGGGACCTGCACCGCCATCTGCCCTGCCGCGGAGTTTTACAAATACGACCCCCGGAAAATCCTCGACACCATCCAGCGCAAGGACGAGGCGGAAATCGAGGCCCTGCTCAAGAGCGAGACCATCTGGTACTGTGGCGAGTGCATGTCCTGCGTGACGCGCTGTCCGCGGAAGAACGGCGCGGGCCTCGTCATCATGGCCCTGCGCAACCTGTCCGCCAAACTCGGCTATTTCACCTGTTCGGAAAAGGGCCGGCAGCTGTATCCGCTGACCAAGGCGCTGAACGGCAATGTGCTGAACCTGGGCTATTGCGTCCACGCAGCGACCTTTTCCTACGAGGACCATCCGGAATCGGGGCCTGTCTTTGAGTGGGTGCTGAACCACAAGGAGGACGTCTATAACCGTCTGGGGGCCAATTATGGTCAGGAAGGTCCCGGCGCCATGCGGAAGATTCCGCAGGAAGACCTGGACGAACTCAAGGCCATCTACGATGAGACCGGCGGCACCGAGCGTCTGGAAACCGTCGAAAAGTATTCCCTCGAAAAGGCGAAGGAAATGGGCATGACGCCCGAAGAATACCTCAAATATACCTTTTCCCACTGCTCTCCGGGGCATTTCAACAACGAAGAAGCATGATCTATCAGGGCAAGCAGAAAATCTGGTCCGACTACCAGAAGGACATTCCGGACGACCACTGGTTTTATGTCCGGAGTTGTATCCGCCAGAATTTCTTCCCGGCGTCCGAGACCCATTTCGTAAAGATCGTCCGCGATCTGCTGGGCAAGGACCTCTACGAGACGGAGCACCATACCACCTGCGGCGGCATCGCCTATCACAGCGACACCATCCCGCAGGAAACGGCGATGACGATTGTCGCCCGGCAGTTTTCCCTGATGAAGGAGGCGGGCTACAAGAACCTCGTGACGAGTTGCATCACTTCTTTCGGGAACTATTGCGAAATCCTGGAGACCTGGCGCGAGTTCCCGGAATTGGAAACCCGCATCCGGGAGCATCTCTGGAAGGCCTGCCGCCGCGAATTCGACAAACCCGAGTATGTCTGCCATGCCAGCGATGTGATCTTCAAGTTGCGCGGCGAGATCGCCGAAAAAGCAAAATTCCGCCTGGTGGACCGGGCGACGGGCGAGCCCCTGCGCGTTGTGGAACATATCGGTTGCCACTACTCCAAGATGTTCCCGCACAAAGGCGTGGGCGGAGCGGAGTATCCCTGCGTGCTCAGCGGGATGGTGGAGTCCTGGGGCGGGCAGGTGATTGATTATCCGGAGCGCCGGCACTGCTGCGGTTTCGGCTTCAGGCAGTATCTGGTCAAGGCCAACCGGGGCTATAGCATTTCCAATACGCACAAGAAGTTCGAATCGATGGAACCGTACCGTCCGGACCTCATTATCACCAACTGTCCCGGCTGCCCCTATTTCCTGGACCGCTGGCAGTATGTGATTGCCGAACAGACCGGAAAGACCTACGGGAAGGATGGACACGGGATTCCTGCCCTGACCTATGAGGAACTGGCCGGCCTGGTACTGGGTTACGACCCCTGGGACCTCGGCCTCCAGATCCACCAGGTGGGACCCGAACTCCTGCTGGACAAGATGGGCGTTCCCTATGATCCTGCCCGGAAGTATTTGGGCCTGAATGAAAAAGATATTATGAAACCGGGCCTTCCCACGGTCCTCAAATGTTGCTGATATGAAAGAATCTGTCATTATCATCGGCGGCGGAGTTGCCGGGCTGGAGGCGGCGTCGCAACTGCTGGCGCTGGGCCTGAGCCCCGTCATTGTGGAACGTTCCGACCATCTGGGCGGTCACGTGGCCGAATGGTACCGGCTCTTCCCTGACCTGTCTGCGGCGCAGGACCTGGTGGGACGGCTGGTGGATGCGGCCTCCGGCGCCCGGATTTATCTGGAAACGGAGATTTCGCGCATCAATCCCCTCAAGGACGGCTACAGCGCTACGCTCAACAACGGCGACATCCTCTTCTGCAAGGCGGTGCTCGTCTGTACCGGATTCCATCTCTTCGATGCATCGAAGAAGGAGGAATACGGCTACGGTATCTATGACCGCGTCATCACCAACCGCGACCTCGAACACTGGTTCGGCGGGGCGGAGGACAGCCGGATCATGGATAATCCCAAGGCCGTCGGTTTTGTGCATTGCGTGGGCTCGCGCGATATCAAGGCGGGCAATCCCCAGTGCTCTAAGGTCTGCTGCATGACCGCCGTCAAGCAGGCCATCGAAGTGAAAGAAAAATTCCCGGAGGCCGAAGTCTATTGCTTCTACATGGACCTGCGCCTCTTCGGAAAGAAGTATGAAGACTTTTACATCAGCGCGCAGCGGGACTACGGCATCCACTTTATCCGGGGCCGCGTGTCCGAGGTGAGCGAGGATATCGAAGGCCGTCTGCTCGTCAAGGCGGAGGATACGCTCAACGGCAAGCCGCTCAAGGTCAGGCTCGACCTGCTGGTGCTGATGGCGGGAATGGTCAGTCATCCGCAGACTGCGCGGATTGCCTCGATGGTGCATGCCGAGGTCGATGACGACGGCTTCCTGCGCAGCCGGGACAATATCTACAGCATCGTCGAATCCGGCCGCAGGGGGATCTTCTTCGCGGGCGCCTGTACGGGAACCAAGACGGTGCCGGAAACCGTCGCGGAAGCACGTGCGGCGGCCCTTTCCGCCTATCGGTATATAAAAGAAGGAAAATGATGGACTTTGGATTCAGCCTCAGCCCCAGTTCCGCCGTCGATCTCGATAAGGTGGACCTGAGCCTTTACCGGCGCCTGGAGCAGACTTCCCCCGATATCCGCCATTGCATTGCCTGCGGCAGCTGCAGCGCGACCTGTATGGCGGCGGAGTATTCCGGGATGAGCGTGCGGAAGCTGATCCTGAACCTGCAGCGCGGTGCCGACGTCAGGAAAATGCTGTCATGCTGCATGCTCTGCGGCAAGTGTACGATGGTCTGCCCGCGCGGGATCAATACCCGCAAGTTGATCCTGGATGTGTGTCGTTATTATCCGGAGAGGCCATGAGAGAGAGGATTCCATCGGGATTTGACCCCTTCGTGCTGCCTTTCCTTATCGGAATGGGCTTTGTGCTGCTGTACTGTGCCGCCTCGGCGTTCCGCGTGCTCTGGCAGTGTCCCCGGGAAGACCGGCGGCGCTTCTTCCTGTCGCTCGTTACTCCGGCGAAGGCCCTGAAGAATATCTGGGACATCTTTGCCAACTGCCTCCTGCATGTCAGGCTCTGGAAGCGGAACCGCATGCTGGGGTTCATGCACTCGAGCATCGCCTTCGGCTGGTTCATGATTATCCTGCTGGGACATCTGGAGGTGCTGCTGTTCGTCCCGCACCGGCTGAACCTCTTCTACTATCCGATTTTCTTTAATTATTTCGTGGCGGAGACGGAGACTTCCCTGCGGGGAGCGTTCCTCTTCTTCCTGATGGACCTTTTCCTGTTGCTGATTCTGATCGGCATCGGCCTGGCCATCGTCAAGCGCGTCCGTTCCCGGCTCTTCGGGATGCGGCGCACCACCCGCCCGAGTTTCCTGGATACCGTCGGGCTCTATTCCCTCTGGCTGATTTTTCCGCTGCGCCTGCTGGCCGAGAGTTTTACCGCCGGTATCAGCGGCGGCTCCTTCCTGGTCAAGCCTCTTAACTGGCTGCTGGAGGCGGTGCTGGGTTCCCAGTTCCTGCTCAACCCCGCCAACAACCTCCCTACCTGGTGGGCCTATTCCATTGTGCTGGGTATATTTATGGTCGTGCTGCCCTTTACGCGCTATATGCACATCCCTACGGAGATGATGCTGATTCCGATGCGCAATGCGGGTCTGCGGATCCGCCATGCGCGCCGCGGTTATGCCCTGCTCGAAATTTACTCCTGCCCGGGCTGCGGGGTCTGTATCGACGCCTGCCCGATGAGCGTGAAGAAAGCGAACATCAAGGACTGTACCGTGTATCTGAACCGCCAGATCCGGCGCGGAAATGAAAGACGTGTCGAGGAAATCAGTGACAAGTGCCTGCTCTGCGGAAAGTGTACCGAAGTCTGCCAGGTGGGCGTGGAGGGCCCTGCCCTCCGGATTTTCCAGCGGGCGCGGCGGCAGTATGCCATCAGTCCCGATTATGCGCGGGTGCAGGCGGCTCCGGTGGCTGCCTCCGGGAAGGTGCTGTACTTTGGCGGCTGCATGACGGCGCTCACGCCTTCCATCGGGAAGAGCATGGAAAGCATTTTGGGCAAACTGGGCATCGATTATGCCTGGATGGACCGGGACGGCGGCATCTGCTGCGGGCGTCCGATGCTCCAGGCCGGCCGTTTTGCCCAGGCGGCGGAGATGGTGCGCCGGAATACCGAACTCATCAAGGCTTCCGGCGCGGATACGCTGCTCCTGTCTTGTCCCATCTGTTACAAGATGTTCCGGGATCATTATAAGTTGCCCGGCGTCCGGGTGGTGCACCATACGCAGTATTTCGAAGAATTGCGGCGTGCGGGGGTGTTGAAACTGCATAAGAGCGACCTCTGCTACGCCTATCACGATCCTTGCGAGCTGGGGCGCGGCTGCGGGGTTTACGAAGAACCTCGGACGCTGCTGGGCACTGCGGCGTATATCGTAGAGGCGGAAAAGAACAGGGGAGAGAGTATCTGCTGCGGCGGTTCGCTGGGCAGCCTTACGCTGACTTTCCAGCAACGGGAGGCGATGACGCGGCGGGCACTGGAAAACCTTAGCTCGGGCGGTCCGGATGCGATTGCAACCGCCTGCCCGCTCTGCCTTGCGACCTTCTCCCGCTACTCCTCCATCCCCGTCCGGGACATCGCCGAGGTGGTGGACATGAGTCTGTAAATTTTCCCTGCCGCATCAGCATCGGCACCGCCGCTCCGATCTCGTCTGCTGCCTGATAGTCGGCGAGGTCCGGCAACCCCTTGATTTTTGGCTAGAAACGGGCTGGTTGCGGGACCTTGCCTTCCGCTGACACCTTGGAGACCATTCACCGTGCGGGCATAATCTTGTTGGCTACCGGACATCGATATGGTGCGGGAGACCTGCAATTTTGAGGCACGTCTCCCTCAAAATCGGCCATTTTTGCGGGTAACCTGCTTAATTTCAGCAGGTCTCCCGCACGGGGATGAGGGTCCCCAAACCGCTGCTGCCATAAAAGCCGAATGACAGCCGCGTGGGCTGTCATTCATCTTTGGAGCGGAAAACGGGGCTCGGACCCGCGACCTCAACCTTGGCAAGGTTGCGCTCTACCAACTGAGCTATTTCCGCTTGTCGGGACTGCAAAGATACGAGGTTTTTCATAAATCCCAAAATTTTTTTGCTTTTTCTACATTCGCGGGAATTTGATTATCTTTGCGAACTATTAACCGATTGAATTTATGAACGCATTGTTTTATGCGGTTCCGGCCGCATCCCTGATTGCCCTGCTGTTTGCATGGATTTTCTTCCGTCAGATGAAGAAGGAGGATGAGGGGACACCGACCATGAAGCAGATTGCGCAGTTTGTGCGTGAGGGCGCTATGGCCTATCTGAGACAGCAGTATAAGGTTGTCGTCATTGTCTTTGCCATCCTGGCCGTGTTCTTTGCCGTCCTGGCCTATGGGTTCGGGGTGCAGAACCCCTGGGTGCCCTTCGCCTTCCTGACGGGCGGCTTCTTCAGCGGCCTGGCGGGTTTCGTAGGGATGAAAACCGCGACCTATGCCTCCGGACGTACGGCCAATGCCGCGCGGCGCAGCCTCAACGCCGGCCTGAAGGTGGCCTTCCGTAGCGGCGCCGTCATGGGACTGACCGTGGTCGGGCTCGGGCTGCTGGATATCGCACTTTGGTATGTCATTCTGAATGCGTTTGTTACGGAAGCCAGTGAGGCGCAGAAACTGGTGGTGATCACGACCACGATGCTGACCTTCGGCATGGGTGCATCGACGCAGGCGCTCTTTGCCCGCGTGGGCGGCGGTATCTATACCAAGGCGGCCGATGTGGGCGCCGATATCGTCGGAAAAGTGGAATCCGACCTGCCGGAGGACGACCCCCGGAACCCCGCGACCATTGCCGACAATGTGGGGGATAATGTGGGCGACGTGGCCGGCATGGGCGCCGACCTCTATGAGAGTTATTGCGGTTCCATCCTTTCGACGATGGCGCTCGGCGCGTCCGCGTTCTACGCCGCCGGGCCCGCCCTTCAGATGAAGGCCATCCTTGCGCCGATGCTGATCGCCGCCGTGGGCGTGCTGCTCTCCGTGCTGAGCATTTTTACCGTACGGACCAAGGAGGGGGCAGGCATGGCGCAGCTGCTCAAGAGCATGAGTTTCGGCACCAACCTTGCCGCAATCCTCAGCGGGGTCGCTACCTTTGGCATCCTGGCGCTGGTATTCGGCACGGAGAACTCCGACTGGTGGCATTTCAGTTGTTCGGTGGTGGCGGGGCTGCTTGCCGGCGTGATTATCGGCAAGGCGACCGAATACTATACTTCGCATTCCTATAAACCCACGCAGAAACTTGCGGAAGCCTCACAGACCGGCCCCGCGACCGTTATTATCAACGGTGTCGGCCTGGGCATGGTATCGACGGCGGTTCCGGTCATTTCCATTGTCTGCGCGATTGTGCTGGCGTACCTGTTTGCCATCGGCTTCGACGTGCGGAACATGATGACCGCCGCCAGCCTGTCGAAGGGCCTGTACGGTGTCGCCATCGCCGCGGTGGGGATGCTCTC
Organism: Bacteroidales bacterium; assembly: GCA_017445015.1. Taxonomy (GTDB): domain Bacteria; phylum Bacteroidota; class Bacteroidia; order Bacteroidales; family UBA932; genus Cryptobacteroides. Next base: position 15,362 of record JAFSVL010000031.1, on the reverse strand, counting down.
GACGCTCGGAATTACCTTGGCGACAGATGCTTACGGCCCGATTGCCGATAATGCCGGCGGCAATGCGCAGATGTCCGAACTGGAGCCGGAGGTGCGCGAGCGTACCGATGTGCCGGATGCCCTGGGCAATACGACCGCTGCGACGGGAAAGGGCTTTGCCATCGGCTCCGCGGCGCTCACCGCGCTTGCGCTGCTCGCATCCTATATCGAGGAAATCAAAATCGCCCTCTCGCGGACCGGTGAATTTGTGCAGGGCGTTGCAGGTCAGGTGGATGCGGCAGGAGCATCCATTCTGGATATCCTGAATCATTTCAATGTGTCGCTGATGAATCCTACGGTGCTTGCCGGCGTGTTTATCGGGGCGATGATGGCCTTCCTTTTCTGCGGCCTGACGATGAATGCCGTGGGGCGTGCCGCGTCCAAGATGGTGGTGGAGGTACGCCGGCAGTTCCGTGAGATCAAGGGCATCCTTACCGGGGAGGGGACTCCCGATTATAAGCGCTGCGTGGAGATTTCTACGCGGGCGGCGCAGCATGAGATGCTGGGGCCGTCGCTGCTGGCGATTGCCGTTCCCGTTCTTGTGGGCGTGGTGCTGGGTGTGGCCGGAGTGCTGGGGCTGCTGATCGGCGGACTGGGCGCCGGGTTCGTCCTGGCGGTGTTTATGTCCAATTCCGGCGGGGCCTGGGACAATGCCAAGAAGTTTGTCGAGGAAGGGAATTTCGGCGGGAAGAACTCCGAGTGCCATCACGCGACCGTGGTAGGGGATACCGTGGGCGATCCTTTCAAGGATACCTCCGGGCCGTCGCTCAATATCCTTATCAAGTTGATGAGCATGGTGAGTATCGTGATGGCCGGGCTTACCGCCTCCTTCCATCTGCTGTAACCCTTTCCGGGAATCAGTTTTTTTGTCAGGTCAGGAAACTTTTGTATATTTGTAAGTTTATAACTTACAACGGGGCGGGCGTACACCTTCCTGGACAGGAAAAGGAACGCAGGAAAGGAGGAAATCTTTCCGTCCGCCTCCCTTTCCGGGAGGTCAAAAATGGCCTTGATGCCGGAAAGGGGATTTCGTATCCTGACCGATAAAATTTACAATATGTCCATTTTTAAAGAAAAAACCCTGATGATCACGGGCGGTACCGGTTCTTTCGGCAATGCCGTCCTGAAGCGTTTCCTCGAAACAGACATTGCTGAAATCCGCATTTTCTCCCGGGATGAGAAAAAGCAGGACGATATGCGCCACGAGTACCAGGCGAAGTATCCGTCATCGGCGAACAAGATTAAATTTTATATCGGCGACGTGCGCAGTCTCGAGAGCTGCCGTGCCGCCATGCCGGGCGTGGATTATATTTTCCATGCGGCGGCGCTCAAGCAGGTGCCTTCCTGCGAGTTTTTCCCCATGGAGGCGGTACGGACCAATGTCATCGGCACGGACAATGTGCTGACGGCGGCCATCGAGGCGGGCGTCAAGTCCGTCATCTGCCTCAGTACGGACAAGGCGGCCTATCCTATCAATGCGATGGGGATTACCAAGGCCATCGAGGAGAAAGTGGCCGTGGCGAAGTCCCGGCAGACGGACAAGACCAAAATCTGCTGCACCCGCTACGGGAATGTGATGTGCTCCCGCGGGAGCGTGATTCCGCTCTGGATCGACCAGATCCGCGCCGGGCAGCCCATTACGCTCACCGAACCCTCGATGACGCGCTTTATCATGAGCCTCGACGAGGCGGTGGACCTCGTGCTCTTTGCCTTCGAGCACGGGCAGAACGGCGATATCCTCGTCCAGAAGGCGCCGGCCTGCACGATCCGCACGCAGGCGGAAGCGGTATGCGAACTTTTCGGCGGCCGGAAGGAAGATATCAAGGTCATCGGCATCCGCCACGGCGAGAAGATGTACGAGACCCTGCTGACCAAGGAAGAGTGCGCGAAGGCGGAGGATATGGGCGATTTCTTCCGCGTCCCTGCAGACAACCGCAGCCTCAACTATGACAAATTCTTCACCGAGGGCAACCGCAAGGCCGTGACCATCGATGAATTCAACTCCAACAATACCCGCCAGTTGAACCTTGAAGAGACGAAAGCGAAGATAGCGTCGCTTGAATATATCCAGAATGAATTTGTGAAATGAAAGACATTAAAATTGGCGTTATCGGCCTCGGGTATGTGGGACTTCCGCTGGCCAGGCTTTTTTCCACGAAGTACCCGACGGTGGGTTTCGACATGAACCGGAAGCGGGTGGATGCGTTGATGGCGGGGCACGATGCGACTCGTGAGGTCAGCGACGCCCTGCTGCAGGAAGCCATCGACAGGAACGGCTTTGTCTGCACGACGGAACTGGATGCGATCCGCGACTGCAACTTCTATGTCGTTGCGGTTCCTACTCCCGTAGATGGCAACAACCGTCCGGACCTTGCGCCCCTGATCGGTGCTTCGAATACGGTGGGCCAGGTGATTTCCCGCGGCGATATCGTCGTGTACGAATCAACAGTCTATCCCGGCGTGACGGAGGAGGAGTGCCTGCCCGTGGTGGAAAAGGTATCGGGACTGAAATTCAATGTGGATTTTTTCGCGGGCTATTCGCCGGAGCGCATCAACCCCGGCGACAAGCTGCATACTGTGGAGAAAATCAAGAAAGTCACCTCCGGCTCGACGCCCGAAATCGCCGATATCGTGGATGGCGTCTATAATTCCGTCCTGGTGAACGGGACGCACAAGGCGCCCTCGATCCGGGTGGCGGAAGCGTCGAAGATTATTGAAAATTCGCAGCGCGATGTCAATATCGCCTTTATGAACGAATTGGCGAAAATCTTCAATGCGATGGGCATCGATACGCATGATGTGATCGAGGCGGCGGCGACGAAGTGGAATTTCATCAAGTTGAGCCCCGGACTGGTGGGCGGCCACTGCATTGGCGTGGATCCATATTACCTGATTCAGAAAGCGCAGGTGTACGGGGTGCTGCCGCGCGTGATGAGCAATGCCCGGCGGCTCAATGACGGCATGGGGGCCTATGTGGCGAACCAGACGATCAAGTGCATGAACAAAAAAGGCGTGCCGGTGCGCGATGCGCGGATATTGATCCTGGGCGTCACCTTCAAGGAGGACTGCCCGGATATCCGCAATACGAAGGTCGTGGATATTTGCCATACGCTGGAGGAATATACCCGGAACATCACGATTTATGACCCCTGGGCGGACGCTGATATGGTAAGGAGCGAGTACGGCATCCATGTCGAGAATACGCAGCCGCAGGGACCGTTCGACGCCTGTATCGCCGCGGTGGCGCACCGGCAGTTCGAAGGGCTGGATATCGTGTCTCTGATGGAGCCGGCCCACGTCATCTACGATGTCAAGGGGACGCTCCCGCGTGAAATTACCGACGGAAGATTATGATTCAGGTCATCCCTACGGAAATTCCCGGCGTGCTCATCATCGAACCCAGGGTGTTCGGCGATGCGCGCGGGTATTTCTTCGAAACGTGGTCGCAGCGGGATTTTGAAGAGGCTGTGGGTCCCGTGCGTTTCGTGCAGGATAATGAGAGCAAAAGTTGCTACGGTGTGATCCGCGGGCTGCATTTCCAGAAGGGCTGCCATGCGCAGAGCAAATTGGTGCGGGTGACGGCGGGCCGCGTGCTGGATGTCGCCGTCGATATCCGTAGGGGCTCTCCCTCCTTCGGGAAGCATGTGGCCGTGGAACTGAGCGCGGAAAACCATCGGCAGTTGTTTATCCCCCGCGGTTTTGCCCACGGCTTTGCCGTGCTGAGCGCGGAGGCGGTCTTCCAGTACAAGTGCGACAATTTCTACGCGCCGCACTCCGAGGGGGCCATCCGCTGGAACGACCCGGCGCTGGGCATCGACTGGCGCATCCCGGAGAAGGACGTCCTGCTCTCCGGCAAGGACCGGGGGCATCCCCTGCTCGCCGACGCCCCGGAACTTTTCGACTATGCTGAAACCCATTAACTCTTAATACTAAACAATTATGGAACTCAAAGGATCAAAAACTGAAAAGAACCTCCTCGAGGCATTTGCCGGGGAGAGCATGGCCCGCAACAAGTACACCTACTATGCGTCGAAGGCCAAGAAAGACGGTTATGTGCAGATTTCGAAGATTTTCGAAGAGACTGCCGCGAACGAGAAGGAGCACGCCGAACTGTGGTTCAAGTATCTCCATGACGGAGAGGTGCCTCCTACCACCCAGAATCTCAAGGATGCCGCCGACGGCGAGAATTACGAATGGACGGACATGTACGACCGCATGGCCGCGGAAGCCGAAGCGGAGGGATTCAAGGAAATCGCCATCAAGTTCCGCATGGTCGGCGCCATCGAGCGCGAGCATGAGGCACGCTACCGCAAACTGCTCGTCAACATCGAGGGCGGTCTGGTGTTCTCGCGCGAGGGCGACTGCATCTGGCAGTGCTCCAACTGCGGCCACATCGTAATCGGCCCCAAGGCTCCGAAGATGTGCCCCGTCTGCAACCATGCCCAGAGTTACTTCCAGTTGAAAGCTGAAAACTATTAGCATTATGATGAAGACTGTCGAATTGATGGCGCTTCCCTATGCGCCGGACGCACTGGAGCCCGTGATAAGCGGGGCTACGCTTGGATTCCACCACGGAAAGCATCTCCGGGCCTATGTCGACAACCTGAACAAGCTGCTTGAGGGCGGCCCTCTTGAAGGGCTGCCGCTCGAGCGGATAGTATGCGCTGCCCCTGCCGGGCCGCTTTTCAACAACGCCGGACAGGTCCTCAACCACAATCTCTACTTCGGGCAGTTTTGCACCGGCGGTTCTCCGCTCGCGGAAGGTGCGCTGAAGCGCAGAATCGAAGCGCAGTGGGGCAGCCTCGACGCATTCAAGGAGGCCTTCGAGGCCGCAGGAGCGGGACTCTTCGGCAGCGGCTGGGTATGGCTCCAGGCCGATGCCGCCGGTGAACTGTCGATTGCGCAGTATGCCGGCGCCGACAATCCCGTCGCTCATGGGTTCACCCCGGTGCTCACCTTCGACGTGTGGGAGCACGCCTACTACCTCGACTTCCAGAACCGTCGCGCCGCCTACCTCAAGGCCTTGTGGGACATTGTGGACTGGAGTGTCGTGGAGGGGAGATTATAATGAAAACCAAACGTTTACCCTTATGAAAGCATTGATTTCGATTTTGGCCGCGGGCCTTTTCCTTTGTATCGGCTGTACGGCCCAGCCCGCGGTGGACAATTCCGTCGCCGGTGATTTGAAGTTGGACCAATACCTGGGAGACTGGTATGAAATCGCCCGCTTCGACCATAGTTTCGAACGCGGTATCCAGTTCTCCAAGGCCAGCTACACGCTCCGCAAAGACGGAAAAGTAAAGGTGTTGAATTCCGGCATCAAGGACGGTAAGGCGAAGGAAGCCGAGGGCAAAGCCAAACTTACTGCGGATCCCCGCGTCCTGAAGGTGTCCTTCTTCGGCCCTTTCTACAGTGATTATCGTGTACTGTTGCTGGATCCAGATTATCAGTGGGTACTGGTGGGCGGCAGTTCCGCGAAGTACCTCTGGATCCTTTCGCGCACCCCGCAGCTTCCGGAAGTTGTGCGTGAGACGGTTCTTGCCGAAGCCACCCGCCGGGGCTATGACGTGGGCAAACTTATTTGGGTGGAGCAAAACTCTTAGCATTTCCGTTAAAAATTAACGGAAAATTCTGTATCGTACGTCGAGCTTGTTTTTATTTGTTATATTTGCGGTTAGTTAATAACGTTTAATTGTATGTTATTGCGATTCGTAGTAAAGAACTTGTATTCCTTCAAGGAAGAAACAGAATTTAATCTGTTTCCGAGTAGCAAAGCTACGCATCATCTCCACCATAAAGTTCAGTGCGGAGACATGGAGGCTATGAGGCTGACTGCAATATATGGAGCAAATGGTGCGGGCAAGAGTAATCTGGTAAAAGCCCTGCAGGATTTAAAGACCATTGTGGCAACTGGCAACATCGGCCATATGGTTTTCCAAAACTATAAATTCCAGTTTTCAAAAGCGAGTTTAAATGAGCCGGTCTCAATGGCCATCGAATTCTGCATCGACGGAATTGTTTACTACTACTCTTTAGAAATGGATACCGGGATAGTATCCTATGAATCTTTGTCGGTTTCCAAGAAGAGTAAAGATTTACTGGTATTTGAGAGAAAGACCAATGGCATCCAGACCATTAAGTTTGGAGAAGGATATTCTGCAAATAAGTCGAATAAGTTGTTTTCCAATGTCCTGCAGGATAAACTGCTTGTCAGAGAGGCGTTGTTGCTTAGTTTTATGGCTTCCAATTACCCGGAAGAGATTCCCGATATAGCTAAAGCTTATCAGTGGATCGTCAACGATCTTTTTGTCCTGAATCCCAAGTATCTCAAGAATCTTGCGCTTGCCTACTTGTTCAGTAAGAATCCGGGGATGAGCAGTCTCCTCCAGGATGTCCTAAGTGGTACCAAAACAGGTATTACGTCTGTTGAAGTCGGGACAAGGGTAGTTGACGAAAGCCAACTCGATTCCGGGTTTGTGAAAGGGCTTAAAGACACTCCTGGCGTACCAAAGATTCTCCAGAACGCTGCGGACGACAGGATAAATAATTCCATTGTATATGAGAATGGTCAGATTGTGTACATGGAAATTCAGCCTAAGCACCAATTATCTGATGGCGCAGAGGTCAGGATGCCTATCAATTTTGAATCTGATGGTACAATCAGGTTAATCGAATATATCCCGTTGCTCTATCTGGTTTTGACGAGGGATTGTGTTGTCATCATTGACGAGATAGAAAGGAGTTTGCATCCTATACTTATAAAGGAAATCATTACAAAGATTTCAGAGAGCCAGACGGCTAAGGGACAATTAATCTTTACTACGCACGAGTCATGTCTGCTGGACCAGCAGATTCTTCGTCCGGATGAGATTTGGTTTGCCCAGAAAGATACCGAACAGGCGACGCAGTTCTACCCGCTCAGCGACTTCAATATCCATAAGACGGCCAATATTGAAAACGGATATTTGAACGGCCGCTACGGAGGGATTCCCTTCCTGTCCAATCTTAACGATTTGCATTGGAAATGATAACCCGGAGGAAGAATTATACGAAGCAGGCGCCCACCCGGGATGCACGTAAACTGTACATCTTCTGCGAGGGCGTAGGTACAGAGCCTTCGTATTTCTCCTTTTTTGAAGGGTTATCCACCAATCTTGAAATCATCACTGTCCCTCCTGAAAGCGGGACGGATCCGCTCAAACTTTTGGAACTGGCGAAGAGCAAGTTGCTCGATGACGACAGTCGGTTTGTGATGGATTACCGTGCAAACGATTCCGTGTGGTTTGTCATTGATACGGATTCATGGGAAAAGGAAGGCAAGATAACACCCCTCAGGGCCTTTTGTGCGGAGAATAATACAGGGTTTCAAGAAAAATTTTCAGAGGTCAAGCCTTATAGCGCATGGAATGTAGTACAGAGTAATCCCAGCTTTGAGATATGGCTGTACTATCATTTCTTTAAAGATTGCCCAAATCCTGATGAGGTTTCGTCTTATCCTTCATTCAAGGCCTTCGTTGATGGTGCAATTTCTGGCGGATTTGATTTTCAAAAAGATTCGGTAAGAGTGGCAACGGCCGTTGAAAATGCAAAAGAAAACTTCAAGTGCACGAGCGATGGCAAGCCGGGACTATTTTCTACAGAGGTATATGAACTGGCTGAAGTGATAATCCCTTTCGTGAGGCAGCATCTTGACAGGCTGAAAGGGAAGATGAGGTAAAGTCTATAATGATAATTTTGTCATGTACTAAAAAAAAGTACTTGATTTATTTACGTCATCATCCGAAAACCACATCTCTTAAGACTTCCCGGCATTGACTACTTTTGCATCAAAGACTCTTGGCTATGATAACAAATGAAAGTGTCCCCCAGTTAATTACCCACTACGACGAGAACAAGGTCAGTTACAAGCAGCGCCAGTCGGAGCTTGGGGTTAATCCCTGGAGTTTCCATGGCACGAAATGCAAATCTGCGCAGAAGGAAGTTGGGGGGTCAACCAAGCTTTTGTACGCATGATTCACGATTCCATACGATCAAGGCTGAGAATCGTTGAGGTATAAGAAAAGAATAAGGTAAAACCATTTATGTTCAATCTACGAACAATTGGAAGATGGAAATAAAAGATGTATTTGGGATTGAGCCAATAGGACAGATGGGACTTGAGGTAACCAAGGCTACAATAACGGGAATATCCTCGTTCCTTAACATGGTTTTCAAACCAGGCCTGCAGGAGTTGGGGTATTTGTTCGAGGATAAAGTGCGCCGTTGGCGATTGAATAACATCTTACGGGTACTGGAGAAGGCAAAAGGGAAGATAGATTTTGATGGAGCACAACTGAATCTGACAGCCAATGCGCGTGTGGGTCTTTCGATTATGGAAGAATGCTCTACAGTTGATAATGATGAATTGCAGGATTTGTGGGCAGGACTCTTCGTTTCGTCATGTACACCCGATGGCCGAGACGATAGCAATATGAACTTCGTAGACTTGCTACGCCGTATGAGTGCAGTTGAAGCTAGAATATTAGACTATGCCTGCAATAATAGCAAGAAGTACTTGTACCCAAATAAACTGATAGTGGCCGAGACCTTGAACGTGCCCTTTGATACCCTGGTGACGATAACAGGAACTAACGATATTTACCGGTTGGATAGTGAGTTGGACCACATGCGCTCGATAGAATTACTGCCCCATGGCGATTCATTCGGAGGAGGTGGCGGCTTTTATGCAGATGATAATCAGTTGGATGCAGACATCACCCCAAGCCTGCTTGCCCTGAATCTTTATTTCAGGACTCATTCGACAGGTATCTCGCCGGTAGAGTTCTGGGGCGAGCAACTGATCCACCGTGATCAGAATGCTGATAATGAGAAGATAGAGGTAGATAATGTCTTTTCAGAATCTTAGTACCAACTGCTACCTAATCGATCTATTCAAATTTTTGTCATATACTTAGTCATCCCTGCTTTAGCCTGAAATAATTGACGGTCAATAAAATAAATTCAAAAAGCACTTGGTTTATTCACGTAATCATCCGACAAACCACGACTATTAGAACTACCCGGCATTAACTACCTTTGCATCCAAAGACCAACTATACTTTTGTAAGTATGATTCACGATTCCATATTATCAAGGCTGAGAATCGTTGAGGTATAAGAAAAGAAATAAGGTAAAACCACTTATGTTCAACCTATCAAAATTCATATCCGACAGCGTGACCTTCCGCGAGGCCAGCATGTTCGCGCCCGATATAGAAGCGAACAAAGAACAACTCACCCAAGAGATAAAAGGCAGGAAGGTCTGCGTCATAGGCGGCGCGGGGTCCATAGGCAGCAGCTTCATCAAAGCCGTCCTGCGCTTTGAACCGGCCTCAGTAGTGGTCGTCGACCTCAACGAGAACGGCCTGGCTGAACTCGTACGCGACGTGCGCAGCACGGAAGGTCTGTTCGTCCCCGACGAGTTCCGCTGCTACACCCTCAACTTTGCCGACCCCATCTTCGAACGCATCTTCCGCGAGGAGAAGGGCTTCGACATCGTCGCCAACTTCAGCGCACACAAGCACGTCCGCAGCGAAAAGGACCGCTACAGCGTACAGGCGCTCATCGAGAACAACGACATCAAGGCCCGGAAACTGATGGACCTCCTAACGGTATATCCGCCCAAACACTTCTTCTGCGTTTCCACGGACAAGGCGGCCAACCCCGTAAACATCATGGGCGCGAGCAAGCGCATCATGGAAGACCTGGTAATGGCGTACAACAAGTACTTCAAGGTCACCACCGCCCGTTTTGCCAACGTAGCCTTCAGCAACGGCTCGCTTCCCGACGGCTGGCTTCATCGCCTGCAGAAAAAGCAGCCGCTGGCAGCGCCGAGCGACGTAAAGCGCTATTTCGTATCGCCGGAAGAAAGCGGGCAGATATGCATGCTTGCGTGCATCCTCGGCAGGGGCGGCGAGGTATTCTTCCCCAAACTGGGCGAAGACCAGATGCTCACCTTCAGCCGCATCTGCGATGACTTCGTAAAGGCCGAGGGCTTCACCAAAAAAGAGTGCCCCAGCGACGCCGAGGCAAAACGGTACGCCGCCTGCATGGGCTTTGACAGCGAAACCTATCCCGTCGTCTATTTCAAAAGCGACACGACGGGCGAAAAGGCTTACGAGGAATTTTATGTTCCGGGCGAGAAGATTGACATGCAGCGCTTCCAGGCCTTGGGCGTAGTAGAGCAGACAAGCCGTCACAATATGGCCGAAGTCGATACCTTCTTCCGGAAACTGGAAGGAATCTTCGCAAAAGACGATTTCACCAAAGCGGAAGTCGTCGAGGCCATCAAGGAGTTCATCCCCAACTTCGAGCACGAGGAGAAAGGGAAGAATCTGGATCAGAAGATGTAAAGCGATTTTGGGCGCAGTGAGTCCCAAAAATGGAGATTGAAAGGTTAAGAATGTTAGCCGAGTGGTATAAGGAGTATTACGGCAAACAAAAGAGGCACCCCCAATGGTAGGTGCCTCCAGTCCGGATGGGTAAATAGAAAAAGGGCGCGGATAATTCCGCGATAGAACTACGTTACCTTCCGATAACGGGTTCTGATGGTTTCTTTCACAACTCTCAGAACCTTTGAGATGATTCCGGATGATTCCCGGACCCGCTTGGATTCAAGCCTGAGGTCGAAGGACATCTTGGTTGATATATGAACCATAGTAGGAAATTGTAGGATGGTGTTGATGCAAAAGAACCATTGGATTAGTTTGAGGACCATTACCTCTGGGAGTACGCATCCGAGAAAAAAAGTAGAGCATTCACCCTTGCGGGATAAATGCTCTATGTAAAGTTTTCGGCCTTTCTCAAGGGCCCCTACGCTTTCCTACTGCAAATGTAAGACAAAAAACTGATTCGGCAAGAGGCTTTTGTGAATTTTTTGGGACACGAATAATAATGACCATAGAACAACGGATATTAACGGCATTGGATAAGTGCTTGGAGACGGCAGAGGGGGAGCAGCGGAGGTTGTTCTTATGGATGAAGGCGGCGCTGCAGTATCCGGGACTGGATGAGTTTATGCGGGAGATTAAACTTGCGGAGAATTGCCATGGAAAGGTGTCATTGGAGTCTTTGCATAAGGCTGTTGAGTTTGCTGAGTCGTGCAAGGAATTACAGATACGGAGCCTGCCGGTGTCGGATGAAGAGAAAGATGAAATGGCCCGATTGGAGAAGATTCGCTTGAAGGAGGTTGAGGTAAGGGTTGCTGAGACGCTGCGGTATCTTGGATGGTTGAGTTGTTGATGAAATCCATTTGATAAATGCAAATCTTGCTTAACATACCCGAGGGCTTTTATGACGATGAGATTTCCGGCTCATCCACAAATGAAAGGGAAATAATCAATCAAGCATACGGCCTGAATGATGCCGATGAAGTAGAATATGTCAACATCGGTCCTGGTGCAGATTGGATAGTCCTGCTTACCACATTCGCCGGCGTCTCTTGGACGCTCGTTCAAGTTCCAGGAATCATCAAAAGGAGCATTGACGGGTGGAAGTGGCTTATCGAAAAGTTGAAAGGATATATTGAGAAAGATTTGCTGGTATCACTTGATCAGGACGCTGCCGGCCTGTTGGCAATCGATTATCTTGCGTCCAAATTTGGTGCAGATGAATCGTTCGATATGCTGGATATGCATACAATCCGGCTCATCGATATTTCAGGGATGGTACATAACAACAAGGGTGAATTTGTCGATCATCCCCACAACTATTATGTATTCACATTTCGAATTGCTGATAGGATAATTATTTTGAGCGTCCGCTCAACAGGAAAGATAAAAGAGTTGGAGATTTTTCACGAAATACCCTACGGCCTCATTGATTGCAAATTGTGATGAGAAAATTGTTAGCCAACAGCGAGACGGGTATATAAAACTACCAATATCCAAGGGCCTATTCTTTACTCAAAAGTTCGCCTGAAGGCGAACGTGGGAATAAATTTCACTGATTGTAAAAATTGCATATGAAGGTATTTATACAAGACAAAGAGCGAATACTTGATTCAGCGAATGACTTGCTAAAGACAAGCGTATATGCCGAGAATCTTGTCGAGGTAATAGATAATACACCGAAGAACAAGGTTTTCACTATCGGAGTGTTTGGTGGTTGGGGTACGGGGAAGTCATCGATTATCCGTACGGCACAAAACAAAATTGAAACTGCACATAAAGTCAAGGTTAAGTTTATTACTTACGATGCATGGAAATATGCCAACGATTCTTTCCGTAGGATGTTCTTGTTAAAAGTACAGCAAGAATTAAATATGCGGCAGACAGAGGAGATGAGTCGCTTCTATCAGTCTGAAATTGCGGAAACCGAACCTAAGACAAAACTAAGTGCTAAAGGACTAGCTATTGCTGACGGCGTTTTAATTATCTTGAGCATCATTCTATTCATAGTACCTGGAGTTAAACTAGAATGGCAAGTTGCTTTTCCAACTATTGGAACACTGGGGACTTTTCTAGTAGCGCTACTTAACGGCTGTTTCTATGACCTCAAGATTTCGTACACTAAGCCAGCCTTATTTGCTCCTGAACAATTTGAAGAATGCTTCAAACAAATGATGAGCAAGTGCCTTAAAGACACAAGTTGGTTCAAAAAGAAATGGGAGGATATCAAGGATTATGTGGAGGTTGGTGAGGTTTCTGTTAAGGGACTTGAAAAGTTGGTCATAGTTATAGATAACATAGACCGCTGTCCCAGTGATATGGCTTACCAATTGCTTACCGACATCAAGACCTTTCTTAGTAATGAGGAATACAATTTAGTCTTTGTCGTCCCTGTGGATGATGAGGCTCTAAAAAAACATCTCTTCCGTAAGTTGGATCAAAAGAATTATGACATTGATAAGGAGAAAGAAGAATTCCTTCGAAAGTTCTTCAACGTAACACTCCGTATCAAACCACATCAAGAAACTGAACTGCACCATTTCGCTCATGAGATTAACCGTGAGAACAATCTTGGTTACTCTAATGAAACCTTATCAATAGTGGCTAAGGAGTTTGCCGACAATCCAAGACGGATTATTCAGTTGCTAAATAACCTGAGCAGTGACTTGGCATTATATGACCAAGAATTTGTTTCAAAATATGAGACCGCAATCAGTGTGGCTCTAATACTACAGGAAGTTTACCCTGATTTCTATAAGCGTGCGACAAAGGACTTAAATTTGGCGAAGCATTTTGATTCTAATGGAGAAAGCAATGGTGAAAAAGATGACCTGAAGGGATTTATGCGTATAGCTGGCTATGCTTTGAAAAAAGTTCCTATTGAAGACCTAGGTCGCATATTCACTAATACTGCGTCAATTTTCAGTGACTTGCCTGCAGATATGCAAAAGTCAGTTCGCTCTTATGATGTTACTAAGGTAATTGAATTTGCTAACGCCAATGATAACAAGAAAACTACTTTGGTGGATTATGCTATTGAATCATTGAGTACTGAGGTTAAATACGGGGCGACTAGTCAAACTACACAATGGATAGATTTCCTAAGTAGATTATATATGGCAGGAGTTTTCGACGCATCTAAGTTCAGTGCAATAGATACGACATTATCCGGTTTCTATCAAAACGCGATCCCTGAAACTGAACAACCTGAAGCACTTTGCCAGATGGCTTCGAAAATGAATAAAGCTGGCATACCGTCTTTACGTAATGCGGTGGTTGGCTACTTAAATGGTGAGAAAGCACAAGCAGATGAAAACTTTGAAAATATATTGAAAGCCTATTATGTAAACCTCTCATCAGATCAGGATTGCAAAGATATTGCAAAGGTTGTTGAAAACTATTATGATGATAAGCAAATTGACAAAGACATAGAATATACTGATATTCAAAAGAAAATCCTTTTCGGTGATTCGTTTGTTACAAGTCAGATAAATGGTTTAAGCGCAACTGATGACGAAGCAAGAATAGAAGATATTATCTGGTGCATTAAGAATAATGAAGAGCTGTCCCGCGAATCCTTCACCACATTGTTTGCTAAGTTCATAGAATTGTTTGGCAACACACGGGGAAAAGGTAAGAGTGAATATTTAACGCTTATTAACCATTTGCAGGTAATATTTGATGCTTTACCCACTAAGTCTAGAGGTAACGAGTTGAATGATATTTATGGTGTAGTGATCAATGCAAGGGGCATTCCGCATCCGTCATGGCCCAGCCAACCCCAACATGATAGTAAGAAATCTATTCTTGATGAATTAGATGCCGAGGAAGCAAAGGTTGTTACTGGTTTCTGCTACGAGGTAATGCGTATTACTGGTGGTATCGTTGGTATTAACGGTGCGATTAGTAAACTCTATCCAATATGTAAGAAAACAGTGATTGAAGGCGCGTTGAAGATTCATTCTTTGGGCATTTCAATAGCACCTCTTGCTGGTACTCTTATTAAGGCTGATGACTTTAACTCTGTGAATGACTTGAATGTGTTGGAGATTATTATGAGCCGTCAGGTTGATGGGACCTTGATCCCTAATGAAGATACCGTTAAGGAAAAGATTCAAACATTGGTTGACAATGCTGATAAAAATGGAGTAGAAAATCTGTTGGGCAAGTTAGTAAACGATACACAAATCAAAAATATGATGGCAGAATATGTTGCCTCACTAGATAGTGAGACAATAAACAGCCTGCCTCCTTCCATTTCCAGATATGCAGTTTCTACGTTCAATAAAGACAACGCTGAAGTCTATAAGGATAATACAGACTTCTTGATTCTTGTGTTACAGCAGGGTAATGCCATTCAGATGAAGGAAGTGGTGCGTCTCATGAAAGACAAGATTAATCACGAAATAGATATTAAACAAGTGGTGACAATACTTAATCACCTTGAGACAGAAAATCAGCAGGTGCTCAAGTCATTAGTGAGCGAACTTGATGGTGTTAAAGATAGCGGAAACGTAAGTGATGAAACCAAAGCTCATGTTGCAACTTTGACGACCAAACTATCTGCCTCAATTAAAAAGAAAGGTTTGATTGATAATTTTATAGGAAAGAAATAATTGTTTGCGACACAGAGCCAACAAGTCATTACGCGCAGCCTCGGGCTTTTATTTAACGACAGGTACCTGCGGCCAGCCATACAGCTTCAGCTCAACTGTCAGAAACGGATAGATTACGACAAAAGAATTGCATTATTAATTCAAGTTTCGCAAGTGATTTAGGCCGCCGCTGCGGCGAGGTCTAGCCGGTCGAAAGCCATCTTCACTGCTTTGATTTGATGATTGTTGTTTATTACGTTTTCAGTTAACTCGAACGGATCGCAAGAGATGAACTCCGCAAT
>JAFSVL010000030.1 GCA_017445015.1 Bacteroidales bacterium | reverse complement strand
TGCCTTGTCTTCTTTTGTCTCCTGGCTTCTGGCGCTGGCCGGACGCCTCGAGAATGTGTTATTTGAAAACGAAAAACAATGTGCCTGCCTATGCCCGACTCTCGCGACGGTCGCGTAGAAGGGGTTTAGCAGGCTTGACTATTTAAATCTTGAAACAGTGTATGTGGTTGACATATATCATCATTGCTGCTATTCTGGTCATCGCAGAACTGCTTTACTTCCGCGTCGCGGATAAGAGCAACATCATCGATAAACCCAACGGTCGGAGTTCGCATACGAAGGTGGTGATCCGCGGGGGAGGGGTGATTTTTGCCGTCGGGCTGTGGGTGTGGAGCGCGTTCTTCGGGTTCCAGTATCCGTGGATGCTGGCGGCGGTGACGCTGGCGGCGGGAATCAGCTTCGTGGACGATATCCATTCGCTGCCGGACAGCGTGCGCCTGGTCGTGCAGTTCGTGGCGATGGGACTGCTGTTCTGGCAGATTGTCCAGAGCCTGGGATTTGCGGGCGGTGAGTTCGCCTGGTGGGTATGGGCCTTGATGGCTGTTGCGGCGCTGATCGTTTGCGTCGGCGCGACGAACATATATAATTTTATGGACGGCATCAACGGTATCACGGCAGGGTATTCGCTGGCGGTGCTGGTGCCGTTATTGCTATTGAACCGGAGGTCGGATATGACCGGGAAGTTCGTGGACGGGAGCCTGATTGTGGTGGTAATCCTGTCGGTGCTGGTGTTCGGTTTCTTCAATTTCCGGCCGAAGAACAAGGCAAAATGTTTTGCGGGGGATGTGGGGAGCGTCGGGATAGCGTTCATTGTGCTGTTCCTGGTCGGCTGCGTGATGATGAAGACGCGGGACGTTACCTGGCTGATTTTCCTTTTAGTTTATGGCGTTGACGGGGTGCTGACTATCCTGCACCGGATTATGCTGCACGAGAATCTGGGCGAGGCGCACCGGAAGCATGCTTATCAGTTGATGGCCAATGAATTGGGAATGAGCCACGTGAGCGTGAGCCTCATCTATATGGGGCTGCAGCTGGCGATTTCGCTGGGATTCATCTATCTTTGCCCTGCGTCAGTGGCGGCGCACTGGATTTATCTGGTGGCTATGACGCTGGTGTTGACGGGCGCGTATGTGCTGTTTATGAAGAAGTACTATCATCTTCATGCTGAATATCTTGAATCCTTGAAAAAATGAAGATAACGCAAACTTTATTGGATGATTTGACCGCGCAGGCGAAGGCATCGCCGCGGCTGCGGATGAATTTTGACCTGCGCAACTCGGCGGAGGACGGTTCCCAGCGGATGCTGAACGCTATCGAGCCGGGAAGCCCGCTGCCCGTCCATCGGCACACAAAGTCCAGCGAGACGGTGATTTGCCTGCGGGGGCGCCTGGTGGAGGAGTATTACGATGAGGCCGGCGTCCTGTGCGATTCGGTGACGCTGGCGCCGGGTGGCGGGTGCGTAGCCCTGAATATCCCCGCCGGCCGGTGGCACACCGTGCGTGCGCTGGAATCCGGTACCGTGATCCTGGAGTGCAAGGACGGGGCGTATGAGCCGCTGGGCACGGAGGATATATTGCAGATTTAATGTTATGAAAAAGATTCTTGTTACCGGCAGTGCCGGATTTATCGGCTCCAATCTGGTGAAACGCCTCTTCCGGGAGATGGAAGGAGGGATGATTGTGGGCATTGACAACCTCAGCGACTATTATGATCCGTCGCTCAAGGAGTACCGGCTCCGCGAACTGGAAAAGGCGAAGCCCGCAGGCACCGGCTATGAGTTCGTGAAGGGAAATATTGCGGACAAGGCGCTCCTTGACAAACTTTTTGAAGAATACCGGTTCGATATCGTGGTCAACCTGGCGGCCCAGGCCGGGGTGCGCTACAGCATCGAGAACCCGGACGTCTATATCGAGAGCAACATCATCGGCTTCTACAATATCCTGGAGGCATGCCGGCATCATCCGGTGGAACATCTGGTGTACGCCTCCTCCAGTTCCGTCTATGGCGGCAACAAGAAGGTGCCGTTCAGCACCGACGACCGCGTGGACAACCCGGTAAGCCTGTATGCCGCCACCAAAAAGAGCAACGAACTGATGGCGCATTGCTACAGCAAACTCTACGACATCCCCTCGACCGGCCTTCGCTTCTTCACGGTGTACGGTCCCGCCGGCCGGCCGGACATGGCCTATTTCGGCTTCACCGACAAACTGCTCAAGGGGCAGACCATCCAGATCTACAACTACGGCAACTGCCGGCGCGATTTTACCTATGTCGATGATATCGTCGAGGGAATCGTGCGCGTGATGGCAAAGGCCCCGGAGCGCAGGAAAGGTGAGGACGGCCTGCCCGTCCCGCCCTATGCCGTCTATAACATCGGCGGCGGCCGGCCGGAGAACCTGCTGGATTTCGTGAAGATCCTTCAGGAAGAACTGCTCGCCGCGGGGGTCCTGCCCGAAGACTACGACTTTGAGGCGCACAGGGAACTCGTCCCCATGCAGCCCGGCGATGTCCCCGTCACCTACGCCGACGCATCGGCCCTGGAGCGGGATTTCGGCTTCACCCCGAAGATTACGCTGCGCGAGGGCCTGAGGAATTTCGCCCGCTGGTATAAGGCGTATTACGGCTGAAAAAATATTTTGTGAAATTGCTCTGCGGGATGTATCTTTGTACCTATGAAAATCACCGGGGCAAAGTTCGCAGGCAGCAGTGCCAGGATTGAAGGCAGACCGCAGCCTCGTCTCCCCGAATTTGCCTTTATCGGGCGTTCCAACGTAGGTAAATCCTCCCTTATCAATATGCTGTGCGGCAACCGGAAGCTGGCCATGACCTCTTCCACGCCGGGCAAGACCAAGGTCGTCAATCATTTCCTGATCAACGACAAATGGTATCTGGTGGACCTGCCGGGCTATGGCTATGCGCGTCTGCCGGGCAAGTTGCGCGATGCGCTGAAGGCGATGATCGGCGATTATATCCTGCGCTCGGAGGAACTGGTACAGCTTTTCGTGCTGCTCGACGCGCGCCACGACCTTCAGGCGGCAGACCGCGAGTTCATCACCTTCCTGGGCGAGAACGGAATCCCTTTCGCCCTGATATATACCAAGGCGGACAAAATGGGGCCGCAGGCGCTCAGGGAGCAGATGCGGCGCAACGAGTCGGAATTGCTCCTCCAGTGGGAGTCGCTGCCCCCGGTGTTCGTCTCGTCGTCCGCAAGCGGAAGGGGGAAGGAGGAGATCCTTACTTATATCCGGGACTTATTTAACGCTATAAAACAATGATTCACAGCCACAGAATGGAATTGTTCGCGTGCAGGGCTTCGGAAGCCTTCGCCTGCCGCGTGATTGAACATCTCAATCAGCTCCGCTCGCCCGGTGAGCCGGAGTTGCATCTCGGAAAGCTGGAAGTGACGCCGTTCAGTGATGGGGAATTTCAGCCTCACTTTTCTGAGAGCGTGCGCGGTGCGACGGTCTATATCCTGCAGTCCACCATCCCGCCTGCGGACAACCTGATGGAGCTGTTGCTGACCATCGATGCGGCAAAGCGGGCGTCCGCGGACAAGGTCATCGCCGTGATGCCCTATTACGGCTGGGCCCGTCAGGACCGCAAGGACAGGCCGAGGGTGGCGATCGGTGCGAAACTGGTGGCGAACCTGCTTCGCGCGGCCGGGGCTGACCGGGTCATGACCTGCGACCTGCATGCGGACCAGATCCAGGGCTTTTTCGATATCCCGGTGGACCATGTGTATGCCAGCAGGGTGTTCATCCCGTACCTGGCCTCCCTCAATATCGGCAACCTGGCCATCGCGGCTCCGGACATGGGCGGTGCGAAGCGTGCCAATACCTACGCCAAGGCGCTGGACGCCTCCGTCATCATCTGTCACAAGACCCGGGAAAGGGCCAATGTGGTGGGCTCCATCACGGCTATCGGCGATGTAGAGGGCAAGAACGTAATCATTGTCGATGATATGATCGATACCGCCGGAACGCTCTGCAAGGCGGCCGATGTGCTCAAGGAGAAGGGCGCCGCGAGCGTCTGTGCCTGCGCCACGCACGGTATCCTTTCCGGCAGTGCGCTGGAGCGGATTCATGCCTCTGCGCTGGAAACTGTCTTTATTACCGATACGATTCCGCATCCCGAACTTGCGGAAGACCCGAAAATCCGCATCGTCTCCATGACGGAGGTCTTTGCGCGCATTATCCATAAAGTGTATAATTACGAACCCATCAGCCCTGATTTCATCTTTTGAAAGTCCTTCTTCTGACCCTTGCCGTCGTCGCCCTGTGCGTCTTGCTCCTGTGCTTCAATATCTTGAGGCGCAAGGAGTTCCCTCAGTTTGATGTCGGGGGTAACGAGGAACTGCGCAAGCGGGGCATCCGCTGCTTCAAGGAGGAAGATGCCTCCCTGCACGGCGCCGGCTGCCCTGGTAAGCCCGGCCAACCCGAAGACTGTGGTCAGGGTTATGCTTGCGATACCTGCGAGTTTGGAGCCCGCAGGGCGATAGAAAGTCCCTTCCCTGAGGGGAGGGATTTAGGGAGAGGGTAACGAAGTAAGGATGTGCGGAGGGAAAAAGTTTCGCCGGTTCCCCCCGAACATTCGAATTGCGAAAAACAGAACGACCGGCGAAACTTGTGTATGAGTCTTGTAGCGATTGTCGGGAGACCGAATGTAGGGAAATCCACCCTGTTCAACCGCCTGGTGGGGATGCGCCAGGCCATCGTGGATGACGAATCCGGCGTAACCCGCGACCGGCATTACGGCCGCTGCGAATGGTGCGGCCGCGAATTTTCGGTCGTCGATACCGGCGGCTATGCCAACGCGACCGAGGATGTCTTCGAGAAGGCTATCCGTTCGCAGGTGGAGATTGCCGTGGAGGAGTCGGACGTGGTGCTCTTCGTCGTGGAGGCGGGTACCGGCGTTACCGACTATGATTCCGCCATCGCCCGGATGCTGCGCCGCAGCAAAAAGCCGGTGGTGCTCTGTGTCAACAAGGTGGATTCCGGAGAGAAAGTCTTCGATACCTACCAGTTCTATTCCCTGGGTCTGGGGGATCTCTATGGCATTTCGGCGGCCAACGGCAGCGGTACCGGCGATTTGCTGGACGCGGTCGTGGCGTCGCTCCCGCCCGAAGCTCCCGGCGCGGCGGAAGATCAGACCGACGGCATCCCCCGCGTCGCCATCATCGGCAAGCCCAATGTCGGAAAATCCTCGCTGACGAACGCCCTGCTGGGCGAGGATCGCAATATCGTCACGCCGATTGCGGGAACGACGCGCGATGCGATTTCTACCCGCTACAATAAATTCGGGCATGACCTGATCCTGGTCGATACCGCCGGCATCCGCCGCAAGGCCAGGGTGAAGGAGGACCTGGAGTTCTATTCCGTGATGCGTTCCATCCGTGCCATCGAGAACGCCGACGTCTGTGTCCTGATGATAGACGCCACTTCCGGCATGGAAGCGCAGGATATGAATATTTTCAACCTGGTCGTGCGCAACCGGAAGGCCTGCGTGCTGGTGGTCAATAAATGGGACCTCTTCGAAAAGGACAGCAATACCCTGCGCGAATATACCCAGGGGCTCAAGCGCCGCATCGCGCCCTTTGACGACGTCCCCGTCATCTTTACGAGCGTGGAGAAGAAGCAGCGCATCGCCGATGTGCTGGATGCCGTGGAACAGGTGTATGCCAACTATTCGCAGAAGATTCCCACGGCGCGGCTCAATGAGGCCCTGCTCCCTGTCGTCGAGGAAACGCCCCCGCCCGCGTGGAAGGGTAAGTATGTGAAGATCAAATATGTGACACAGCTTCCCACGCGCTTCCCGGCCTTCGCCTTTTTCTGCAATCTGCCCCAGTATATCAAGGATCCGTACAAACGCTTCCTGGAGAACCAGCTTCGTGAACACTTTAATTTTACAGGATGTCCGGTCCAGATTTTCTGCCGCAAGAAGTAACGCCGCTCGCCCTGTCTGAACTGCAGGAGCGCATCAAAGCCGGCGTCGAGTCCGCCTGTCCCGCCAAGTGCTGGGTGCAGGCGGAAATCGCTTCTATATCTACCAAGGCCAACGGGCACTGTTACCTGGACCTGGTGGAGCATGAGGGGGGCAGCGTGCTGGCCCGGGCGAAAGCGGTGATCTGGGGTTCCCGCTACCGCCTGCTCCTGCCTTTTCTGCGCGAAGCCCTCGGCGGCGGTCTTCAGGTGGGGATGCAGGTGCTTGCCCGCGTCCAGGTCAGTTACAGCGGGATTTATTCACTGACCCTCGTGATTGACGAGATCCAGCCGGAGTTTACGCTCGGCGCAGCGGAACTGGAGCGCCGGCGTACGCTGGAAAAACTGGAAAAGGAAGGGCTGCTGGATGCGCAGCAGGCGTTGTCGCTGCCGGACCTGCCTTATGCGCTGGCGGTGGTTTCGGCGGCTACGGCGGCGGGCTACGGCGATTTCGTGCGCCATCTGGAGGGCAATGCCTACGGCTTTGTTTTCGGCGTGGAACTCTTCGAGGCGACGATGCAGGGCGAGGCGGCGCCCGGATCCATCTCGGATGCGCTTCAGCGGGTGGAAACTTCCGGGAAGCATTTTGATGCGGTGCTCCTTCTGCGCGGCGGCGGTTCTGCCGGCGACCTTTCCTGCTTCGATGATTACGGCCTGTGTCTGGCGATAGCCACCTGCCCGATTCCGGTGTTTACCGCCATCGGCCATGAGCGCGACCATCATATCGCCGACCGGGTGGCCTTCCGTGCGGTGAAGACCCCGACGGCGCTCTCGGACGAGTTTATCGAAGCCTTTGCCGCGGAAGACGAGCGTCTGCTTGCGATGCAGTCGCAGTTGCGCCTTTCGGCCCTTTCGCGGCTGTCGCTCGAGGAACAGCGGGTGCGTGCCCTGGAGGAGCGGCTCTCCGCCTCCAACCCCATGAATGTGCTGGAACGCGGCTATTCGCTGGTGACGGACGCCCGCGGGGTGGTGCTCAAGCGGGCGGAGGGTATCGCCGAAGGGGATGAGATCGATGTAATTTTCCGCGACGGGCGGCTTAAATGTATAGTAGATAGAAAAATATGAAAAAATTTGATTATCTTGAGGCGTTGTCCCGACTGGACCTGCTGGCCGCCAGGATCGAGGACCCCGCCACGGGCCTTCCGGAGATAGAAAAGTACCTGAAGGAGTCGGCGGAACTCATAGAGGCGTGCCGCAAATATTTGCGGGGCCTTCGTGAAGGTTGGGAAAAAACGGACGCGGCATGATGAAAAAGATTTACGAAACCGATCCCTGGCTGGAGCCCTTCAAAGAGGCCATCGAGGCGCGTCACGCCCGTATCATGGCCGACCGGGAGAAACTTTGCGGGGGCAGGAGCCTGCGCTCCAGCATCAATAATCACCTGTATTACGGCCTGCACCGTACGGAGGACGGCGGATGGGTGTTCCGCGAATGGGCGCCGAGCGCGAACCGGATTTACCTCATCGGCGATTTCAATAACTGGAAACGTGTCCCTGCCTGGGCCCTCCAGCCCGTCGGCAACGGCAACTGGGAGCTGAAGATTCCCGCCGGGTTCCTCAGCCACGGGCAACTCTACAAGATGTTCGTGGAGTGGTCCGGAGGGGCGGGGGAGCGGCTCCCTGCCTATGTGACGCGCGTCGTGCAGGACCCGGAAACCAAGATATTCAGCGCGCAGGTCTGGGATATGCCCCGCTGGAAGTGGCGTCACCGCAAACCCGGGAAAATCGACAATCCCTTCATTTACGAATGTCATATCGGCATGAGTTCCGAAGAGGAGAAGGTCGCCTCGTTCGAGGATTTCCGCCGGAACGTGCTGCCCCGCGTCCAGCGTCTGGGCTACAACTGTATTCAGTTGATGGCGTTGCAGGAACACCCCTATTACGGCTCGTTCGGCTATCAGGTCTCCAACTTTTTTGCGCTGTCCTCCCGTTTCGGGACCCCCGAGGATTTCAAGCGCCTGGTGGACGATGCGCACGGCCGCGGTATCGCCGTCATCATGGACATCGTGCATTCCCATTCCGTGGAGAACGAGGCCGAGGGCCTGAGCCGTCTGGACGGCCGCGACGACCTCTACTTCTACGCCGGCCCGCAGGGGCACCACCCCGCCTGGGGTTCCCGCTGTTTCGATTACGGCAAGGACGAGGTGAAGTACTTCCTGCTGTCCAACTGCAAATACTGGATGGAGGAGTACCATATCGACGGTTTTCGTTTCGACGGCGTTACCAGCATGCTGTACTGGGACCACGGCCTGGGCAAGGACTTCGGCGATTATTCGCTTTATTTTGACCAGGGCGTCGATGAGAATGCCGTCAGTTACCTTGCGCTGGCCAACCTTCTGATCCATGAAATCAATCCCGATGCCATTACCATCGCCGAGGATATGAGCGGCATGGCGGGACTGGCGGCGCCTTTCGGGGCCTGCGGCCAGGGTTTCGACTACCGGATGGCGATGGGGGTGGCCGACCACTGGATCAAGTGGATCAAGGAAAAATCGGACTGGGACTGGTCCATGGGTGAAATCTGGTGGGAACTCACCAACAAGCGGGCCGACGAGCGGACCGTCAGTTATGCCGAATGTCACGATCAGGCGCTGGTGGGGGACAAGACGCTTATTTTCAGGCTGATCGACAAGGAGATGTACTGGTCCATGAATGAAGGCTCGCAGAACCTGCTCGTGGACCGGGGCATGGCGCTGCACAAGATGATCCGGCTCGTCACCGCCGCTACCGCGGGGGACGGTTACCTCAACTTCATGGGCAATGAGTTCGGGCATCCCGAATGGATCGATTTCCCGCGGGAGGGGAACGGGTGGTCTTTCAAATATGCCCGGCGGCAATGGTCGCTGGAGGATAATCCGCTCCTGCGTTACCGTTTCCTGAGCGCCTTCGACAGCAGTATGGTCCACTACCTCCGCGCACGGGGGACGCTCTCCGTGCGCCCGGAACTGCTGGTGGCGGACGAGCAGAAAAAAATCTTGATATTCAGGCGGCAAAACACTATCTTTGCATTTAATTTCAATCCGACGGACTCTTTTGAGAACTACGGATTTGCGGCGCCGGAGGGGGTGTGGAAGATGGCCTTCCATTCGGATGAAAAATCATTCGGCGGGTTCGGCCGTCTTTCCGGGGACGAGGAGCATACGGCGGTGCCGCAGCGCTGTCCGAACGGCAACCAGGCGTACGGCCATACCCTGTACCTGTATCTGCCGAGCCGCTGCGCAATCGTATTGGAACAAAACGACAGATGATATGTCATTTCTGAAATTCAATAAAGCGGAGCTGGTCAACCTCTCCTATTCGCTCAAGCGGGAAATCCTGCTGGCGAACAAGAGCGGCGCGTGCTGCAACACCACTACGGTGACCTGCAACACCCGGCGCTATCACGGACTGCTCTCGGTGACGCTCGACCGCTTCGGCGGCGACAAGTACCTGCTTCTCTCCGCACTGGATGAAACGCTCGTCCTCTCGGGCAAGCGCTTTAATCTGGGCATCCATTGCTACGGCGATATCTACGATCCCCGCGGCCACAAATACATCATCGATTTCGAAGCGGATCCCGCGCCGAAGATCACCTACAAGGTCGGCGACCTGGTCTTTACCAAGACCCTGCTGCTCAATCCCGGGCGCGACCAGGTCCTGATCCGCTATTCGCTTGTCGAAGGACCCTCCTCCGTCAAACTGCAGCTCAAGCCGTTCCTGGCGTTCCGCAACGTACATGACCTGACGCACCGCAACGATGCGGCGCAGACGGCGGCGCGGCTCGTCCCCGGCGGCGTTTCCTTCAAGCTCTATCCCGGTTTCCCCGACCTTTACCTCCAACTCAATACCCGCAGCGCGGAATTCGAAGCGTCGCCGGTCTGGTATGAGGGAGTCACCTATTCCGACGAGTACCGCCGGGGCTTTGACTGCCGGGAGGACCTTTTCGTCCCCGGTTCGCTGTCCCTGACCCTCAAGAAGGGGGAGGATGCGGTCTTTTCCGCTTCCATCGCCGAAGCGAACCCCGCACAGCTCAAGCGTTCCTTCAATGCGATTTATGCGGAAGCTCCGGAAATCACCAGTTTCCATGACCAGCTTGTGCGCTGTGCCAACCTGCTGATTGTCAACCATAACAACCGCAAAAAAATCAATGCGGGCTTTTCCTGGCTGAAGACGGGCCTGCTCCGGGAGACCTTGCTGGCCCTGCCCGGGCTTACCCTCTGCGCGGGCCGTCCCGAGGATTTCGAAGAGATCCTCGACAACCTGGTGGCCGACGAACAGGAGCGCCTGTTCCGCCGTACCACGCAGGTGGAATCCCCGCTGTACCTGCCACTGATTCTCCAGAAATACATCAAGTTCGGAGCGGATGCCCGGAAGGTCTGGAAAAAGTACGGCGTGATTGTCCGGGGCATCATCGAAAGTTACGCTCCCGGCGAGCGCCAGGAGGTGTCGATGCAGCCCGGCGGCCTGCTCTGGGCCCAGATGGACGGCGTGGCATTGAGCTGGATGAATGCCTATGCCTACGGCGGCCCCGTTACGGAGCGTGCCGGCTATCAGGTGGAAACCAACGCCTTCTGGTACAATGCCCTGTGCTTCGCTATCGATATGGAGAAGCGCTTCGGTACCGCCGGCGGCAGTTTCGTCACCCGCTGGACGCCCGTCCGCGACAGCGTGAAGGAGAATTTCGTTCCGACCTTCTGGAATCCGGAGACCGGCTGTCTGGCGGATTATGTGGACGGAAACGGCCGGAACCCCGATATCCGTCCGAACCAGATATATGCCCTGGCGGTGGATTACAGCCCGGTTCCCGATGAACTGGTGCCTTCGATCCTGCGCGTCTTCGACCGGGAACTCGTTACCCGCCGCGGCATCCGTACCCTCTCTCCCCGCGACGTCAAGTACCGCGGCGTGTACGAGGGTACGCAGATCGACCGTGACCTGGCCTACCAGCAGGGCTCCTGCTGGACCTTCCTGCTCGCCCCTTATGTGGAGGTGTGCATGAAGGTGAAGGGGGAGGCTTTCCTCAGCAAGGCCGAGTGGCTGATCAAGGGCTTCTTCGAGGATTTGGGCAAACACGGCGTAGGTGCCTTCTCCGAACTCTACGACGGAGATCCCCCGCATGAGCCGCACGGAGCCATTTCCAGTGCGACCAGTACGGCGGCGCTCCTTTCGGTGGAATACTTTATCGACCGTTTCAAGAAGGAGGGCAGCTTATGAGAGTCCTGATGTTCGGCTGGGAGTTTCCTCCGCATATCGCCGGAGGGCTCGGTACGGCCTGCGAGGGTATCGTCAAGGGACTGGCGGCCAACGGGGTGCAGACGATTTTCGTGATGCCTTCCGCTTCCGGGGACGAGGACCAGAGCGCCACGACGATCGTGAACGCCAGCGACGTTCCCGTGGAGGATTTCAGCGAGACCGTGGATGATTTCCTGGACAAGGTGAAGTTCGTGCGCATCGGCTCCAACCTCAAACCCTATCTGGATGTCGAGGCCTTCGAGGAGGCGGTCGAGAATGAGAAAAAGGGGCAGCGGAAGGAATTCCGCGTGCAGTACGGACAGAAATACAAGTTCTCCGGAAAATACGGCGCGAACCTGCTCGAAGAGGTGGCCAAGTACGCGCAGGTGGCGGCGACCATCGCCCGTGAGCGGAGCGGTCAGTTCGACCTGATCCACGCCCATGACTGGCTGACCTACCTGGCCGGCATCGCCGCGAAGGAGGTCAGCGGAAAGCCGCTCGTGGTGCATGTGCATGCGACTTCCTTCGACCGCGGTACCGACGATATGGTGGATACCCGCGTCTATGCCATCGAAAAGCGCGGCATGGAGGCCGCGGACCGCGTGATTACGGTCAGCGACCTGACCCGCAATATCGTCATCAACAAATACGGCATCGACCCCGCGAAGGTGGTGACGGTGCACAACGCGGTGGATTTCAGCGGCCGCGGGAACGTCGTCGCGGAGCGCGGGGTGAAGGACAAGGTCGTGACTTTCCTCGGGCGGATTACCTTCCAGAAGGGTCCGGAATACTTCATCGACGCGGCGGCCAAGGTGCTCAAGCGTACCAAAGGCGTGCGTTTCGTGATGGCCGGTAGCGGCGACATGATGAACCGCTGCATCCGCCATGCGGCGCGCCTGGGCATTTCCGACCGTTTCCATTTTACGGGCTTCCTGCGCGGTGCGGAAGTGCAGCAGATGTTCGCGCTTTCGGACGTGTATATCATGCCTTCGGTGTCCGAGCCCTTCGGCATTTCGCCGCTTGAGGCGATGCGCACCGGGGTCCCGTCCGTCATTTCGAAGCAGTCGGGTGCCGCCGAGGTGCTCCGTTACGCTTTCAAGGTGGATTTCTGGGATGTGGACGCCCTCGCCGATGATATTTACGCCCTGATCAACTATCCCGCCCTCTCGCATTTTGCGGGGGCCCAGGGCTATGACGAGGTCAACAACCTGAAATGGAACAATGCGGCCGCGAAGATGAAGGCCGTTTATGAATCAGTAACCAACACGCAGTAAAATATGAAGAAATCGATTTGCCTGTATTTCCAGGTGCACCAGCCCAGCCGGCTCCGACTGTACCGCTTCTTCGACATTGGCAAGGACAGTCATTATTACGACGATTTCGAAAACCGCACCATACTCAGGCGCATCGCTCAGAAATGCTATCTGCCGATGAACCAGTTGCTGCTGGAAACCATTGAAAAGCATAAGGGAAAATTCAAGGTAGCCTTTTCCATCTCCGGTTCGGCGCTCGACCAGTTCGACCGCTATGCGCCCGAGGTTACGGAATCTTTCCGGAGGCTCGCCGATACGGGCTGCGTCGAGTTCCTCTGCGAGACCTATTTCCATTCGCTCGCGTCCCTGTCCAGCCCTGCGGAATTCAGCCATCAGGTACTCAAGCACAAGGCGGCGGTCGAATCCCACTTCGGCGTAACCCCGCAGGCTTTCCGCAATACCGAGCTGATTTATTCCGACGCCATCGGCGAGGAGGTCTATAAACTGGGTTTCAAGACGATGGTGACCGAAGGCGCCCGCCACATTATGGGCTGGCGCAGTCCGAACTATGTATATACCCATGATTTCGAACCGAAACTGAAACTGTTGCTCCGCAATTACGCCCTGAGCGATGATATCGCTTTCCGCTTTGAAAACCGGGACTGGCAGGAATGGCCGCTGACGGCGGATAAGTTCGCCCACTGGCTTGCCGCGGCGGAAGGGGATGTGGTGAACCTCTTTATGGATTATGAGACCTTTGGCGAGCATCGCAGTGCCGGGAGCGGGATTTTCGACTTCATGCGGGCCCTGCCGGACAAAGTCCTTGCGGACAAGACCATGGATTTCCAGACGCCCTCCGAGGTGGCCCGCCGTCACAAGAGCGTGTCGGAACTTTCCGTTCCCGAGCCCATTTCCTGGGCGGACGAGGAGCGTGATGTCACCGCCTGGCTCGGCAATGAACTGCAGCAGGACGCTTTCAATAAACTCTATTCCCTCACCGAGACACTGGCCCTGCTGAACGACCCCCAGTTGTGGGAGGATTTCGGCCATCTCCAGGAGAGCGATCACCTGTACTATATGTGCACCAAGTTCTTCTCCGACGGTGAGATCCATAAGCAGTTCAACCCTTATGACACCCCTTACGAGGCATTTATCAACTATATGAATGTCCTCAGTGATTTTATGATTCGTGTGAATGATGCGCTTGCGCAGAAGTAGTAGTATAGAACCTTAAATGACAATGCAAAACAACCGAAACGAGATGGGGGCCCCGTCTTGGAGGAGCGTCATGGTGACACGCCGCCTTCCCGACGAACTTCAGGGCCTTGAAACCTTATGCCAGAATCTGTGGTGGTGCTGGAATGACAACGCAAAACTCCTTTTCAAAACCGTCGATCCGGACCTGTGGCACAAATCCGGCCACAATCCCATGGCCATCCTCGACAAAGTCAGCCTGAAGCGCTACAAGCAGCTGGCGGGGGATGTGAACTTCCTTTCCATGCTCCGGGCCGTGATGGCGGAGTTCAATGCCTACATGGCGCTCAAGGAGAAGCGCACCGACCCCAAGATCGCCTATTTCTGCATGGAATATGGCCTGGATACCTCGCTGAAAATTTATTCCGGAGGCCTGGGCATCCTGGCGGGAGACTATCTCAAGGAGTCCAGCGACATGAATGTAAATATGGTCGCGGTGGGCTTTCTGTACCGTTATGGTTATTTCACCCAGAAACTGACGCCCCAGGGCAATCAGGTGGCGCAGTATGACGCACAGGATTTCCATCGTACGCCCGCCCAGCCGGTGCTCGACGAGAACGGGCAGTGG
Source organism: Bacteroidales bacterium (assembly GCA_017445015.1). GTDB lineage: Bacteria > Bacteroidota > Bacteroidia > Bacteroidales > UBA932 > Cryptobacteroides. The sequence goes on along the minus strand of JAFSVL010000030.1, from coordinate 18,907 downwards.
AAGACCATCACCCTGAATTTCCCTTGGCGTACCCTCTATGCCCGCATCTGGAAAGTGGCGGTAGGGCGCACGGACCTCTATCTGCTGGATACGGACTTCGAAGCCAATACGCCGGAAGACCGTCAGATCACGCACCAGCTCTATGGCGGAGACTGGGAGAACCGGCTCAAGCAGGAACTCCTGCTCGGTATCGGCGGTATCCGTGCCCTGCGTGCGCTGGGAATGGATGAATTCCAGGTTTACCACTGCAATGAAGGGCATGCCGCCTTTATCGGCCTGGAGCGCCTTTGCGAGTATATCGGCAGCGGCGCCTATCATTTCGACGAAGCGCTTGAGGTGGTCCGTGCTTCCGGCCTTTTCACGACCCATACGCCGGTGCCTGCGGGGCATGACGCCTTCGACGAGGACATGCTCCACAAGTACCTGGACGATTATCCCCGCCGTCTCGGCATAGACTGGGACACCCTGATGGCCCTCGGGAAAATCAATGCCTACGACAAGGGGGAGAAGTTTTCCATGAGTATCCTCGCCGCCAATATTTCCCAGAACGTCAACGGCGTTTCCATGCTGCACGGCAAGGTAAGCCAGGAGATTTTCTCGAACATGTACCCGGGCTATCTGCCCGAGGAACTGCATATCGGTTATGTTACGAACGGCGTCCACTATTCCAGTTGGGCTTCCCATGCCTGGAAGATGCTCCACAGCACGGTGTTCGGCGATGCGTTCAAGACCCACCATTATGACAAGCGCTGCTTCGAGGGTATCTATAATGTCTCCGACGAGCAGATATGGAATGTCCGCAAGGAGATGAAGCGGGATCTGCTCCGCGCCATTACCGAGCGCCTGACCGACCCGTCCGTGAGCGGCCATTATTCCCCGCGCCAGGTGGTGACCATTACCGACACCCTGCGCCCGGATGTGCTTACCATCGGCTTTGCACGCCGTTTCGCTACCTATAAGCGGGCGACGCTGCTGTTCCGCGACCTCGACCGTCTGGATGCCCTGGTCAACAATCCCAACCGCCCCGTGCAGTTCATCTTTGCCGGAAAGGCGCATCCCGCCGACGGCATGGGACAGGACCTGATCCGTCAGATTATCGAAATTTCCAAGCAGGACCGTTTCATCGGCAAGATCGTATTCGTGCCGGGTTATGACATCACCCTGGCCAAGCGGCTTGTGCAGGGCGTGGACGTGTGGCTCAACAACCCGACCCGTCCGCTCGAGGCCTCCGGTACTTCCGGCGAAAAAGCGGCGATGAACGGCGTCATGCACTTCTCCGTGCTGGACGGATGGTGGGTGGAAGGATACAAGAAGGACTGCGGCTGGGCACTTCCCCTCGAACGTACCTACGAGGACGACAATTACCAGAGCGAACTCGACTCCGCGACCATCTACAATATCATTGAGAACGAAATCGCCCCCGCCTACTACAAGCTGGACAAGGCTACGGGCCGGAGCGCGACCTGGATCTCCTATATCAAGAATACGATTGCCAAAGTGGCGAGCGAGTTCACGACCAACCGGATGCTCACGGACTACTGCGAGCGTTATTACCTGCCGCTCGCGGAGCGCTATGGGAAACTGACTGCGGACGGCGGTGCCCTTGCCCGGGAAATCACCGCGTGGAAAAAGTCGGTTTCCGAGGAATGGGGCAATATCAAAGTGCTGTCCTATACCCGTCCGGAATCCCAATACACGCTCTCCGAAGAGCACCCGATGCACTGCGAGGTCGTGCTGGACCTCGGACGCCTCAAGCCCGAAGATATCGGCGTGGAAATCCTCTTCTCCGTGAGCGACAAGGCCGGGAAACTGCATATCGGCGAGCACCGGGAGTTTGCGCTCGCATCCTACGAGAACGGCGTGGCACGTTATGTCGTGGAGACCCTGCCCGAGCGGACGGGTCTCTATCAGGTCGGAACCCGGGTCTATCCCAAGAACCCCCTGCTGCCCCACAGGCAGGACCTTCCCCTCGTGAAATGGCTGTAAGCGTAGCGACAGGATTCTTTGACGGTGTCCATCTCGGGCACCGTCTTGTGCTTGAGAGGCTCGTTTCCCTTGCGCGCAGCCGGGGAGACGAGAGCGTGGTCGTCACGTTCTGGCCGCATCCCAGGGCCGTGCTGCAGCAGGAGGCTGATTCCCTCCGGCTGCTGACCTCGCTCGAGGACAAGACGGCCATGATTGAAGCCCGGGGTGTGGACCGCGTGGAGGTCCTGCCCTTTTCCCGCGACTTTGGTGCGCTCTCTACGGAAGCGTACCTCCGGGAGGTGCTCCAGCGGCGCTTCGGCGCCACGGCGCTGGTGCTGGGATATGACAACCGTATCGGTGCGGACCTTCTTCCGCCGGACGATACGGCAGCCATCGCTTCGGCCCTGGGACTGGAAGTCCTGCGCTGCGGGAGCGTTCCCGCTCCGGACGGGACTACCGCGGTGAGTTCCACCGCCATCCGCCGCTGCCTCGCCGAAGGCCGCATCGACGCGGCCCGTGCGATGCTCGGCTGGGATTATTCGCTCAAGGGGGTCGTGGTGGCCGGCAACCGTATCGGCCGGACCCTGGGTTTCCCCACGGCGAATATGCAGCTCTACGAGCCGCGGCTGCTGGTGCCCGCCAACGGCGTGTATCTCGTGCAGGTGGAAGTGGAAGGGGCGGTCTATTTCGGGATGACCAATATCGGCGTCCGGCCGACGCTGGGCGGCAGCGGGGCCGTTACGGTCGAAACCCATATCCTTGATTTTGACGAGGATATCTACGGTCTCGATATCCGCATCCGCTTCCTGCAGCGCATCCGCGAGGAACGGCGTTTCGAATCGCTGGAAGCCCTCTCCGCCCAACTGGAGCGCGACCGATTGGAAATTTCCGCGCAAAGCCTTAAATTTGCGGACTATACCTACTGAAAATATGCCTGACTACCACATTCAAGAAGTCGTTACCCGGAAGGAATTGAAGCAGTTCATCCGCTTTCCGGACGAATTGTACCGGAATTGCCGCCAGTATGTTCCCGCCCTGCATGCGCAGGAGGAGAAAAACCTTACGCGCGCGGCCGCCCTTGCCTATTGCAGGCGCAAACTCTGGATGGTCCTGGACGGAAAACAGGTGGTCGGGCGCATCTGTGCGATGGTCAATCCCCGCTACAATGAGCGTTATGGCAAGAAGCGCGCGCGTTTCGGCTGGTTCGACTGCATCGAGGATTTCGCCGTGGCGGAACTCCTTATCGATACCGCGACGTCGTGGGCGAAGGAGCAGGGGATGACCGAAATCCACGGTCCTCTCTACTATAATACCTTCGGGAAACAGGGGATGCTCGTGGAGGGCTATGAGAATATCCCTCCTTTCAACTGCCTGTATAACTATCCGTATTACAACGAGTTCATGACGCGCCTCGGTTTCGGGAAGGAGTGTGACTGGCTGCAATATAAAATGGTGGCGAACCACGGGGTGCCCGACAAGGCGCGCCGCGTGTCGAAGCTGGTGAAGGAGCGCTACAACCTGCATATCGGCAGCCTGGACGTCCTCAAGAAGGACAAGGAACTGGTGCGCAAGTTTTTCAAGGTATATAACGAAAGTTTTGCCGAAACGGTCCTGAATTTCATCCCCTTGACCGACGAGGAAATCGAGGAAGAAGCCGCTTCCGTGATGCCGTTCATTACCGACAAGGCCAGTTGTATGCTGCTGGACGAGAATAATGACATCGTGGCCTTCGGCATCTCTTTCCCGACGATTTCTCCGGCGCTCCAGAAAGCGAAGGGCAGTCTTTTCCCCTTCGGCTGGTGGCATCTGCTGCGGGCCCTGTACAATTACGAGACGACGGATTTGATGGTGAACGGGGCGGCGCCGCAGTGGCAGAACAAAGGCGTGTCTGCCGTCTATTATGAGGAAATGGCGGACAAGGCGCTCAAGATAGGCAACCGCTGGGCCATTTCCAATCCCCAGATCGAGAGCAACAGTGCGGTGAATATTTGGAACAGTTATGAGCATGAGCCGTTTATGCGGCGGCGTTGTTATCTGAAAAGTATCCCATAGAAACAGACTGTGAGAGCGGGCGCATTTACCCGGATAGGGTTGCGAAGCAACAAGCGCCCGCTCTCACAGTCTGTTTCAGGAGTAAGTGACGATGAAGAAATTAACGGGTGGCACAGGCGACAAAAGTGACGCGGGTAATTTTTTCATTGTCTCTAAATACAATATCAGATAATAAAAAGGAAGAAAAAGATATGGCAGAAAATAATAATTTGTTGGATAAGGTATTGTCGCTGCAGGACAAGTTCCAGTCGCTGCAGGACCAGCTGGCAAGCCCTGAAGTGATGCAGGATATGAAGCGTTATGTCCAGTTGAACAAGGATTATAAGGAACTGGAGCCGATTATCGCTGCGGGACTGGAATACAAGAAGATGCTCTCCGACCTTGCGTCGGCCAAGGATATCCTGCTCAACGAGAAGGACGATGAACTGAAGGAGATGGCACGCGAGGAAATCGGTGAAATCGAGCCGAAGCTGCCCGAAATGGAGCAGCGCATCCGCCTGCTGCTCATCCCCGCTGACCCCGACGACGCCAAGAATGCCATCGTGGAAATCCGCGGTGGTACCGGCGGCGACGAAGCGGCCATCTTTGCGGGCGACCTGTTCCGCATGTATGCCCATTACGCCGAATCCAAGGGCTGGAAACTGGAGGTTACCGACCAGACGCCCGGCACTTCCGGCGGCTATAAGCAGATCGTTTTCAAACTTACCGGCGATACGGTTTACGGTACGATGAAATATGAGTCCGGCGTGCATCGCGTGCAGCGCGTGCCCCAGACCGAAACGCAGGGGCGCATCCAGACCTCAGCGGCCTCCGTGGCCGTATTCCCCGAAGCCGGCGAATTCGATGTGGATTTGAGTTGGGACGATATCCGGCTCGACCTGTTCTGTTCTTCCGGCCCCGGCGGCCAGGGGGTGAATACGACCTATTCCGCCGTGCGCCTGACGCACATCCCCACGGGACTCGTGGTGCAGTGCCAGGAGGAACGCTCGCAGCTCAAGAACAAGGACCGCGCCTTCGAGGAACTCCGGACCCGTCTCTATAACCTGGAACATCAGAAATACCTCGACGAGATTTCTGCCAAGCGCAAGACGATGGTCTCTACCGGCGACCGTTCCGCCAAGATCCGTACTTATAACTATCCCCAGGGCCGTGTGACGGACCATCGCACCGGCTGGAGCATGTTCAATCTGCCCGTCTTTATGGACGGAGACATCCAGGACTGTATCGATCAGCTTCAGGTGGCCGAAAACGCCGAACGCCTCAAAGAAGCCGGGGAGTAGTATCACATCCGCGACAGAGCCCTTCAGCTCCGCGCCCGTCCGTTGCCCTGTTCTTCAGCCCGTTCTTCAGCCCGAGGTCCGGAAACCTGGCAAAAAAGCGGCAATTTCTTCGGGGTTGCAGGACCCGAGGTCCGGAAACCTGGCAAAAAACGCCCCGAAATTCGGGGGTTGCCGGACCTGCTCACCCAAAGGTACAGCGAACGGCGCGTTTTTGGCCGGTTTTGAAGAGATTGCTGTCCCATTGTATTGTAGTATCCTACCTTTAACGGGCAGGGAAGCTCAATGATGTTTGGATTGCGGCTGCCTCCGGGCGTTCGGGTACTGTACCCGTCGGAACTCCGTTCGCCTTGCTCACTCCGGCCCCCCCACAATCTCCTGCGTCATTGCTGCGCACTACCTTGTATCTTGCGGGCCGCTTCCGCTCCCTTTTGTGCTGCGTCTCATCAAAAGGTTTGGCGTTCAGGCCCGCGGGAGAGCCCCTTCAGCTCCTACTACGCAGGAGCTTAGTCGCTTCAGAGGCAACTCCCGCGGACAGTCTCATAAAAAAAAAGGTGTCGCGTTCAGGTCCGCCGGGATTCGGAGCGGCGGCGCCGCGACAGAGGGGTTTTAGGGGAACCATCCCCTAATGGATCATAATGGCGTTCAGGTCCGCCGGGATTCGGAGCGGCAATGCCGCGACAGAAGGGTTTTAGGGGAACCATCCCCTAATGGATCATAATGGCGTTCAGGGACGCCTGAACGCCAGGCAGGCGTTGTGCCCCCCGAATCCGAAGGAATCGCTTAAGGAGAGGGTAATGTCCGCCTTGACGGCCTTGCAGGGCGTGTAGTCCAGGTCGCATTCCGGATCCGGGGTATCGAGATTGATGGTCGGCGGTACGATTCCGTCGTGCAGCGCAAGGATCGCTGCAATGGCCTCCGTGGAGCCGGTGGCCCCGAGCATGTGCCCGTGCATGGATTTCGTCGATGAGATATGGCACTTGTAGGCGAAATCCCCGAACGCGTTTTTGTAGGCAATCGTTTCCGCGACGTCGTTCAATTTGGTACCGGTACCGTGGGCGTTGATATAGACCGTATCTTTCGCCGCATCGAATTCCGCTTCCTCGCAGGCATCGGTAATGCATCGTGCCTGGGTGCTGCCGTCGGGCCGCGGCGCCGTGGCATGGAAAGCGTCGCAGGTACTGCCGTAGCCCACCATCTCGGCATAGATTTTTGCGCCGCGTGCCTTCGCGTGCTCGTATTCTTCCAGGATCAGTACGGACGCCCCGTCCGCCATCACGAATCCGCCGCGGTTCAGGTTGAAGGGAAGCGAGGCATATTTGGGGTCGGTCGCCCGGGAAAGCGCTTTCAGGTTCCCGAATCCCACCAGTCCGAGGGGGATGGTGCAGTTGTCCGTGCCGCCGGCGGCGATGGCATCGGCATAGCCGTGCTTGATGGTCCGGTAGGCCTCGCCGATGGAATGGGTGGAGGTGGCACAGGCGGTGACGATATCGATGCAGGGGCCTTTCGCCTCGAATTTGATGGCGACCTGCCCGCTGGCGATATTCGAGATCATCGTGGGGATGAACATGGGGGAGAGCCAGCGGCCGGAAGGGTCGTCGTACATCTTGTTGATTTCCCGGTGCGCGACGGTGAACCCGCCCACGCCGGAACCGATGTAAACGCCCAGGCGGAAGGGATCGATGTTTCCGCCGGATACGAGCCCGGACTCCTTGAACGCCTGCCAGGCGGCCGCCATCGCATAAATCGTGAAAGGATCCTGCTTGCGGATGAAGGCCTTGTCCATGCCGAATTCCAGAGGGTCGAAGCCGCGCACCTTGCCGCCGATCTTGACGGGAAGCGCGTCGGTATCGAACTCCGTGATGAAGTCAATCCCGCAGACGCCGTCCACGAGATTTTTCCAGAAGCTGTTGATGTCGTTCCCCAGGCAGGAAAGGACTCCCATGCCGGTAATTACTACGCGTTTTCCTTTCATAATTTCCTTCGTTATGCTACAAATGTAGTTAAAAAATCTTATCTTTGAGCATGTTTTTGCTCTCCGACAGGATACCGAAATATCTGCTGGGAAAATACCAGTTGATGGCGACGGTGCTTTTCACCGCGCTTTTTTCGCTGGTCTGTATCCTGCTGGTGAGCCATTTCTTTACGGGCAGTTGGTTTTCGCTGGACGATGCGGTGTCATCCGGGGTTATGCTCGGCTTCTATGTCCTGTGCCTCGCGCTGCTTTCCCTGAGCCGCCGCCTGATGTACATCAACCGGGACGAGCACATCACCTATCTGGGGTATATCCTCTGGCTGCTGGCGGAAGTCGTTGCGGTGGCGTTGCTCTATACGGGGCTCTCTGTCGCCGCCCCGTCGCTGGGCCTGCCCGCATCGTCGATCCCTCCGGGAACCCTCTTCGCCCGTGCGCTGATGGCTGTGACGGTGGCGGTCGGGGTTCCGTATATCCTTATCGGACAGTACTTTGCCATCGAGGATAAGAATAATACGATGCGGCTGATGAATTATTCTTCGGTGGTGACGGACCTGCCCATCGGTCCGCAGGATGAGAAACGCATCACGCTTTTCGACAACGCCGGTGTCATCAAACTTTCCCTGACGCAGGACAAGCTCTACTACATCGAGTCTGACGACAACTATGTCAAGGTCTGGTATTCGGATGCTTCCGGAGCGATGAAACAGTATATGCTGCGCTGCCGGCTCAAGACCATCGAAGAGAGTTTCGTGGACAGCGACCTGGTGCGCTGCCACCGCAAATTCCTGGTAAATATCAACAAGGTGGAGGTCCTCTCCAGCGAGAAGGACGGCTACTATCTTACGCTGGACGCCGCCGGCGTGGAGCCCATCCCGATCTCCAAGACCTATGAGGAAGCCGTGCTTAACCGATTTAATTCAAGATAGTCATGTGGCAAAGAGTACAAACCCTCTACCTGGCCCTGGCCACCGCGCTGCTCGTGTCGCTCTTCTGGAGCGTGGCGGCGGAGGTCATCGGTCCTGCCGGTGAGCTGCTTCCCGTCCGCTATACAGAGAAACTTCCGTATCTGGTGCTGCTGAGCGTAAGTGTGGCGGGGTTCGCCGCCGCCCTTTTCAGTTTTTCCCGCAGGATGCTGCAGCTGCGCCTGACGGCGGCGGCCCTGGTGGTGGCGCTCGGGCTCCAGGGCTGGATAGCCTGGGATTATTTTACGGCGGACAGTGCGCTCGTTTTCCGCTATACCGCCGTGTTCCCGCTGATTGCGGTCATCCTCGCCGTGCTGGCCCTGAGGGGTATCTACGCCGATGAACTGATGGTGCGCAGCGCTTCCCGCCTGCGTTCCGCGAAACATAAAAAATAACACTGTATGAGAATCCCTGAATCTGAACTGATTATCAATCCCGACGGATCCGCGTTCCATATCCATATCAAGCCGGAGGATCTGGCGGACCGGGTCATCGTCGTGGGCGACCCCGGACGGGTGGCCCAGATGTCCGTATTCCTGGACAGCGTGGAATGCCGCAATGCTTCGCGCGAGTTTGTCTCTGTGACGGGCAGCTACAAAGGGAAGCGTTTTACCCTCCTTTCCACCGGTATCGGTACGGACAATATCGACATTGTGATGACCGAACTGGATGCCCTGGCCAATATTGATTTCTCCACGCGGGAGGTCAAAGCGGAGCACCGGAGCCTTTCCATCCTGCGCATCGGTACCTGCGGTGCCCTTCAGCCGGATGTCCCCATCGGTTCCTATGTCTTTTCCAAGGTCTCCATCGGCTTTGACGGATTGATGAACTGGTATGCGGACCGCGAGTCCCTCGAGGATTTCGAGGAGGCGTTCAAGAAGCACATGGATTGGAACCCCCGCCTGCCTGATCCGTATTTCGTGCGCGCTTCCGAACGTATGGCGGAGGCCTTCAAGGATACCACCATCCAGGGAATGACCATTTCCGCCCCCGGCTTCTATGGCCCGCAGGGGCGTGTGGTGCGTCTTCCGCTGGCGATGCCCGATATGCTGGACCGGATTTCCAGTTTCCGCTGCGGCGGGATGAAAATCAATAATTTCGAGATGGAGAGTTCCGCGCTTGCCGGCCTGGCCGCCAAACTCGGACACGAAGCCGGAACGGTGTGCTGCGCCATTGCCAACCGTCTCCTCAAGGACAGCAATCCCGATTACAAACGGAAAATCGAAGGCCTGATACAGCTCTCCCTGGATACCCTGGCGACTCAACTATGATGAAGCGACTGCTGACGACGATGCTTTCCGCCGGTCTTTTGGCGGCTCCCGGCCTGCCTCTGGAGGCGCAGCCGGCAATCCGCCCCTCGGCGACTTTTCTTTTTGCCGAACGCGGCAGCGAGGGGCTTTGGATGGATGTTTATGCGCCGGCGTCCGGAACGGAAGGACTGGGAATGCCGACGCTGCTCTATGTGTTCGGAGGCGGATTCAAGACCGGAAACCGGGACCATGAGTCCCTGATCCCTTTCTACAAGCGGCTCACGGACGACGGCTACCGCGTGGTCGCCATCGACTACCGGCTCGGCCTCAAGGACGTGACCAAGATGGGCATCGCCCAGCGCGATTTGCTGAAAAAGGCCATAGACATGGCCGTGGAGGACCTCTTTTCCGCCACCGTTTTCCTTTTGGACAATGCGGAGGCGACGGGTGTCGATCCCGCGAAAATCGTGCTCTGCGGCTCCTCGGCGGGGGCCATTACGGTCTTGCAGGCCGATTGGGAGCGCTGCAACGGCGGTGCGCTTTCCGCCGTGCTGCCCCGGGACTTTGCCTATGCGGGCGTCGTGTCCTTTTCCGGTGCGGTGTATTCGGACAGGGGAGCGGTCCGCTACCGGCAGGCAGCCCCGGCGCCGACGCTGCTCCTTCACGGGATGGACGACAAGATTGTCCCCTATAAAAAGATCAGTTTCTTTAACTTGTGCTTTGCCGGCAGCCATTGCCTGTTCCCGGTGCTGGAGAAGTCCGGCGTCCCCTGCGCGATTTACCGTTTCAAGGGAATCGGACATGAAGTGGCCGGGTCCATGATGCGCAATTACCCGCTGATGGACCGGTTTATCCGGGCCAACGTGGTGGACAAAGAAACTTTCACGGAGGACGCCGCCCTGACGGACAGCGCCATCAAGCCCTGGGAACTTAAATCTTTGGACGATATCTACTCGAAATCCGACCAGTGACCTTTACGGCGGTTCCCGCTCCGTCGGGAGCCAGGACTACGCTCAAGGATTTTGCGCCGCCCCCTTCCGGGCGGCGTAAAAGTTTGTCGGAGAGGATGAATTCCGAAACCGGGTCCTCGACATAGCGGGTGATGGCCCTGCGCAGCGGCCGGGCCCCGTAGGCGGGATCATATCCCTGTTGCGCGATGAAGCGCCTTGCGGCAGGGGAGACCGTAAGCCGGTACTCCGCTTCCGCGGCCCGCTCCCTGAGACCCTTCAGTTCCAGTTCGATGATTTTTTCCAGATCGTCCCGCCCCAGGCTGCGGAAAAAGACCTGTTCGTCAATCCGGTTGATGAACTCCGGCGGGAAGGCTTTGCGTACCGCTTTGTCGAGCATGCTCCGGCGGCGCTGCTCCAACTGCTCGTCCGAGCGTCCGAACCCGATGCCTCCGCCGTAGTCTTCCAGATCGCGCGAGCCCACGTTCGAGGTCATGATGACGATCGTATTGCGGAAATTGACCGTGCGTCCGTTGCTGTCCGTGAGCCTTCCTTCGTCAAGGACCTGCAGCAGCAGATTGAAGATGTCCGGGTGGGCCTTTTCTATCTCGTCGAGCAGGACGACGCTGTAGGGCTTGCGCCTTACCGCCTCGCTGAGCTGTCCGCCTTCTTCATAGCCGACATAGCCCGGTGGCGCACCCACAAGCCGGGATGAGGCGATTTTTTCTCCGTATTCGCTCATGTCGATGCGGATCAGGTTTTCCTCGGAATCGAAGAGGTAACTTGCCAGGCTCTTCGCCAGTTTGGTCTTGCCCACTCCGGTGGGGCCGAAGAACAGGAAAGTCCCGATGGGCCGTGCGGGGTCCTTGAGTCCGGCCCGGTTCCGGCAAATCGCGCGGCATACCCTTTCCACAGCCTCGTCCTGGCCGATGACGCTGCCTGCGAGCCGCTTTTGCATTTCTAGCAGGCGCTGTCCTTCCTGCCGCGCGACCCTTCCGGCGGGGATGCCGGAGATTTTTGATACGACCGCGGCGATGTCTTCCACGCCGACGGTCTTTCCGCCGCGCAGCCGCACCATCGATCCGGCTTCGTCCATCGCATCGACGGCCTTGTCCGGCAGGTGCGCCGCCGGAATATAGCGGTCGGTCTGGCGTACGCAGGCCTCCAGCGCTTCTTTTGTATAGCGTACGCCGTGGAACTGTTCGTACTGCGGCGCAATCTGCGTCAGAATTTCCAGGGTCTGGGCGATGTCGGTGGCTTCTACGACGATTTTCTGGAAGCGGCGGTCCAGCGCCCCGTCTTTCTCGACGATTTTGGTGAATTCGTCCATCGTCGTCGCCCCGATGCACTGCAGTTCCCCGCGCGCCAGCGCCGGCTTGAGCATATTCGCGGCATCCAGGCTGCCCTGTGCGCCGCCGGCCCCCACCATTGTATGGAATTCGTCGATGAAGAGGATGACGTCGGTGCGCTCGCGCAGTTCGGCGATAAGGCCCTTGATGCGCTTCTCGAAATCCCCGCGGTAGCGCGTGCCGGCGACGACCGACGCGATATCCAGCGAATAGAGCTTCTTGCCGCGGAGGGGGGCGGGAACGCTGTCGGAAGCGAGCCGCAGCGCTATCCCCTCGACGATGGCGGATTTGCCTACGCCCGGCTCCCCGATCAGCATCGGATTATTCTTCTTGCGTCGGCCGAGGATCTCCACGACGCGCTCGATCTCGCGGTCCCGGCCCACGACGGGGTCCAGCCGTCCGCTGAGCGCCTCGGCGGTCAGGTCCCGCGCAAATTCGTCCAGAAGGCTTCCCTTTTCCGTGGGCTCCCCGGACTCGGGAGCTTCGTTTTCTTCCGCGTTTTCCCTCTGGCTGGCAGCTTCGCCGGCAGCGGGCTCCCCGCAGAACTGCTGCGCGACCAGTTTCGCATTGATGCCCAGGTCGGACAGGTAGGTTTTCGCCACTCCGCCCGAGGACCTGAGCAGGGCCAGCAGCAGGTGCCGGCTGTCGGCGGTGTCGCTGCGGCTGCGCGTGGCTTCCAAAATGGTGAGGTTCAGGGCGTTCTGGCAGAGCCGGGAGAAAACCACTTTATCGATCTCGGAATAGGAAATCAGTTCGCCGCTGATGGTGTTGCGGTCAAGGCTGGCCTTGAAATCTTCGAGATTTACCCCGAGGGAGGAAAGGCAGCGGCAGGCGCCGTTGTCGCCGTGCCGGAGGATGCCCAGGAACAGGTGGTCCGTTCCGATGGAATAACTTCCGGTGCGCATCGCCTCGTCCCGTGCATAACCGACGATTTCGTGTAGTTCGGGGGAAATTCTCAGTTGCATAAAAATGTTCTTGTAACGGGACAAAAATAGTATATTTTCCGGATTATTTTGCTATCTTTGTGTGTTTATGGATACAATGGAAACACAGACAGAAATACACGGCCTGATCGAGCCGGTAGAAATCGATCAAGAGATGCGTTCGGCCTACATCGACTACTCGATGTCGGTCATTGTCTCCAGGGCGCTCCCGGATGCACGGGACGGATTGAAACCTGTACAGCGGAGAGTTCTTTTCGGCATGGACGGCCTGGGGCTCAGTTATGGCGGACAGACCAAGAAATCGGCCCGTATCGTCGGTGAGGTGCTGGGTAAATACCATCCCCACGGCGATTCCAGCGTCTATGATGCCATGGCGCGTCTGGCGCAGTGGTGGAACCAGCGCTATCCGCTGGTCTGGGGCCAGGGGAACTTCGGTTCCATGGACGGAGACCCGGTCGCTGCCATGCGGTATACGGAGGCGAAACTTGCAAAAATGGCGGAGGACACGCTGGCGGATATCGACAAGAACACCGTCGATATGATGCTGAACTTCGACGATTCGCTCGAGGAACCGACGGTGCTGCCCACCAAACTGCCGCTGCTGCTGCTCAACGGATCTTCCGGTATTGCCGTCGGTATGGCGACGAACATGGCGCCGCACAACCTCGGCGAGTGCTGCGATGCCATCTGCGCCTATATCGATAATCCGGACATCACGGTCGAGGGTCTGATGGAGCACATCAAGGGGCCCGATTTCCCGACGGGGGGCATCATTCAGGGCCGTCAGGGCATCATCGACGCCTATACGACAGGCCGCGGCCGCGTGGTCGTCCGCGCCAAGGCGGAAATCGAGGAGGACGCCTCCGGGCGCGAGACCATCGTCGTGACGGAACTGCCCTACATGGTGAACAAGAAGGAGATGCTCGAGCGCATCTCCCAAATGGTGGAGGACAAGAAAATCGAGGGGATTACCTATCTCAACGACGAGTCTTCCCGGGAAGGACTGCGCGTGATTTTCCGCGTGAAGCAGGGGCATAATTCCAATGTGGTTCTCAATACCCTGTACAAATATACTGCGCTTCAGAGCAGTTTTGCCGTAAACAACGTGGCCCTGGTGAAGGGACGTCCGCGCACCCTGTCTCTCAAGGAGATGATTGCGGAGTTCGTGGATTTCCGCCACGAGGTCATCGTGCGCCGCACGAAATTCGACCTGGACGCCGCGCAGCGCCGCGCCCACATCCTCGCGGGTCTGCTGAAGGCCATCGACGTCATCGACGAAATCATCGCCATCATCAAGCGTTCCAAGACTGTCGAGGATGCCCGCAGCGAACTGATGGCGACTTTCGGCTTTACGGAGCCGCAGGCTACGGCCATCGTCGAGATGCGCCTGCGCCAGCTGACCGGCATGGAAAAGGAAAAGCTCCAGGCCCAGTATGACGAGCTCGAGCGCTTCATCGCCCGTTGCGAGCAGATCCTCGGCAGCGAGGAAGAACAGCTCAAGGTGGTGAAGGACGAAACGTTGGAGATGAAGGCGAAGTACGGCGACGACCGCCGCACGGAAATCACCCTCTCCGCGGAAGAATTCAATCCCGAGGATTTCTATGCCGACGACGACGTGGTCATCACGATCTCCCATCTCGGCTATATCAAGCGTACGGCGCTTACCGAGTTCCGCACCCAGGCCCGCGGCGGCGTGGGGGCGAAGGGCGGCGCCACCCGCGATGAGGATTTCATCGAGCATATCTATGTGGCCAACATGCATTCGACGATGCTTTTCTTCACCGCCAAGGGCATGTGCTACCGCATCAAGGTCTATGAACTGCCCGAGGGCAACCGCAGCTCGAAGGGCCGCGTCATCCGCAACCTGCGTCCCATCGAGGCGGATGACAGCATTATTACCTACCTGAATGCCAAGTCCATAGAGGACAAGGAATATACGGACAGCCATTATGTAGTGATGGTTACTCGGGAGGGCGTCATCAAGAAGACGCTGCTCACCGAATACGCCAATTCCCGTACCCGCAACAAGGGCATCACCGCCATCAAGTTCCGCGAGGGGGATGCGCTGGTGGAGGCCCTGCTTACCGACGGCAGCGACCAGTTGATGATTGCCGCCCGCGGAGGCCGCTGCGTGCGCTTCAATGAGGAAGATGCCCGCAGTCTCGGCCGCGTCTCTTCCGGTGTACGGGGCATCAGCCTGGGAGAAGGTGACGAGGTTGTGGGGATGATTGCCTACAATCCCGCCGCGGAGGCCGCCTCCGGCCAGACCATCCTGGTCGTCAGCGAGCACGGATACGGCAAACGCTCCGATCCGGAGGATTACCGCCTGACCGCCCGCGGAAGCAAAGGCGTAAAGACGCTGGACATCACGGACAAGACTGGCACGGTCGTTGCGATAAAGAACGTCAGCGACGAAAACGACCTGATGATTATCACCCAGTCCGGCCTGACGATAAGGATGCCGGCGTCGGATATCCGGGTGATGGGCCGGGCCACCCAGGGGGTGCGCCTGATCAACATCCGGGAGAATGACTCGATAGCCTCCGTATCGGTGGTGAGCCGCAATGAGGAGGAAACGGAGCCGGAGTCGCAGGAACCGAAATGAACAACAAGACTAAAGACTAAAGACTAAAGCCATGAAAAAGATTATCCTTTTGACGCTTGCGGTGTTCGCCCTCCTTCCGGCAGCCGCGCAGGGCAATATCGAAAACGCGAAAAAGGCGGCCGAAAAGGCGCGCCTGGCCACGGTTGATCCGAAGAGCGCCTCAAAGCCGGCATCTTGGATCAATTTCGGAAAGAAAATGCTGGACGCCTACAATGCGCCCCTCAAGGAGTTCTCCTCCGTTCAGTACAAGGTGCAGCTCTCCGACCTGGGACTCAAGCCCAAGCGTACGGAAATTGTACAGATCGAAGGCAAATCTGTAGAAAAACTCTCTTTCGAGAACGCGAACCTCTATTTCGATGCCAAGAGCGGTCAGCTGCTCTTTACCGAGGTCCGGAACGCGGCCTATCCCGATGCGCTCGAACAGGCTTTCGGCGCCTACAAGAAGGCGTTTGAACTCGATCCTAAGAAAGGCAAGGAAGTGGCTGACGCCTACAAGAACATTTCCGGCAAGTTCCAGAATGAGGCGGCCTTCTACTACTATACCCAGAAACTGGACAAGGCTTCCTATATGTTCGAGCAGGCCGCGCTGGTCTCTGCCGAACCCCCTTACGCCCAACTGGATACGCTGGCCCTCTTCAACGCCTCCGTCGCCGCCCGCCTGTCGGGAGACAACGCCAAGGCCAAGGATATCCTGAACAAGTGCCTGGAATATGGTTACGACAGCGAGGGCAAGGTGTATGCCGCCCTTTACTATGTGACCGAGGCGACCCTGGACAAGGCGGCGAATGCCGCTGACTCTCTGGCCATCCGCAAGGAATCCAAGGGCTATCTGGAGCAGGGTATCGCCAAGTACTCCCTGAACCAGGAGATCGTCATCAACCTGATCAACCAGAAAATCCAGCTTCAGGAAGATCCGCAGGAGATTTTCGACCTCTTTACCAAAGCCAAGCAGCAGGATCCCAAAAATGCTTCACTTTATGCCGTGGAGGCCGATGTGCGTGCGAAACTCGGCATGAAGGAAGAGGCCATCGCCGGTTATAAGAAGAGTGTTGAGGTGGATCCCAAGTATGCCTATGGTTACTATTGCATCGGCAAGTTCTACTATGACGAGGCGATGGGCTTCTATGACCAGGCGCAGCGCGAGGACGACAACAATAAGTATGAGGCCCTGGTGAACCAGTATATGGATGCGCTGGTGCAGTGCGTCGAGCCTTTCGAGTCTTTCTTCAATATCTCTGAAGAAAAGAACAACAAGGATGTGGCCGCCCAGTATCTCAAGATTGTCTGCTACAACCTCTATTCCGCCTACAGCCGTCAGGACAATGAGGCCCTCGGCAACCAGTACAAGGAAAAGAACCAGAAATACAACGCCTATCTCAAAGGGGAATAGGGATTTTCTTCCGTACGCTATCGTGTTACGGTGAAGGTGTATGTGCCCTTGGCAGCGGCCTTTCGCTCGCGCAGGGTGACGCGGTAGATCCGGTCTCCCCAGACGTCCCGCAGCGGAGGATCGTCCTGGATGATGGTCTCGATGACAGGTTCAAGCCTTTTCCCGTCATAGTTGAGGGTCACTGTCTCGCCCTGGACGCTTATCCTGACCTTGCCGGGAGTGCCGGTGTCGACATCTCCCCACGTCAGCCAGTTGAAGTCCGCGGGCTTGATGGATTGCGTGAGCAGGTAACTGTCCTTGATGGTTACCTTTCCGCCTTTGAGGGTAACGTTCCTGAGCATGCTCTTGACACAGGCTTCTGCGGGGTATGTCCCGGCGAAATCAACCGAGAATGTCATGGTTTTCGGGTTAAACGTGGACGGCTCGCTCTTATAACGGCGTCCTTCCTTTTCGGCGAATCCGTTGATTAGCGGGACGTTATGGTAGTTGGACTGCATGGTCCAGATCTCATAGCGCTGCGGGCTGAAAGTCTTGGTGATGTAAGTTCCCACGCCGGCGTCGATGAGGATCGGGATACTCTTGTAATAGACGGATACCGTGCCGATGTCGTTGTGGTTGTGGCTCTGGGCATTATGGCCGCCCTTCGATGCTACGAAAAATCCGTCATTCTCCCTCATGTAACATATCTGGGTCTCCGGATACCAGGTGTAGGGTTCCATTACAAGTTCGGGAGTCTCCTTCCCAAGTTCATCCTTGACAAGGAGGGAGTAGAACATGCGGATGATGAAACGGTCCCTTGGAACGGCGCCGGGTTTTTCGTGCATTACATATGCGGCATAGCGCTTTAGCAGCGTACTGTTCACCCCTTTCCCGTAATTGTAGAGCACGAAAGGGTGTTCTTCGCTGCGGGCGCTCGCGTCAGAGAAGTTGACCACCCAACTGTTTCCGACGACGGAGTTTGCGATGTATTCTCCCATCCTCTTGATCATCGGGTTGTCAAGCGCGTTGACATTTCCGTCGGTAATCCAGTTGAGGAACAGGAGATACTCGAAGTTTTTCGCCGGACCCTGGTACCAGTAGGTGGGACCTTCATCGCAGCATCCATCCCCATCAATGTAGTTGAGGTATTTGTCAACGGACTCCATGGACATGTAGGCGGCCTTTGCAAAGCGGTCCTGGTCCTTTTCGCAGAGCGCAAACACCTCGAGGCAGTTTACGCTGCACCACGGTGTCCAGTTGTTGAGCCGTTCGGTATCCGGATTGAATGTATCTCCCTTCCACCAGAAATGGGTTTCGGTGAGGTAGGGGGTCATGATACGCTTGTCCAGCTCATAGTAGATGCGGCGGCTGATTTCAGGCTCTATCTTGTCGAACTCATCGTGGAAATAGTAGTAAACCCATGCCATGACGGACCCCACATCTCCGGCCACGAGGTCGATGGCATTTTCAAACAACTGAGGAAAATGGTGCCGGCTCTTCTGGATGTGCAGGTGATGCGAAAGGACCCAGGAGGACGTTTCGCACATGGCGAACGTGCCGTTCATCAGCTGGTCGATGTACTTTCCCTGTCCGCTTGCCAGTTCCGCAAAGAAGAGATCGATGATTTTCAAGATGTTGGAATTCAGGTTGGCTCCGGCTGCACGCTGTGAGCCTCCGCGGTCGTGGGTGAGGTAATCGGTTGCGGTGACGACCCTCCATTCGTAGTTGAGGGCCATCTCTCCGCGGGAGATCAGGGGCTCCTTCCAGTCACCCAGAAGGGCATCCCATCCGGCATGGTCACCGTAGGCCGGGAATGGGACCCACTTCTGGTCCGGGATGAGAAGGGTCTTCAGTTGGGCTTCGTCCGCCTGGCTGCGGAGCATGTTGCGCTCCACATAGGCTGACAGGGTCCCTGTGCTGAGCAGGAAGCACGTCAGGGCTGAAAGCAGGATTCTCGGTTTCATAATACAAATAACTATTTATCCAACAGGTAAATATACATTTTTTATCAAGATCGCCAAAATTCCTTCCCCCTGACGTGTCCGAGGGTGGACACGCCCTCGTGGGGCAACTGGTGTGGGGATGCGGAAGGCGGCAGGAGCTCCCGGAGGGTTCCGTTCGCTTCGCTCACTCCATCCCTCCCGACGTCTCCTGCGTCATCGCTGCGCGATAACTTGTATCCGTCGGGTCCCTCCCTCTGACGTGTCCGAGG
>JAFSVL010000029.1 GCA_017445015.1 Bacteroidales bacterium | reverse complement strand
GCGCACAAGTGCCTGTTCCGCACTGCGTACGGACTGATGGGATGCCTTTCGCTTATGAGACTCGATTGGATCCTTACCCATTTATTCCGGCAATTTCATCACACCGCAAAATTACATTATGTTTAATATTTTAAGCCGTACGAATAAAAACATTTGCAGTATAACAAAATCTTGTGTACTTTTGCGGTGTTAAAAATTTTAAGCAGTAGAAATAATCAGTAAAGGATGACACCTAAAATTAGCAGCATTTCAAGGTTGACGTCCCATTTCATGTTCCGCTTGTTCACGCTTGCGGCTATCCTTGTCGCCAACCCGCTGATATCCCAGGCGCAGCGGACGATGCGGGGGCAGTGGTATGCCGATGCAAGCGCGACCTGCACCCTCTCTCCAAAGGCCGGAAGTCATCCCGGGTTCGGAATCGAGGCGGGCCGATACACGATGACCGCCCGCTGGTCAGCCTCCATCAAAGGAATCGTCCCCACTGGAGGCGAGTTCGGAAGCCTCACGGCCGGAGGAGCCTGGCTCTACCGAGTAGCTGCCACTCCAAACCGTGCATTCGGTTTCTACTGCGGAGGCGGAGCCTTCCTCGGGGTCGATTTCGACGAAGTGAACAGCGCGGTCAAGGAGGTCATCTCCGACGACAGCGCAGACTCCTCAGCAACCTGGACACAAGGCGAGGGTGGAACCACAAGTCATTCCGCGTTTACCTATGGAATCGAACCAGCCGCAGAGTTGGAGCTTTTCTTCACGCGTAAATCCGCCCTCGTTGCGGGCCTATCCGTTCCCATCCGCCTCCTCACCCGCCAAGAGACCCTCTCCATTAGGGCGACTGCAGGAATCCGAATCAATTTCTAACCAGATAACCATGTCAAGGTCCATAGCCATCCTGCTACTCAGCATTCCCCTGTTCCTATTCCCGATGACATCCGGGGCACAGCAGTTCAGCGTATCCACGAACCTCGCCGGATGGGCGGACTTCGGGACGGCAAACCTGGAGGCTGGGACGGCTGTCGCCCGTCATGTTTCCCTTCATGCCGGATTCCGCTACAATCCCTGGTCATTCCGTTCCGTTCCACCCGAGGCGATCGACGCCCTCATCGCAGGGCCGGTGCCAGCCGCCATAGACGAGTTCGAGCAGCAGGACCAGTTCCAGAACCGCAAGCGGGCCGCCTATGCGGGACTCCGCTGGTGGCCGTGGCATATCTACTCGGGCTGGTGGCTTGGGGCCAGGGGCCAGTGGATGGAGTACAACCGAGGAGGAATCCTCTCCCGCTCCACGGAGGAGGGCGAAGCCGTCGGCGCCGGTCTTTCTGCGGGCTACACCCGGATGATCCACCGCAACTGGAACATCGAGTTCGGTATCGGCGTCTGGGGCGGAACGACCCGCTATACAACCTATGCATGTCCCACCTGCGGAACCGTGACGGACAATGGGAAGAAGGTATTCATCCTTCCTGACGACGTCATGGTTTCGCTCATATACATTTTCTGAAGATGAAAAACGGAAGACAGGAAGAAGAACGGCGTTTCGTCGACAACCGATCCCTCGTCGGGCTCGGCCTGTTCGTGCTCCTCGTCCTTTTCGGGGTGTTCTGCG
>JAFSVL010000028.1 GCA_017445015.1 Bacteroidales bacterium | reverse complement strand
TCTTTTATGATTCTTTTTTGCTCTTTTTCAGCCATTCTTCAGTCATGTAGCTGCTGCTACACTCCTTCATCATACCTAAAAAATATCTAAAAAATAATTCCATAAAATCTTATTTCAAATAATTCAAAACAGCTTCTAAATTATGGCCGTATCTGGAACCAGTTGCCGACTTTGTCCAGCGTCCTGAAGTTAAATGTGTCCTGCACGTCCCCTGTATGAAGTACAGCATTGAAGAAGGTGCCGTCGGCAGCGGAGAAGGGGAGGCCGGAGCGCGGGATGCGGATTTCGGCGACATACCCTTCACCGGGATAGAACCTCGTCCGCATTTCCGCCTGCAGCGTGCTTTCCAGCCGGAAGCCGGAGGCATCGCTGCAGATGCCGACGTTCCGGATGCTGGAGACATCCTTCCCGTCGGAGAAATAGAGGTCGATACGGTCGCCGGAGGTATCCCAGCCTTCGTTCAGACAATCGACCAGGGCATAGACCCAGTTGTCGTCGTAGCAGAAGCGGAAGCAGCACTGGGTGCGGGTGTCGCTGCCGAGGAAGAAGGCGTCGGTGTTGTCCGCCCAGTCCCTGCCGTCTCCGTCCAGGACGGGTGTCGCCTGCGGAATGTCGATGCGGTGATTGAGGTAGAAACGGGCGACGATGATGTCCCGGACCGTTTCGTACTCCGGATCGCCGGATTTGCCGTGGAAATAGGCTACCGTGCCCAGCATGCAGTGGGCGTTCTCCAGTTCCAGGTTCCCCCAGTGCGCCGTTCCGGGATAGGGGGAGAAATAGGGCTGTCTGTCAAGATTCCTGCCGGTCTCGTTGCCCAGCCGGAGATACCAGTTCAATCCGGCATAACTCAAAACCGTTTCCCCCGAAGGGAACTGGGCCAGATAGGGGCCGGACCCGCCGACGAAGAACCTGTTCATTTCCGGGGGGGCCTCCATGCTGCCGGTAAGGGTGTTGGACCAGGCCCTGTTCTCCCATCCGAGGGTAAGCATCAGACGGTCTTCCGGAGGCGGAGTATGGCTCTCGTTGCAGATAAGGCAGGTTTGGCCGTCGTTCAGCAGCACTACGGCCGGCATCTGGGAGGTCCAGCGCACCGTGGAGTCCCCCTGTGGGGCGGGCATGTCGAGGGAACGCTGGTGCGGATAGGCCCAGCCGCTGGCAAAGCGCATGACCGGCGCCTGCGTGGTCCAGGTATAGCCGTTGTCTTTGGAACGCAGCAGGGAGATGCCGGTAATGGTGGGATCCCAGTCGTGGTCGGAATCCGTAAAGAACACCAGGATTTCCCCGTCCGGCATTTTGATGGGAAGCGGCTCCCAGACACAGGTGGTGTAGAGCTTCTGTTCGTCGCCCCAGGTCTTCCCCATGTCTTTGCTGCGTTTCATAAGGATTCCCCACTGTCTCAGATATTTATGGCCGCTCTTCAGTCGGTAGGTGCCGAAGACCAGGAGGTCGCCGTTGTCGGCGACGACCATGTCGGCGTCGGCGTAATAGATTTTATCGGCTTCCCCTGCGGGATTGACGGTATCCTCCTCAGCCCATACCGTATGCCGCCCGTCCCAGTGTTCCAGGTCGCTGCTGAATGAACAATACACGCTGTAGCCGGTGCGTTGGGGCAGGTAGAAAAGGATATAGCGGCCGTCGGGAAGCACTTTGATGCGCGGATATTCCAATACGGGGCAGCCGAGTTCCTTTTCGGTCAGTACGAAGGTGGAGCGGCGGTCCATCTCGATGGCGCTTCGCTCCGTCTGCCCGGTGTGGGAGTTGATCTGCCCGGCGTTGCGGTTCAGGGATGCGATGCGTGTGACTCCGGATGTAGCGTCCTCCGCGCCGCCGGCTTCGGCGGAAACGACGGTCCGGTTGGGGATATAAGTAATCTCCGTCGGGTAGATTTTTCCCGCCCCGGCGGAAAAGGATTTCGTGGACTTGAGTTCCATGTACTGACGGCTCCCGTCCTTGATTTTCAGGGTGAGCCCCGACGTATAGGTCTTTGCGGGGATGGCGATATAGACGGGGTGGTCGGAGACGGCGGCGTTCCTGCAGTCGGCGGTGATGCCTTTCCCCTGCAACTTGCTGTTTTTGAGGCGGCCGGCGGCGGGGTCGTAGGAAAAATCACCGCAGAGGTCCTCCCTTCCGTTTGCGGAAACTTCAATGCTTTGCGGGGTAAGGCTGCCTTCGGGCAGGATAATGCGGATCTTCAGAAAGGCGACAAGGCAGCTGAAACGCAGTTGCGAAGGGTCTTCCGCAGTTCCCGAGCAGGCGCCCATAATGGCGGCGGAGGCGTCGAAATTCCCGGCCGGGCAGGTCTGTACGGCGGGAAGCGTCACGCTGCCGTATCTGTCGTAGGCGGGACGGAAGCTGCCGGAGATGAACGCCGCTCCGGGGTAGAGCGCATAGTAGGGTGCATCGACGGTTCCCTGAAGGGCGAATGTGGCGCTCCGGCCACCGTCTGAAATATTGGCTTTACCGGATATCTGTCCGTTGACGCAGATGGCATCCTCAGCCGACCAGAGGATGTCGGGAAAGGACAGGCTGGTGCGGGCTTCGTCGAGCGTGGCACGGATCAGCGTAGTCTCGCCTGTGCTCTCCCGTGATTTTTGGCAGGAGCATAAAAGCCCGGGCAGGGCGAAGGCTAACATCAGGAGGTCTTTTCTCATCGGTCAATTATAATGGCTGTGCTGCCAAAGCTATAAAAAAAATCCGCGCACGTACGGGGGGTACGCGCGCTTGGAAAAATATTCGCGGAAATTGACGGATTTTTATTGTTTCTTAGCGGCTCATCCGCTGCAGTTGCCAGGAGTTGAAGATATTCTGCCAGATGCTGTAGATGCCGCCGACCACCGAAGAAACGGGATCCATGAACGTATAGGCCATCCAGATAATGAGGATGGTGTTCTTTTGTCCGAGGGCCTGTCCGGCGCTGACGGTGCAGCGGAATGCCGACCCGACAAGCCGTCCGACGCCGAAGTTGAAAATGCAGCCGAGCAGGGCCACGCCGGTCAGGATGCCGAGCATCGATGGCGGTGCATCCGATCGGATGATGGAGCGGGTGCACATCAGGATGGCGAGGCTGAGGCAGAAAGCCCAAAGGTAGAAGGACACACCCACATGCCTGAGGATGCGCCGGTGTACCCGGGGAAAGAGATAGCGGACCAGCCAGGCGCAGAGGCAGGGGAGAATCAGCAGCGGGAAGACTTTGGCCAGGATATGGTTGAATGCCAGGCTGAAAGGCAGCCCCTCAATCGGGTGGATGAAGGGGATGACGGCGGGCATCGCAAGGGCGACCAGCAGGTTGATCAGTACGGTATAGGTGACGACGCCGGCCATGTCTCCGCCGAGCCTGCCCGTCACCACGGCACAGGCATTTGCGGTGGGGCAGATCATCAACAGCATCGCCGCCTCCAGCGGAATGCGCGACAAATCGCCTTCCGGACACAGATATACGGCCAGCGCGAAGAGAACGAACATCAGGGCCTGGATGCCCAGCAGGATAAACTGCCAGCGGTGGGGCTTGAGTTGATGCGGCTCTATCTTGCAGAAACTCAGGAAGAGCATGGCGAACAGCAGGAGCGGCTGCAGAGTGACGCATATCCTTTCGAGAACCGGCCCCGCAGGGTGCAGGACCGGAAGGGAATGGTACAACAGGTATGCCGACGCCCCTGTCGCCATGCTGATGACCAGAATCCAGTTTTTGACAAAACCGAGTATTTTATCGCCCATAGAATGAAAAAGTTATCACAAAGTTATGATTTTGTTTCTATATTTGTATGTCTAATCGTAGAAAAAATGATGTTGATTGTTCCATTGATGTTCGGCTGGTGGGAGATTGTCATTATTGCGGTAGTGGCCCTTATCCTGCTTGGCGGCAAGAAAATTCCCGAATTCATGCGCGGTGTCGGCGAAGGCGTGCGCGGTTTCAAGGAGGGGATCAACGGGGTCAAGAAAGAAATCGAGAAGGAACCCGGCAAAGAACCCGGCAAAGAGTCTGAATCCAAGTGAGTTCGCCCTCAGATGAGATGAGTTTCTGGGACCATTTGGACGTATTGAGGGGGGCCTTGATACGTTCTTTGGTCGCGCTTGTCCTTGGCTGTATTCCCGGACTCTGTCTGCGCAGCCTGCTCTTTGACGGCATTATCCTCGCCCCCGCGCGTCCGGACTTTCCCGTGTACCGTCTTCTGGGCTGGAAGATGGAAATGCAGCTCATCAATGTGGAGGTCAGCGCCCAGTTTTTCGTCCATCTGCGCTGTGCGCTGATTGCCGGTATCGTCCTGGCTTTTCCCTATATCGTTTTTGAAATCTGGAGATTTGTCTCCCCGGCGCTCTATGAACGCGAAAAAAAAGCAGTGAAAAAGGCTTTCGGGCTGTCTTCACTGCTGTTTTATTCCGGGGTGCTCGCCGGTTATTTCGTGGTGCTGCCCGCCTGCCTGCAGTTCTTTATGAACTATAGCGTGAGCGCTGCGGTGGCGAACACCATCACCCTGGGGTCATATATTTCCCTCTTCGGTTCGATGGTGCTGCTCATCGGCATTGCCTTCGAATTTCCGGTCGTTATCCTGATTCTTTCCTCGCTCGGTGTCATCAGCCGGGAAACCCTGCGCAAATCGCGCGCCTACGCCCTTCTCGGCATTATGGCCCTTTCCGCGCTGATTACGCCGTCGGATCCGGTTTCAATGCTGGTGCTTACCGCACCGCTCTATCTGCTTTACGAATTAAGCATCCTCCTCTGTCGCCCTGCAGATCCGTAAGCCGGGAAGGCCTCTGCGACCATTTACCCGGATAGGGTTGCGAAGCAACGGGAGCAGAGGCCTTCCCGGCTTACAGTGAGTATTACCGGCTGAGTACGGGGAATTCGCTGATGCGCAGCGTCGTACTTCCGTAAGGAATCAGCGTGACGCGTTCCAGCCCCTTGGAGCGGCGGCTGGAGTTGCCGTTGTAGATGACTGCACGGACAATGCTGTAAGGCAGCGGGCCGGCATCTCCGTTATACTCGGTCCAGTCGGGGACCCGGGCGGCATCGATATGGATGCGGACCGGCGCGCTTTCGGCATTCCAGTACCAGTTCCCCTTGAGTTTCTCTTCATCGACCTCGACGGTAAAGGCCTGCTCCGGCCTGTCCACCTGCTTACGCAGGAACGCATAATTCCAGGGGCTCTGCGCGCTGACCTCCCAATAATAGGGGCCCTTCCGCTCCGAAGGGTCCAGTTCCACCTTTTCCCATTTTTCGTCGATTTTCAGGGCATAGACCAGCGGGCCGCGTTCGATGCTGACGGCGTTCTCGTGCCAGATGTTCGAAGCGTTGATCTGCATCGGGAACTCCAGTTCAATGCAGTCGCCGTTCTGCCAGGTCCGGCGGATTTCGAGCAGGCTGCCGCTCTTCGGCACTGGAAGCGTCTCGCCGTTCACGCGGACCGTCGCCTCCTTCGTCCAAGAAGGAATCCGGAGTTTGAAGGCGAGTGACGCGCGCTTGCGCCTGGGAAGCGTCAGTTCGATGCGGACCTTTCCGTCCATCGGGTAGCAGGTGTTCTCCCGGATACCTACTTTTACGCCGTCCGCCTCCGTGGTGAAACTGCAAGGGGCATAGCAGAGTGCCGTGTATGCGCCGTCTGCGGCCTTGTACCAGAGATTCTGCGTAAATTTGGGCCAGCCCTGGTGGAGATTGCACAGGCAGCAGGGATAGCCGCAGAGCACGCCCATCAGGGAAGCGGTTCCGTCATAGACGATGTCAAAGTTATGCGGGCCGCGGCAGATATGGACCTGATTGGCCTGCTGGAAGTACTGGTGTTCATGGAAATTATCGGAATTCTGCGCGGGCAGGGCGTTGAAGGCCACCCGTTCCAGGTGCTCCGCCATCGCGAGGTTGCCGGTAACCTTGAGCATTTCTTCGAGCGAATACATGAGTTCCACCGCCGAACAGAGTTCGCTGCCCTGCACGGGATTATTGCCGTGGAGGGTCTCGTCTCCGCCGAACATCCCGTTCGGCCAGCCGTTATGCAGGCGCATCATGCGGTTGCAACGCTCCATCGCCTCCAGATAGCGGTCCCCGCCACGGGCCTGCCAATAGATGACAGGTTCTTTGAGACCCTGCGCCAGGTTGACGCAGTGGATGCTGCCCAGACGTCCCAGGTCGTCGGAGTGGAGGAACATTCCGGTGAAGTCCCAGCCCTGATTATGCAGGAGGTCACAAAGGTCCAGCAGGTATTCCTCGCCGGTTTTCTGATAGAGCCAGAGCGCCACCAGCATATTGTCCGCGGCACGGAATTCCGCCCAGTGCGTCCAATGTCCGATGGGCTTTTGGGGCAGTGTAGCCAGCTGGTAGCGGAAATATTTGTCCAGGAAGGTCAGGACACGCCCGTCCTGCGTGGCATTATAATATTGCTGGAGAATCTTCAGCATAACCATGCGGGGCCACCAGTCCAGCGAATTCGTGCGTTGGATGCCCGGCTCGCGCGGATAATCGGTGCGCGGGCCGAACTGCCCGTCCTCGCCCTGCGAGGCGAGCGCCCATTCCACCCAGCGCTGTGCTTTCGCTTTCAGGGCCGCATCGTCAAGGATATACGCCATCGGCAGCAGCCCGTCAATCCAGTACGGACCGCGTTCCCACTGGTCTCCGTCACCGCCCAGCCAGCCGTTGCGCTCGCCGCAGACTTCGGGGTAGATCCGGTCCAGGTCGGCCGTAATGCCGTCCCGCTGGCGGGTGAGCATCTCCAGGAGCCAGCCTTCCGCCCGGATGCTGCCCAGCGGCAACTCTTCATACTGACGGTTCAGGCCCGCCGGCTTGCAGGCCGTCTTGTCGCACAGGCACTGCAAGTTGGTCAGGACCTTCAGAAACGAGGCATCGCCCCCCAGCGCAAGGCGCTCGGGGTGGAACTGGACCGCCGCGATGGGAAGGCTGTCGCATTCAAAGGCTTCGGCTACGCCGTCGCTCGAAAAGGCCGTCACGCGAAAGCCGGGGGCCACGCGCCGCAGCGCCTGGTGGTGGCTGGAATTCACCTGCGCCTTATCCTTTCCGAGCAAAGTGTGCAGCCGGGACCCTTCTGTGAGCCGGATTTCATGCCCGTCCGGGGAATGGTGGTCCAGGCATCCCGGCCAGCCCGAAGGAAGGTCCTGCCACAGGCTTCCGCCGAAATAGACATTGAGCACCTGCATGCCGCGGCAGATGCCGAAGATGGGTTTTTGCTGACGGAGCGCCTCGGCGATCAGCCGGAATTCAAACGCATCGCGCCGCGCATTCACCGCCCCCAGCGCGGCGTCGGGAAGTTCCCTGAACAGGGCCGGGTCGATATCTTCGCCGCCGGTCAGCAGCACCAGGTCCACCGCATCCACCGCCCGGGCAAGCAGCGCGGAATCGGCGATATCGGGAAGCATGACGGGGGAGTGTCCCGCCATCATCAGGGCGTTCAGGTAATTGGCGTCAGCCGCGCAACCGCCCGTTTCGGGGCATTTGTCCGCCACGCCGATGCGCACTTGCGCCGATACTCCCAGGGAAACGGCCGCCCCGAGCAGGATGAATAGTAACTTTTTCATCAGACAATTCCTTGTTCAAGCATGGCCGTCGCCACTTTCATGAATCCGGCGATATTCGCGCCCTTTACATAATCTACGCTGCCGTCCGGTCTCTGACCGTATTTCACGCAGGCCTCATGGATCGAATCCATGATAAAATGAAGTTTCTCGTCCACCTCTTTGCCGCTCCAGTTGATGTGCGATGCATTCTGGGTCATTTCGAGTCCGGAAGTCGCCACGCCTCCGGCATTCACCGCCTTCCCGGGGGCGAACAGGACGTCGTTTTCCTGAAAATATGCGATGGCTTCCGGGCGGCAGCCCATATTCGAAACCTCGCAGCAGCACCAGCAGCCGTTGTTCTTGAGTTTCACTGCATCATCGCCGCTGAGTTCATTCTGGAAGGCGCAGGGGAGTGCGATATCGCAGGGAACGTCCCAGGCCTTGCCGCCCGGCGTGAACTTGCACTTGTCCGGGAATTTCGTCGCCATATCCTCCACCCGGTCGCGGTTGGAGGCCCGCATCTCCGGCATATAATCGATCATCTCCGGCGTGATGCCGCCGGGAATCTCGCAGACCCCGTCCGGTCCGGAAATGGCGATGACCTGCGCCCCGAGTTGCGTCGCTTTCTTCGACGCGCCCCAGGCTACGTTGCCAAAGCCGGAAATGGCCACTTTCTGCCCCTTGATATCCTTGCCGATGCGGTGCAGCAAGTTCTGCGTAAAATACAGCGCCCCGTATCCCGTGGCTTCCGGTCGCAGGATGGAACCGCCCCAGGTGATGCCCTTGCCGGTGAGTACGCCGGTATTGTACTCGCGGGCCAGTTTCTTGTACATCCCGTACAGATAGCCGATTTCCCGGCCTCCGACGCCCACATCGCCCGCAGGGATATCCTGGTCCGGGCCGATACACTGCCAGAGTTCCGTCATGAACGCCTGGCAGAAGCGCATGATTTCCTCATCGCTCTTGCCCTTGGGATCGAAATCCGAACCGCCTTTCGCCCCGCCCATCGGCAGGGTCGTCAGCGCATTTTTGAAGGTCTGCTCGAAGCCCAGGAACTTCAGCATCGACAGCGAGACCGCGCGATGAAAACGCAGACCGCCCTTGTAGGGTCCGATGGCACTGTTGAACTGCACCCGCCAGCCGGTATTCGTGCAAACCTGTCCCGCATCATCGATCCAGGTGACACGGAAACTGAACACCCTGTCCGGCTCGACCAGCCGCTCCACAATCTTCGCTTTCTCAAACTCCGGATGCCGGTTGTACACCTCTTCGACGGATTCCAGCACTTCCTGCACCGCCTGTAGGTATTCCACCTCTCCGGGATACTTCGCGCGCAGCCGCGCCATCAATTCCTTTGTTCTCATAGCTGTTCAATATTATTTGTAACCGATGCGTATATGGAGCGGGAGATGCCCCTGAGGCGACTAAGCCCCTGCGTAGTAGGAGCCGAAGGGGCGCTCCCGCACAATCCACATCGGTCACATCAGTTATACTCATCCCACGCCTTGATCTTCAACCCGTCTGCCGGCAATGTACAAAACGCCATGATAAACGCCGTCGCCAGCCGGGCATTCGTAATCAGGGGCACATTGAAATCCACGGCGGCGCGCCGGATCTTATAGCCGTTGGTCAGTTCCTTGCGGGTAAAATTCTTGGGAATGTTCACGACCAGGTCCACCCGGTGCTCCTTGATCAGTTCCTGTACGGGGACATCCCCCTGTCCGCCCGTCTCCCCGGGCCAGAGTGCCAGTTTCGCCGGAATGCCGTTGGATTCGAGATAATCGCGGCTGCCGCGCGTCCCCCACAACTCAAAGCCGTGCTTGTCCAGCAGGCGGCAGGCTTCCAGCAGATCAGCCTTCTGCCGCGCATCGCCCGATGAAATCAGCACCGCCTTGCGCGGAATCTGCATCCCTACGGAGAGCAGCGCCTTGAGCAGCGCCTCATCAAAATTATCGCCGATACATCCCACTTCGCCGGTAGAGGTCATATCCACTCCGGACACGGGATCCGCCTGATTGAGACGGGCAAAGGAGAACTGGGAGGCCTTCACGCCCACATAATTCAGTTCGAACGCATCCTTGCGGCAAGGCTCCGGATGCATTCCGAGCATCGCCCGCGTGGCCAGGTCGATGAAATTCTCCTTGAGGATCTTCGACACGAAGGGGAAACTCCGGGAGGCGCGCAGGTTGCACTCGATGACTTTGATGAATCCGTGTTGTGCCAGGAACTGGATGTTGAACGGACCGGTGATATGCAGTTCCGAAGCGATGGCGGATGCAATCTTGCGAATCTTGGCGGCAGTGACGCCGTAAATTTTCTGGGGAGGGAACTGCATGGTCGCGTCGCCTGAATGTACGCCGGCAAACTCCACGTGTTCGGAGATGGCATAGGCGAGCAGTTTTCCTCCGTCGGCAACGGCATCGAACTCGATTTCCTTGCAGCGTTTCATGAAGGAACTGACGACCACCGGATGCTCCTCGGACACCTCCACGGCCATTTCAAGGAACTTCTCCAGGTCTTCGCGGCTGTAGCATACATTCATCGCAGCGCCGGAAAGCACATAGGAAGGCCGCACAAGTACCGGGAATCCAACCTCGTCAACGAAAGCGTACACCTGGTCCATGTTGACGAGTTCGCTCCAGCGCGGCTGGTCAATGCCCAGCTTGTCCACGATGGAAGAGAACTTATTGCGGTCTTCGGCGCGGTCGATATCGACGGCGGAAGTCCCCAGCAGCCGCACGCCTTCCTTCATCAGGGGCAGTGCGAGGTTGTTGGGAATCTGCCCGCCCACGCTTACGATGACACCGTGGGGCTTTTGGAACGCGCAGATTTCCAGCACGCTCTCAAGACTCAGTTCGTCAAAGAAAAGCCGGTCGCAGATATCATAGTCGGTGGAAACGGTCTCCGGATTGTAATTGATCATAATGGTCTGGAAGCCGTTCTTTTTCAGCGTTTTTACGGCACTGACGGAACACCAGTCGAACTCGACGCTGCTGCCGATGCGGTAGGCCCCGGAACCGAGCACGACCACACCGCTGTCTCCCTCTCCCGGGGCCACGGCATGGCCGGAACCATCATAACTGAGATAGAGATAATTCGTCTGCTGCGGGTCCGCTGAAGCGTGGGTGCGTATCTTCTTCACGGAAGGCCGGATGCCCATCCCTTGACGGGCTTTCCGCACTTCCTCCTCGCGTACACCGAGCACCCGGGCAATCTGGATGTCGGAAAAGCCCTGGCGCTTGCACTTTTCCATCAGCGCCTTGTCCAGCCCCGCCAGGGACTGGCAGGCCTCCAGTTCGCGGTAGGTCTTCTCAATATTCAGCAGCGACTCCAGGAATACCTTGTCAATGCGCGTCAATTCGTAAATGCGGTCCGTGCTATACCCAGCCTCCAGTGCTGCGGCAATCGCAAAAACGCGGCTGTCGGTAGGATGCGAAAGGGCATAATCGAGATCTTTTTCCGCATAGGGCTTGTTGCAGACGAATCCGTTGGCGCCCTGCCCGATCATGCGCAACCCCTTCTGCATCGCTTCTTCGAGGCAGCGGCCGATGGCCATTACCTCGCCCACGCTCTTCATGCTGGTGCCGATTTCGCGCGATACGCCACGGAATTTCGCCAAATCCCAACGGGGAATCTTGCAGACCACATAATCCACCTGCGGCGATTGGTCGGCATTGCCGATCTCGTGCAGCCCGTAACCCAGGCCGATTTTTGCCGCGACAAACGCCAGGGGATAGCCCGTCGCCTTGGACGCCAGCGCGGAGGAACGGCTGAGCCGGGCATTCACCTCGATCACGCGGTAATCGCTGCCGTCCGGAGCAAACGCAAACTGGATATTACATTCGCCGACGATGTCCAGGTGCCGTACAATCTTGAAGGACAGTTCATGCAGATAATCGATCTGTTCGCGCGTAAGGGACTGCGTCGGAGCGACGACAATACTTTCCCCGGTATGGATGCCGAGCGGGTCGAAGTTCTCCATATCGCAGATAATGAGGCACTTGTCATAACTGTCGCGCACCACCTCGAACTCGATTTCCTTCCATCCCTTGAGCGATTTCTCCACCAGGACCTGCGGCGAAAAGGAGAAAGACTTGCGCGCCGTAGCGTCCAGTTCCTCCGCATTGTCGCAGAAGCCGGAACCGAGTCCGCCCAGCGCGTACGCCGCCCGGAGAATGACGGGATAGCCCACTTCTTCAGCCATGCTCTTGGCCTCCTCCAGGGATTCGGCGGCATGGGAACGGATGGTCTTGATATCGATTTCATCCAGCCGCTTCACAAACAGGTCGCGGTCTTCCGTATCGATAATCGCCTGGACGGAAGTGCCGAGCACGCGGATTCCGTATTTCTCCAGCACCCCGCTCCGATGCAGTTCGATGCCGCAGTTCAGCGCCGTCTGTCCGCCAAAGGCCAGCAAAATGCCGTCAGGACGTTCCTCCTCGATGACCTGGGTGACAAAATCCGGCGTCACGGGCAGGAAATAAATCTTGTCCGCAATGCCCTCGGTGGTCTGTACCGTAGCGATGTTCGGATTGATGAGGACGGTGGAAATACCTTCCTCACGCATCGCCTTCAACGCTTGCGCCCCGCTGTAATCAAACTCGCCGGCCTGCCCGATTTTCAGGGCTCCGGAACCTAGCACCAGAACTTTCTTGATGGCTTCTTTTTTCATAACTTAACCTTGGTGTTTTTATACTGACTAACTAATCAATTGTTGTAAGTTTTAGTTTTCCCTGAAGCGACGTCCGCGAGTCGCCTTGCAACGTTAGGGCGCATTTACCCGGATAGGGTTGCGCAGCAACAAGCGCCCGCTGTTGCAGGGCGACTCGCAGGAGCGGAAAGGGAAAACTACCAATTTGCAGCATCGTCCATTAAGTTTTTGATACGGTCGTTGCATAAGTTTCCGAGACTGCCGATATGGCTGTGATGCAGGTCGGACGCCTTCAGCGTTCCGCCCTTCCCGAACTTGAAGCGTCCCTCATTGACCTCGGTCCCCACCTGCCGGTAGGCATCCCGGAACGGCGTCCCGGCCAGCACGCGCCGGTTCACTTCCTCCACGGTAAAGAGATAATCATAAATGGGAGAATCCAATATTTTGTCATTGACCTCGATGTGGGAAAGCATCATCCGGGTAATGCCGATACACTCATGCGCCGTTTCCAGCACCGGGAACAAAATATCCTTGAGCAACTGGTAATCCCGATGGTACCCGTGCGGCATATTGCTGCACAGCAGATTGATTTCATTCTCGGCGGAGAGGATGCGGTTGCACTTGCCTCGCACCATCTCCCAGACATCGGGATTCTTCTTGTGCGGCATGATGCTGGAGCCGGTCGTCAGATTGTCCGGGAAGCGGATAAACCCGAAATTCGGACACATATACATGCAGCAGTCCGATGCAAACTTATTGAGCGTCAAGGCAAAGGAGCCGATTGCGCCGGCTACGGCACGCTCGCACTTCCCGCGTGAAAGTTGTGCGGCTATACTGTTGTAATCCGGGCTGTCGAAGCCCAGCAGCCGCGTCGTCATTTCGCGGTCGAGCGGGAAGGAATTGCCATATCCGGCCGCCGAGCCGAGCGGATTGCGGTTCACCACCTTGTACGCTCCGCCCAGCAGGTACATGTCGTTCACCAGCGCTTCCGCATAGGCGCCGAACCATAGGCCGAAGGAAGAAGGCATCGCCACCTGTGCATGCGTATATCCGGGCAGCAGCAGGTCCTTATGCTTCTCGCTGAGTTCCTGCAACGCTCCGAACAATCCGAGCAACTCCTCACGCAGTGTCCGCAGTTCCTCCCGCAGGAACAGTTTGATATCGACGAGCACCTGGTCGTTGCGGGAGCGCCCGGCATGGATTTTCTTGCCGATTTCGCCGAGCCTTTCGGTAAGCAGCAGTTCCACCTGCGAGTGGATATCCTCCACATCCGGCGCAAGGCTGAAGCGGCCCGCTTCGATTTCGGACGCGATCGCCTCCAGCCCCTCATCCAGTCGTTCGAACTCGTCGCGCTGCAGCAGCCCTATGCTTTCCAGCATCCGGATATGGGCCCTGGAGCCCTGCACGTCGTATTTTGCAAGGCGCAGATCCAGTATGCGGTCCTGCCCTACGGTGAATTTCTCCACCGCATCCTCGGCCTTTACGCCCTTATTCCAAAGTGTTGCCATACGTTTCTATGAATTGGATGTATTGCTTGACAGCGTCTGCGATTTCGCTGACGCGGATGAACTCGTCGGCCTTGTGCGAACGCGCTGACTCTCCGGGACCCATTTTCACGGCATCCGTTCCGATGCGCATCCAGTCCGATGTGGTGGGGGAGGAATAACTCTCGATGCCCAGCGCCCGCACCGCTTTCATCAGGGGACCGTCGTCCGCCGTGGCGGAAGAACGGTTGCGCAGGTTGCGCGCCGTCAGAGAGCTGCGGCAGACGCTCTGCAGTTCTTCCAGAATTTCCTCGTTCGTATAGCATTCGTTGGGCCGTACGTCCACGACGAAGGTGCAACTGTCCGGCACCACGTTATGTACCGTCCCGGCCTGGATCTGTGTGACATTCAGCCGCACCGGCCCCATCTTTTCCGATATCCGCGCAAAGCGGTGCGCACGCAGCGCCGCGATGTCTTCGAGCGCAATATACAGCGCATTTACCCCTTCGTTCCGGGCCGCATGGCCGCTTACGCCGCGGGCGGTTCCGTCCAGTACCAGCAGGCCGCGTTCGCTCGTCGCCGCTTTCATTCCGGTAGGTTCGCCCACAATCACGTCATAGGGACCCGGCAGCTTGCCGCTTGCAAAGGGACCTTCGCTGCCATAAAGCCATTGCGATCCGCCCGCACCCGCGCGTTCTTCCTCGCACGTCAGCGCCAGCACAAGATGGAAAGGCAGATCCCGGCCGAGGAAATACCGGAAAGCCGCCGTCATCGCGACGACGCTGCCGCCGTCATCATTGCTGCCCAGCCCCCAGACGGTCTGGGCATCGTCGCCGGGGTCCAGCGGGTCGCGGGTATAACTTTCCGCCGCGGGGACGGTGTCGATATGCGCGTCCAGCACCAGCGTGCGGTTCCCGCTGCCGCGTTTGAGCGCCGTCAGGTTGTTCCCATAGCGCACGCAGGGGATCCCCCAGTCCAGCAGCCGCGCGGCCAGCATCGTGCAGACCGCATCCTCGCCGAAGGTCACGGACGGAATCCGGACCATGTCGCGCAACAGCGCTACGGCATCCTGTGTCAGTTTCTCTATCATAGGCAAAGGCTTGTGCCGGAGTTTCCCAAAGGGGCGGAACTATGCTGGATAACCACTTTCGGGACCCCTGCGGCGAGTACTTTGAACGCATTTTCGAGTTTGGGGAGCATACCTCCGGCGATGCGGCCTTCCGAGAGCAGTTCCTTGTATTTTGCACTGTCGAGTTCGCGCAGCAGCGACGCATCGTCGTCCTTGTCCAGCAGTACGCCCGGTTTTTCAAAGCAGATAATCAGTTCTGCACCCAGCGCGGCCGCTACCGCCGACGCCACCGTATCGGCATTGGTATTGAGCAGATGGGCGTTCCCGTCGTGATTGATGGCATTGAGCACCGGCACGAACCCCGCATCCAGCAGCCTGCGCAGCGCGTCTGCATTGACGCTTCCGCTCCGTACGTCGCCCACATGGCCGAAATCCACCATTTCTCCTTCTACGGCGATAGGCGGACGCCGGGAGGCGCGGATAACGTCGGCGTCGCAGCCGGAGAGGCTGATGGCATTGCATCCCAGCGCCTGCAGCGAGGCGCAGATGTGCTTCCCGCACCATCCGGCATAGACCATGGTGACGATTTGCAGGGTAGCGTCGTCCGTGATGCGGCGGCCGCCGGCCATCCTGGGGGGGATGCCTGCCTTTTCCTGCATGCGCGAGGCCATCACGCCGCCGCCGTGTATCAGGACCTTCGGCCCTTCCAGGGCGGCGAACTGCATGCAGAACTGCGCCAGCAGTTCCTCGTTGTCAACGACGTTTCCGCCTATCTTTACGACTTTCATCACAGGTTCTCCAGCATTTTCTTCATCACGGTCTGTACGGAAACCACCCGGTTGGCGGCTTCGGGAATCACGATGCTGCGTTCGGAATCAATCACTTCGTCCGATACAATCATATTGCGTCTCACGGGCAGGCAGTGCATGAAATATGCGTTGTCCGTGACCGCCATGTGCGCTGCGTCGATGGTCCATCCCATATCCTTGCAAAGCACTTTCCCGTAATCCTTCGGGCGGGTTACGCCGGGGCAGCTCCAGTTTTTCGCATAGACGAAATCCGCCCCTTCGAGCGCCTTCATCTGGTCGTATTCTACCTGTGCGTTCCCGGCAAAGCGCGGGTCCAGTTCGTAGCCTTCCGGCTGGGTGATGACGAAATCCACGTCGGCGGCATTCATCCACTGCGCGAAGGAATTCGGTACGGCCTGCGGCAGCGCGCGCGGATGCGGCGCCCAGCTGAGTACCACTTTCGGGCGGGTCCTGGTCTTGTATTCCTCGATGGTGATGAGGTCCGCGAAGGCCTGGCAGGGATGCACGGTGGCGGATTCCAGGCTGATGACCGGCTTTCCTCCATAGTCGATGAACTGCTGCAGCACGGTCTCCGCATAGTCATAATCGCGGTCCGCGAGTCCCGCGAAGGAGCGTACGCCGATGATGTCGCAATAACTGCACATCACCGGAATGGCCTCGCGCAGATGTTCGCTCTTGTCGGAGTCCATTACCACGCCCAGTTCCGTTTCCAGTTTCCATGCGCCCTGGTTCACATCCAGCACCATCACGTTCATCCCCAGGTTCAGCGCCGCCTTCTGCGTGCTGAGGCGGGTACGCAGGCTGTTGTTGAAAAAGACGATGAGCATCGTGCGGTTCCGGCCCAGCGCCTGGTCCGCAAAGGGATGTTCCTTGACATACTTTGCCGCCTGAAGCCCCTGCCTCAGGTCCCCCAGATCTTCAACCGATATAAATTGTCTCATATCTTGGTAAGTTCATTCCAGGCTTTTATAAATCTATGGGCCGTCTCTTCGGACACCGTAAGGGAGGGGAGCAGCCGGATGACCGACGCCCCTGCCGCGCCTGTGAAGAAGCGCTTCTCGAAGAGCAGGCGGTCGCGCAGCCCCTCGTAACCGGGCTCCAGTTCCAGCCCGATCATCAGCCCCCGTCCGCGGTACTCCTTCAGCGCGGGACTCTTCACCAGCCCTTTGCGGAAGACCTCTCCCACGCGCGCCGCATTCTCCACCAGATGCTCGCTTTCGATAACGTCGAGTACAGCGATGGCGGCGCTGCAGGCCAGATGGTTCCCGCCGAAAGTGGTGCCCAGCATCCCGTATTCTGCCTTGAAGTCCGGGGCGATCAGCACTCCGCCGATGGGAAAACCGTTCGCCATCCCTTTGGCGGTCGTGACGATATCGGCGCGGACGGGCGCGTGCTGGTGCGCGAAAAACTGTCCGGTGCGCCCGTAGCCCGACTGGATCTCATCGGCGATAAGGCGCGTACCCGTCCTGTCGCACAGGCGGCGCAGTTCCTGTAAAAACGCATCCGTAGGCTCGTGTATGCCGGAAACGCCCTGGATTCCCTCGACGATGACCGCCGCATATTCCCGGCTTTCCAGCGCCCGGGCCGTGGCCTCGATATCGTTCAGCGCCACAAAACTTACATTGGCGTTGGCGTTGAAGGGGGAGCGGATCTTCGGATTGTCCGTTACGCCCACGGCGCCGCTGGTCCTGCCGTGGAAGGCCTTCGAAAAGGCGAGCACCCTGGCCCTTCCGGTGTCGAAGGAGGCCAGCTTCAGCGCGTTTTCGTTGGCTTCGGCGCCGCTGTTGCAGAGAAAAAGCGAGTAGTCATCGTACCCGCTTGTCCGTCCCAGACGCGATGCCAGTTCCTTTTGGAGCGAATTCTGCACGGCATTGGAATAGAATCCCAGCCGTCCCAACTGTTCGCCGACCACTTTGATATAATGCGGATGGCAGTGGCCTATGCTGATGACGGCATGGCCGCCATAAAGGTCCGTGTACTGTGTGCCATCCTTGTCCCACAAGGTCGTATCGAGTCCCCGTACAGGCTCGATATCCCATAATTTATATACTTTAAATAAGTCCATTTCCTTCTAGAAAGCCGATGCTTTCAGTTTCAGTCCGGCATCCTCGGGAAGCCCGGACATCAGGTTCATATTCTGCACGGCCTGCCCGGACGCGCCCTTGAGCAAATTGTCTATGACGCTGGAGATGACCAGGCGGCCGTCGTGCTTTTCCAGGCTGAGCAGGCACTTGTTGGTGTTCACCACCTGCTTGAGGTCCACCGGGGCGTCGCTGACAAAGGTGAAGCGGGCGCCGGAGTAAAAGTCTTTGTAGAGTTGCTGCGCCTCTTCGGCGGAAAGGGGGCAGGGCAGATGCGCCGTCGCGAAGATGCCGCGCGTAAAGTCCCCGCGCAGCGGAACGAAGTCGATGGGGGCGATATCGCCGCCCTGCAGTTTTGAGAGGTTGCGCCGGATTTCAAGCAGGTGCTGGTGCGTGAAGACCTTATAGGCGGAGATATTGTTCGCCCGCCAGCTGAAATGCGTCGTCGCACCGGGCTTGACGCCGGCGCCGGTGGAACCGGTAATCGCGTTGACGCTGACTTCTCCGCCTAGCAGTCCTGCCTTTGCAAGCGGCAGCAGCGCCAGTTGGATGGCGGTGGCAAAACATCCCGGATTGGCGACTTTTTCCGCCGTGCGGATGCGCTCGCGCTGCCATTCGGGAAGGCCATAGACATAGCCTTCGCTTTCGTCGCGGTAATCCTGTGCCAGGTCGATGATCTTCAGCCCGGAAGGTGCCTTGTGCGATGCCCAGAACTCAGCGCTTTTCCCGTGCGCGGAGCAGATGAAAAGGACGTCGATCGCTTCCAGACTGACCTGGTCCGTGAAACGGAGTCCCGTGTCCCCGAACAGTCCGCCGTGGATTTCGTACAGGAATTTGCCGGCACTGCTTTCGGAATGCACCCATTCGATGCGTGCATTGGGATGATTGACCAGAATTCTTATCAGTTCCCCGGCGGTGTAGCCCGCCCCTCCTATAATGCCGACCCGTATCATTGCGCGAAATTTTCTACAAGGATAGTTAAATTTTTTGAGTTAGGCAAGATGTTGAAAACTATCCTGGGTGAACAGATTCTTTACAGAATTTTTTTTCTGTACTGTAAGGGAGATGCGCCGTAGCGCTGTTTAAAGCGCCGGGAGAAATAGTTTTGGGTCTTGAACCCCAGCCTGTCTGATATTTCAGCGATGCTGAGGCCGGGCTTTGAACACAACAGCTCGCAGGCCTGGTTCAGTCTGCGGGAGTTGATGTAGTGCGCAGGAGATTCGGTTGTGATTTCCTTGAAGCGGCTGTAGAAACGGGAACGGCTCATATTCATCAGTGAAGCCAGCGTATCCATGTCAAGGTCTGCATTGCCTATGTTTTTGTCGATGATTTCAAATACCCTGTCCAGGAAAGCTTTTTCTTCCTGATTGGTGGCAATAAGTGACATCCGCCGGCCTGCATTGTCTTCAGACTGCCCGTGTTTACCGCGAACAAGGTTATTACAGCGGGTGAGAAGAATCTTGGGGTCGAAGGGCTTGGCTATGAAATCACTGGCCCCTTTCAGAAGTCCTTCAAGGCGATTCCGGTTATCATCAAGAGCCGTGAGCAGCACTACAGGGATGGAGGCAAGCCGCTGGTCTCCCTTAATGCTGGCAAGAAGCTCGTCTCCGCCCATTCGGGGCATGACAAGGTCGCTCAGGACAAGGTCCGGGACTACTTTTTTTACCAGCTCAAGTGCTTCGGCTCCGTCACCGGCCGGATATACTTCGTACTGGACGCTGAAGATCTCCTTCAGAAGATTCATCATCTCTGTGTTATCCTCGGCAATCACTATGCTGGAACCTTTAACGGGCTCCGTACCGGCAGTTTCTGTAGGGTTGATTCCGGGGACGGAATTATCGGCTGAGAGGGTGATTACAAAGTCCGAACCTCCGCCGGGGCGGTTGAAGGCCCGGATGCTTCCGTCGTGGAGCTGTACGATATCTTTGCTCAGCGCAAGGCCCAGGCCTGAACTCGGGAAGCCTTCAATCACATGCCCGGTTCCTCCCGCCTGGTAGAAGCGCTCGAAGATACGCTCCCTGTCCTCTTCCTTTATTCCGATGCCGGTGTCCATGACATGAATCCTGACGAGTTCCTTTGCGGGGACATTCTCTACTTCCAGTTCAATCTTCCCTCCCCCCGGGGTAAACTTTACGGCATTGAATATCAGATTCATGAGTACCTTCTGCATCTGAGAACTGTCTATGAAGACGTTAGGGTCGTCCGGGGAACTCAAGAAGCTGATTTCAAGGCCTCTGGAACTTGCCAGTTCCCGGAATTTCTCCACAATGTCCGCTACGAAAAGATTGGCCGGAATGCTGCATCGGTGCAGGGTGACCATATTTTGCTCAAATTTCCGGAAGTCTATGATTTCGTTCACAAGCTGGTTCATCTGTTGTGCCTGGCTGCGTACTTT
This sequence comes from Bacteroidales bacterium, assembly GCA_017445015.1. GTDB lineage: Bacteria > Bacteroidota > Bacteroidia > Bacteroidales > UBA932 > Cryptobacteroides. The sequence goes on along the minus strand of JAFSVL010000028.1, from coordinate 240,154 downwards.
TTTCATTTTTGAACGCACCTTTGGCGCAAGGTGATAAGACTGTATAATGCTGTCTATCTGTGCAATGATTATTGTGAGAGGACTCCTGAGTTCGTGGCTCACAGTGGTAAAAAAACGCAATTTGGTCTCGTTCAGCTGCTGTGCCCTTGACGCTTCCTGTCGAATGTATATCGAGCGGAGCATGAACCCGATGAGGCCAAATGCAATGAGCGTATAGATCATTTTTGCCCATGGTGTGGCATACCAGTGGGGGAGTATGGAAAGTTCAAGCGAGCAAAGCGTACCTGACTCATCCTTGCGTTTTACTTCCAGTTGATATCGTCCCTCTTTGAGTTCTGCGATGGAGACCACGGGACCTTCCATGGCAGTCCACGTATCATCCCTTCCATAAAGGCGGTATTCATAGCGTGACCAGTCCAGGGACGTAATGTTCCGACGGGAAGAAAGATGTATGTCAAGGCGTTTCTGCAGGCCTTTGAATGCCACTTCTCCATTCACGGGAACGGATGACTGAAGGGCTTCACCATTTACGTAAACGTTACTGAAATACAGTCTGTCCTTCCGGGCTGCGTCAAGCGTATTCCGTGAAAAACTCACAAGACCATTGGTCCCGCCGGCATATATGGTGCCGTTTTCCGTGAGCAGAAGGCCACTGTCCAGCACCATGGCTTCCAGTGGCAGGTTTTCCCCGACGCGGTAGCGCTGGAGAACCTGTCCGTCTGCATCCAGAAGGAGGATCTGCTGCTCGGCCGATACCAGGAGGTTCCCGCCTCCTGCATCAACCAGCTGGTATCCGTTTCTGGGCGTGTCCCTGAGGGGCTTGAATACGCCGTTTTCAAGGCGGAATATACCATGGCCGAAAGTGCTGGTATAAATTGTCCCGTCATCCATTACCAGGATGCGCATGGGCCTTGCCCTGCCGTTGTCTGTATTGACAGGATATTCACGGATTTTCTTTTTACGGTCAAGATCAAACTCTACCACGGTGGATGAAGCGAGGAAAAGCCTGTTGCCGCTGATGGTCTGATGTACATAGCGTACGCCTTCCGTACGGGGATATAACAACGTGTCCTTATGTGCGGCGCACGAGTGAAGCCATACGCCGTCGTTGGTGGAGAGAACCAATAAGTCCTGGTAACGGTCAACGATATTGATCACATAAAAGGGGGAGTCACTCTCCTTTGGCCTGATTTCTTGTGAAATCCTTCCGCTTCTTGTGTCCAGACGGAAAAGGCCGTGCCTGTTGGTGGCAATGAAGAGGCTGTTATCATCCGTATTTTCTGCCACCCATTTGGCATGGGTGAAGTAGCGTTCCCCATAGACCGATATTTTCCCGGTTCCCGGTTCAAGCCTGTTCAGACCGCCGCCTTCCGTGCAAATCCAGATATTGCCTCTGCCGTCCTCCATCAGATGGCCGGCTACAGGGGCCGAGAGGCCACCCTCGTTGTTCGGAGTCGCCGGGAAAAATGAATATGCCCCGGTTCTGGAATCCGTATAGTTGCCGCCGCCATAGTATGTCCCCACCCACAAGATTCCGTCGCGGTCTTTGAGCACCGTGTGTATGGATGAACTGGACAGTCCGCCTTCCCTGTCTTCACGCCGGTATGCACGGAAAGTATCTGAAGATGGAGTATAAGTGTAAAGTCCGTTGAATGTACCAAACCATATACGGGATTCGCTGTCCTCGGCAATAGAGCGGATGTTGTTGCACAGGAACCCCCTGTCCTTATCTGTCTCTGCCGTGTAATGGCGGATCCCGCCATTGGGGAATACCCTCAGGAGTCCTCCGGTGTTGCTGCCGGTCCAGATCTCTCCTGCAGAAGACGCAAACAGGGAGTACAAGTCTCCTGTTCTGCTCAACTGCTGGTACGCCCCGTTTCCCCTTGCAACGAAGAGACCTTCAGGACAGATGAGATAGGTGTCGCCATTTTGGACAAGCATATCGGTGATTCCGGTAAAAGGCAGCTTCGGCATACTGTCCATGCGCCTTGTATCGTCGTTATAACAGAAGTGCTCCTGTCCGCGCACTGCGTATGCACTTCCGTCTTTGATATATAATGCCGTGAGGTCTCCTTCCAGTAGTGTTTCCATGGAGTCCGATTCCGGTTCGTAGCAGACAAGTTCTGATGAGGTGAGGAAAAACACCCGGCCTTGTGCGTCGCATACAAGTTTTCTAATCAGGCTCTCCTTGAAGCATATCCTGCCGGAAATCACATCGTACGGCTTGTAGGATATTATGCGTGTGCCGTTGTAAATGCTGAGTCCGTTTTCTGTCCCGAACCATATCCTTCCTAAGGAATCCTGGCACATGGACATGACATTGGGATGCGCAAGTCCGTCGCTTGTGGTCAGGTGCTTGAAGTAGGGCATGCCTTGGGCGGCTATATAGGCGAATGCGAGAAGCAGTATCACGTAAAGTCTTTTAATACAGGCCGGCATAGATAATATATATATTTTTCTTTATTGGACAAAAGTACAAAATATTTGTATTTTCGTACCAATGGGCTGCTGGATTTTTGCATATTTTTGCCGTAAGACCACGAACAACCAATAACCGATTTTCTTAATATGAACAAAACTATCAAATCTTTCACCCCGCCGGTCATGTGTTACAAGGCTCCGGCCTGTAAGCTGTCACCGGTGAGTACCGGCTGCTTTGTCTGCGCATCCGTGCGGAATGAGTCTTTTGATGAAAACGACCTGGAGCTTGACTGGAGTTCGTCCCTTTTGGGTACCCCGGACGCTATTGACTTTATTATGGGAGCGTAGGTTATGAAAAGGACTGCAAAATTTTATCTGATGGCGCTTGCGGCACTTGTTTCATGTGCCCGGGAGGCCCCCGAGACTGCCTTCAAGATGGTAGATGTTACTTTCTCGGTTTCTACGGATGGAGTCAGGAGCACTCTCTCAGACCATGCCGTATTGTTTACGGACGGTGAAGACCAGGTTGGTATCTATGACAATATCCAGGGTTTCCTGAATACTCCCCGTACCGTCTCCGGTAATTCCATTGACGCACAGGTGACCGAAGGCGCTGCCCACTTCTACAGCCTCTATCCTTACGACGCCGCTTCTTCCATTTCCGGCAGCACCCTCTCCACTGCACTTCCTGCCGTCCAGGAGGCAACCCCCGGCAGTTTTGACCCCGCTGCAAACCTTTCCATCGCATACACGACCATTGAAGAAATGTCTCTCAATTTCAAGAATGTGGGTGCGCTTGTGCAGTTTACGCTTGACGAGGATGACGTCCGGAGCATTACCTTTATGGGCAACAACGGCGAAAGGATTGCGGGCAAGGTGAGTATTGACTACAACGGCGGCACCCCCACTGTCACGGCTTCCGACATTTCCGTAACCATGAAGCATGCGGACGGAACGGTCATGGCAAGGGGCGACACCTATTATTTCGTGGTAGCCCCCGTCACCTTCTCCCGCGGTATCACCTTCGTCATCAACAAGACCGACGGAACCTTTGCCACCCGCGCCACCAGGACGAGCGTCACCTTTGACCGCAACCGCTTCGTCAAGCTGGGCACAATGAGTGGCCTCTCCTTCGACAATGACCTTTATGCCGCCTTTACCGCCGGCGCCACCATCGAAATCGCCGGCATTGCCTACAACAAAGCCGATTTCAGTGGCAGTGGAGAAATTCAGGCTCTTGATTCGGATGCGGACAGTGAGCTCGGCGCTGCAATTTCAGGTAAGCAACGCATTGTCTTTTTGAGCGGTAGCGCTAAGTTCACGAATTCTTCCACAGTTTATGTCCAGAAAACGGTAGTCCTTGTCAAGCGTTATCCGTCCTCCCCGGAGGCTGTTGTTTTATCTCCCGGGGCGAATACGGCATTGCAGGGCGGCTCACTTGTCATGAAGGGAGTCAGCCTGGATAATACAACGTATAACAACTATTATTGCAATAACCAGGGATACGATGGAGATTTTGGGTCTCTGCATTTTGATTCCTGTTCCCTTACCCTGGCCAAACCGCTGTATTATATGAATAAGCCTGCCTTTGGTATTAACAGCCTCAGATTTGTCAACTGTTCCATAAACCTGAAGGCCAATCTTCAGGTGATCAACGCGGCTGCAACAACGGCGATGGATGCTTACAAAGACATTGTTTTCGAAAACAATGTTGTCTATAGCTCTGCTGTAAGGAATGCCCAGATCCTGAATTATGCAAACGCCGCGAGTCAGACGAATGCATCCGCCGATGTATGGACTGGAAAAGAATCCATAAGAAATAATATTTTCTACAATATCACAAGTACCAACGGCTTGTTCAGGCACTTTAAGCTGACGTTACTGGAAGTTGGCGGAAATATCTATAATCCGGCAAGTTCCAATGCCGCAAGCAAAACGTATTACCTGTTCTCGGACACACAGGATAAAGCAGTTATCCATAATTATGGAGATGTCGTTTATGGTTTGGGCGGTACGGCGACATGGATCTATTCAGGTAATGGCTATGGTCAGCCTGCAGGGGTTGCCAATGCACTTTCCAATGAGGCCGAAGACCCCTTTGAATCCTTCGACACCACCACCGGAGCATATACCTTGAAGGCTGCTTACAAGACCTACGGACCGCAGAACAAATAAATCGTAATGAACAGTATCAAGACTATCGCTGCCCTGGCGGCCACCCTTTGCCTTGCAGTCTGTTTTCGTCAGGCCGACCGCCTTGTCATCGAGAACACAGAGAATGCCAAGGTGCAGTTGTCCGCCCTCCTTGCTTTGAGTGAGGAGGGGGATACCCTGCGTATTCCATCGACATTCAAGGACGGAGCGGTCGAGTTCGTCCCTGAGGACGATTGGGTAAGCGGCTTTTTTGCCGGAAGCCTCTGGTATATGTATGAACTCTCCGGAGACGAATTTTGGGCAGACCATGCCAGGCGCCATACAGAGAAGTTGGACACAATCCAGTACCTCAAATGGCATCACGACGTTGGTTTCATGATATCCGGCAGTTACGGCAACGGTCTTAGGATCAAGAACACCCCCGGGTATAAGGAAGTAATCCTGAATGCGGCAAAGTCTCTTTCTACGCGATTCCGTCCGGGCGCTGGTGTGCTTCAATCCTGGAATGTGGACCGCGGCTGGCAGGCGGAACGGGGCTGGGAATGCCCCGTCATCATTGACAATATGATGAATCTGGAGCTGCTTTTCAATGCAACGCGCATAAGCGGTGACTCCACCTACTTCAACATTGCCGTAAGCCATGCCGACAAAACCCTTCAGAATCATTTCCGTCCCGATGCAAGTTGCTATCATGTGCTTGATTATGATCCGCAGACAGGAGAAGTGCGTCAACGCTGTACAGCCCAGGGATATGCCGATGAGTCGGCCTGGGCCCGCGGTCAGGCCTGGGCGCTCTATGGTTATGCAATGACATACGCCTATACTGGCTTCGGGCGCTATCTCTCACAGGCAGAAAAGATTGCGGCATATATCATGGGCCGGCTCCCGGAAGACGGCGTACCTTACTGGGACTTTGACGCTCCGGATATCCCCGACACCTTCCGCGACGCGTCATCGGCCTCCATCATGGCCAGTGCCTTCTATCATCTTTATTCCCTTACAAGGAATTCCCTGTACAGGAAAACGGCCGACAAAATGCTCGTATCCCTCTCGTCGGAGGCCTATCTGGCCCGCCAGGGCACAAACGGCGGGTTTATCCTCAAACATAGCGTGGGATCCCTCCCTCACGGAAACAACATCGATGTCCCGCTGAACTATGCCGATTATTATTTCCTTGAAGCTCTTTTAAAAAGAAGAAGACTTGAATAATGCGTAAGATTTTTCCCCTGGCCCTGGCGTTTATCCTTGGAAGCGTGAGCCTCTACGCTTACGATTTCGAATCCGTGCCTTCGCAGGTAAAGGTTCGGGGCAGGGGAAGCGTGAGCACGGATACGGACCGTTTCAAGGACGGCGCGGCTTCGTTGCGTTTTTCATGGACCGGTCAGGCCGAACTGCTCCTCCAAGACCCTCAGGCCATCCAGGCGTTCATGGGCAGCCGCAAGGGGGGTGTCATGTTCTGGCTTTGTAACGAGACACCTTCCCGGGAGCCTGTGAGGGTGATTTTCCGCGACCAGGACGGCCGGGATATATGCTGGTTCGAGTTCGGGATGAATTTCCGCGGCTGGCGGGCAGCCTGGGTCCGTTACGAAGACATGCTCACTGACGCCGGTTTCGTGGGTGACATTCCTGTTAGAAACAGGCGCCATGACGGCGTGCTGATGGCCATAAGGCCGTCTGCCCGTGTTGCGGCGGGCAGTTTCTGTCTGGACAGGCTCACTTTCACTGCCGATGCCATCCATCACCAAAACACGCCTGATGCCCAGATTCCAGGGAATAATCGCTTCCTCTCACGCCGCAATATGTGGCACTGGGCGCGCCTTCAGGAATGGGAGAACTATCCGCAGCTCGGGCCGGCTCCGTCTGTTGATGAACGATCCCTGGCTCTCTTACAGGACCGGCTGGACGATTTTTTCCGTGACGATATGCCCTCCGGAGCAGCTTACGATCCCATCCCTTACCGCAAGACTTTAGAAAAGGATTATGCCGCATTGAAACTGCAACGCCTCCCGGACGGAACGCCCAGGGGAACCCCCATCGTAAGCAACGACGAAAGCACCTCTGCCGACATTCGCATGCAGCAGGCCTTTACCGTCATGTACAGGCTGGCCATTGACTACCGTATTTCTGGCGACAAAGAAGCCCTGGAGCGTTTTTTCCTCGTGGCCGACCACCTTGTCTGGCAGGGCGTTGACAAAGGCAGCGGTATGGGAACCAACCATCACTATGGATACAACATCCGGGGCTGGGCCGATGCTCTCTGGATACTCCGTGATGAAATACGCGCCCGGGGTCGTATGGAAACCTACCGCGAAGCCCTTGCATACTGGAGTGGCGAGGCCGAATGCCGCCTGCCCTTTGAGACAGACCGTGACGAAGTAGTGGACTCCTGGAACACCCTGCTGCTTCCAAAGATGGTGGTTTGCATGCTTCAGGAAACACCTGCCCTGCAGCAGTCTCACTGGGAAGCCCTTACACGTTGGATGGACGGTTCCATGCGTTTTTCCCATGGCACCCTTGGCGGTATCAAGGCAGATGGCACAACCTTCCACCACGGCGGCAATTACCCCGCCTATGCAACAGGTGCATACAGCACGCTGGGAACCTATTTCAGGCTGGTGGAAGGCAGTTCGTTCGTCCCCGCGGAAGAGGCGCGCCGCTGCGTCAAGACCGGGCTTCTTGCCCTTCTCACCTGGTGCAACCGGTATGACTGGGCAACCGGTATATCTGGACGCCATCCCTTTGGTGGAAAGATCCCGGCCAAGGTCAGAAACACCTACGGCTACCTTGCCCTGCTTGGGGACCTGAGCGGGAACGGCGGCGAGGTTGACCCGGAACTTGGCGGCGCCTACCTCTATCTCAAGGGCAATGACAAGGCCGTGAACGCAGCCCTCAAAACCGCAAAAATCACAGAATCGACTGCTCCGGAAGGCTTCTTTGTGTACAACTACGGAGCATTCGGCATGCACCGCCGCGCCGGCTGGGCAGTCACCCTGAAAGCCTACAACAGTAATGTATGGGGCTCCGAAATTTATGCAAAGAACAATCGGTATGGCCGCTATCAGAGCTATGGCTCCGTGCAGGTAATCAATACCGGCAAGCCGGCCGGGATGGGCGATTCCCGCTATGCCGAGCCCGGCTGGGACTGGAACCGTCTTCCGGGAACCACCACCATCCACTTACCCTGGGACAAACTCGACAGCCCCCTTCCCGGGACGCTCATGGAAAGGAACGACAGCAGCTTTCCCGGAGTTTCATCCCTGGAAGGAAGGAACGGTGTCCTTGCCTTTACCTATACGGAAAAGGACAGGAAGAATTTCTGCAGTGGAGCAACAGCCACAAAGAGCGTCTTCTGCTTTGACAATCGCCTTGTCTTTATCGGCACGGGTATTACCAACACTTCTGAATATCCTACAGAAACCACCCTTTTCCAGCAGAGGCTTTCCCTGCCTTCAGAGGCAATCCTGGTGGATGGAGAACTCATAAACGCTTTTCCCGTGACGCTCAGAAAGCAGGGCCGGGTAGTGGTGGAAGACCTCAAGGGCAACTGCTATATCCTCTACGATGCCCGTAATCTGGTCATTTATCGCCAGCATCAGCAGTCTCCTGACAATACAGGGAAGAAAAGCGGTGAGGGGGATTTCGTATCGGCAGTGCTGGACCATGGTATTTCCCCGGTTCAGGAATCGTATGAATATCTCCTTTTGGTAGAGCCCACGTCTGCCCAGAGGAAAGCATGCTCCAAGATACGCCCATACCAGGTGCTTGAAGCAAGTCGTCGCGCACATATTGTGAAGGATATTGCCACGGGAATTACCGCTTGTGTGGCTTACGAAGAATATTCTTCGGAAACAATGACCATTCCGGCTCAGACCATCGTGATGGTGCGCGACAGTGGTGCCGGACGTATCATGAGTGTCTGCACCCCGGATCTGGGCATTACGGAAAAGACCTATACGACGTCTCAGGAGAGCCGGCCGCTTGCGCGCAAACTTGTGCTTGCAGGCAGCTGGGCGCTTGGGCAGCCTTACGTGGACGCTGTCTTCGGAACAGAAGTTCAAGTGTCTCCGGCAGGAGACCGTACTATACTCAACGTGACTTGCCGTCACGGTCAACCGGTAGAGTTTTCACTGATAAAAATTTAATGACATGAAACTTATCGCAAAGTTTCTTTTGACAATGGTTCCCGCCTTACTGTCGGCTCAGGTTATGCTGGGACAGACCGTAAGCATAAAGGGACGCATAACCGACTCCGGCGGCGAAGCCGTTATCGGCGCCTCGGTATATGAGGCCGGAAACTCTTCCAACGGAACGGTTTCGGATGCCGGCGGAAACTGGACCCTCAGGGTTCCTCCTAAAGCATCCTTGGTTTTCTCATGCCTTGGATACCAGGACGTTACGGAGAGCGTTGCCGGCCGAAACGTCATCAACGTGGTGATGCAGGAAGACAAAGTGACGCTGGAAGCCTCTATGGTCGTGAGCGACGGCTATACTTCTGTCGCCAAACGCGATCTCACCGGAGCTGCCGTCTCCGTGTCCATGGATGAAATCCTCAAGGCGCCGGTCACCAGTTTCGACCAGGCCCTCAGCGGCCGCGTTGCCGGAGTTGTGGTAACGACAACTGACGGCTCCGTGGGCTCAAATCCTGTAATCGTCATTCGCGGTAACAACTCTCTCACGCAATCCAATGCGCCGCTCTATATCATAGACGGCTTCCCCTCCGAAAGTTCCATGGCAACGTCTCTGAGCACCGCCGATATCGAGACGATCGACATCCTGAAAGATGCGTCGGCAACTGCAATTTATGGCGCTCGCGGCGCCAACGGTGTCGTGGTAATTACGACCAAAAGAGGCTCTATGGGGGCCCCCAGGGTGAATTTTTCTGCCACCTGGACCTTCAACCGCGTTTCCAATCCGGTGCATCTGATGGATGCCTACGAGTTTGTGCGGCTGCAGCGCGATATCACAGACCAGACGCATGGCACCAATTACTACATTACGGACCAATATTCCCTTGAAGATTACCGAAACGTCGAGGCCGTCTCCTGGCAGGACCGCATCTACCGCGACGCCCTGGTGCAAAACTACTCTGTTTCCCTCTCCGGCGGGAGTGACAAGTCCGGCACCACGTACAACATTTCGCTGTCGGCGCTGAATCAGGACGGAATCATCGTCAATTCCAATTTCCAGCGTTATCAGGGCAAGTTGAACATGTCCCAGAAGATCAATGACAAACTCAAACTTAATCTCCTTGTCAATTATTCGCGCAGTGCCACAAACGGGACCAATCCCACCAGCGCCCAGCAGTCTTCTTCTGCCTCCGGCTGGCTTATGTATTCTGTGTGGGGCTACCGTCCGGTCCGCCCGCTTTCGCAGATGGGAGATAACGATGACGACTGGTTGGATGGACTCATAGATACCGATGTGGCAAGTTCCAATGATTATCGTTTCAACCCGGCCAAGACCGTCAGGAACGAATACCGGCACAATGTGCAGGATTATCTGAACGTCAATGGCTCCATAGTCTGGACCATCGCAGAAGGCCTTAACCTCAAGGTCACGGGTGCCTATACAATGAACAAGCGCCGGCACGAGTCTTTCAACGGTTCCCAGACCTATACCGGATATGAAGGCTCACCTTCCGGAAAGGGCATCAACGGCTCCATATACTGGTATGACCAGCGCACCTGGCTCAACGACTACATCCTCACCTGGAACAAGAACATCAGGCGCCAGCATCATCTTCAACTTATGGGAATCTTCTCGCTCCAGGGCCAGAATTATGACTATTACGGCACCAGCGTAACCCGGATGACCACCGAGGCGCTGGGCCTGCGCGGCCTTCACACCGGCCAGTACCAGACGGTAACCCCTTTTGAATATGACTGGAGAATGATGTCCGGCGCCCTCCGTTTCAACTACAACTACAAATACAAGTATTACCTCACGGCCTCTTTCCGTGCCGACGCCTCCTCTAAATTCCCGCCACACAACAGGGTGGGCTATTTCCCGTCGGCATCCGTTGCCTGGAATTTCAACCGCGAAGATTTCCTTAAGGGGGAGAAGTGGCTGTCCAACGGTAAGATCCGTGCCTCTTGGGGGCTTACCGGCAACAACCGCACATCTACACCGTACGACTTCTATTCCCAGATAGCAACGCTGCCCGGCCATCAGGATTCCTTCGACTACGTTTTCGGCGGCCAGACCGTATCCGGTTACTTCCCGTCAAATATGGCAAATGACGACCTCAAATGGGAAACGACGGCGCAGTTTGACCTGGGCCTTGACCTGGCATTCTTTGATAACCGTATCAAGTTCACGGGAGATTTATATATCAAGAACACGTATGACCTGCTTCTTGCTGCAACAATCCCGGCTTCTTCCGGTTATACTACAGAGATGCTCAACATCGGTTCCATGCAGAACAAGGGCATTGAGCTGACTCTGGACCTTGTGCCTGTCCGTACCCGTAACTTCGAGTGGTCTTTCAACTTCAATATGGGCATCAACCGGAACACGGTTACGGCGCTCACGGACAACCAGCACTCACTGCTGAGGTCTGTATCCTGGGACCAGCAGCACAACAGCCAGAATCCCTATATCACCCAGGTGGGCAAGCCTTCCGGGATGATGTATGGCTTCATTTATGACGGCACATACAAGATTGACGACTTCACGGATACCGGTCTCCTCAAGGACGGCGTCGCTTATATGACCAGCGTCGGACGTTCAAATGTGCGTCCCGGTGACCCCAGGTACCGTGATATCAATGCGGACGGTGTGATTAATGATGATGACCGTACCATCATCGGCTGCGGCCAGCCGCTGCACACAGGCGGATTCGGCAGCGATCTTACCTGGAAAGGTTTTGACTTCGGCTTCTTCTTCTCCTGGAGCTACGGAAACAATGTCCTCAACGCCAACAGGTTGGTGTTTGAGAATGGTACAAAGCTCAATTTGAACCAGTTCACTTCCTATCAGGGCCGTTTTGACGAGCTGTCCGCCCCTGATTCCAATATCCCCCGGGTCAATGCCAACGGCATGTCGGTTTACTCATCGAGGGTGATAGAAGACGGTTCGTTCCTCCGCCTGCGGACTATTACCCTGGGATACAGTCTTCCTCCAAGGGCTCTCCGCCGCATCCATACGTCCAGTTTAAGGGTTTATGTCTCAGGGGAGAACCTGTTTGTACTTACGTCCTATTCCGGTCCGGACCCTGAGGTATCTACGCGCAACTCGGTCCTTACCCCCGGATTTGACTGGTCTGCCTATCCTCGTGCCTTTGGCATTACAGCAGGAGTGAATGTGGTTTTTTAATTACGGACGCGTTATGAAAAAGATATGTTTAGCAATATTGGCCGTCATGGCAGCAGGTTTCTCTTCCTGCAGTTTCCTGGATCTCACGCCGACTGTGATAAGCAAGGAAACCTTCTACAAAAGCGAGGCTGAAGCCAAATATGGTCTGGCCGGAGTTTACGGCACGATGAGCAATGAGGCTTTTTACGGCAACTTCTACTCCCAGATGATTGCGAATATCGACGACCTTTCCTATTTCAACCGCCAGCCGTCTTCAAATACAGCCCTGCAGCAGTACCGCTTCGACGCAGGAAACACTTATATTTATCGGGCATGGACGCGTATCTATGAGGGTATCCGAAATGCCAATGCCTTCATGGAAGCGATCAGCGCGACAGACCTGGACGCAAACGGCCAGATGTATGCAGAAGCCCGCTTTCTGCGCGCCTATTATCATTTCATCCTGGCCCAGGCATGGGGAAACGTCCCTCTCCGGGACAAGGAAGTGACCAGCCACAGCGGTGTGATGAGTGCTGCATCTTCGCAGTACGAGGTCCTTTGCTGGGTGGTGGAAGAAATGGAAGCCTGCCTGACAAATTTAAGTGACGACATTACGCTTCAGCCTTCCCGCCTCACGGTTGACTCCGCACATGGCATTCTTGCCCGCGTCTATCTCTTCCTTGCAGGAGAGAGCGTGACAGGCGGGGACAAGACAGCTCTTTTCACATCGGCCCGTGACCATGCTTCCGCAGTGATTTCAGCCGGCCGTTGTCGCCTGAATCCCGACTACAGCCGGGTTTTCATAAATATGATTGAAGACAGCTATGATACAGAATATCACGAGTCTATGTGGGAAGTGGAGTTCCTTGGAGACCGCACCAGCGCAGCATACTGGAGCAATGGCCGCATAGGTGACGTGTTGGGCCTTCAGTCATCGGGAAGCACAAACTACGAGTCCTTCCAGTGCAATTATTCATATGGTATGTATGACGGCTCCCTGAAACTCTGGGACCTCTACTGGGATATTGACCGTGTCGAGGGCGAAAAAAAACAGGGCATCATCTCAGACAAGCGTCAGCAGTGGAACATGCCTCCCTACAACTATTCAGGAAATGCCAATCATCCTCCTTACGGTACTTCGGGGAGCGGCTCAAGCATTGCTTCCGTGGACAAGACTCCCTATGTTTATAATTCGGTTTCCACTACCGATGACCCTACCGCCGCCCAGGGCATCCGCAACTGCGGCAAGTTCCGCCGGGAGGTAATCTACGAGGGGGTTAAATCGGCCAAAAACCTCTATACCACAATTAATTATCCCCTGCTTCGCTATGCCGATGTCCTCCTCATGTATGCCGAGGCCTCAAATGAAGTGAGCGCTGCTCCTGATGAGAGCGCCTACGCAGCTTTGAAGCTTGTCAGGGACCGCGCCGGCATTGCTACGGCGCCTCATTCTGACTATGATAAAGACAGTTTCCGCAGCCTTGTGCGCAACGAACGCGGCCGCGAACTTTGCTTCGAGTCTCTCCGGAAGTGGGACCTCATCCGCTGGGGAATATTTGTGCGCGCCATGCACGAATATGCCGAATGGACCGACGACGAACGCTGGTCCAAGAACAATAAGGCAACTTATGCGGCCCAACTTGGCGCCGCCGTGGGAGAACGACATATTCTCCTGCCTCTGCCTTCCATTGAACTCGGCGTGAATTCGCCTCTTAAACAGAACCCTCTTTGGTAAATGCTTATGAAAAAGATAATATACCTGTTTCCGCTGTTGCTGATCCTCTCTGCCTGTCAGCATAACCTGGTGCCGGATGTATCCTGCCGGATAGACCTTGACCCGGCCAATACCTATATGGCCGGAGATCCTGTGCGCTTCGTCATTCACGGGAATCCCGACAACATCCTTTTCTACAGCGGGGAAACCGGCGCCCAGTACCGTTTCAGGGACCGTTATCTGGTTCCCGTAGAACAGGTGAAGTCGGCATCCCTCAAAATGGATTACAGGCCAAACTACGGCTTGCCGGAGGGCCTGTCTGTCTATGTCTCCAATACCTTCAAAGGACTCAGGGGGGATGACGGTGAGGCCGACCGCGCCACTGTGGCCGCCATGGCTGAAGGCGGGATGCAGGGCTGGACGCGCCTGGATTATGTCGAGGGGGCACCGGCGGTGTGGACCAGCCAGGAATACGATATGAGCGCTTATCTTGATAATTTTGCGCTTGCCATCCACTGGAACCCCATAAACGATGGCCGCAGCGCCCAGCGCACATACTGGCTCAACGGCAGCATGACGATAGACATTGAAGGGGCGGATCCTTCCACCATGCTCATCACTGACCTTAATCCTGTGGTGCTTGCCATGAATGCTGAAGTTGAACCTTATCACAAGAATGCCGGGAACGGCTCCGTCCGTTTTGACAACACCGCCGCCCAGATCGTTTGCCAGGGAATCGGAGCAGGTGTCCTTGACTATGCCATCGATGCATGGATTTTTACTACCCCGGCTCCGCTGAACCGTGTTCCCAATGACAAGGGGACTGTCCTTAAGAACCTTCAGAACTATATGGACTCCTTTGCCTACACTTATGAATACCCTGGAACATATACCGCTTCATTCGTGTGTATAAACGCCAACTACAAGGGCTCCAGCCGGGTTGATGTGGAAATACCCGTCACCATCATGGAAAAGTTCTGATCCCATGCGGAAAGTCTTCGTCATACTCTTGTTTCTGCTTTTGTGCCTGCGCCTGCCGGCGCAGACAGATTTTGACCACCCGGAGTATATGTCCTTCGAATCGGGAAAAGGAAGCAGTCCGGAGCATTACAAGACCGGCTCCCGGAGTCTAAAGTGGTCCTGGAAGAGCCCGCATGCCGTTCTCAATCTGAATCGCCCCGTTCGTTACCTGAAGCAGAATCCCAATCCGGAAGAAACCTCCGTTTCTTCGTTCGTGTTCTGGGTTTATTCCCCGGAAAAGCTCGCCGGAGAGTTGCGCTTTGAATTCCTCAAGAAGGGCAGGGTATGCTGCTGGTTCCCTTACAAACTTGGTTTCCAGGGATGGAGAGGCGCCTGGGTGGCCTTTGACCGGGATATGCAGGGAATGCCGGAAGAGGGAATGGACCGTATTCGTATCCGCATAATGGGCCCTCGCAAAGGCACGCTGTATTTTGATGGCATCATTCCGGCCGTTTTCGAAGATGTTCGCTATCACACTGCCGATATCCAGGCTCCGTTCATCAATCCGGAAACAGGCATTCACTGGCTTCTCCTTCTTTCCCATTCCGGAAAAGAGCTGGACATTCCATGCAGTGAGGCATTGAATGCCCGGGAAAAGGCTGCAATGGATACGCTGCAAAGTCGTTTTGTATCGCTGGTGACCGGAGGGGGGAAGGGCTTTGGCCTTGAAGAGGCGCGCCGCGTTTACAATTCCTACAATATCCGGTACAACAGGGACGGCACCATAGTCGGGAAACCCATTTTTTTTACAAGGTATGGAGAAACTTTCCTGAACCTTGGAATCAAGGATGCTTCCCGGCGCTTTAGCGAGGAAGGACAGTTGCTGAGGACATACAACGACCACCTCTACCGCATTGCCCTTTCCTGGCAGCAAGCGTCTGACCCTGCCCTCAAGGAAGAGCTGGCGCGCATGTATGTGGACATGACCCGTCATCTTCTTGACCAGGGCTTTGCAGCGGGAAGTGCTCAGGGAACCCTCCACCATCTTGGATACAGCATGCGGAATTTTTACACGGCTCCAGTTATCATGAAGGATGTCCTTCGCGAAGCGGGGCTTCTCGAACAGGTCCGGCTGGCCATGGAGTGGTTCTCCGGTGTTGGGGAGGTAAAGACTGCTCCTGAGCAGCCTGGAATGGATATAGATGCATTCAATACCTACCTTCTGAGCCGCGTAGCTGCACTGGTGATGATGGAAGATACACCCTACAAATATGCCTGTCTGCAAGCGCTGTCCAGATGGATAGACAATGGCTTCCGTTACACTTCCGGCACCAAGGCATGTTTCAAGTCTGACGGTACGGTCTTCCATCACAGAAAGGCATATCCTGCCTATGCCGCGGGCGGTTTTGACGGAGCTGTGAAAGCCGTGTGGCTTCTTCACGGAACGCCCTTGGCGGTGTCGCCCTCAAGCCATTCAAACCTCAAGAACGCTCTTCTGGAAATGCGCTTTTACTGCAATCAGGCATCGTTCCCGCTGGCTATGTCGGGTCGTCATCCCGACGGAAAGGGAGCCCTCATTCCGGAGCAGTACGGGCTCCTTGCACTGGCCGGCACGCCGGATGCTTCCCTTCCCATAGACGGAGAACTTGCTTCGGCATACCTGCGTCTGGCCCCGGACGGAGCCTGTTCCCGCCGGTTTCTGGATGCCGGATTCTCAGCAGAAAAGTCTCCTCAAGGGGTTCACAGCTATGCTTATAACTGTTCAATGTCGGCAAGGAAAGATGACTGGCTCATAACCTTTGCGGGCCATAGCCGGTATCTGTGGTCTTCAGAGATTTACAGGGGCGCCAACCACTATGGCCGATATCTCACGCATGGCAGTATGGAAATCATTGCCGACGGCTGCCCCGTCTCTGCACTGGGAAGCGGCTACCGGGTTGACGGTTATGACTGGTGCCATGTGCCGGGTACAACGGCAGGAATCGTTCCTCTTCCTGAGATGAAGGCCCATATAATCAATCCGGATGAATATTCCGGATACGAGGAAATGCTCCTTTCCGACGAATGGTTTGCAGGCTCTGCCTCTTTCGGGAATTTTGGCGTATATGCCATGAAACTGCACGGAAACGACAAATACGACGGCACGCTCCGTGCCCGCAAGAGCTTTTTCTTCCTTGACGGCGTCACGGTATGCCTTGGCAGCGATATAGAGGGAACCCTCCCGGTGCATACTACCCTTTTCCAGAATGCGCTCGAAGCCCCGTCATCCCCTGTTTCCACTACCTTCAGGGACATCCTTCGGGACCGCTTCGGCAATGCCTGGATCCTTGCGGAAGGAGAAGCCGTCTATTCCCGCAGCCTTCAGCATTCTTTCCATGAAGAAACCGATGCCCCGACCGAGGGCTGGTTCGAAAAAGCCTGGATTTCACATGCGGACAGGCCTTCCTACGAATATATGGTTCTGGTTCATCCTTCGGAGCAGGAACTTGCCTCCTGTATCGAGGCCAGGCCGTATTCTCTTCTCTCCCGCAGCCGTGCCCTTCATGCCGTAAAGGATACGAAGACAGCGCTTGTCGCGGCAGCGGTATTTGAGGAATCACGGGTCGATGAACTTGTAAAGCTGGCATCCCCTTGTCTTCTTCTTTACAAAAAGGAAGGGAATCGCCTGGTGCTCAATGTGGCCAATCCCGATCTTGCGCTGTATGAGGGTGAGGCTGATGAAGTTTACGGCCCCGACGGCCGCTCCATTGAGCGCAGCATCTATAGCCGCCATTGGATCGACAACGACTGCGGAGCCACTTCGGTCACGCTGCGCCTTGCCGGTGAATGGAAGGTTGAATGCGCCCCCGAGGGCACTCAGGCAACTGTTTCCGGGGGCTTCACTACGCTTGTCGTACCCAGCGGAGAAGGCCGTACAGAAACCCTTGTTCTCTTATGAAAGCAAAAGTCTGTCTCATGCCTGCCCTTGGGGTTCTTACCCTGTCCTGTACCAAGCAGCAAGACAGGCCCAATATCCTGTATGTTTTCCCGGATCAGTTCCGCTCAAGCGCCCTGGCCTTTTGGGACCAGTCCGCCTTTGCGGGCGCACAGCGCTGGCAGGCCGACCCTGTCTTTACCCCGCGCCTCGACGGTTTCGCAGAAGAGGCACTGGTCCTGAGCAGGGCGGTTTCCACCTGTCCGCTCTCCAGCCCGTACCGCGGGATGTTCCTTACGGGAATGTATCCTGAACGTAACGGAATTATTTCCAACTGTATGGCACAAAGGCCGGACAATACCTTGAACATAGAATCCGTCTGCATATCCGACGTTCTGTCGGCATCGGGGTACCAGTGCGGTTACATTGGAAAACTTCATGCGGAGGTCCCGATGAAGAATGACCCGGACAATCCCGGTCATTATGTGAGCAGGCGCCGTCCCGAGTGGGATGCCTATACTCCTCCTGAACGCCGGCACGGATTCGAATACTGGTATTCCTACGGTGCTTTTGACGAGCATCATAACCCCCATTATTGGGATACCGAAGGTGTGCGCCATGACCCGCATGAGTTTTCCGTTGCGCACGAAACCCGCAAAGCCATCGGGTTCCTGCGCTGTCGTGACCGGAAGCGTCCCTTCTTCCTTTGCGTGGCGTACAATCCCCCTCACAGCCCGTACGAAGACCCGTCAAAAGATTGCCTTCCTGAGGATTATGCCCTTTACAAGGACCGCCCGCTTTCCGAACTCTACGTGAGAAAGAATGCCGATACCACGCTCTCCAAGGCAGCTTTCATAAGGCAGTATTTCTCCAATGTCACTTCCGTGGACAGGCACTTCGGGATGCTACTTGACGAACTTCGCCGTCAGGGAATTGACAAGAACACCATAGTAGTCTTTACTTCAGACCACGGAGAAACCATGTGCAGCCAGGGTACGGAAGACCCCAAAAACTCCGTCTGGACAGAGTCCTTCAATGTGCCCTTCCTGTTGCGTTATCCAGGGAAGATCAGACCAAGGGTAGATTCCGTCCTGATGGCATCGGTTGACATCATGCCCACCCTTCTCTCCCTTACCGGAAGCAGCATCCCGCCCGGTGTGCAGGGACGGGATCTCTCATCACTGTTCCTTACCGGAGAAGGGGAGAGGCCCAAGGCTGCGCTCTACCTTAGAAATGTGAACGGAGAACCAGGCCCAGACGGCCTCTACAGGCAGTTCTTCCCTGTTGCAAGGGGGCTCAAGACAGACCGATATACCTTTGAAATCGCCCTTCGGAGGGACCGTGCCCTCAGGGAGGTGAAAATCTACGATGACCTGGAAGACCCCTACCAGCTGCATAATCTGGATTATCGGGAGCACAGGGAACTGTTTGACAATCTCTGCACCCTGCTGTCGCAGAAACTCTCAGAGAGTGCCGATGTGTGGGACAGGGAAAACATCTTGGACAAAATTCTTGAACAGCTATGAAACAAGGATGTAAACTCATAACGCTGATACTGCTGGCGCTGTCTGCGGCTTCCTGCATCGGCAATAAACAGTTGGATGCCCGGCTGGATGATCTTTCGCTCCGCATAGGCAGGCTGGAGCAGGCCGTTGCCGCTTCCAACAACAATGCAATCGCCTTGGGCAAATTCCTGCGCGGAGACGATATTCTCATCCTGAGCTATGAAAAGAACGAGTATGGCTATGTCCTGGAACTCAGCGACGGCACAACCATACAGATTACTTTTGGTGCCCAGGCTCCGTCCATAGTTCCTGTCATTGGTGTAGATGGGGACGGACGCTGGATTGTCTCGCTTGACAACGAGAACTACAACCCGATCCCGGGCGCGGCCAATGTCAGGGACAATGACGGCAGCACTCCCCAGCTAAGGGTGAGCGAAGACGGATACTGGGAAGTATCGGTCGATGGCGGCTCCGCCTGGACCCCCCTTCTGGACGATGCCGGAAAACCCGTGAGTGCCGTTGACGGTGCTTCGGTTGCCGGTATGTCTTCATATTTCGGCAATGTGGTTTATGATGCCGATGCCTCCTGCGTCATATTCACCCTGCGGGACGGCCGGAAAGTTACCGTCGAGGTGCTGGAGAGTTTCTATCTCCGCATCAGGGGCTACAAGGACGGCCGCACCATCCATCTTGACGAAACCTTGCTGTATGAGACAGAGTCCTCAGACGTGGCCCGGGCAATCGTCATGGCGCCGGATGGCTGGACAGTGTTCCTTACCGATGAACAGCTTTCCGTCACCGCCCCTTCAGCCGGCGAAGAAGGAGCCCGGGCAGATATCACCATCCTCCTGGTTTCAGGCAAGGGGTACATCCGGAATATCGGCCTGCACTATGTCATTACCACTGCGCCGAATGCAAAGACCGGTCTCAAAACCTGGGACGATTTCCTTGAAGGCAACGAAGACAACCTCCTCGTTGACTTCTCCTACGCCGGGTATGATCATGGCGAGAGCGTCCCCGCCGATGCCCTCGAACTTGGCTGGACGGTCTACGACGTCACCGATTTCGGTGCGGTCCCTTCTGACGGCAAGTCAGACCGCGAGGCCGTAATCCGTGCCTATCAGGCGGCTATCGGCCAGGGTGCCGTACACAACCCCGAGGCCCGTGCCGTCCTCTATTTCCCGGAGGGGGAGTTCATCCTGCATACCGCAGACGATGATTATAATGGAAAAAGTTCCTCCATCCTCATGAGGGCTGGCTCCTTTGCGATCAAGGGGGCTGGCCGCGACAAGACCACCCTCGTCATGCAGTCCCCAAACCTGCCTGCAAGCTCTGCCCTGTACAGTTCTCCGGTTATGTTGGAACTCAAACATAATTCCGGTCTTTCAGACCTTACAACTGTCACTGCAGATGCTCCCAAAGGCTCATTTTCCGTGACGGTCGCTTCTGCGGCAGGCATAGCGGCAGGGGACTGGGTGTGCCTGCACGTATTGAACAATGATCCCGTTTTCGTAGCCAGGGAACTTGCCCCTTATGCGGCTGCTCCCACAATGACAGACATCGTGGAAAAAGGAGTCCAGGTGTGGGATTATCACCAGGTGGCTTCTGTATCCGGCAATGTGGTCACTTTCGTTGAACCCATAATGCATGCCGTTGAGGCCCGTTGGAACTGGACGATCAAGAAATATCCTCATTACAATAGGGTTGGCGTAGAAGACCTTACGTTCAAGGGTAACGCCAAGCCGGACTTCGTCCATCACGGATCATGGCAGGATGACGGCGCATACAAGCCCCTTGCCATGGCGAGAATCACTAACGGCTGGCTTCGCCGCGTGCGTTTCACTTCCGTGAGCGAGGCCTGTACCATCACAAACTCCGCCAACGTCTCGGTCTATGACATTGAGATTGACGGCAACAGGGGCCATTCATCCATACGCAGCCAGCAGTCTTCACGCGTGTTCATCGGCAAAGTTTATGACCACGCCGACGGGCCTCTTGTATCCAATGGCGTCAGGGTGGAAAATGCCGGGCAGTATCATGCCGTCGGTGTATCCAAGCCCAGCATGGGTACGGTACTTTGGAGAAATGTATGGGGCGACGACAGTTGCTTTGAGGCCCATGCGACGCAGCCGCGCGCGACGCTTATAGATTGCTGCGAAGGCGGGTGGATGCAGTTCCGTCAGGGCGGCGATGCGGCACAGGTCCCCAACCACCTTCAGGACCTTGTGATTTGGAATTTCAACTCCACGACGCCCTTCAGCGGGCGCTGGGACTGGTGGAAACCGGCCAGCTTGTGGTGGAAGTTCCTTCCGCCCGTAATTGTGGGATTCCATGGCGCGGAATGCGAGTTTGTAGCTTCGCAAACTCTTGTGGATGAGGCTCATGGTACGGTTGCCGACCCCGAATCCCTGTATGAAGCACAGTTAAAGAAGCGTCTGGGTGCAGTGCCCGCCTGGTTGAATTCGATAAAATAAAAACGATATGAAAAAGTACCTTTTGCTTCTATTCCTTCCCGTTGCCGCCGCATGTGCGGACATGAGCGGGACAGACTCCCGTATCGGCTCACTTGAAAGCCGTGTAACCGCACTGGAAATTCAGCTCGATGCACTTAACAGGAACGTCGAATCCATATCGGCACTTATGGAAGCCGGCACCATCGCGTCTGTGTCTGAAAGCGGCGGGGTGTGGAAAATTACCCTCTCTGACGGTCGTGAACTTACCCTTACCCAGGGAAGTGTGGGCATTGGCAGTATTCCTGTCATGAGCGTGGATGCCGAGGGGTACTGGATGGTGGATTATGGCACCGGCTCCCAGTATATCCTTTCCGGCGGGAACAAAGTCAAGGCCACAGGTGCTGACGGCTTTACACCGCAGTTCGGTGTGAATGAAGCCGGAAACTGGACGGTGAGCTATGACGGAGGGAATACTTTCGATGAGGTCAAGGGGCCGGACGGCAAACCCGTCAGCGCTCTTCCGGGAGGAAATGCTCCGGAGGATCCGTTCTTCCAGTCCGTAAGCTATGAGGACGGAGTTTTTACGCTGGTCCTGAAAAACGGAACGGAACTCACTGTCCCCGTCGTTTCCGGTTTCAAGGTGGTCATAGAGGGTGCCCGGGAGCTTCAGATTTTTGCTGCCGGGGAAACCAGGAACTATCCCGTTACCATCGAGGGGGCTTCCCAGACCGTCATTACCGCCCCTCGGGGATGGAATGCCGCATTGAATGACGCCCTTCTTTCCATAACCGCCCCCGTATCCACCAAGGCCACCCTTGCCGATACCCGCACCGATGTTTCCATCCTTGCCTTGTCGGCCTCCGGCTTTGCGGCTGTGGCCAAGGTGAAAGTGGCTCTTGACGATGCTCCGGCAGTTGTCAACCCTACCGCTGCCATCACCGGTGTCATGGCCGCCCGGACGTCGGTTTCCTTCAGCGTTGTCCTGTCAGACGCGTCTTCATGGAAATACCTCGTGCGTGAGTCATCGGCTCCGGCTCCTTCTCCTGAATATGTTTCGGAGTCGGGCCTTGACGGAGAGGGGACTTCCGCCATAGTCACAGGCCTCACCGAAGGTACCTGCTATACCATCTACGTCCTTCCGGTGAACGGTGCCGTACTCGGAACGCTTGCAAAGGCCGATTTCATGACCCTCGCAGCCGTGATAAGCGACTATTATCAGGCCTGGCAGGACGGAAAGGACATCGAAATCGCGGGCATAAAATACAATAAGGCCACCCAGGGGGACGGCAACCTTGTCGTTGCCGATGTCGCCGCTACAGACCTTCGCGCCCTGATTCACCAAAAGAGCGGTGTGTTCTTCCTGGAACAGGCGGAAGGTGCCGGTTTTGACATCCCTTCAGTTACCGAAATCACGGGTGACGTCGTGCTGTTGAGCCGGTATGCCGACAAGCCCGTTACCGTGCGTCCGACCATGAACATCAAACTCAAGAGCGGCTCCCTCATTCTCAAGAACCTCGTGTATGACATGGTGAATATCGATGGCGGAACCAATGCGGTATACGCCTTCAACAACGCCAAGTCCACAGCCGATTTCACCGCATGGCATTTCGAGGGTTGCCGCATTGCCAATGTTTCCCGCGCAATGCTTTATGCCAATGTCGCCACCTATGGTTTCAAGAGCGTTATCGTAAAAGACTGCGACTTCCAGCTCAAGAATACGGCCAACATCCAACTCTTCAATTTCTATAAATCTACGGTCCTCCATACCTATAAGGAACTGGTGTTCACGGATAATGTGCTATACAATGCCTCTCCGGTGCCTGTCCAGATCATGAACTACGACCAGAATGTCTCCCAGACCGGCAGTCCTTGGGAAGGAACGCTCACTGTCAGAAACAACATCTTCTACAACTGCCCCTCATCAAACGGCTATTTCAAGTTCTGGCAGCTTTCATCCTTTGAGATGAAGGGCAATGTCTTCTGGGCAGAACAGACTGCAGACCTTGCTTCCTACTGCTTCATCCTTTACAGCGCTGACCAGCGTGCCGATGTCCTTTCCATTGATGGCAATATCGCATACGGTCTTGATTCCGGCAAGAACTGGATAATTGCGCACGGAAATTCCACGGTAAAACCGGACGTGAACACGATCGTGAAGGAGTCTGACAATCCTTTCAAAAGCTTTGATGCGGGTACGGGCGCTTTTGAAATGAATCCTGGCTATGAGACTTATGGCCCTGCACGCAGGTAAGATTATGGCGGCGGGCGGTGCCCTTGCCGCCATGGCCTGTGCCCGGGAAAAGCCGGCCCGGATATTCCCCAACGTGGTGATTATCCTGGCCGATGATTTGGGGTACGGGGATCTGGGCTGCTATGGTGCCCGGAACGTGAATACGCCCAATGTGGATGCCCTTGCGCAGCAAGGCATGCGCTTTACCCATGCATACGCCACAGCTTCCGTCTCTACGCCGTCTCGATATTCGCTTCTTACCGGCGAGTATGCGTGGCGGCGCCCCGACACGGATATAGCCCGGGGAGACGCCGGAATGATTATCCGCCCCGGGCAATATACCCTGGCCGATCTTTTCAAGAACGAGGGCTACGCCACGGCTGTATTCGGCAAGTGGCACCTTGGCCTTGGGGCGGACACCGGAAAGCAGGACTGGAATGCGCCCCTTCCGTCGGGGCCTGGAGATATCGGCTTTGATGAATCCTATATAATGGCCGCTACCGGAGACCGTGTCCCGTGCGTTTTCATCAGGAACGGGCGTGTGGTTTCATGGGATCCGGAAGCTCCCATCGAAGTGAGTTACGACGAGCCTTTTCCCGGTGAACCATTGGGGATGGACCATCCGGAACTCATATACAACCTCCTTCCGACTCCCGGGCTTGGGCATAACCAGACCGTAGTGAACGGGATTGGCCGCATAGGTTATATGAAAGGGGGCGGCAGGGCGCTATGGAAAGATGAAGACATTGCCGATTCAATCACCGTCCATGCCCTGAACTTCATCCGCAAAAACAAAAACCGTCCGTTTTTCATCTATCTGGCAACCAACGATATCCATGTTCCACGCTTTCCTCACCAGCGTTTCCGCGGCGAAAGCGGAATGGGCCTCAGGGGAGACGCCATCGTGGAATTTGACTGGACCGTGGGGGCCGTCATGGATGAACTGGAGGCGCTTGGCCTTGCCGGAGATACCATCCTTATCGTCACCAGTGATAATGGTCCCGTAATTGAGGACGGCTATCAGGACATGGCCGGAGAACTACTTGGCGGCCATGATCCCGCAGGCGGAATTCGTGGAAACAAGTATGGCGCTTACGAGGCCGGGACCCGGGTGCCGCTGCTGGTGCGCTGGCCGGGCCATGTCGCTCCGGGCGGGCGTTCTGATGCGCTCCTCTCGCAGATTGACCTCTTTGCAGGTTTTGCTTCGATGCTCGGGGCGCGTGTGCCGGACGGTGCCGCACCTGACAGCCGGAATTATCTCGACGCCTGGCTGGGCGAAAACCCCGTCGGCCGTGAATATGTGGTGGAACAGGCCCACAACCGTACACTTTCCGTGCGTACCGCCGGATGGAAATACATAGAACCCAGCCGGGGACCGGAAGAATATGACTGGGCTCCCGGCAGCGAAACCGGATACAGGCCGCATCCACAGTTGTTTAACCTTGCGGAAGACCCGCAGGAACAACATAATGTCGCATCCGATTACCCCGAAATGGTTGCCAGGCTGCAGGAAGTTTTGACGAAGGAAAGAACGCTCAGATAAATGGAAGAATCCATTCGTACGGCTATTCCGCTGGATGAAGCGGCCAGGGTAACGGGACCACGGGCTTTCAGCATCATGCTCAAGCCGGCGGGCTCGCTGTGCAATATGGATTGTGCATATTGTTACTATTTGGACAAATCCATCCTTTATGGAGGACGGGAACCACGCATGACCCTCCCTGTGCTGGAGAAGGTCACAAAGGCTTATATAGAAGCCTGCGATGTCCCTGATGTGCATTTTGTGTGGCATGGCGGAGAGCCCCTGGTACTTGGACTTGAATTTTTCCGTAAGGCCGTGGAATATCAGAAACGATACTCAGGCGGAAAAACCATCCATAACTCGATCCAGACAAACGGAACGCTCCTTAGCGGCGAGTGGGCGTCTTTTTTTCACGACAACGGCTTCCTTGTGGGTATCTCGATTGACGGTCCCCGGGCGTTGCATGACCGTTACCGTCTCGACCAGGGCGGACGTCCGTCTTTTGACCGGGTGATGGAGGGGCTCAGCCTCCTCAGGGAGCATGACGTTGAATTCAATACACTGTCTGCCGTGAGCCGTGCTTCTGAAGGCCACGGTAGGGAAGTGTACAATTTCCTGAAGGGCATCGGAAGCCGGTACATGCAGTTTTTGCCGGTTGTGGAGTATGTGAAAACGAGGGGGAGGAAGGGCCGTCCTGTGATCGTCGATCCTATGGAGGAAGGGGCTGTCCCGGCATTCTGGTCGGTATCGGCCCCGGCTTTTGGAACTTTTATGTGCGATATTTTTGACGAGTGGGTGAAGCGGGATGTGGGGAAGTATTTTGTGCAGCTCTTCGATTCGGCGCTGGCGGCATGGTGCGGCAGGAAGGAAGCGGTTTGCGTGTTTGGACGCAGCTGTTTCGGGAATGCCGTTATCGAGCACAATGGAGACCTGTATGTCTGCGACCATTTCGTTTACCCTTCATACCGGGTAGGGAATGTGCTTGAGACTCCGTTGCGGGACCTGATGGAATCGCCACGGGTAAAGCAGTTCGCCTACAGGAAATGGACCAGCCTTCCTCCAAAGTGTCTTGGCTGCGCATATCTTGCTGCCTGCAACGGGGAGTGTCCGCAGCATCGTGACCACGGAACCGGGGTAAATGTGCTTTGTGAAGGATACAGGCGGTTTTTCGCCCATGTGGCGCCCTATATGTCCAGGATGCGTACGTTTTTGGAAAACGGGCTTCCGCCGGCTATGATCTCAATGGATTGCTGTTGAGAACTATGTTGTTGAAAACTATATGAAAAACATGATGAAAGTATCTTTGAAATACTGAATCATTATATTATTTTTGCAGCGTGGTAGTATATACATAGATCAGCATTTATGAATAAAAAGAACTATGCGCAGCCAAGCTGCCGTTTCCTTGTGGTACGATTCAAGGAAAGCCTGCTTAAAGTCTCTACCGGAGAGACATTTCAGCCCGGTGTCAACTATTCCGGGTCATGGGACGATGAAGACGACGAAGAGTAAAGGAGGAGAACACGATGAAATCTTATTTGAAAAACATTCTTGCGCTTGGCGCAGTTTCGGTTTTGTTCTCCTGCCAAAGTGAGATGGAACCGGTCGGACCGGCAGTTGATTTCGAGCCCAAAGTGCTCGTCGCAAAGGTCGATGACAATGTAAAGGCAGATGATGAGCCTTCCAGGACCAGCCTCGCCGAAGGCCGGATGGTGCGCTGGAGCAGTTCGGACAGGATTGTCGCTTTCGAGGACGAAAATCCCACGCTCTCCGATGAGAATACGACCGTTACCGATAACGGCGCCATCGCTTCGTTTACGTTCTCGCAGACGCCGCTGGAGACAAATTTCTTCTGGGCGCTTTACCCGGCCGATATGACCGCAACTTATGATTGGGCTGAAATTCATACCGCCGGTATTCCCGTGGAGCAGCGTGCGGTTGCCGGCAGTTTCGCGAACAACGCCAATCTTGCGGTTGCCGATGCCACCGTTGACGACGATGTGCAGTTCAAGAATATAGGTGCGCTGCTGAGCCTTTCCTTCACAAGCACAAAGAAAATCAGTTCCATTATCCTCAAAACTACGGAAGAGACGCTTGCCGGGGCGGTCTTGATTGAGCCGGAAACGCTTGACTTTGTGGTGGATGAAGGCTCCGGCGAGGTTACCCTCACCAAGGTCAACGCCACCAGCGGCACATACTATTTTGTAGTATATCCCGGCACCTATGAGGGCATCGATGTGATTTTCCGTTCCACCGACGGCGGGCGTGCGGCGTATCATTCCTCCGCCACCCTCACCATCGGGCGCAACGAGGTGATGTTCATCCGTGACTTCCAGATCAAGGACAGCAAGTGGGAGATGATTCCTCAGGTTCCCGGCGCCTGGACAAAGGTTACCGATGTGTCTGATTTGGCCGACGGCGACGAGATTGTCATTACCGATGAAGATGCTGCGTATGCAATCAGCACAACTCAGAACACTAACAACCGTTCTGCTGTTGCCGTTACGGCGTCTGCAGACGGGAATACGATTGAAATCAACGACGATGTGCAGATAATAACCCTCGAGGCTTCCGGCGATAACTGGAAGTTCAATGTTGGTGATGATGCATATTTATATGCGAGCAGTGGTAGTTCCAATCAGTTGAAGACAGCACCCGCCTCGACTGCCGGTAATAATGGGGTTTGGGCTGTTACTGCATCTTCTGCTGTTGCCCAGGGATCGAACGGGCGTAACGACATGCGGTTTAACCCCAATAATGGGAATCCAATGTTTGCATGTTATGCTTCGACATCTACGATGTCAGCCATCGCCTTCTACAAGAGGATCCCGGGTAGAGATGCCCAGGAGTACACGATTGCCATTGTGGACCATACGCTCGGTACGGTGACAACCGATCCTGCGGACAAGGCTTATGAGACCCAGACCGTGACCATAACCCCTGTTCCTGCGGACGAGTCTTACGCCATGGCTTCCGTAACGGTCGTGGACGATGAAGACAATGAGATTACCGTCACAGACAATACCTTTGTGATGCCTTCCGGCAATGTGACCATTACCCCGGTATTCAGCGCCGGTTTGAAGACCGTCACGACTGTCGCAGAAAACGGTTCCATTTCCGTAGAGCCGGGTCCCGCCGTCGCTCCTGGGACCGAGGTAACCATTACCGCCGACCCTGATACAGGTTATGAATTTGTCTCCTGGTCAGTGACAGGTGCAACTCCTGCCAGCACGACCGAGAACCCCACTACCTTCACCATGCCGGACGACGACGTTACCGTAACTGCCACCTTCGCGAAACTTCCCACCTGGGTGAAGACGGACCTTGCGGATATCGCAGCAGGGGATACCCTGGTGATTGTGGACTTGACCACTTCGAAGGCGATGACGAATGCGAATGGTACGTCGAACCCTCCCAGCGCATCATTGGTTACCCTTGCATCGGAAAAGACGGAACTGGGGACCGCTCCCGCAGCGGAACTGCGCTGGGTGCTGGAGAAACCTTCAGCGGGGAACTATCGCTTCCGGAGACCCGGCACAAGCGATTATCTCTATTGCACAGACACCAATAATGGTGTGAAGGTTGGTTCCAATCCTAATAATACGTTCTCATATGTTGTATCTGACACGCCAGCGAATAGTACCGAGTATTACTTGCAGAATACTGCCACATCTCGCTTTATCGGTGTTTACAATTCCGCGGATTGGAGAAGTTATGGGAGTGTCAATAACAATATAAAGGCTACCGTCACTGCCTTCTTCATCGAGGAAGACAACACCGTCTGGAACCTCAAGGGCATTGCTGTAACGACCCGCCCCACCAAGACCACCTACGAGGCGGGCGAGAACTTCGATGCCACCGGCATGGTCGTTACCGCAACTTACGAAGATGAAGCGGGCGTGAAGGCCGACAAGCAGGTTGTCCTCGACAACGCAGACCTCACGATTACGCCTTCTACCAGCCTTACGGCCGGCACGACCAGCGTAACCATCTCCTACGAAGGCGAGAGCACCACGCAGGCCATTACCGTGGTCGAGTGGGTCCTTGACAATATTGAGATTACAACTCCTCCCACCAAGACGGTTTATGAGGCAGGCGAGTCGTTCGACGCTACTGGCATGGTCGTAAAGGCCAATTACATTGACAATGGCGGCTCGTCAGAAACCAAGTCTGAAACGCTTGACAACGCGGATATTTCCTTCAGCCCGTCGACCATTGCCGCCAATACCACGTCGGTTACGGTGTCTTATGGCGGAAAGAGCACGGCTCAGGCGGTGTCTGTCGTTGACTGGGTCCTTGACAGTATCGAGATTACGACGTCTCCCACCAAGACCACCTACGTGGTCGGAGACAGTTTTGATCCCACCGGAATGGTCGTAACGGCCCATTATATTGACAACAATGGCTCCAGTGCCATCAATGACAAGGAAGTTGACAACAGTGACCTTACCTTCACCCCCGACGGCGCACTTGCTCTCAGCGATGATTCTATCACTGTCAGTTACACTTACAAGACTGTCACAAAGAATGACACCCAGGCCATCACCGTCTCTGACACCGCACTTGGGAATGCCGTAACTTTCAACCAATTGGCGAGTGCCACTGGATGCACATATACAGTCAGCGCAGGCGGCTCAACCATTTCCAGCGGCGATCTTGTTGCCGAAGGAGCAGAGGTCACACTGGCTGTAACTGCTACCGGAACCGGATATTCGCTCGACTCTTGGAAAGTCACAAAGGCTGATGATGCAACCACTTCAGTTACCGTCACGAATGGTAAGTTCACCATGCCTGGTTATGGAGTTAAGATTGTGGCGTCATTTGCTGTAACGGACAATCTAACCAGGTCTCTTATTGGCGTTACCGGTACCGGCTATACTAATTGGTCTGACAAAACCAGCAATTCTTCCGCTGTTTATGCAGGTAGAACGGCTGGCGGTAATACGGCCATCCAGTTTAATACTTATTCGGCCTCAAATAAACGCGGCATAGTGTCATTTACCAGTGGAGGGTACGTTAAATCTGTCGCTCTTAGCTGGAATTCCAATACTACAAGCGGCAGATCAATTACTGTCCGGGCGAGCACAAGTGCTATAACGTTGGACAACCTGTCCAGTGCAACTTCTGCTGTAAGCATTCCCAAGGATGACTCTGCCACAAAGGACATTTCATCTGGCAAATATACCTATGTCGGATTCCAGGCTATTGGCGGTGCCCTTTACCTTGATAATATTGCAATAACCTGGATTGTAGCCTCAGAGTGATAATCTCCTCTGGGCAGTCCAGCCTACTAAAAAGAGAAAGCAACCGACACTCTGCCGGTTGCTTTTTTCTTGATGTCATCGCGAGTTCACTCGTAAGCATCCGAACATATACGACTGTTACTTTGTGTAAGTGAGGCGTAACTTTGCCGTACTAACACAAAGTGATATGCTTACACGAAAACACATCTAAGAGATCCGGACCGGGAGCCCGGGGGAAAGGTCTCCCGCAGCCCGCGTGCGGAGGATGGAGGTCGGGAATGTGCCGGTAAGCCTCCGGGGAACCACCGGATGCTACAGGGTCTCGACCTGTTCCGGCGTCAGGGAGGTGAATTTCGATATTTCCTCCGCAGAAAGCCCCGCCGCCTTCATGGCCCGGGCCACTTCCGCCTTTCCAGCGGCTTCACCCTCCTCACGGCCTGTACGCCGCGCGTAGGCAATCTGGTTCTCTATGTCGATGTCCGTTGTCATAATCCTATCGTAAGCTTCCTGTTGGCCCACCGTCATGTTCGCAAACTCTGACTTCCCGTACAGAAGTCCCAGCAGCGAATCCTCAAACCCCTCCGGCTTCTCCTCCACCTCATGCATGTAACGCATCGACCAGGCGAACTTCTCCAGCAGCGTCACGCACCTCTGCGGCTCCTTCGGACCTATCCCGAGACGACCCAACTCCAGGAACAGGAAGGTCAGCGCTCCGGTCATCCGCTCCCCGTTCCCCGTGTTCAGCAGTTCGTAGCGGCTCACCAGGCCCTCCGTCAGCGCTCCCGCGTCTCTGTGCGGAATGCTGAAGTTCAGAATCCCCACCACGTACACCGGAAGCAGACTGTAGTCCACCGGCGGGGCCGGCTGCCCCCTGCGCAACTGCTCCCTGCGCTCCCGCATCTTCGTCTCCAGCTGTTCCCGCAGGGCGAAGGTCGAATAGAAGAGCATCCGGTCCGCAAAGTGAGACTGGGAGGCATGCTGCATCTCCACGATGAAGCGCTCGCCCGACTCGTCCGTGCAGTACAGGTCAAATGTAACGTTTTTCTCCGAAATTGCAAAACCGTGCCGCTCACGGTCCATGAACCGCACAGATGCTATGTGCAGTTCGGGAAGAAGAAGCCGGAGGATTTCCAGCACGAGGGACTCGTTGCCCTCGGCCGCGACCACCAGCTTGAACGTCTCATCGTAGAGCAGGTTCGCATAACGGCCCATCTTGATTTCTTTGTCTTGAGTTGTCGTATTCATCACCCTTCACTTTTTTTGGTCGGCCAAAGCTATCGGGTACGGACCAAAAAACCAAGGCCCCGGGAGGCCCTGGTCGCAGATTTTTACGTTTTATCCACTTTTTTTAACGTTTCATGGATGCGGCGCTCCGGTTCCCGGACAGCCGCCTCGAACCATACATACGCTGCGGGAAACCTGCTGAAAAAATGCAGGCCTCACGCACTTTAGGGCCCTTTTTGAGGGTAACCTGCATAATTTCAGCAGGTCTTCCGCAGTCCCGTATGCGGAGGATGGCGGTCGGAGACGCACCGGAAGAACTTGCGAAGCGCGACCGCGACTATATCATCAGCGCAGCGACCAGCGCGAGAATCGCGTAGAATTCAGGCAGTGCGGCGTAGATCATGGTGTTGGTCTGGACATCATGCCCCTGGCTGATTCCGATGATACCGTTGGCGCAGACCTGCCCCTGACGGATGGCGGAAAACAGGCAGACGAGCCCCACACTGATGCCGACGCCGAACAGCATGGCCCCGTTCTCGGCAAAATCCTTCCCGAGCCACATCAGAAAAGCGACAAATCCATAGAGGCCCTGCGTGGCGGGCATTGCGGAAAGAATCATGTAAGCGGACGATTTCTCCGCATTTTTCTTGAGCGCCCCTTCTGCGGCATTGCCCGCAATCGTCGTCCCGATGGAAGACCCGACACCTGCAAGGCCCAGCATGAGACCCAGTCCCAGGTATCCTAAAATCACATTAATCATAATCGTATCGTTTAATTGTTAATTATTTCACAGGATTGTATTTGATGCCTTTCCCTTCATATCCGGCATTCTTGAAATATTCCACGAAGGTAAGACGCAACGGATGCACAAAGGCTCCCAGGCAACTCATCAGCAGGTTCAGCACATGCCCGAACAATAAAATCACCACAAAGGGGAGCCAGTGCCATGTAGGAGAGTCTCCGAGCACCATCGTTCCCAGTTCGTTGAAGGCTCCGCCGAGCATCCCTCCGGCAAGCCCCAGGGCATAGAGGCGGATATAACTGAGCACGTCTCCGAGCAGCCCCGTCGCCATCTGGTAACTGTCCCACAGTCCCGCCCCCACATTGACAAGAGGGTTCCTTCCGGGCTTGTTGAAGATGAAAATGGCAAGTGCCGATACCGCCCCGACGGCGATAATGGCAATGCGGGTTGCGGTTTCAGGGGCGCCCAGCGACGCGGCGGCTGCAATCCCGATGGCGCCGAGCACCAGGATCACCCAGCCCCAGGCACTCACGGCGGCCTTGATGCTGAAGCGTTTCGTGTACAGAACCGCCTTAATCACCATGGCAAGGCAAATATGCACGACGCCGATACCCAGCGCCAGTATCATCTGGGCGGAATATCCGGCAATCTTGATGTCGTCCGATATCATCAGCGACTTCATCCATGCGGGAGTACCCTCAAGGCGGTAGAGGTTTACGCCGAAGGCGGTGCCGAGCACCAGCCCCACAACGAAGGTGGCGCAGCCCAGAACGGAAATAAGGGTGCCGATGTTCTTGAACATTTCGATCTTTACCCATCCTTTATTGACTGCAATCCCGAACAGGATCAGCACGAGCCCGTATCCCGCATCACCCATGCACAGGGCAAAGAAAAGCAGGAAAAACGGAGCCAGCACGGGCGTCGGGTCGAACTCTCCGTAAACCGGCATCCCGTACATCCCGGTCAGCGGTTCAAACAGCCGGGCAAAGCGGTTGTTCTTCAGTTTGATGGGAGGATTGTCGCTTTCTTCCGCTTCCCCACGGAGCCAAAGGCAGGGGAGTGCGTCGAATTGTACGGCAAGCCGCTCGTCCTCCGAGGCGGGCGCGAACGCTTCGTAGAGTACGACGGTCCCTTCGGCGCCTTCTTGTCCGGCTTTCCCGGCCATCAGACGTCCCAGAAGGATCTCGTCCTCGCGGATGGAACGGTCAAGATCCGGAAGCGTGGATTTTGCTTCTTCCAGTTGCGCCGCATATTCCGATTCCTGGGCTTGGGCTCTCTCCCATGCCGATTTCGCCTCGGCGAGGCCGAGCGCTGGAGCCGGGAGCAACCCGGGCAGGGAATCGTCCTGCGTCCCCAGGGTTACGAACCAGACACAGCCGTCGGCGCGCCTCACTTCCTGCAGGGGAATCTGCAAGGCCCAGTCAGCGCTGAACTGTTTTTCCTTGACGCAATGGAAATGTACGTCCAGCCCCGTCGCGGCCAGTCGCTCACGGTCATATTCCCCCCAGGGGAGGGTGGCTTCATAAACGGAGCGGGCCTCCCGCACCGCAGCGTGGAGCTCTTCGAGGCGCCCGTCCTTTCCGGCACGGATTTCAGCCGCCCGCTTTTTGTTGCTGCTGATCCGTTCCAGCACTCCGGCCGCGCGCTCGTCCAGGTCTTTGGCGCTCCGCCGTATGTCCATGACGCCGGTGGCGGCCAGGGCATCGATGAAACCTTCGCGGTCCCCCTGAAGCAGGATGAACGCGTATCGGGTCATTTTCTCTATCATAGCGCCTCCTCCTCTTCTTCCATGGCATGGCGCGTCTTTACGATTTTCGAGGCGGCCTTGCTCAGATTTTCCTCGTCTTCCATATAACGCTTGATTTTGCGGATGGCCTCCTGATAACCCGGAATCTGGACTTTCTCGTAGAGATTCACCTTCTGGGTGGTTTTCTTCCGGTTGAATTCCAGGATGCGGCGCTTCTCGGCGGAGACCTCGCTCTCCAGCCCCAGCCGCGTCAGTTCCTTGAGGATCCGGATGCCGTCGGCAAACCAGGCCGGGCGGGCGAAGGTGTTGAACGGACGGATGTCGTAATGGATTTCGACGATGGCCGGGGTCTTTACGCCGGCTACCTTGACCGTACCCATCTCCACGTCCGTGATGCGGATAAGGTCCGCTTCGAATTCGTCCCACAGGGCGGCGAGGTAGTCGTAGTCCTGCATCGCCTGTTCGAGTTGCGCCGCATAACGCTCGGCTTCCGCCTTGGCGCCAAGCACGCTCGCCCGCAACGCCGACTCCTTGTTCTTCAGGGTAGGCAGCGCCTTCTGGCGCACCTTGAGCTGTTTCCCGAGGTTCGTAAGCGATGTCTTGTTATATTGGAACTTTATTGCCATTTCCAGTATTTGTCCACCAACGCCTGCTTGATGCCTGTTTCGGCAGGGCTGAAATACTTTCCGAACAGTTCCCAGGCGGTATCGAGCATTTCATCGATGCGGATATTCACATCGATGGAAAGCAGCCGCGTCGCGTATTCCTTCGCATAGTCGAGGCAGCGGAGGTCATAGTCGGACAGGTCAAATCCGTTCTCGAGTTTGGTCTTGGCGTTCTGCGCATCGGCGTAGAGCCGGACCCCGGCATTCATGACCTGTGAATGGTCCTCGCGCGTCTTTTTGCCCTGAACCAGCTGCTTGAGCCGGCTCAGTGAACGGAACGGATCCACGATGACGCAGCCCGAGTCGGAATCGGCGCGGAGGAACAACTGCCCCTCGGTGATATATCCGGTATTGTCGGGAATGGCGTGGGTGATGTCCCCGTCGTTCAGGGTGGTGACGGCGATAATGGTGATGGAGCCGCCGGAAGGCAACTGGACGGCCTTTTCGTAAATCTTGGCAAGGTCCGAATAGAGCGAACCGGGCATCGAGTCCTTGGAAGGGATCTGGTCCATGCGGTTGCTGACGATGGAAAGCGCATCGGCATAAAGCGTCATGTCGGTCAGCAGCACCAGCACCTTCTCATTTTTATCGACGGCAAAATACTCCGCCGCGGTAAGCGCCATGTCGGGAATCAGCAGGCGCTCCACGGGAGGGTTTTCGGTGGTGTTGATGAAACAGACGATGCGGTCCAGCGCTCCCGCCGCCTCAAACTGGTGACGGAAGAACAGATAGTCGTCGTTGCTCAGTCCCATGCCTCCGAGGATGATCTTGTCCACGTCGGCCCGGAGGGCCACGTCCGCCATCACGCGGTTATAGGGCTGGTCCGGGTCCGCAAAGAAGGGAATTTTCTGCCCCGATACCAAAGTGTTGTTGAGGTCTATTCCGGCGATGCCCGTGGGAATCAATTCCGAAGGCTGGCGCCGTTTGTAGGGGTTCACCGAAGGACCGCCGATTTCCCTTTCCTCACCTTCCGGCTCCGGGCCTCCGTCGATGGGACGGCCGTAGGCGTCAAAGAAGCGTCCGGAGAGTTGTTCGCTCACCTTGAGCGAGGGCGGAGCGCCGATAAACGATACTTCCGCATTGGTAGGGATGCCCTCGGTACCGGAAAAAACCTGCAGCGTGACATCCTCTCCCTTGGTTTTTACGACCTGTGCGAGTCTGCCGTCCACCACCGCGAGTTCGTCGTTGGAAACGTGTGCCGCATGCAGGGACACCGTCGCCTTGGTAATGGCGCTGAGCTGCGTATAGGTGCGCTGATATGCTTTATTTGCCATTTTCTGCGATTTGTTTGCTGATTTGTTCCTTGTATGCCCAGAAGTCCTCGCTTTCCCACTCGGAATAGTTCATCTGTCTCAGGTCGTTGATGAGTTCCTTGAAGAAGGCCCGGCACTTTTCATAATCGTCAAAGCGGAATTCGCGTCCGCAGATATCCAGCAGCAGGTCCAGCATGAATTTCTGTCTTTCCATCGGGCACAGCGCGTCGATGGCGTCAAAGGCATCCTGCTGGAGGAAGGCATAGTCGATCAGTTCGGATTTCCAGAAGGCTTCGTGGTAGGATACGGGGACGCCGTCGTCGCCGAGGATGTTGATCTGGTCCGCCATCTCCCGTCCGCGGCGGACATAGTTCTTCGCCTTGAGCACGCGGCCTACCCAGTCCTCCTCGATACGGGAATTGAGATAGTCGCAGATTTCCGGGTATTCGAGGTACTTGGAATAAGATTCGATGGGGTTGACGGCCGGATAGCGTTTCTGGTCCGCGCGGTTCTGTTCCAGCGCATAGAAGCACCGTGCCGCCTTTTTCGTGGATTCCGTGACGGGTTCCTTGAGGTTGCCGCCGGCAGGGGAGACCGTGCCGATGAAGGTAACGGCTCCCTGCTCGCCGTTGTTCAGGATGACCATGCCCGCGCGTGCGTAGAAATTGGAGATGATGGCGGAAAGGTCCACCGGAAAGGCGTCGGCGCCGGGAAGTTCCTCCATGCGGTTGGACATTTCGCGCAGCGCCTGGGCCCAGCGGGAGGTGGAATCGGCGAGCAGCAGGCAGCGCAGTCCCATCGCGCGATAGTATTCGCAAATCGTCATCGCCGTATAGACGGAGGCTTCGCGCGCGGCTACCGGCATGTTCGAGGTGTTGCAGATGATGGTGGTGCGTTCCATGAGTTTGCGTCCGGTGTGCGGGTCGACGAGTTCCGGGAATTCCGTGAAAATCTCCACCACTTCGTTGGCGCGTTCGCCGCAGGCCGCCATGACGATGACGTCCGCTTCGCCCTGTTTGGCGATGGCGTGCTGGAGAACGGTCTTCCCGCAGCCGAAGGGCCCGGGGATGAAGCCCGTCCCGCCTTCGGCGATGGGGTTGAAACTGTCGATGACACGCACGCCGGTTTCCATGATCTTCTGCGGCCTGGGTTTTTCCCTGTACGCTTTTACGGCAATTTTTGCCGGCCATTTCTGCGTCATCGTGACGGGAACTTCCTCGCCTTCTTCATCGAGAAGGACGGCGATGGTCTCGTCGATGGTATAACTGCCTTCCGCGGCGACTTCCTTTACGGTAAATTCGCCTTTGAAGGAGAAGGGGACCATGATTTTATGGGGCAGCCAGCCTTCCTGCACTTCGCCGAGCCAGCTGGCGGCGCTCACTTTGTCCCCGGGCGCGGCTAGGGGCTTGAAATCCCATTTCCGGGAATGATCCAGCGGCGCGGTGTATTCGCCCCGCTTCAGAAAAACGCCTTCCATCGTGGCGAGGTTGTTTTCCAGGCCGTCGTATGTGCTGGAAAGCAGCCCGGGACCGAGGGTCACCTCGAGCATCCTGCCCAGAAATTCCACTTTGTCGCCGCCTTGCAGTCCGCGGGTGCTCTCAAAGACCTGGACGGCGGCCTTGTCGCCGTTGACCTTGATGACCTCGGCGAGCAGCGGCGTATCCCCCAGATAGACCTGGCAGAGCTCATTCTCGGCTACCGGGCCGTCCACCTGCACGGTGACGAGGTTCGAGACGATGCCCGTTACTTTTCCTGTTGTTGCCATATATTTGTATTTCTTAATTCATCTACCAGTTTGCGGAGAAATTTTCGTCCCTCTTCCGCGGAAAGCCGGTTCCAACGTTCTACCGTCGCCATTTTAGCGACGTAGGCGAGCACGAGATCCAGGCTGAATACATCCAGCCGGGTGATTTCTTCCGCTTTCTCCCACATCAGGGCGTCCAGCTCCCTTTCGCGGGCCAGGATGTCCTTCCCGCGCAGGATGTCGAGGAGGCGCGCTTCGTCGTCGAAAGGCCGGAACTCGTCTTCCGGAAACGAAACGATATCCTTTGAGACGTCCATCCCGAGCGTTTCTCCCAGCCAGCGCGCCTTGGTATTGCGCAGCCGGCGGTCGAATTCGAAGTAAGTGCGGATGAAACGGCTGCGGCTTTTCTGCGCACGCTCATAAAACGAGGCGTCAATCTTGTCGGGATTGCAGCCGTCCAGCACAAAACGGACCGTTTCCGCATCTTTCCCGTCGCAGAGCGAAATAACTTCCTCCGGCGAGGGCAGGGCGGAGAGGATATATACGTAATTATTCACCGAAAAGCAGCTTTCTCGTGACAGGACGCAGATATTCGGCAATCAGGGTGCTGAAACTCTCGTCTGAAAAATCCACATACCAGCTGCCGTCGGCGGGGCCGATGCGGAATCCGCCCGCCATTTTCTTGGAAAAGCCGGCGCTGATGCCGCCGTTCAGTTCCCGGGCCAGCGCACCGCTTACCCAGCCTTCCAGTTCGCCCCGCAGTTTTTCGGGCAGCACGAGCGCCAGGTCGCAGGGCGCGTCCGGGCTGAAATGCCGGGCGGTTTCCGTGATGACTTCCTTGAGCAGCGCGGCATCGGCGAGCAGGTCCTTGGCGGGCGCTTTGCAGGCGGCGCCCAGCAGCAGGTTCTCGATATCTTTACGGGTGGCCTGCAAAGCCTGCGCCGATGCGCTCCGGATATCCAGTTCCGCCTTGGCCTTCAGTTCCGCCGCGTTCTTCCGGGCCTCTTCGACGATGCGGTCCGCCTGTCCGCGGGCTTCCGAGAGCAGCGCTTCCGCCTTGGCATTCGCCTCCGCCAGCAGCCGTTCCCCTTCGGCCTTTCCTTTTGACAGGCCCTCATTGTACAGCCTGTCCGTCAGTTCTTGTAACTTGTCTTGCATTCTATCGATAATTACCATTTGCCGGCAAATAAAAATGAGCTGGATGCGACGTTAGGACACATTTACCCGGATAGGGTTGCGAAGCAACAAGTGTCCGTTGTCGCATTCAGCGACTTTTGCCCGCAAATCTATCATTTATATTCCTTGTCGCCTAAAATTTGCCGTGCAAGCAGCGGGAAATTGGTCGTGATGACATCCACGCCCGCCGCTATCACGTCGCGCATGTCTTTCTCCCTGTTCACCGTCCAGGTATTGACGGTCATCCCTTTCGCATGCGCCTTCTCCACCCAGTCCTTGTGGGCGAGAATCACGGGATACTCATAGTCAAATCCGTTGATGCCATTGTCCATCAGACGTTTCGGCCCATAGTTACCCTCGAGGAACTGGTTGTGGAATTCCGGCGCAAGCGCGGCAATCCGCCGGCAGATGTGCCAGCTGAAGGAAATAAACATCACCCGCGCGGGATTGTACAGTCCGTGGGCCTTGAGCGAGGCCAGCGCCTTGTCCACCAGTACATCCTCCCGCCCGATATTTTTCTGCGGCTTGAGTTCCATGACCAGCATGGTGTTCGCCTTGGCCCCCTGCTCAAGATAAGCGTCGAGCGTGGGACGGGATTCGCCGTTGGGCAGTTTGTAGGGGAGCAGTTCTTCATAGGTGGCGTCGGCAATCAGACGGCCGTCTATATTGTCGTTGTGATTGACGATAACAACATCGTCCTTGGTGAGCTGGACGTCGAATTCGGAGCCCCACAGGCCGGCTTTTTGGGCGGCGGCCAGCGATGCGATGGAATTCTCGCTGAATCCTGCCGCTTCGCAGTTCCAGAAGCCGCGATGGGCGGTAATCGCCACTTTCCCGCCGAAGGGATTGCCCGGGAAGGCGGCTGCCGGAGGGGCGGTCATGGACCGGATGACGCTCTCGTTGATGCTGCGCAGGCTTTCCTCATTCATCTTGATTACCTCACGGTCATACGTCATGATACCGTTTACCTCCACCTCCACATCCGTCGTCTGGGTATATACCGCCGCAGCACATCCGGAAGCGATGCAGCGCTTGAGGATGTCGGCGAATTCCTCATACTGGTCGAGGACTTCTTCTTTGGTCTTCTTGACGCCGCCGTAGCCCCAGTTCTTGTCGGTGATTTTCCACAGATGGCCCTTCACCGGCAGACCGATGCCGCCATATTCGCCAATCACATTGATGACCTTGCGCTCGAAGATATTCATCATCGGCTGCGGATAATGGTGCATGTCGAGGATGTCGCCCAGTTCGGAAAGGTCGAAGTTGCCGCCGGAAGCGGGGTTGATCAGGCGGGTCGGGT
Source organism: Bacteroidales bacterium (assembly GCA_017445015.1). Classification (GTDB taxonomy): domain Bacteria; phylum Bacteroidota; class Bacteroidia; order Bacteroidales; family UBA932; genus Cryptobacteroides. The sequence continues at coordinate 199,894 of JAFSVL010000028.1, read as the reverse complement.
CCTTGGCGCGGGTAAAGCGCACTGCCTCAGGCGTGTCAAACTGCCCCCAGGCCTCGTTGAAGGGTACCCAGACCACGATGCTCTGGAAACCCTTGAGATTGTCGATAATCTCGCCCCATTCCTTATAATAATTGTCTTTCCATTCCTGCGGGACGACGCAGTCGGTGCCGCCCAGCCAGGAATCCGACGACCAATTGTTGCCTTGTCCTTTCTTGACTTCCTCGCTGCGGGTGGTTTCGCGCCGCTTGCAGCCGTGGTCGCCGATGGAAGGCATATCCTGCCAGACCATGATGCCCAGTTTGTCACACCACCAGTACCAGCGGGCGGGTTCCACCTTGATATGCTTGCGGATCATATTGAAGCCCCAGGCCTTGGTGCGTTCGATGTCGTAGCGGAGCGCTTCGTCGGTGGGGGCGGTATAGAGACCGTCGGGCCACCAGCCCTGGTCGAGGGGACCGAACTGGAAGAGCGCTTCGTTGTTGAGGGCGATGCGGCGGTACCCCCGGGGCTTCGGCTCGACATAGGTGGAAACCTTGCGCATGGCCGTGTAACCCTTGACCGCGTCAAGGGCCTTTCCGTCACGCTCGACGGAAATTTCGACGTCGTAAAGGAAGGGGCTGTCGGGGCTCCAGAGTTTCGGTTCCCGGACCTGGAACACCACTTCACGGCCTTCTCCCTCGGCAACGGCCTGTCCTTCCGCCAGCAGGCGGGAACGGATCTTGTCGCCGGTTTCCAGGCCTTCCGTGCCGACGCTCAGGCGGATCGTGCCTTTGTCGATATCGGAAACCGCATCGTATCCCGTAATGTGGGTTTTCTGTACCGGTTCCACCCAGACGGTCTGCCAGATTCCCGTGACCGGGGTGTACCAGATGCCCGAAGGCAGCATCCACTGTTTCCCGCGCGGCTGCCAGGATGTATCGGTGGCGTCCTGCACCTTGAGCCGCACGACCTGCTTCCCGCTTTTGCGGAGGTATGCGGTGATGTCGAAGCAGAACGGGGTATAGCCGCCCGTGTGTTCGCCGACCTTGTTCCCGTTGACCCAGACTTCGGCTTTCCAGTCCACTGCGCCGAAGTGCAGGAGTACGTTGCGCCCTTTCCAAGCGGACGGGACCGTAAAATTGCGTTCATACCAGAGCGCCTCCGTCTCGGTGACGCTGCGCGCTACGCCGGAAAGCGACGATTCTACGGCAAAGGGGACGAGAATCTGTCCTTCTACGCTGAAATCGGCGGAAGCGGCTTCGGTAATGCCATAATTCCAAAGGCCGTTGAGGTTAAGCCATTCGCTGCGGACCATCTGCGGCCGGGGATATTCGGGCAGGGGAGCTTTGGGATTGACTTGCGCGGCCCAGCGGGTTCTGATGTTGTCTCCGGCGGGAGTCCAGGCGGGAGACTTGGCGGAAGTGTTTGCGAATGTGAACACTAACGCCACTGCAAGAAAGAGGGAACGTGACATTATGTGCGAAAAATTAGTTGTAATGTCCACAAAGATACTCAATTTTTACGAAAAAAATTGCGATATTAGCGCAACCTTTTGAGAAGTGGTATGGAAAAGCCGGTATTAGAGGACAGCGTGCTGCAGTCCGCGCAAAAAGTGTTTGATGTGATGCGCCCCAGGGTGAGCGCGCAGGATTTGCGGCGGATCGAGGATGCGTTCTGGTTTGCGGCCCGGGCCCATGACGGGCAGAAACGCATGTCCGGACAGCCGTATATCGTCCATCCCGTCGCCGTGGCGCATATCGTCGCCGCCGAGCTGGAACTGGATACGAACCCCGTCATCGCCGCGTTCCTGCATGATGTGGTGGAGGATACGGAATATACCATCGAGGATGTCCGTTCCCGGTTCGGGGACGATGTCGCCTTCCTCGTGGATGCCGTGACCAAACGGAAAAAAGAAAAGTACCGCGACACCAAGCAGGTGGACAACTTCCGTCAGATCCTCGAGTCCGTACACTACGATATCCGTGCCCTCCTCGTCAAACTTTCCGACCGGCTGCACAACATGCGCACCCTGGACAGCATGCGCCCTGAAAAGCAGATGAAAATCGCCGGGGAAACGGATTTCTTTTATGCACCCCTGGCCAACCGCCTGGGCCTTTATCCGGTCAAGTCGGAACTGGAAAACCTTTCGTTCCGTTACCGCTGTTCGCGGGAGTTCGCCCAGTTGGAGGCGCAACTGGAAGAAGACAAGGCGCGGACGGCCGATGCCGTCCATGCCTTTTCCGCCAAAATCCAGTCCATCCTGGCTTCCCGGGGAATCCGGGTCCGCATGGAAACCCGCTACCGGAAGCCCTACAGTATATGGCGCAATATGAAAGAAGGCGACGTGAACTTCGCCCATGTCGATTTCAAGCACTACATACGGGTGATTTATGAAAAGCCGCAGGAACCCTGGAATGAAAAGGACCTGAGCCTGTACATCTATTCGATTTTGTCCGGGCACTTCCAGGAGCGGCCCGGAAGCATTTCCAATTACATAGACCACCCCAAAGACAACGGCTATCAGGGGTTCCACGTCAAACTCCTCAATCCGTCGGGCGTCTGGGAGGAACTTCACATCTCGTCCGAGCGGATGATACGCAATGCCCGGCTCGGATGCATCGTCGAGCGGAATGAAGAGTGGCTGGAGCGTTTCAAGGCCGTACTTCAGGATATGGCCCGGCACATGGACGACATGGATTTCATGGAGGGGGTCAGTTCATCGTTTTACAACGAGGATATCATTGCCTATACCCCCAAGGGCCGCGGTGTCATCCTGCCCAAGGGCGCTACGGCACTGGATTTCGCCTATGAAATCCACACCGACATCGCGGAGCGTGCCAAGTATGCGCGTATCAACGGAAAACTCTCGCCGCTGCGTACCGAACTGCACCGCGGGGACTGTGTAGAGATAGGGGTTGACGAGGATGTGCGCCCGCAGAAGCACTGGCTGGAATTCGTTACCACCTACAAGGCGAAAAAGCACATCACGAGTTACCTCAAACATACGGGCGGGCAGGATTTTACGCGCTGTCCGCTCTGCCGGCCGCTTCCCGGTGACGAGGTGATCGGGTTCAAGGATGCGCAGGGGCACATTACTGTCCACAGCCGGCATTGTTCCGAAGCGATCAAACTGGCTTCAGAGAACGGAGATTCCATCGTTGAAATGAATTTTGAGGAGAAACCGGACCAGTTGTATCCGGCGGCGGTGCGGATTATCGCGGTGGACCGTTATCACCTGCTGCGCGATATCATCGACTGTATCGTCGAGCGCCGCGGACTCTCCATGTCGGAACTGCGCACATGCACCGAAGACCAGATTGTCTCCTGCGATATCCACTTCAATGTGCATTCGGCGGAAGAACTGCGCCTTACCTGCGCCGATATCGCCGTTATCCCGGGCGTGGACGAAATCAAGTCCCTGGATTCGAATTAACGGTGCCTGAGGGCGAGTTCCTTTTCCAGGTCTTCTATCCCTACCCCCATCTGTTCGCACAGGACCAGCAGGTGGTAGATTAAATCCGAGCACTCGTAGATATAGCGGTCCCGTTTTCCGTCTATCGCCTCTATGAGGGTTTCCGCCGATTCTTCGCCGACCTTCTTGGCAATGGTCTTGACGCCCTTTACGAAGAGTTTCGTCGTGTAGGAACCTTCGGGCATCCGGGCATGCCTCCCGGCGATGACGGAGGCCAGGGTACGGATGAAGCCCTCGTCCTCCGGGGTGTCGAAGCACGCGGTGGTGCCGCGGTGGCAGGTGGGACCGTCAGGAACGGCCTTGATGAGCAGGGTGTCGGCGTCGCAGTCGGCATACATCTCTTTTACGGTCAGGAAGTTGCCGCTGGTCTCTCCCTTGGTCCAGAGGCGGCCCTTGCTGCGCGAGAAGAAGGTCACGCGGCCTTCGCGGACCGTCTTGTCGAAGGCCTCCCCGTTCATGTAACCGAGCATCAGCACCTTCAGGGTGCATGCGTCCTGAATGATGACCGGCAGGAGTCCGTCTCCTGTTTTCTCGAGATTGAAATCGCTGAATTCCATTTTAAAATCGCTTGGCCAAATAATCAACATATAAAATATCGAAGTGCAATGTTAGGGCGCAGTTACCCAGATAGGGTTGCGAAGCAACAAGCGCCCGTTATTGCACTTCGATTTTCATGGGACATCGTGGCGGATGAGTTCTATGATCGAGGCGGCGACGGCGCAGGAGGCTCCTCCTCCGCCGAGCGCTTCCCGGATGCTTCTGTAATCGGCTTTCATGGCAGCCGTCCTGGCACTGTCCGGCGCGAGGCTCAGCAGCTCCGAGATGACATTTTCCGCGGTGAAATCCTCCTGGATGAGTTCGCGGAAAACCGCTTTGTCCAGAATGAGGTTCGCCAGCGAGATGTATTTGATTTTGTCCTGTATCCGGAGCAGGTGGCGTGCGAGGAACATGTTGAACCTCGTCGTGGACCAGCATACGACCTGCGGGGTGCCGATCAGCGCAGCTTCAAGCGAGGCGGTACCGGAATTGATGACGGCGGCCCCGGCATGTCTGAGGATGCCGTAGGTATCGCCGAAAATCAGATGGATATCCGGATGGCTTTCGATATAGGGCAGGTAGTCCGCCTCGCTGCGGGCCGGGGCGCCGGCCAGCAGGAACTGGTAATCCCGGTACCCGGGCAACGTTTTCAGCCGCTGCGCGACCTGTACCAAAGGCGGCATCATCCGGGAGATCTCCCCCTTGCGCGACCCCGCGAGCATGGCGATGAACGGTTTGTCTTCCAGGCCGTGCGCGGCGAGGAAGGCTTCCCGGCTCTGCCGGAGGGCCGGTGCGTTATCTATGGCGTCCAGCAGGGGGTTGCCTTTATAGACGAAGGGTACGTCCGCCTTGGTGAAGTAGGGGATTTCGAAGGGGAATACAATGAAAAGCCGGTCCACGTAACGGCGCAGTTTGCGGTTGCGCCCTTCGCGGGAAGCCCAGGTCTTCGGCGCGATATACCAGAAGACTTTGAATCCCTGTCCGTGCGCGAACCGGGCGATGGGGAAATTGAATCCCGGATAATCCACGAGGATGACCGCGTCAGGTTTCCAGGCGGCGATATCGGCCTTACATTCGCGCAGGCTGCGGAAGAGCATCCCCGCCTTGCGGAGGATTTCGCTCAGCCCCATCATCGCCCCCTGCCTGTAATGGACGGTCAGGCCGCCGTCGGTGCCCTTGTCGTGCGCGTCGTACACCGCTTTCATCAGGTCGCCGCCGCGGAAGCGGATGCAGGCCTGCGGGTCTTCGGCATAAAGACCGCGCATCAGGTTGGAGGCATGCAGGTCGCCGGAGGCCTCGCCGGCTATGATATAGTATCTCATCACTTAAAACAGGCTTTCGAGCCGTCGCTTGTCATCGTAGTCGGTCGCGTCGAGTTTCAGCGGGCAGATGGTGATGAAGCCCGCTTCGAGCTGCCGGTGGTCGGCGTGCCCGTGATTGCGCGGGTCGTCGGTCAGGTCTCCCGCCATCACATAGACGGTCTCCCCGGCTTCCACTTCCGGCATACGGAGGATGCCCATGTCCAGCGGAGTGATGCCCAGACGGTCGAATACGCCGTAGTCATAGGGCCGGAACTCCTTGAGCCAGTGTACCATGCCCTGGTATCCGATGCGGATGCCCCGGGCTTCGCCCTTCGGGAAATTGATGTTGTAGAAGGTGCTTTTGTCGGCGGGAGGGTTCTGCGTGAGTGTGCGGAAAATCTCCGGAATCCGTCTTTTGACATCGCTGAAATCGGCATCCGGGCTGAAGTCGTCCACGGACAGCGCGATGGACAACACGCCGGCGAGCGCCCCTTCGCGGGCTGCGCCCACCGTCGCCGAATACATCGATGCGGAGGCGGCGTTGGAACCGTGGTTGATGCCGCATACGATGACATCCGGGAGAGCGTCGGTGAAGACCTCGTCGAGCCCGTATTTCACGCAGCTTGAAGGGGTGGCGTCCACATACCACCAGCGTACCCCGTCGCGGTCCGGGAGCCGCTTGGCCGCAATGGGCTTGAGCCCCATGGTGACGGCCATGGACATGCCGGACTGGTGGTACTTGGGAGCCACTACCGTCAGTTCCCCGAAAGGTTTCAGGATTTCCACCAGTTCCGCGAGCCCTTTGGCACGGTACCCGTCGTCGTTTGTCAGAAGAATTCGCATAGGGTGCAAAAATAACCAATTTTGAAATATTTTAAAAATTGTATAAATTTGCGCCGCTTTTGTTGGTAGGAAGAATGTTGTTTAACTTTATAACGCTTTTAATATGGTAAAAATTGGTATTAACGGATTCGGCCGCATCGGTCGTATGGTATTCCGTGCCGCTGTCGAGAATTTCTCGAAGGACGTCGTCGTCGTAGGTATCAATGACCTTCTCGATCCCGATTATCTGGCTTATATGCTCAAGTACGATTCCGTACACGGCATTTTCAACCACGACATCAAAGTTGAGGGAAATTACCTCATCGTGGACGGCAACAAGATCCAGGTTTTCTGCGAGAAGGATCCCGCCAACATCACCTGGGGTGCCCTGGACGTTGACGTGGTCGTCGAATCCACCGGCTTCTTCCTCACTGCAGAACTGGCCGAGGCGCATCTGAAGGCCGGTGCCAAGAAGGTGATTCTGTCCGCTCCCTCCAAGGATGCGACCCCGATGTTCGTGTACGGCGTGAATGACAAGACCTACGCCGGCCAGAAGATCATCTCCAACGCTTCCTGCACCACGAACTGCCTTGCTCCGCTGACCAAGGTGCTCAACGACGCCTTCGGTGTGAAGCGCGGCCTCATGACCACCGTGCACGCTGCTACCGCTACCCAGAAGACCGTTGACGGCCCTTCCAAGAAGGACTGGCGCGGCGGCCGCGGCATCCTCGAGAATATCATTCCTTCCTCCACCGGTGCCGCCAAGGCTGTGGGCAAGGTGCTTCCCGAACTCAACGGCAAACTGACCGGCATGAGCCTCCGCGTTCCCACCAGTGACGTGAGTTTCGTCGATCTTACCGTCGAACTGAACAAGGAAGTTTCCTATGAGGAAATCTGCGCCGCGATGAAGAAGGCTTCCGAAGGCGAACTCAAGGGCGTTCTCGGATATACCGACGAGGCGGTGGTCTCCACCGACTTCCGCGGCTGCCCGCTGACCTCCATCTTCGATGTGAAGGCCGGTATCCAGCTCGATCCTACCTTCGTCAAGGTCTGCGCCTGGTACGACAACGAGTGGGGTTACTCCAACAAGGTGCTCGAGATGGCCAAGGTCATCACGAAGTAATTCCTGAAAGTTACCTATCCCATCAGCCGGAGGCCGTCACGACTTCCGGCTGTTTTTTTGCGCCGGGCCATGGGCATGCAGGCGGTATTCCGTGGGGGTCATTCCGGTCATGCGGCGGAAAACGGTGTAGAAATAGTCTTCGTTGGCGTATCCGGATTCGGCGGCAATCTGCTTCACGGGGAGCGAGGTGTTGGTCAGTTTTTCCTTGATCTTGTTGAGCCGCATCTGGAGGATGTACCGGGCGGGGGAGAGCCCCGTATATTCCTTGAAAATCCTCCGGAAATTCGAATATCCCATACACAGGCTTTCCGCCAGTCCTTCCGGGGTGATGTCGGGCAGTTGCGAGGAAATCAGGATTTTGGCACGGTCCATTTTGTCTTCCACTTCGGAGAACGCCTGATTCCGCCGGTAGAACCACGCCAGCCCCATGAGATGGGCGACGATGCCTGACAGCCGCTGCTGGAACCCGGATTGCTGCGCCCCCGCCGCATCGATGGCTTCTTTATAAAGGTCCACGACATCGCTGCGCAGTCCGATGTTCCAAAGCGGAGCCTGCGGCGAAAAAAAACCGTTCGACACCCAGGAATCCATCTGGCTTCCCTTGAAGCCGATCCAGTATTCTTTCCAGCCGGTATCCGCATCCGGCCGGTAACTGTGCCACTCGCCCGGGAACAGCAGGAAAAGGGACCCTTCTTCGATGGGGACCGGATGCGGGAGCGTCGCGCTGCGGAACTGCCCCCGGCCCTTTGTGATGTAGAGGAGCTGGTATTCGTCGAGTATCCGCCCCCGCTCCACGGAAAACAGATAACGTACCGGATGGTTGGAGGGAGGATAGGCCTCTCCGGGCCCAAGTTCCTGAAAGCCCACGGAATTGACGGCCGTTCCCCAGGGCAGGTCCCCGGGGCCGATGGTCAGGTACTTTAGATGGATGGCGTCTTTCATCGTCTGCAAACCTATAATTTCTTTATCAAAAATCAAAGTTTATATGCCAGAATACACAATATATCAGCATATATTATATCGTATATTTGTCGCAAAAATCTAACTGACATGAAAGAAGCACAAATCCTCAAAGCCTATGAAATCGCCCGGGAACGCTATGCGGCCATCGGCGTGGATACCGACAAAGCCGTGGAACGGCTGGAAAAGCAGCAGATCTCCCTCCACTGCTGGCAGACGGACGATGTCGTGGGCTTCGAGCGCAACGAAGCCCTGTCCGGCGGTATCCAGACCACCGGCAACTACCCCGGACGCGCGCGCAATATCGACGAGGTGCGTCATGACCTTGAGTTCGTGAAGACCCTCCTCGCAGGAAACCACCGCGTGAACCTCCATGAAATTTACGGCGACTTCGGCGGTAAATTCGTGGACCGCGACCAGGTGGGGCCCGAGCATTTCCAAAGTTGGATAGAGTGGGCCCGGGAGAACAATTTCAAACTGGACTTCAATTCCACCTCCTTCTCCCATCCCAAGAGCGGAGACCTGTCGCTGAGCCATCCGGACAAGGCGATACGCGAATTCTGGATCGAGCATACCAAGCGCTGCCGCCGCATCGCCGATGTCATGGGAAAGGCGCAGGATGACCCCTGCATCATGAATATCTGGGTACACGACGGCAGCAAGGACCTGACGGTAAACCGCAAATACTATCGTGAACTGCTCGCCGCTTCGCTGGATGAGATCCTTGCGGAAAATCTTCCCGGGATGAAAAGTTGCGTCGAGGCGAAACTCTTCGGCATCGGGCTGGAGAGTTACACCGTGGGTTCCATGGACTTTTACGAGGGCTACTGCGCTACCCGGAAGGTTATGTACACCCTGGATACCGGCCATTACGAACAGACCGAGAACGTGGCCGACAAGGTGGCCTCCCTGCTGCTGTATGTCCCCGAACTGATGCTCCACGTCTCCCGTCCGGTACGCTGGGATTCAGACCACGTGACCCTCATGAACGACCAGACCCAGGACCTTTTCAAGGAACTGGTGCGTGCGGACGGACTGGACCGCGCCCACGTCGGGCTGGACTACTTCGATGCCAGTATCAACCGTATCGGCGCCTACATTATCGGCACCCGGGCGACGCAGAAATGCATCCTGTCCGCTTTGCTCGAACCGCTTGCAAAACTCCGTGAATACGAAGCCGACGGACGCGGATTCCAGCGCCTCGCCCTTCTGGAAGAGGCCAGGACGCTGCCCTTCGGAGCCGTTTTCGACTGGTTCAATTACAAGAACGGCGTTCCCGTTGGTGAGGAATTCATCCCCTGCATCGAGAAATACGAGCGTGAAGTAACCTCAAAACGATAAGCCCATGAACCTGCTCATCGGTCTGCTGATCATAGCCGCAGGCGCTTTCTGCCAGTCCAGCAGTTATGTTCCCATCAACAAGATAAAATCCTGGAGTTGGGAGAGTTACTGGCTGATCCAAGGGGTCTTTGCCTGGCTTCTGTTCCCGCTTCTCGGCGCCCTTTTGTCGCTTTCCGGAACCGGTGCCGGCTTCGGGGACCTTCTGTCGCTGATGCATGCAGATCCCAGGGCCACGGGATTCACCATCCTCTTCGGCGTCCTGTGGGGCGTCGGGGGGCTCACCTTCGGGCTTTCCATGCGCTATCTCGGCGTAGCGCTCGGACAGAGCATTGCGCTGGGTACCTGTTCGGGGCTTGGTGCGATTCTCGGCCCGGTGCTCACCGGCCATGCCGCCGACCTGACACTGTCCGTCATCATCGGCGTTGCGGTTACGCTGGCGGGAATCGCCATCATCGGTGTTGCAGGAGCAATGAAGTCCGCGTCGCTGCCGGAAGAAGAGAAGAAAAAGGCGGTAAAGGATTTCAACTTCGGGAAAGGGATCTTTGTCGCGGTGCTTGCCGGTCTAATGAGCGCCTGCTTCAATATCGGGCTGAGTTTTGGCGAGGGGCTCTGCCTTGAAGGTACCAGACCTGTTTTCCGCACCCTTCCCGCGACGATGCTGGTAACGTTCGGAGGGTTTCTCACCAACGCGGCCTATTGCCTTTATCAGAACGGGAAAAACAACAGCTGGGGGGATTATCGCCAGAAATCGCTCTGGGGTAACAATCTGTTTTTCTGTTGCCTTGCGGGGCTGCTATGGTACAGCCAGTTCTTCGGGCTGAGCCTGGGCAAGGGCTTCCTGACGGACTATCCCGTACTGATTACTTTCAGCTGGTGTATCCTGATGTCGCTCAATGTCGTATTCTCCAACCTCTGGGGCATCCTGCTCAAAGAATGGAAAGGGGTTTCGGGGAGAACCGTCGCCGTACTCGTTACCGGACTTGCCGTCCTGATTATAAGCACCTTCCTTCCTCAACTGATTTAGAAACAATGAAAAAATGACCTGCTGCACTTTTATCGCCTGTGCCACCCTCGGCAACATAAGAGGGAGGGGCCCAAAACTTGTTTTGGGAGGGGTCGCCCGGAGGGCGACGGCAGGAAAAGTGCAGCAGGTCATTTTTTTTTCATAAATACTTAAGAAGCGATGAGCGCAAAACATACTTTTCTGGCCTTTGACTGCGGTGCGACCTCCGGGCGCGGCATCCTGGCCACCCTGGACGGAAACGGCTTCAGCATGAAAGAGGTTTACCGCTTTCCCTCGGAAATGAAGCGGGAAGGCGGACGGATGTACTGGGACGTGCATGCGATGTACGCCCATCTGGTCCGCTGCCTCTCCGAACTGGGCGCCCGGGGAATCAGGCCGGACTCCATCGGCATCGACACCTGGGGCGTGGATTTCGGCGTCATCGCGAAGGACGGCTCCCTCGCCGGGCTGCCCCGCTGCTACCGGGACCCTTACACCGCCGGGATTCCGGAAAAGGTGTTCGAGACGATTCCGCGCGAAAAACTCTATGCGCGCACGGGCATTCAGATCATGGATTTCAACACGATTTTCCAATTGTATGCCCGGAAAGGGGAGGGCGGAAGCCTGCCTGAGGATGCCGGATGTCTTCTTTTCATGCCCGATCTGCTGTCCTATATGCTGACGGGAAACAGGGTCTGTGAATACACGGATGCGTCCACCTCCGGCATGATGGACCAGAAGACCCGGCAGTTCGACCGGGAACTGCTGGATGAACTCGGCATCCGCTCCGATATCCTGCTTCCCGTCATCCAGCCCGGAACCGTGGTGGGAACGCTGAAACCCGAACTGGCCGACGCGACGGGCCTGGGCGCCGTACCGGTCATCGCCGTCGCGGGGCACGATACGGCATCGGCCATTGCCGCCGTTCCGGCTACGGATGAAAAATTTGCATACTTGTCCAGCGGGACCTGGAGCCTGATGGGTATCGAAGTGCCGTCGCCCGTCATCAACGCCCGGTCTTCGGAACTGAACTTTACGAACGAGGGCGGAATCGAGGGCACTACGCGCTTCCTGAAAAATATTACCGGCATGTGGCTGTTGGAAGAATGCCGCAGGGTCTGGAAAGCCCGGGGGCGGGATTACACCTACGCGCAACTGACGCAGATGGCGCTCTCGGAAGAGGGCTTCAGCGGCCGCATCCGGCCGGATGACCCGCGCTTTGCCAGTCCCGATAATATGGTGGCGGAAATCATCGGCGCCGCAGGCAGCGAAATGAGCGACGCGCAGGTTGTCAGTTGCATTTACCATTCCCTCGCGGACCGGTACGCGGAAGTCATGGGGATGCTGAGGGAATTCGCTCCGTTCGAAATCCGGAAACTGCACATCATCGGCGGCGGATCGGCGAATGACCTTCTTAACCAGTGGACCGCCGATGCGACGGGTGTTCCTGTTGCGGCGGGGCCTTCTGAAGCCACGGCCATCGGCAATGTGATGATGCAGGCCCGGGCTGCCGGCCTGGTGAAGGACCGCTGGCAAATGCGCAAATTCGTCGCGGAATCGTTTGATATTAAAGAATTCATGCCTCATGCAAAGCATATTGGATAATAGGGAAGCCCTGAGGGCCGAAGTGGAGAAAGTGGCCGAAGTGGCCGGATATCTGTGGCAAAAGGGTTGGGCCGAGCGCAACGGCGGCAATATTACCGTCAACATTACGGAATTCGCGGACAGGGAAATGGAGGCCCTTCCCGCCGTCAGCGGCCCGAAGCCCATCGGTACCACCCTGCCGATGCTCAAAGGATGCTGGTTCTATTGCAAAGGCACCCAGAAGCGCATGCGCGACCTTTCCCGCGACCCTATGGCCGCCGGCTCGATCATCCGCATCCTGCCGGACTGTGCGCACTATGAAATTGTCGCGGACAAACCGGTCGAGCCCACCTCCGAACTCCCGTCGCACCTGAGCGTCCACAACTACCTCCTCTCGAAGGGCTCTCCGTACCGGGCTTCCCTGCACACCCATCCCATAGAACTGGTAGCGCTGACGCACAGCCGGAAATGGCTGGAAAAGGACGCCGCCACGCGGATGCTGTGGTCCATGATTCCGGAGACGAAAGCCTTCTGTCCCAGGGGGTTGGGGATGGTCCCGTATATGTTGCCGTCCAGCGTGGAACTGGCCGAAGCGACCCTCCGCAGCCTCGATGAAGATTATGATGTAGTGATGTGGGAAAAGCACGGCGTCTTTGCCGTGGACACAGACATCATGAGCGCCTTTGACCAGGTGGATGTCCTGAACAAAGCCGCTCAGATCTACATTTCAGCCCGCAATATGGGCTTCGAGCCCGAGGGGATGACGGAGGCCTCGATGAAGGAATTGTCCGACGTGTTCGGCTTGCCGAAATAGCGCTGTCAGATGCGCAGCAGCGCGTAAAGCAGGTTTTTGAGGATATAAAGCGCAAAAACGAGCAGCACGGCAAGTGACCAGTGGAAGCCGGTGACGGAGGCCAGGATGATGATGAGAACGACCTCGGAGAGGAAGGAGATGCGCTTGACAAAGAGCGCATCCCTTGTTTTCAGCGACGCTGCCGAAAGTTTCATCGAGAACATGGGAATCTCACACACGAGCAGGGCGCTCAGACAGACGCTCAGCACGGGGATGAATACCACACCGGCACTCCAGAGCGCAGGCAGCGATACGGGCGCGTGAACGACATAGTCGCAGAGGGCGCCGCAGAGCAGTGCGCAGGCAGGGGTGGGGAGTCCGATGAAATTCTCGTGCTGCCGTTCATCGATATTGAACTTTGCCAGTCGCAGACCACTGAAAACGGCGATAAGCAGCGCTGTGAAGCAGAGCGGATTCTCACCGAAGGAGCAGCTGCGCATCAGGTTGAAGAGCATCATCGACGGCAGTACGCCGAAACTGACCATATCCGCCAGCGAATCCAGTTCCCGGCCCATCGGACTGTAGGCGCCGAGCGCCCGTGCCGCCATCCCGTCGAGAAAGTCGAACAGCGCGGCGGCCAGCATCAGGGCGAAGGCGGTCTCGAACCTGCCCCGGAAGGTAAACACGATGGCTACCGCGCCGCAGGCAAGGTTAAGGCTGGTGATGAAGTTGGGGATATGCCGTTTCATTTCCCCATCTTTTTGAGGAGGCCCTTGGGCAGGGCGGACTTGTGCAGCATGATGCCGAGGCTCTGTCCCTTGACGAAGGCCGGGGTGACATACCAGATGCCCTTGTACTTTCCGGTTTCGCCCCAGGAATTCTTGGCCATGTAGAATGTTTTGCCGTCCTGGTCTTTGGCGATGCCGAAGAGCTGCATGCCGTGGTCGTCGGTCATGGTTTTGTTGTCGAACTCAATCTGCCGGCTCTCCTGCGTGGGCGTTTTCTCGACGACGGTGGCCAGCGCGCTCTCGCCGCTTTCAGCCTTGCCTACCCAGTGTTCCTGGTCGGAGCCTGCACGGCTGCTGGCATCCGTATCTACAAGTATGCCCAGGCCGTCCCGCGTAAAGCCGGGGTCGCTCACATCTGCGGACCATTCGATGGTATAGCCGCTGCTCAGCGCGCTCTCCACAATCTCCATGAATTCGTCGATGGGGACGTTGAAACTCAGGTCGGAGCGCCAGTTGTCGCAGACTTCCACCGGGAACCAGGTATAGAAAGGATGGTGCGTATAGGAAGTGAGGTTCACATAATCGTCGGGATTGAATTTGAGCGCATCGCGATACGAAATCGGGGTGTATTCCTTCCCGTCCACGGTGAACTTCTCCGGCCAGGCTCCCAGATAGGCGTCCAGGATGCCCTTGAAACCGTTTTTCCATGCAGTGGTGAGCGTGCGGTTGGGGTTCTTGACAATGACGTCCACATAGGCTTTGAGTACGCCGTCCAGTTCCGCCTGCACGGGTTTGTCCGTGCCGTACTGCATGCCGGTCATCTCCGCCTGCGGGACGAGTCCCCAGTCCTTGATGACCTGGATGACGTCACCGCCCTGGCTGCCGGCGCTGAACCCCATTTTCCCGTCCAGGCGCACATATTTTTCCGCCCGCTCCAGATAGGAGTGGCTCACGACGAAAAACTCGGAGAAGTCGGGATATTTGAGCGTATCCTTGATGCCGTTCAGGCGGATGACCTCGGATTCCACGAAGCCGATGGTGGAAAATGCCCAGCAGGTGCCGCTCCGGTACTGGTTCTTGACGGAGGTGATCGGCGCCGCCTTGACGGTGGTAAAGGAATAATCGGGGAATTTGACTTTGGCCCGGTTCTGGGCGGAAACGCCGCTGAGGCACACGACGGCTGCGGCTATCATCAAAATGGTCTTTTTCATAATCTGCGAATGTAGCAAAAATTAGGGAGATTTGTACGTGTCAACGGCGGTATTTCTTTACCCGTGCGTCATTGATGACGCCGCTCCAGTTCAGTCCGAAGGCGAAATCCCAGGCATGGCCCTCGGCGTCCACGTAAGGGCGCATGTCGCCCGGAACGTCTTCGCACTGCTCCTCGACCGTCTTCATGTCGGCGGGGAACTGGCAGGGCAGCAGGCCGTAAGGCTCGGCCGCTCCGGAGATCAGGTCGAGGATGGCGTTGTTGCTGACGCCGAAGGCGACGAGGATGGCATCGGCGGAAGGCTCGATGTCCGCCGGGACGAAGGGACGTTCGGTAGCCACCACCACGATGACGGGCTTTCCTCCCATCGCCTCCCGGGTGCTGCGCACGAGGTACATATCACTCTCGTTGGATGAAATCTCGGTATAGCCGCGGTAACTGCGGTTGGCGGAATTTTCGGTAGGGTCCCCTCCGGCGATGCTGACCTCCCTCGCATCCTTCGCGCAGTAAGGACTCCACTGAAGGCTGATGGGCTGATAATGGCCTTCGGAGGAATCGTCAGCGGGGGTGATATATCCCCAGTGTCCTACGGGACTCTTGATGGCGACAATCGCGAAATCCGCCTCCTCAGGGCTGTCGGTAACCTCATAGTAGCGTCCAAGCAGTTCTTTGGAAATGGGATATTCGTCATATTCGGCGGTCGGCTTCTGCCAATGGCTGAGGCCGGCGGGGACATGCCGCAGCGGTCCATACACTTTCAGCCTTCCCTTTTGGGGAAGGGCTCCGCCGGCATTTTTGGTCATGATGACGGACTTCAGCTGCGCCTCGTAGCCGGCTGCCACGAACTCCTTGCATCCGACAATCCTGACCGCATTTTCCGGGTTTACGTAGGGATTCTCGAACACCCCCACGTTGAAAATATTGGTAAGCAGCCTTCTGGCGCTGAGTTCAAAACGCTCGCGTGCGCTCTCTTTCCCGTATTTCTCTTCCCACAGGCGATAGGCCTCCATGCTGATGGCGTTGTCCTTTACGCCGCCCAACTGGTCGACTCCGGCCTCGAAGCACCGGAGCCTGCGCTCCGCCAGGCCAAGGCCCTCGAGGCCCCAGGGCTTGCCCTTGTGGACATAAACTTTTTCGTAATCGTTGACGATGCCCCAGTCGGTGCATACGACACCCTCATAACGGTATTTGTCCCTCAGAAGGTCCTGGATGATGTACCTGCTGAATCCGTTGGCTACGTTTTCTCCGGAAGGGTCCTGCCCGTAGGAAATGGTGTAGTAGGGCATGACCGCCGAAGCCATGCGGGTCTTGCCGGGCAGTTTGAAGGCCCCGTCCGTGAAGGGAATCAGGCCGAGGTCGAAGCGCCCGCCGGGATAAACCGCATACTTGCCGATGCCGAAGTGGGCGTCACGGCCCGCTTCGCCTGTCCCGCCGCCCGGCCAGTGCTTAACCATGCAGTTCACGGAGCTCCCGCCCCATCCGGTCTTGCTTCCGGGGGTGTTCTGGAAGGCTTCGCAATAGGTCTGCACGATGTCGCGGCAGAGGTAGGGATCCTCGCTGAAGGTGCCGTAGAAGCGTCTCCAGCGCGGTTCGGAGGCCATATCGGCCTGGGGCGAGAGCGCGGTGGTAATGCCCAGGGCACGGTATTCCGCCGCCGCGATTTCGCCGTGACTGCGGATAATGTCCAGGTCGAAGGTGGCGGCAAGCCCCATTTCGCGCGGCCATTTGGAAATGTCGCTGGCTCCTGCGGGGTCGAATTCCCCGTCCGGCTCAGGCTTGTAGTTGTTGACGTTGGCCGTGCCGTTGGTATAGTTGCGCGGGTCGGAACTGTTGTTCGACGGAATGCCCGGCGGCACCGTCTCGCAGAAGGCCTGTACGGCATTGGACCACCGTGCGGCCGTTGCCGGATCCGATACGGCCGCGACCAGCATGTGGCGGATGTGGTCCTTTTCCAGAAGCGCCTGGTGCTTTTCCGTAAGCTCGGGAGACTGGACGGTGACCGCCGACGAGTAGAGCATCAGTCCGCAGATTTCTTCAAGGCTGAGACGGGAAGCGAGGTCCGCCGCCCGTTCCGCGGTGCTTTTGCGCCAGTCCTCGTAAGGGTCCAGGACGCCGTTGCGGTTGAGGTCTTTGAAGGGCCTGCCCGAAACATTGAGGATGGCTACGCCGGATGAAGGGCTGTAGCCGATGTCGGGAGAACCTTTCTGGGAAATCACTTTGTAAGTGCCGAAGTCGGCTTCGGACCAGGGTCCGGGGGCGCAGGCGGCAGCGGCTGCAGCCACCGCAAGAAGAAGGGAGAAACGCTTCATATCCAAACGAATTATTCCACAAATATATTAAATATTTATCTCATTTTCGACACTTGCGAATGTAAGCGGAATTGCGGATATTTGCGCTATGAAGAAAGGAATCTGTTTCGTCGCGGCCTGCGTTCTCCTGACTGCCTGCACCGTCATCGACCAGTTTACCAATGAACTGGGTTTTACCCTGACACGGGAAGCCGTTCCCTTTGCTGCGGACCCCGTGTGGGTGTCCGGTGATGCGGTCAAGGTCCTGAGTTCCACGCGGCCCCGGGGCAATACCTTCGCCCTGAATTCCGGCGCCCGGAGTGCCCGCGGTGGGTTTTCCGGTGAAAAACCCGGCAGCGCCCCGTTTTTCCTGGTCTGGCCCGTAGAGGCGGTGGCGGAGTTCGGTACGCCGTCCTCCCTGATGCTTACCCTTCCCGACGTACAGACTTACAGCAAGGATGGTTACGATGCCGCGGCGGGTTTCTTTGCGGCCAGGGTGGAAGGCAGCGGAGAAGCGCAGTTGCGTACGCCGATGGCGGTGGTGGAACTGCCCGTGCGCGGAGATATGGGCATCGCCAGGCTGGAATTGAAGACGGACGGGGATCATCCCCTCTGCGGGAAGGCGCAGGTGAGCACCGGTGCGGAGCCGGCCCTTTCTTTTGACGGGGAAGCCGGACATGCCCTGACGCTGGATTGCGGGAAAGGGGTGAATCCGGGCGCCGGAGCGGTGGTTTTCCGTTTCGTGCTTCCCGCGGGGGCCCTCTCCAGCGGCGCGCAACTGCTGCTGACCGACACCGACGGCGGCGCGATGTCCGTTGCGCTGGATCCGGTGGAACTGGGGCGCGGCGCCTGCGTCACCCTGCAGGAAGTGGAGTACGTACAATCGGAACCGCCCTATCTGAATTTGACGGCCCCCGGACTCTATACTGTCAATATCAAGGGGCAGATGATGCCGGTCTATGCCTATACCCCTTTGCGCGACCAGATCGGCCTTGTCGAGGGTCCCGCTTCGCTGGAATGGCGCCTTCAGTGCCTGGAAGACGGAAAGGTGCTGTGCGTGCGGCTCCCGCTCCAGCGTGAAGGGGCCATTGAAGCGCAGTTCTCCGCCATCGGCGTTTCCGGCTGTCCGGCCGCTCCCGTGACGCTGACGCCCGTCAAGCGGGAGGACGGTCTGGAATGGTATATCGACGCCTCCGGGGGAACCCTTCTTATTGTGCAGACGGCCCTATGAAACGACTGATTTTGTTCCTGTCCGCCCTGGCGGCGGCTTTCTCCTTGGCAGCGGCACCGGTCAGCGAACAGCGGGCGCGGAAGGTTGCGGCGGACTTTTTTGCCGGCGCGGATGATTGGGTGAGACTGCCCGATGCTCCCGCAGGCTGCTATGTATTCAATCGCAGGAGCGGCGGTTTTGTCATTGTTTCCGCCGATGATTGCACGCTTCCCGTGCTGGCCTATTCACACAGCGGCCGCTTTACCCTGAAAGATGCTCCGGACAACCTCCGTGCGTGGGCGGAATCCACTTCGCGGGTCATCCGGGAATCTGCGGCGAAAGGCCGCATTTCCGACAGCCGCCTTCAGGCTGTATGGGACCGGCCGGCGGTGCTGAGCCGGGCGGGAGAGGGGACTGCGCGCCTCATCAATACCGCGACCTGGGACCAGCATGCGCCCTTCAATGAATATACCCCTGTTGTCGATGGCGAAAAATCCCTCACCGGCTGCGTTGCGCTGGCGATGGCCATCATCATGCGCCACTACCGCTGGCCGGAAAAGGGAAGCGACGTGCTGCCCGGCTATGAGTTTGTTTCGGAGAAAGGGACGCGCATCTATCAAAACGGGCATGCGCTGGGGCATAGTTACAACTGGGCGGACATGCCGCTCAATCACGTTCCCGCGGACAACCGCAGCGTCGCGCGCCTGGTTTATGACTGCGCCATCGCCATAGAATCCGCGTTCAACGCGAGCGGGACCAGCGCCTATGCCAATGATGCGCCGGCAAAGATGGCGCAATATTTCGGTTATTCGATGTCGGCGCTTGTGGAGCAGCGCAGTTACTACACGACATCTTCCTGGATGGCGCGCATCAAGGCGGAAATCGATGCCGGCCGTCCGGTGCTCTATTCGGCCTTTTCGGAGGCCACGTACGGTCATGCCTTTGTCGTGGACGGCTATGACGAAATGTCCTGCCTGCACGTAAACTGGGGCTGGAAGGGCAGTTGCAACGGCTATTTTTCCATCGACTGCTTCTTCCCCTATGCGGGCGATGCTTCCCGCGAGGCGGAATATGGCTACTATTTCCGGCATGCCGCCGCTTTCGACCTCATTCCTGACAAAAGCGGCAGTTCCCGTCCCAAGGATATGCTGTGCATGCGCCGTTCCGGTGATATGCAGGGCCTGCGGCTGGTGTCCGGAACCATCGCGAAAGACAGCCCCTTCCGGCTGGAATTCGGCCTCTGCGCGAACCGTGGAAACTATAGTTACAGCGGGGGAGCGCTGCGCGTGGGACTCGTGGCGGGGGACGGAACGCTCAGGGAGTTTGTGGGGGCGGCGGAAAGCGTACCCCTGCTCGAACCCAACTACGGCGTACGCATCTATGATTATGATGCGCGCATCAGCGCCGAGCCGGCCCTGGGCGATGTCCTGAAGGTTTTTTACCGTACGGGGTCCGACTGGGAACCGATGCCTTATGGCCTGGACGACGGCACGGTCGGATACCTCCATGCGGGACCGGACATCCGTTTTATCCAGCGGGAAGCCGTGTATTATCGCGGGGAACAGCTGAGTCCTTCGCTGCTCTTCGGGAACCGTCCTTATGTGGCGCTGGAATGGTATTTTGACGGCGTGAAGTGCAGTGAGCGCACGCCGCCCCTCACGCAGGGAACGCACCGCCTCAAGGCCGTCATCACTCATGAAGACGGCAGCCGGGAGACCATTCTTCAGGAAATATCGGTGCCTTAGGGGGTCTCCAGTTTGCGGTAGATAGCCAGGCCTTCCCGGATAATGCGGATGGCCTTCTTGAGTGCGGGGACTTCCAGCACATAGGCGATGCGTACCTGGTTCATGCCCTCGCCCTTGGTCTTGTAGAAGGGAGCGGCGGGCGTAATCATCGTCGTTTCCCCGTCGAGGCGGAAGTCCGTCAGCAGCCACTTGGCAAAGTTTTCGGCATTATGCACCGGCAGGGAAGCGACGGTGTAGAACGCGCCCATCGGCATCGGGGAAAAGACGCCGGGAATCTCATTGAGGGTCTTGACGGTGTAGTCCCTGCGGGCGATATATTCCTTGCGGACGTCCTCGTAATAGGAAGCGGGGGCGTCGAGGGCGCCGTACAGGGCGGTCTGGCCGAGCACCGGGGGGCAGAGCCGCGCCTGCGCGAGTTTCGTGATGAGCCCCAGCACATCGCGGTTGTAGGAAACGATGCAGCCCACGCGCGCGCCGCAGAGGTTATAGCGCTTGGAGGCCGAATCGACCAGAATGATGTTTTCCCGCAGGTCGGGAATCTGCATCGCGGAGAAATAGGGCTCGCCGGTGTAGCAGAATTCGCGGTAGGCCTCGTCGGAAACCAGGAAAAGGTCATGCTTGCGGCACAGTTCGCCGATAGCCAGCATTTCCTTCTTGCTGTAGAGCGTTCCGGTGGGGTTGCCGGGGTTGCAGAGCAGGATGGCTTTGGTGCGCGGGGTGATGGCCGCTTCGAAGGCCTCCATCGGCGGAACCTTGAATCCGTCCTTGATATCGGTGTGGACCGCGACCATCTCGACGCGGTTCATCATCGTAAAGGTGTTGTAGTTGCAGTAGAAGGGCTCCATCACCAGCACCTCGTCGCCCGGGTCGCAGGCCGCCTGGAAAACCATCGTCAGCGCTTCGGAGCCCGCTACCGTGGCAAGGATGTCGTTGACGGTGATGTCGATGCCGATGGGCTGGTAGTACTTCTCTACCAGCGCCCGCCGCAGCGCGAAGGTGCCCGCGGAATTCGAGTAGGGGAGATGGTCGAATTCAAAGTCCTTGACCGCCTGCACCGCGCTCTCCGGGGATTTGATGTCCGGCGCCCCGATGTTCAGGTGATAGACGTGCACGCCGTCGGCCTTGGCCTGGTCGGCGTAAGGCGTAAGCTTGCGGATGGCCGATTCCGGCATGATCCGGGCGGTATTGGAAATCTGCGGCATAATCTGGGATTTTTAATCCAATGGAATCTCCGGGTGCTGGACGGCCAGGGGCATGTCCTTCTGCGAGAGATAGAACATATAGAGGATGACGGGTTTGGACCCGCGGTTTTCGCCGTGGTGGATGGTGTTCACCATTTCGACGACGGGCTCGCCCTCGTGGACCACCTTCTCCTTGCCGTCCTGCCCGATAATGGTCAGTTCGCCCTGCACCAGGATGCCGTAATTCATCACGGGATGATGGTGCCAGCCCAGTTTTTTCCCTGCCGGGAATACGTATTTGACGGCTACCAGTTCCGGCCGTCCCTCAAAATAGTCGGGCAATTCCACGCCGTCCCAGCTCTGGCTGGTCCGGATCAGTTCGGTGGTCTCTACTTTTTCCTGTTCCACATTGTTCGTGCTGGCCGAAGAGCAGGCCGTAAACGCGCTTGCGCCCAATACCAGCGTGGCGGACAGCGCCCAATTGAAAATCCTTTTCATGGTCATTATTATCTATTCTCATTCGTAGGCTTTGCAGGGTGCAAAGGTAATGGTTTTGGATGGAAAAAAATGTATCTTTGTGAACTTTATTCGTATCATGAACACTGACATCATCATTTCTCCTGTTGACGGACTGAAACTGTCTTTGATATACGCGGAGCCTGAGGGTACGCCCCGGGGAATCATCCAGATAGCGCACGGGATGTGCGAACACAAGGAAAGGTATATTCCCCTTATGGAGTTTTTGTGCAAAAACGGCTTTGCCGTGGTTTGTAATGACCATCGGGGGCATGGCAGGTCCGTGAAGTCCGGGGAAGACCTTGGATTTATGGGGAAAGACGGCTGGCTGGCCCTGGTGGAGGACCTCAAAGCTGTTACGCTGTGGGCGAAGGACCGCTGGCCGGGTCTCCCGTTCACGCTCTTCGGCCACAGTATGGGATCCCTGGCGGTGCGTTCCTACGTCAGGCGATACGACAGAGAGGTGGACGGCCTTATCGTCTGCGGCTGTCCCTCCGACAACCCCGCAAAGGGTGCCGGCATTCTCCTGGCCAGGATGTTTGGCCGGATAAAAGGATGGCATTATCGGCCCAAAATCCTTCAGAAGTTGTCTTTCGGAGCCTACAACAGACCGTTTGAGAAAGAAGGCTGGCCGTCGGCCTGGGTGTGTTCGGATCCCGATGTCCTGAAGGCCTACCACGCGGACCCGCTGTGTCAGTTCGTGTTTACTGCAGATGGTTTCCTGAATCTTCTGCTGCTTATGAAAGACTGCTATTCCACAGACTGGACGGCCGGCCGCCCAGGCCTTCCCGTGTATTTTATTTCCGGTGCACAGGACCCTTGCCGCGTAAGTGACAAAGCCCTTGGACAGGCGGTTCAGGCCATGAAGGACAGAGGTTATGAGAACGTATCCCTGAAACTGTACCCGGGCCTCCGCCACGAAATCCATAATGAGACCCGTCATGAGGAAGTCTGGGCCGACATCCTCTCCTTTTCAATGGACCTCGGACATGTAACCGGGAGAAAGCCTTGAAGCCGGGTTTGATCTCTTTTGCAAGCCAACAATTACACGGCAAGGGTTCAGTAATTCAGGATAGGGTCAGCTTCGCCGAAGCTTCCGAAAACCTGTTCCGACGCTGCACGGCATCCTCCGTTGCAGCGGCTGAGCATCCGGCAGTCCCTGCAGCGTCCGGGTACCACGGAGTAGCGGGAAATGTTCATAGGGTCCAAAAGAATATCCCCTATGGGCCTGTTGTAGATGTTCCCCATGACGACGGGTGAATGGTTGCAGAAACGGACTTCACCCGTATAGCTTACGGCTACCGGCCTGAGGCTGAAGTCGGTGCTGCACCAGGTAAAGCGGATGTGACGGTAAGGAGCCGTATCCAGCATGCACAAGGGTGTGCAGACACCGCTCACAAAGTGCATGTCGGGATGGGCGCAGGCAAAGTCCTCGACATCGGCAAATGCGGCCGCAAGGGCCTCGCGGCCAAATGCCAGTTCTTCCGTATGCTTGAGTCCCATGCCTCCAATATTGAAACGGTTTACCATGACGTTCCGGACGCCGATGTCATAAAGGAACTCCAGCGTTCCGGTGACGTCGGGAGCGTTCACCTTGGTTATGACAAGAACGGCAAAAGCACCGACAGGCATCTTTCCCGCCACCCTCTTCAGCGAATCCGACGCCTTGGCCCACGAACCTGGCAAACCCGTCAGATACTCGTGCACCTCTGGTTTATAGCTCAGAAACGGAATCTGAATCGCTCCGATCCCAATGCTGATGAAGTTCTGAAGGGACTCGGGCGTGAGCATGGTGCCGTTGGTAAGGATATTGACGTTGCTGCCCCGGAAGCGAGCATGGAGGGCAAGGTCGTGGATATTGCGAAGGAGTAGGGGCTCGCCGCCGGAGAAGGACAGGGTACCGACGGAGGCCTGTGAAAGGAGCTTGCGAAGGGTCCGGCGGACTTGTGCCGGGTCGGGCGGAGGTAAGGGCGTGCTGCCGTCGCGCCAGTAATTATAACAGAACCTGCAACATTGGTTGCAGGCCTGGGTAAGTTCGAATACTATGTTGTTAAGATGCGTGCGTGCCATCAGATGTACTTGATGACGAACTCGCCTTCGAGCTGAATCTGCCGTTCTTCGGTCTCGGAAACACTGTAATAACCGAAGACCTGAACCAGTGCCTCACCCTTGTATTCAGTAGCCTCAAGAGGCATTTCGAGAAGCAGGCGGCTGGTATATCGCAATCCGTCAAAGGTCTTGTCCTGAATGACGGAGGGCTCGGAATCGCGGGATGTAATCCTGCAGGCATACTTGAGGCATTCTGGAGCCTCAATACTGATAATAAGTACATCGCCCGGCTGCACTTCCATGCCTTCCTTGCCCTTGACGCTGACTGTAAGAACGTTGGAAGGAGCAGCCACATCATAGCAGGTGACCTCGGGAGGCACGGCAGGCTCGTAGCACATGATCTTGGGGCCGGGCATTTCGCACGATGCGGCAGACAACAAGGACCATGCAGTAAGCATGATGCCCCCAAGTTTGTACTTGGCAGCCAGTGCCTTGGCACTCTTTCCCCGGGACAGGGCCACCCAGAGAGATACGCCGACGAAGGCCGCACCGGCAAGGATATAAATAGCAAAGAATCTGATTTTCATGGTAGATGTTTTGACAAATATACTGTTTTTTACTTATAAAAGATATGCACATCGAAAATCTTGCACGCGGCAATCAAAAAGAATCGGGAATACATCCATATACTTGGACATCTATGTAGCATTCGGGAGTACGAGTTTACCTTAAGACTGAGAAGACCAGGGCTGACCAGTTATGGGGCAAAGAGCCGCTTCGCGGGCTTTTACGGCTGCACCTCGGAAATGAAAACAAGTTTTGCATTTCTCTCGGGTTGCTCGTAAATTCGCATTATGAAAAATGATGAGACGAAAGTCGTGAAGATCCGCCGTCAAGGTGAACGCTGAATCTGATTCACGTTGCAATTGCCGAAGTTCAGGCGGACAGTGTCTGGATAATAGATGCTACCCTTGCCCATGGGGTAGACCGTCATCCGCTGGACACCTTTCTTGCAGATTTCACGCTTCGCCACGGCGGCTGCCCTGCTTTCATTGTGAAGCGGGTGAGGGGAGTGGACGCCTCCGGGCAGCCCGTTTTCGAAAGCGCGCCCATGAACTGGCTCGCTCCTGACGGCACGATGCCTCCCTACTGGGAATGGCTCTTCGGCCAGCTCGGAATGGCCGTCCCGCAAGGTGTTCCAGGCACCAATCCCCGGCAAATGTCGCAATCCGAATGGCTGCACGATGTCCCCGGCGTGGAGATAGTGGCAGTCAAACGTTTTTATAATTGAAAAATTTTCTCCGATATTATTTCAAAACTCTTTCATTTTTTTGAAAATATAAATTTTTGATATAAATTTGTGGAGTTGCTTGGAATTGCGTGAACAAGCGGAGACGAAAGGATAACCATTATGAAGAAGAGAATCGTAATTATCGGAGCGGGAATGATGGGGTCGGCGCTGGCCTTCCCTGCAAGGGAAAACGGAAACGAGGTGAGGCTGGTCGGTACGCCCCTTGACAAGGACATCATCGGCGCCTGTCGTAAAACGAACAGACACCCCAAATTTGTGTCGGATTTCCCGGAAGGCGTTGAATATTATCAGTTCGACCAGTGGAAAGAGGCAGTAAGCGGTGCGGATTTTATTATCGGAGGCGTTTCGTCCTTTGGCGTCGAATGGTTTCTGGAAGCCGTACTCAGTGAACTTGACCTCTCCGTACCGGTGCTGTCCGTGACCAAAGGCCTGATTAATCTGGATGACGGAACCCTTATTTCCTATCCGGAGTACTGGAAGCGGGCGTTGGCGAAAAAAGGAATCCACCGGACGGTTAATGCCATCGGCGGCCCCTGCACCTCCTACGAACTGGTGTACCATGACCACAGTGAAGTGGCTTTCTGCGGCGAAGACACCGCCTCTCTGAAGATGATGAAGGAGGCCATGCAGACTTCCTACTACCATATTTCGCTGACCAACGATGTCAACGGCTTGGAAAGTGCCGTGGCCCTGAAGAACGGTTATGCACTGGCCATTGCCATGACAGTCGGTCTGGTCAACCGGGAAAAAGGGCCCGACGCCGGCCTCCATTTCAATTCCCAGGCGGGAGCTTTTTATCAGGCGACAAAGGAGATGCGCAAACTTCTCGCGATTCAGAAGGCGGAGGAAGACTGCGTCAATATCGGGATTGGCGACCTTTATGTAACCGTCTATGGCGGACGTACCCGGAAGATTGGTATTCTGCTGGGCGAGGGCAAGACCTACGACGAGGCGATGGAAATCCTTTCCGGCGTAACCCTGGAAAGTATCGTCGTTGCGCGCAGGGTGTATAAGGCCCTTTGCCGGAAAGCCGAGATGGGACAGATAGACGTCTCCCGATTCCCGATGCTGACCCACGTGGCGGATGTGCTGGACCACGGAAAGGATGCGGCGCTGCCTTGGGACAGTTTCACCTTCGACAACACCCTATAGCCCCAATATAGAATCGTCATGCGCTACTTTTCATTCCTTCTTGCTACCTTGCTTACCGGCATGCCGGCTTCTGCGCTGTCCGTGCGGGATACGACGGTCGCGTCGCCCTACGGGACGATGAAGACGGAGAAAAATTCCCCTGTCATCACGCAGGTCAGTCTTCAGGCGGACCTGATTGTGTGCGGAGGAGGACTCGCCGGGGTGTGTGCGGCGGTGTCGGCGGCCCGCCACGGGGCCGATGTCATTCTGCTCCAGGACCGTCCTGTGCTGGGCGGAAACGCTTCCAGCGAAATGAGAATGGGAATCGTCGGCGTAAAAAACGACGAGGACATGGAGGCGGGCATCCTGGAAGAACTGCAGCTCAAGAACTTCTATTACAACCCGCTACAGCGTTATACGCTCTGGGATGATGTCATTTATTCAACGGTGATCGAGGAACCGCGCATCAAACTGCTTCTCAATACGTCGGTGGACGGGGTGGAAATGAACGCCGACGGGACCATCGCCGCCGTGACGGCCTGGAACACCAACGCCTACACCCGGTACCATATTAAAGGTAAACTCTTTGCGGACTGTACCGGCGACGGCATCCTGCGCCTGAGCGGCGCCCGCTTCCGCCATGGCCGGGAATTCCCTTCAGAATTCGGCGAGACTTGCCTCCAGAAGGGGGGTGATGCCAAGACCATGGGGAATTCCATCCTGCTGCAGCTCCGAAAGACCACGGAGGACCATCCCTTCCGTGCACCGGACTGGGCTTACCATTTTACGGACGATGATTTCAACTATGCGACGCCGCAATCCACCATCCCCGGGACAAAGTTCGTCTATAAGCGCCTGTATCCCGAAGACAACAATTTCTGGTGGATTGAATTCGGCGGGAACATGGACACGATCGCCGATGCCAATGAAATCCAGTTTGAACTGAAGCGGATTGCCTACGGCGTCTGGGAATACATGAAAAATCATCCTGACGGCCGTTGCAAGGGCTATGACCTGGACTGGATCGGCTCCCTTCCCGGGAAACGGGAGTCCATCCGTTACGTTGCCCCCCATATCCTCAGTCAAAATGACGTCGTAAGCGGCGGGCATTTTGAAGATGTCGTCGCCTACGGCGGCTGGGCGCTGGACGACCACGACCCGGATGCCTTCCACAAGAAGGGCTATATCAGCATCGACTATGCGACGCCCCGCATCTTCGGGATACCGTTCGACTGTCTCTACTCGGTAAACGTCCCCAACCTGATGTTTGCGGGCAGGGACATTTCCTGTACCCACATGGGCCTTTCGGCCACCCGCGTAATGTCCACCTGCGCCCTGCTGGGCCAGGCGGCAGGTACCGGCGCCGCCCTTGCGCTCCGCTATGGAGAGACACCCGCTGAACTGAGGAAGAATCATATCGCCGAGCTTCAGGATACCTTGGAGGATGATGACTGCATGCTCCCGTACCGCTGGCGCAAGGTTTCGCCGCTTACTCTAAGTGCCATGAACGTTCCGGAGAACCTGCGGAACGGAATTGACCGTACCCGCGACGATGGTGACAACGGCGTATGGATTTCTCCCGGCGACGAGGAGGGTATTCTCTACCAGTGGAAAAGGCCGGTGGAATTCAATGCTGTCCGTCTCGTCTTCGATTCGGGCCTCAAGGTGCGCGCCAAGAGGATGCGCAAGCTCGAGGCCACTACGGAACGTTCGCCGATGCCTCCCATGATGGCCCGTGGGTTCCGGCTGGATGTCCGGGTCAAAGGAAAGTGGCAGACCGTGTATGAAGATGGCGAGAACTTCCTCCGGCTGAGGAAGGTCGCATTCTCTCCTGTCAAGGCGGACGCCGTCCGGCTGGTCGTCACCTCCACCTGGGGGGCTGATCAGGCCCATGTATATGCCTTCGACGTGATTAACCGGCAATAACAACTAAAATTATAACTAACCAAACGACATGGAACCCAAAAACAAAACGTACATCCGGCCCGAAACATCGGCAATCCGGTTTCGCACCCAGTCACTTTGTGATTCCAGTGCTTCCAACCTTGATTGTGTCAATTATCGCTATGGCGATTGGGAAATAGAGGAGGAATAGCCATGAAAAAGACATTTTTAACCCTGATCGGCTTATCCGTCATTTTTGCCTCTTCCTGCCAGAAGCAGCTTACCCCTCAGGCGGATGTAAATGAAAACACTCCGCCCGAGACGGAAGTCAGTGACGCTCCCCGTGCGGTCACTTTTACCGCCTCCATCCCAGAGACCAAGGTTTCCGTCGCCACCAGCGGCAAGACCGCCTGGACGGCGGTGGATAAGATTGCTGTCTACAACACGGAGGGAACCAAGTATGAGCTTTCCCTTACCGACGGCGCCGGGACTTCCTTCGGCACGTTCTCCGGTGTCATCGAAGGTACCCTGGACGACCTGGCGGTTTTTCCTGCTTCTTATGCCGGCGATACGAAAGGCCGCATCGTGATTCCCCGCTATATTGCGCTGAGCGATGAGATTCCGCTGCTGATGGCTTCTTCCGTCACGACGGGGGAGGAGAGTCCGCTTTCCGACCAGCTGCATTTCCACCACATCGCGGCCGTCATGGAGTTTACCCTTCAGGATCTTCCGGCCTATGCCTGTGCGCTGAAGACGATTGATGCGAGTCTCCCGCTGAGCGGCACGTTCACGGTCAATGCCAATCTGGACGGACTGACCCCTGTGGACGGCAGCACTACACGGGACCTCTTTGTCTATTTCCCTTACAAGACGGCCTACGGGGCTGAAGAAACGGTGCAGATCTTCGTTCCGGTGCCCGCCGGCACCTATTCGAACTACCGGATCCGCGTGGTGGACGGAGATGAAGACCCGATCGAGGGTACGGGAATGACCGTTCCCGCGGCCTATTCCACGCTGACGGCGGGGGATTACGTGGCGATGCCGTCCGTCAATGTCCGCAGCAAGGTAACGCGCAGCGGTTATGTCAAGGTGGAAGACGTGAAATGGGCGACGGGCAATCTCAGGGCCTGGAAGAGCGGCACAACCGGAGAGGGCTGGCAGAGCGGCTGGAACCTGTATGACCATCAGTGGGAGAGCCAGTATATGCTGCTCAATGATATCTCGGCTGCGGAGGATCCGGACAATATTGAATTTTCCCTGAATGTTGCAACGTACAAGGATGGATCCACCTATACGCACTG
This sequence comes from Bacteroidales bacterium, assembly GCA_017445015.1. Classification (GTDB taxonomy): domain Bacteria; phylum Bacteroidota; class Bacteroidia; order Bacteroidales; family UBA932; genus Cryptobacteroides. The sequence goes on along the minus strand of JAFSVL010000028.1, from coordinate 170,424 downwards.
GGATTATTTCAGCTGGGGGACGATAGGACGCGCCTCGCGGGTGCATAACCAGAAGGTGACCAGCTCGGTGGCGAACTTTGACATCTGCGGGAAGGTCTTCAGTGGTGCCGCCACGGATATTTCCACGTTGACGGAACTTACGGGGGACGACCGCTTTGCGGCCAATGATTTTGCGGACAGCAACCCCTCGCTCTGCGGCGACCTTGCCTTCTGGGCCAGCAAAGGACTGTACCGCCTGCCGCACAAGGCCGAACTGAACAAGCTCTACGCCAAGAACAATGCAGGAGCGGGCAGCGACTATGCCCATATGCAGGCGGGATACTATATGGCAGGGAGTGAAAAGATTAACGGTATTCTCTTTACCTCCTGCCCTTCCTGGGAGACGACGACCTACAATGAGACGGCCGTCGAACTGACTGCAGCCGATATCGAAAGCGGGCTGTTCCTTCCCAAGATCGGAGAACGCACCAAGAATTCGACGACAAGTTTCGACGCTACTGGAATCAAACGCTTCAACAACTGGGGCGCCTACTGGTCCGGGACCTATGGCAGCCTGAATGCAGGGTATGAAGACTGCGTAACGGCCGTTTGCTTTGCCGAGGGCAATGCCATGAGTTATGGCTATACCATCAAGTTGAGCAAAACGAACTGCGGCCAGACACCTATCGGCAACGCCATCCGTCCGGTGCTCGTCGATTAATCCCCGGAGAAGATGAAAAGGCAGCTGCTGATATTGCTCGCCTGTCTCCCGCCCGCTTTTTCCTGCGAGCGGGAGACGCCGGTGCCTACCGCTCCCGAAGCGCCGACGGCCGTTCTCTCCCTGAGAGCGCAGCTGCCTGCGACCAAACTTTCCGTTGAACCTTCGGGCAAAACCTGCTGGACGGAAGGAGACGAGATTGCTGTGTACAATACGGAAGGAGAGAAGTTTGTTCTCTCTCTTACGGATGGGGCGGGAACTTCCGACGGTACGTTCACCGGAGCGGTGAGCGGGACACCCGGGAATCTGGCGGTCTATCCCTATGCATTGGCCGGGGATACGGCCGGAACGATGGTGCTCCCCTGGACGGAAGTGCGATCGGACGCGGTTCCCTGCGTGTTGGCTTCAAGTGTGAGCTACGCCGAGGGGAAGCCTGAGAATCTTCACTTCCACCACATCGCGGCCGTCGTGGACCTGACCCTCCACGACATCCCCGCCTACGCCCGGGCGCTCATCGTACGGGCTGGAAATGTGCGAATCTGCGGCACGCTTTCCTTTGACGCCTTGGCCGCCGGCCCCCTGGAGACGCAGGCCGTTCCCTCTTCCCGAAGGATAACCTTCCCTTGCGGCGAGGGCTATGGCAGAGACCTTCATTTCCGTCTCGCTCTTCCGCCGGGAGCGTACTCCGAACTTTCGCTCTGCCTGCTGGACGGCGATGAAACGCCGATTGAGGGGGTGGAAAGCCTTCGTCTCGGAGCATCTGCACGAAGCCTGACCGCCGGGGACTATGTGGTGGTGCCCGCATTGAACGCTCGCAGCCGCGTTACGCGCAGCGGCGCCATCCGTAAAGTGGAAGGCATACGCTGGGCTGCGGGAAATCTGATGGCGGAAAGCGGCGGAAGCACGACCGAGGGCTTTCAGACCGGTTGGCGTATCGCCTCCGCACCTTACGAATTCTTTGGCTGGGATGAAGTCGGGACCGGCACGGGCCTTCAGCATAACCAGAGCACGATGGCATTCGACCGTTTTACCTGGGGCGGCCTGGCCGGTGACGCCTGGCTGGCTTCTTCCGGCTTTATGCTCCCTACAACGGCGAAGTACAATATCTCCGGACGCGTCTTCAGCATCTCTTCCGGCAGCGGAGATGAGCTGGATGCGGCCGTCGTCGAGGGGGACGCCCGTTTTGCTACGCCCGATGGAGGAGCGCTCGCCAGTGGTTCTTCCCTTTATGGAGACGTCGCTTTCTGGGCCAGCAAGGGACAGTACCGCATGCCGAAATCCGCTGAAATCGTGAAGCTCCGCGCCGGCAGTGCCGTCAGTCCGGATTACGCCACGGGCCGGGCGGGCTATGTGGAGAAGGACGGCAACCGGATTTACGGAATCCTGCTGACCTCCACGCCTTCCTGGGAGGTTTCGACCTTGACCACGACGGCGGTGGCGCTCACGGAGGCCGATCTGGAAAGCGGGGTGTTCCTGCCCAAGGCCGGACGCGGGCGTTTCATCAGCGGCAAAAACACCGACCGGATTGTTCAGGTGAACAGCCAGGGCTACTATCGCAGCGCCACCTTCTCGGGGCTGGATATGGAGAAATATCCGCAGAGCGGTTACTCCACTTCAGTTCTCGGATTCAGGGCGGCCAACACCTGCGACTACGGATATGCCGTGGACCTGAACAGCGATGCGGGCACGACTTATTCCGGCTATGGCGTCGGCCATGTTCAGAAATGCCTGCCTGTCAGGCCCTTGCTGAATACAACGGTGTCCGAAGCGGTTCCCGATCCGCTCCCGCAGCCGGATGGGAATACGCTCCCCTCTTGGAGCCCCGGCTATCTGGACATCCATTTTATCAATGCGGGACGGGGGGAGTGCTCTCTGGTCATCCTGCCCGACGGAACGTCGATCATGATTGACGCAGGAGAGTATGAAACCAGTTCCGACGAAGCCGTCGCACGTAAGCCGTCGGCTTCTGTCCGCCCCTTCAAGGTCTATACGGCCTACGCGCGGCATTTTCTCAAGGCCACGGGACATGATTATCTTGATTTTTTCGTGCTCAGCCATTTCCATATCGACCATGTAGGTTCCGTCCGGGATGAATACGGAACTTCCGGGAACGGCTACTGTCGTACCGGAGTGATGGCCGTCTATGATGATCTCCCCATTAAAAAGCTGGTGGACCGCCTGGGACCTTCAGGCGTTCCGGAAACCAGTGACTACAACGCCGAATTCCTGGAGGAATACCGGAAATTCGCCGCTTACCGGCGAGACGTGGACGGGATGGAATGGTTCGCCGTCAATATGAACGCGAACGGCAATTACAAGAAGCAGCTGAAACTCAAGTACGACAGCTCCTATGCCTGCAGCGTGGCCAATATCGGCGGCAACGGAAAATATTGGAACGGCAGCGCGTTCGGCACCTACGCGGGAACCATGGGCGAAAACACCGTCAGCCTCACCCACTTGATTTCCTACGGGAATTTCGACTACTATACGGGCGGTGACTGCGGATGCCAGAATCCTGTCATGCCGCTGATTGTTTCAGGCCTGGACAAAAAGGTGGAGGCCATGAAGGCGAACCATCACATGTATTACAATACCTTCAGTGCCGGCGCGGCGGCCATTCTCCAGCCCAAGGTGACGGTCGCGATGATCAGCGACAAGGACAAGCCGGGAGATCCGGCGTTGTCGAACCACAGACAGTATGGCGACCTTTTCTCGACCAACCTCCACTCCGGTCTTCTGGACGGCACTTTCGTCCAGAAGGAAGGGGGGCCAATCGAAAATCTTGCAGACAAATTCAAGGACTACAATGGGCATTTTGTCATCCGGGTCAGCCCCGGAGGCAATGAATTCTATGTATATAAGCTCAGGGACACGGATTTTTCCTATTCCGTGGAAGCGAGCTATGGACCTTATACCTGCCATTAACACAAAGGATTAATAATCATGAGACTCAAATGCAGATTCCTCATCTACGCCCTGACGCTGCTCTTTGTTCTCCCTGCGGTCTGTTTTCAGGCAGCAGCCCAGAACGGACAGATTTCGGGCAAGGTGCTTGATGCCGAAGGGCTTACGCTCCCGGGTGCTTCGGTGGTCATCAAGGGGACCGGCAGCGGTACGGTGACCGACAACAACGGCTTTTTCCGTATCGCCGCCCGTGAAGGTGATGTGCTGACCATCTCCTTCCTGGGATTTCTCGACAAAGAAGTGAGTGTGGACGGACGCGAGTCCTATACAATTGAACTTCAGCCGGCTACTGATTTCTTGGAGGAAGTGGTGGTCGTGGGCTACGACACCCAGAAAAAGGTCAACCTGACCGGATCCGTGGCTTCCGTTTCTACCGACGACTTCAGCCGCAAGCCGATTTCCCAGGTGAGTTCTGCGCTGCAGGGCGTCGCCCCCGGCGTGACGGTCACGGCCGGCGGCGGTGCGCCGGGCGTCGAAAACCTTAACATCCAGATCCGCGGCATCGGCTCGTTAGGCGGTTCCGATTGCGCGCCGCTGGTGTTGATCGACGGCGTGGAAGGCAACCTTGGCGTGCTGGATGCCACGCAGATCGAGCAGATCTCCATCCTGAAAGATGCCGCCTCCTCGTCCATTTATGGAAACCGGGCCGCCAACGGCGTGATTCTCGTCACCACCAAGCGCGGCAGCAAGGGGAAGGCTTCCGTCACCTACCGCGGCTATGTCGGATGGCAGAAACCTGTCGTATACCCCTCCGTCGCTTCTCCGCTGGAGTATATGAAACTTTCCCAGCGGGCGGCGCTGAACGACGGCGCGGCCACCATCTACACCGACGAGTACATCGACAATTATTACAAGAACCACTATCTTGACCCCGATGCCTTTCCGATAACGGACTGGCAGAAACGCATCCTCACGGGGGACGGATTCACCCATAACCATGTGCTTTCGATGACGGCCGGTAACGACAGGATCCGCGTCATGTCCTCCGTCGGATATCTCAGCCAGAACGCCATTGTCAAGCAGTCTGATTATAAGCGAATCAACCTCCGGAACAACATGGATGTCTCGTTGAATGACCGCCTGGAACTGAAAGTGGACATCAACGCTACGCTGACAAACAGGCATAAAGGCATAGCCCAGGACAATGCGCTGAACTTCATGAACGCCAAGGACCCCCTGTCGCTTGCTCAGTGGTCGGACGGAAGCTATGCCGCTTTCACCGGCGGGACGACCAATCCGCTTCCCATGATTGAGCTCGGCGAAGGTGGCGTAATCCAGCGCAAGAGTCTTCGGCTCGGCGCGGCCGTCTCCCTTGCGTACAAGCCGGCCAAGTGGCTGACCTTGGAGGTCAAGGCGGCCCCCCGCCTTTCCATTGTCCGGGCCCACGACTTTTACGACCTTGTATACTATCATTCCGACCCCTATGGTACCGTGGCGGCTACCGCCAACCGGGAATACAATTATCTGAAAGAAACCGACACCTTCAACTACAGCGGCCTTTACCAGGTCACGGCCCTTGTGTCGAAATCGTTCGGAGACCATAATCTCAGAATCCTCGCCGGGGCCTCCTACGAGGAGAATGATGTCCAGGACCTGGGCGCAAGCCGTCGCGACTATGATTATCCCCAGTATGATGTCATCAGCGCCGGTGCGGACAACGAGTTCAAGGACAACAGCGGCGGTCATACCCAGCTGGCCCTGGCTTCCTTCTTCGGCAGGGTTAATTACAATTACAAGGAACGCTATCTCCTGGAGGCGAACATCCGCTATGATGGTTCCTCCCGTTTCATCCGTAAGAACCGCTGGGGCGCCTTCCCTTCCGTGTCCGCCGCATGGCGCATAACGGAGGAAGGGTTCATGAGGAGTGTCAAGAACACGCTCACGGAACTGAAGTTGCGCGGCTCATACGGTCTGCTGGGTAACCAGAACATCGGATCCATTTACCCCACGACCCAACTTCTTGCCATCAGCAGCATCTGGGCGGGAAGCGGTATCCATTCTATCGTCACACAGACGGACCTTGCCAACGAGAACCTTACCTGGGAAACGACGCGAATGGCTGATATCGGCCTGGATGCTGCACTGTGGAACAAATTTACGATCACGGCCGACTATTACAGCAAAGTGACGGATGGTATCCTGATGAAACTCGACATTCCCTCATCCATCGGCCTCAACGCCCCCTACCAGAATGCCGGCGTCGTAACCAACCGGGGCTGGGAACTGGGACTAGGCTACCATGACAGCTGGGGTCTCTGGAGTCTCGGTGTCAATGCGAACGTCTCCGACGTCATCAACAAGATCGTGGACATGAAGGGGACTTATGGAACCTCGGGCGTGATTCGTAACCAGGAAGGCTACTCCATCAATTCGCTGTACCTGCTCAAGTGCCTCGGTATCGTCCAGACCCAGGAACAGGCGGACTGGATCAATGAAAACTGCCCCCAGTATTCCCAGATTACCCGTCCGGGGGACCTGGTCTATCAAGATGTCGCCGGCGCGTTCGATGATAATGGAAAGGCGATTCCTGACGGAAAGATCGACGACCAGGACAAGCAGATTGTGGGGAGTCTCATTCCCAGGTACACCTATGGCCTGATTCTCGACCTGGGCTGGAACGGCATCAATCTCAACCTCCAGTTCCAGGGTGTCGGAAAGGCGGACGCCTACATCAGCGGCGGCTTTACCCAGCCCTGTATATCCGGCAATACCTTCCGGAGCGAACACATGGACAACTGGACGCCTGATAATCCCGGCGCCAAGTTTCCGAGACTCTCGTATGTCAGCGACCTGAACCGGAAAGTATCCACTTTCTGGATGGCGGATGCCTCCTACCTGCGGCTCAAGAATATCCAGCTCAGCTGGTCTCTCCCGAAAAAGTGGCTCAAGGCGGTCCGGCTGAGCAACTTGACCTTGTTTGCCAATGCAACCAACGTGTTCACGCTGGACAACTACTATCAGGGGTATGACCCCGAAACCGCCTACCAGGGAGGGTCTCAGGGAGCTACGACCGGCTCTATCGGTGATGTTTATCCGCTGGTGAGTACCTATACTTTCGGTCTCGAGGTGAAATTCTAAAATGGTGGAATCATGAAAAAGAATATACTGTATCTTTGTCTGGCCGCTTCTCTGACGCTGGGCTGTTCCCTGGACAGGGCGCCGCTTTCCGGTCCTTCGACAGGAACGTTCCCCGCCAATGAAAAAGAGGCTCTCGCCGGTGTTCTCGCCGCCTATAAAAGTCTGGCCAACAACGAACAATACCGTCAGCCGTTCCCGGAAAGATGGCTGGATAATCTCACCGACGTGGCTGCGATGCGCACGGTGCTGTCCAAGTGGCCGGACTATACCCAGTCGATCATCACGTCTACCTATTCCGGCGTCACCGATACATACGCCCGGCTCTACAAAGCCATCGGCCGCATCCATCTGGTCCTGGACAGACTGGACTCCATCAAGGATGAAATGAGCGAAGACAGCTACTGTCAGCTGAAAGCCGAGCTGTTATGCCTGAGAGCCTACTTCTATGACTTCGGCTGCCAGATGTACGGCGATCTTCCCTTTATCGACCATTCCCTTGATCTACAAGATAATGCCTATCCCAGGACGCCCAAAGCGACCATTATTGAAAGGATAATCTCCGACATGGACGATGAGTTGATAGACCATCTTCCCGTCGCGTGGCCTGCGGCGGAGTGGGGGACTGCGCGGCTTGGGCGTGTGGCCGCCTACGGGCTCAAGGCCAGAATCTGTCTCAACTGGGGCCGTTATGAGGACGCCGCACGTTACGCAGGGATAGCCCTTGCGCTCTCCGACGGCGTTTACGACCTGACCCCTCTGGATTGCACTTATTATCCCACGCATGCCGAAGGAGAGCCGGATCCCACGCCGCTGTTCGGCTTTGACGCAGAGAAAAACAGCAAGGAGTGGATTTGGGCGATTCAGTTCAACCGACTGGCCGCAAGCAATGTCCATCACGGCATTTATGCCTTCGGCTCCCGTGTCCATAACGGTGCCGCCGCCGTGGGACCATCCCTGCACATGATGTGCACCTTCCAGTGTACTGACGGGCTGCCGATTACGGAGTCGCCCCTCTTTGACTGGAAAGATCCCTGGAAGAACCGTGATCCGCGCCTGGACCTGTACACGGTACGCAGCAATTCCCGCTGCATGAACGTGCAGTTCTCCATCGACCCGTCCGACAAGAATGTCTATGACTACGCGAAGAAAGAATACGTCAACAACAACGACGTATCGGGGAACAAGAGCGAATATGGTCCCAACGGAGTACAGGGTCCGGGAGGCTTCCTCTGGAGGAAGTATTGCGATCCGGTTTACTACGGTGTGATGACGGGAGGGGATTACGAAGATGAGCTGGACTGCCCGATCATGCGTCTGGCCGAGCTGCTGCTGATCGACGCCGAGGCGAACATCGAGTGGGACGGCGGAGACAAGCAGCGCGCCGCAGCGGAACTTACCCGCATCCGTGACCGTGTTCACATGCCGCCCGTCACCGCCACGGACGTGGCCGACCTCCGCTCCGCCCTCCGCTATGAACGCAAAGTCGAACTTTGCAACGAGGGCTTCCGATGGTTTGATATCCGGCGCTGGAAGAGTTCCGAGAATCCGGATGAAATCGTAGCCGTGAAAGCCGGCAATGCCTCGCAGTATGCACCGGCCTTCGGCAAGGTACTGACGAATGCCAAACCGGTGATTGACAGGGACTGGGTAGTGACCTTCGACGGCGAAACCACCTTCGACGGGAAAGCCTTCGACGCCCGGCTCCATACGACAAAGAAATTTGTCAGCGGAAAGGATGAACTCTGGCCGTTCCCTTACGACGAAATGGTCACCAACCCGCTGATCGGTCCCGAAAACAACAACCCAGGTTATTGATAGTATGAAAAGAACAGGATGCTTTTTTGCCGCGCTCCTTCTTATGGTGTCGTGTGCAAAGAAAGGGAACGAAGCGGAATTCGTTCCTGATACCACTTTTCACCGCAGCGGTGAAGTGACGTTGCTGGCGTCGATGGAGAACTGCTCTGCCAAAGCGACGATGAGTTTATCCGGAGAGGCCCGTTGGGAAAGGGGAGACCAGATTGCGGTCATCTGTACGGACGGCTCGCTGGCGGTATTGACACTGGATGGGACCGGAGGGACGCGCAGGGCCTTTTTCAAGGGAGAACTTCCCGCCGGCAAGCAGCTCGGAAGCTATGCCTTCTATCCTGCTTCCGCCATCCTGCAGGTTTCCGGCAACCAAGTCTCGGCTGTCCTTTCCGAAGACATCGGGAAGGGGGGATGTCCGCTGATGTCGGCACGTATCGGGGAAAGCTACGAAATTGGATTTGTCCAGCTGCTCAGTTACCTGAGCGTGAAAGTCGGCAACATCCCTTACGGGGCTGTCCGCCTGGAGATTTCTGCGGACAAGGCGCTGTCGGGCAACATCAGTTTTAACGTGGATGATGCCATGGAAAAGGGCGTTCCTGCCCCGGAAGGCGCGACGAAACTCGTTGCTTCCCTTGGGGACGGCCAGACGTCGGTTATTTATTCCGTAGCCGTCCCGGTTGCAGAATATGCGTCCCTCCATGTGGCTTCGCTTGACAGCGAAGGTGCTGTCCTGACGGAAGGGGAACTGCTGGGCGTCGCGTCCTTTCTCGCCCGCAGCGCCCAGCGCTCTGTCGAATTGACCCTGCCCGACTATGAGGAAGTGGTGCCTGAAGTGCCGGGCGCCGTCTTTGTCTGCGGAACCTACTGGGCCCAGGGGAACCTGCTACACAGCAAGGGCGATACGGCTGAAGGCTTCCGCACAGACTGGAGGCTGGCCCCTCAGCAATGGTACTATGTCAACTGCGAGAATGCGACCGGCACCGACGTCACCTTCTCCGCCCAATCATACGACTTGTACGACCACTTTAATTTCGGCGGCATCGAGGATCCCTTCTCCAACGATGCGCTCAAGTGCATCAACGCCGCGGTGGGAACCGATATTTCCGGCAAGATGTTCCTGGACCAGGCCTGCACGAGTGAAACGACGGATTTCGAGGCGGCCAAGTATGGCGACATTGCCTGGTGGGCGTCCAACGGCAGCTGGCGCTTGCCGACCCGCAGCGAGATCCAAAACCTCCTTGACAAGGCCTCCGTCCAGTACGGGAGCTACTTTACCCCGGACAATCAGACATTGCGCGGTTTTCTCTTCACCAATCCCGGTACGGGGAAGGAAAGGGTGGAGAATTTGGAATTGACCCCCCTCACGGACGAAGACCTCGCCAAGGGTGTGTTCTTTGTCAAGAGCGGCCGCCGTTACGACAAACAGCCCTTCACAATCAACAAACAAGTTGATCAGGGGACCTATTGGTCGTCAGTTATCATAACGCATGAAAAGGCCACAGAAGGCCTCTGTTATCCGGCCATGCTCTATCTTTCTACCAAAACCAGCTTCCCGCATGAGAATGCCGCCTTCGGCAGCCGGGCAGGTTTTTGTGTTAAACCCGTATATGCAAAACAGCCATGAGAAGAATTCTGATTTGTATTGCCGTCGTGATCCTTGGCCTGATGAGCTCTGCCGAGGCACGCTGCCGAAAGCTCCCGGCATGGAGGGAAGGATATCTGGATATTCATTTTATCAGTACCGGACGGGGGGAATGTGCTTACTATGTGCTCCCGGACGGCACCACCATGCTGATCGACTGCGGCGAGGTGGAAACTGCCAACCCGAAGTATCCGCAGGTCTATCCCCGGCCGGATTCCCTGACCCGTACTACCGATGCTTGCAGCCGGTATATCCGTCATTTCATGCCGCGTGTGGGCCGGGATACACTGGACTATATGGTCCTGACGCATTACCATATCGACCATATGGGCGCGATGGAGAAACGTTTCTCCCGGGATCCGGAGGGCAAGTACGTGCTGACGGGGATTACATCCCTCAACGACAAACTGCCCTTCCGCTATGTCATTGATCGTTCCTGGCCGGATTATAATCCTTCGACGGATGAATTCTTCGGCAAGCGGACGGTTAAAAACTGGGCGCGCTACATGCAATACGGGACTTCGCGCAATCGCTTCAAGGCCCAGAAGTTCGCGCTTGGCTCCAGCTCCCAGCTCGGCCTTCGCCACCGTCCCGGGAAGTATCCGGATTTCCGGATTCTGAACATTGCCGTAAACGGCTGCTACTGGGACGGGGAGAAAGTGGTGGATCCGTACGACCGCAAGGAGAAAGGGCCGCGGGAGAATGCCAACTCCTGCACCATTCTGCTCAGTTACGGGGACTTCGACTGGTATGCCGGCGGCGATCTCCACGACCTCACGCTGGAACTTCCGATGGCCCGGTCGATAGGCCGAAAGGTGGAGGCGATGAAGGCCGGTCACCACATGGCGTGGAATACCATGGACACCTTGACCCTGGCAGTCCTTCAGCCCCGGGTCATCGTCTGTCCGGCCTTTGATTCCCACAAGCCCTGGGTGAAGGTCTTGCGGGAGAATATCTTCTCTGAAGCAGGCTACAGCGGCCCCAGGTCCCTGTATATCACCAGCACCCATCCCAGTATTCTTGAGGAGATGCCTGAACTCGCTGAGAAAGCCGCATCCCTTGACGGCCATGTAGTCATCCGCGTCTTGCCCGGTGGGAAGAAGTACTATGTATATGTGCTCGATGACTGTGACCCTAAATACAGGGTGCTCCACCGTGACGGTCCCTTTTATTGCGAATAAATAAACCTGCCATGATTAGAAGCTATCTGCCACTATCCATCTTATGCTGTTTTTTGACCCTTGTCTCCTGTGGACAGAAGAATCCGGAGACGATGCCCTGGGGGGACAACCTGCCGGGAGATGATACGGAGTCCCTCGTCGGAAAGACGATGCCCTCCTGGAGCGAGGGATATCTGGATATACACTACATCAGTACCAATCGGGGAGAGTGCGCCCTGTATATTTTCCCGGACGGCACTTCATTGGTTGCGGACGCCGGAGAGACACACAGTGGCGACGAGCATCCCCAGCGTCCCGACGACAAGTCCCGCGTGTACGAGCTATACGCCCGCTACATCCAGCATTTCCTCCCGGCTTCGTCGGAGGGGAAAATCGACTATGCCTTCCTGACCCACTTCCACATCGACCATATGGGCGAGACCCACTCCTCGAATCCCGTCCATCCCGAGGGGAAGTATCAGTTGTGCGGCTTCTCCGGCCTCTACGAACTGGTCCCGTTCAGGAAACTGATTGACCGTGGCTATCCCTCCTACGATGACGATTCGTCCATCTTTCCCCCGTGCACGGAATCTAAGGCGACGCCGAATTTCATCAAATTCGTCAAATATGCGGTAGCGAACAAGGGTCTGGTTGCCGAGCGTTACAATCTCGGGACCGACCGGCAGATCGTCCTCACCGGAGCCACCAAGGACAAGTACACGAATTTCCGCGTATTCAACCACGTGGGCAACGGGAAGGCATACCAGAAGGGAAGCGACGGAAATGGTATTATCAAGGGCAGCGAAGCAGGAAGTGAGAACGGACAGTGTTGCGGCTTTCACGTGCAATATGGAAAATTCGACTTTATCGCCGCTGGCGACCTGGTCTCTCAGCCCCAGAACATGCAGGCGCTCTACTGCAGGGACTATGTCGAGCGGCTCGAGGCCTTCAAGAGCAACCATCACATGAATACGAACTCATGGGGAACCAGCATGAAGAGTCAGGGGTTTAATCCCCGTGTCATTGTCATCCCCTGTTTCGATATCAAGCATGCCGATCCGGACATTCTTACCTATCTCTTCCAGCAGGTGTGGGTGAAAGATATTTACCTGACCAAGAACTGGGACAGTACCATGGATGCGAACAAGGATGTGTATGCCAAGTGTGCGGGGTATGACGGTCATGTGGTCATCCGCGTGGACCCCGGCGGAGATCAGTTCCGGGTCTTCATGCTGGACAACAGGGACGAAATGTACACGATCAAATCCGAATCCCGGGTGTATAGCTGCAAATAGGTTCAGCGCATCAGCCGGAGGGTCACCGGTCCCATGAGGCCGGAGGGAAGCAGGGGATCGTCTGCATGGTAGAAGGGAATCGGGCTATATGTCAGTCGTTGTTCCTTTGGAAGGCGGGCGTCCCCGATCAGCCGGTTCGGCCAGAGGTTGGTTACGCGGATTTCCAAGAGGTTGTCTCCGTCGCGCACCGCGGCGGAGATATCTGTTTTGTAAGGTTCTTTCCAGAGCGTGCCACAGGCCCGGCCGTTGATGCGCACTTCGGCGATACAGCCCACTTCTCCGAGGTCCAGTTCTACTGTCCCGTCCGCCCGTTTGAGCGTGAAGCTGGTCTTGTAAACAGCCGTTCCGGAGAAATAGCGGATACTGTCCGACGGAGAGGTGGACAGGTCAAAGAGGGCTGAGGTGCGGATGCTTTCCGGAGCTCCTCTCCCCGGCTGGAATTCAATGCTCCAGGGGCTTTCAACGGGGATAAGCTCTATGACAGTTGGTGTACGTAAGTTTCTGCCCCGCTTGGATTCTCCGCTCTTCGGCTTCCGGAAAACAATGAAAAAGGCATCGTCGCGCTCCATCTCCAGCAGCATTTGGGTGCGGTTGCCATCGCGCCGCCAGCTTACAGGGAGAATCTGTCCGTCTTCGGGACGCCAGATTTCAGGGATCAGTCCTGCGCAGCGGAAAGAAAGCTGCACTCTGCGCTTTGTGTATGTGGAATTGTTGACCCAGTAGATTTCCGCTCCGGAAAGGTGGCGGTGGACAAAATTCAGGTCTTTTTCCCCGTGCCAATCCACATCAGGTGCGATGCCGCAGTGTCCCAGGGCTTCCAGGCAGCTCGCCCCGCAGAGGAAAGTCGGGCAGGCCCTGGCTCTTTCTAGCAAGACCATGAAGTCCTCCCCGGAGTCCGAAAGACTGGGTGACGACTCTGGCAGGGGACCGCAGACGACAGCCCCGCTTTCAGCCAGGGAGACCAGCTTTTCCAGTAGCGGGAGCGTCATTTTCTTAATACCCGGATCGATGCAGAGCAGTCGATACTCCATTCCGGAGCGTGCCAAAAGACGGCCGTTTTCGCTGCTGATCTCGTTCAGCAGGGCTTCCGGATTGACATAATCGAAATTATATCCGTCAGGTACCGGTGGTCGGGCGTGACTGTAAAGGGCTGTGATGTTGGTATTTTCTCCGTAGAACCAAAGGATGTCTGCCACGAAGCGCCCCTGTTGGAGGAGGTAGCTGGTCCGGGAGAGGTAATCCACCCAGGCTCCTGCTTGCTCCGCCCAGCACTCATGCCGGTTGAACCACTGTCCGTAAACGCCGAGACCGAGCCCCGGGAATTTGTCGTCCAAGGGTTGATGGGCTGAATCGTGGATGACCAGGCGGTTGACCCCTGCGCCGAATTCCAGGTCTGCAGTCCGCTTGAGATTGGCGGGGTAATAGGTCCAGGCCTGCCGCTCCAGCCCTATGGCGGTCAGTGACTCCGCAGCAACCCGGTTCTGTCCGTATATATGGGCGACGGAAGCGGATTCCCGGATATCGGACTGCCCTTCAGGGATGCGGTCCTTCGAGCTGACCTTCCCGGGCACCCACATTTCCGACATCGGGTACAGGGCGGTGCGCTTGACGGACATTCCGTCGGCATTGAACGTGCGTCCGTTGGCATGGGCTTCTATGTAGCAGCCCTCCATGCCGTAATCTTTCTGGACAATTTCGCTCATCAGCGCGTAGTTTTCCTCGTATAGTTCCCCGATGGTACGGCGCCAGTCCCAAAGGAAGCGGTCCGTCTCTTCGCTGCTCCTGATAATGACCCCGTCCAGGCTCGGCAGCCAGAGGGCGGCGTCATAACCGCGGCGGGAACGGAACTCATGCAGTAGTCTTGGCGACCAGTTTTGGAAACCGGCCTCGTAACTGTCCGAGAGAAGATAACGGATTCCCCGCTTACCCATCATGCCCCCTGCAGCTTCCCGGAAAGCGTCCAGATAGTCGTGGAAATAGCGCTTCCACGCTGCCGGATCAAGTTTGTCCACCTCGAGTCCGGTGGCTTCGGGGGAGGCTGGATGATTCATCTTACCGGTCAGGGAGGCGCCGAAACGATATATTCTCCAGCGGCCTTCAGGCGCATTCCAGTTCAGAATGCCGTCCCTATAATGCTGTGTCAGGTCAATGGTCTCGCGGGTGATGTCTTCCTGCGGAGCAGGCGGGGTGGGGAAGCGTTCCACGTCATAGGCTGATGCAAAGCCGCCTTTTTCCTCGGCATGGTTGACCCGCATAATCGTATGCAGACGGAATTCGGCAATCCGGCTCGTCGGAGCCGCCGGAACCGTCTTCATCCGGCTGTAGAGATATTTCGCCTGGGGATTGGCATGCTTCCAGCGGAAATGCCGTCCGGTAACCGGTTCGAAATCAAATGTCTGGCAAGGGCAGAAACCTCCGTAGATGGGTGTTGCCATGCGGAAAGAAATCCCGTCATCACTCACCAGCAGCGTATCCCGTGCCATCCTTTCAGGTGCGTGTGCGCCGCGTCCCATATCGTCCACCACGCAGGTCATGGCTTTTACCGTCACGGGTTGGGGATAAGTATATTGAATCCACGCAAAACCGGAAGGGTCTGCCGGCAATTCCGAATCGTCGGAGAAGTCGCCGTTATTGAGTTGAGCCGTGGTGAAAGAGCCCCCGCTTGACGACAGCTGAGCCTGCACAGGCTGTTCCCCGTCCGGGAGGCGGGCGGCTACGACGGCCACGTCTTCATAGTATGAAAGATCCGGGACCTGTTCGATGTCCTGGAAGGGTCCGGTTATGGTCAATGGCTCCGGCAACGGCCCGTTGAAAGGCTTCCCGCCATCGATGACCATTTCCCGCCAAACCAGTTTTTTCATGGCATCTTCCGCTTTTACCCAGGGTCCTCCAGTAGCGCTGAATCCGGGGGAACTTGCCATCGCGACCTCCATGCCGAGGGAGTCGGCCAGGCGGAGCGCGCCGGAAAACACTTCTTTCCATTCGGAAGACATATACTCGATTCGGCGCTCCACCACCTGCGGTGTCGAGAAATTGGCATCGAACACATGGAAACCGGCTATGCCGCTGCGGTGCATCCACAGAAGGTCTTTCCGAATCCCGTCAGAAGTGATATTCCCGTTCATCCAGTGCCACCAAACCAGAGGTCTTGCTTCGCGAGGCGGGTCGGCAAATTCCTGGCAGAGACGCTCTGTTGTACCCGGATGATTCCGGCCGGTCGCCGGAGGGACGGGCAGAAATGTATAAAAGCTTAGCGCTGCAAGAGCGATCCGGAGGGATGTGCGCATGTAGAATCTATACTGCGACGACTTTGACGCCAGCGTTTTCTATCTGTTTCTTGATGTCAGGGGCCAGGCCAGTATCGGTAATCAGGGTGTTTACGCGGGCGAAATCGCAGATTTTCCCAAAACCGATTTTTCTGCATTTGGACGAGTCCGCCAGGAGGATAGCCTGGCAGGCGGTATCCATCATGGCGTTGGTCATGCGGGCCTCTTCCACGAATGCCGTTGTCACTCCGGCTTCCAGGTCAAAACCGTCGCAACTGAAAAACAGTTTGCTGCAGGTAATATTCTTCAGCCCTTCCAGGGTATATGTATCCCGCACGGAGAGTGAGTTTTTAATAAGATGACCGCCAAGCATCAGGATGTTGATATCATTGTGTTCGCTGAGGAATACCCCTACGCGGATGGAGGGTGTTACCACATTCAGGATCCCTTTTGCCTTTATGTTCTGCGCCAGCGTCTCGATGGTCGTTCCCGAGGTCATGATGATGGCGTCGTCTTCGCCTACCATATTCGCGGCAGCCAGGGCAATCCGCTGTTTCTCGGCGGCCCGTATGGAGGATTTTTCCTGGACCGGAAGGTCAATGACTTTTTGTTTGATCGGGAAGGCGCTGCCATGGTTCCGTTGGAGAAGGTGTTGGCTTTCAAGTATCCGAAGGTCGCTGCGAAGGGTGGCTCCGGTAACCCCCAGGCTGCCTGCGAGGTCCTGTACTCGTACGTAGCCCTTCTGTTTCAGTTCGGACAGGATGAGTTTTTGTCGATCGTGAGCGGAAAGCATGTTTCTTAGTGTATCTTACAGGGTCTGTAAATCGCAAATTTACTCATAATTTATGGGATATTCAAAAATCCGATGGCCTATCATTCTCCATAATCATAAACAAATTGCGCCCCAG
Source organism: Bacteroidales bacterium (assembly GCA_017445015.1). Taxonomy (GTDB): domain Bacteria; phylum Bacteroidota; class Bacteroidia; order Bacteroidales; family UBA932; genus Cryptobacteroides. Next base: position 153,608 of record JAFSVL010000028.1, on the reverse strand, counting down.
ACGGGATAGTTCGGCGCAGATTACCGCAATTTCTGTTACCCGTTTGTGAATCAAAACAAAAAGTAAAATGGGGCTCCGGGATTGTCGAGCAGGTCAGTCTGGACTTGCAGGCTGCATTCCCGGAATCCAAGGGCTTCTCTGCCCGCAATTTGTGGCGCATGAAGCAGTGGTATATGTTCAATGCTCAGGAGCCGCAAAAACTCCCACAACTTGTGGGAGAAATTCATGACCGCATTACTGGCCAGCAGGATGGCGTTAGGAGTTAGAAGTCTGCTATTCGTTCAAGAGTTTTTCGATTTGCATCCAGTAAAAAAAGGCTTCAGGGCGGAAGGTTTTGATTTTGTTAATGACAGGATTGATGGGAGCTCCCAGTTTGACGGAGCGAAGGTCAACTGCCGGGTCTTTTCCGTTTCGGGATATCAAGATAAATCGTTACCTTTGCAAAGTTATAGAAGCGATTATGGCCGAATCGAATTTCATCGACTACGTCAAGATATATTGTGCGTCGGGGCACGGGGGTGCCGGCTCGATGCACTTGCACCGTGCGAAGTATATCCCCAAGGGGGGACCCGACGGGGGGGACGGCGGCCGCGGCGGGCATATCATCCTGCGCGTCAATCCGCAGTTCTGGACGCTGATCCACCTCAAGTACCGCAAGCATATCAAGGCGGAGGACGGCGAGAAGGGCGGGGCTGCGCTGCGCAAGGGGAAAAACGGCACCGACATCGTCCTGGATGTCCCTGCGGGAACGGTGGTGAAGGTGGCCGAGACCGGAGAACAACTTTTCGAACTGACGGAAGCGGGTCAGGAGCGTATCCTCTGCAAAGGCGGCAGAGGGGGCCTGGGTAACGACTATTTCAAAAGCGCCACCAACCAGACGCCGCGCTATGCCCAGCCCGGAGAGGAAGGGGAGGAAGGCTGGTTCGTCCTGGAACTCAAACTGCTTGCCGACGTGGGGCTCGTGGGTTTCCCGAATGCGGGAAAATCGACGCTCCTTTCCGTACTGACGGCGGCGAAGCCCAAAATCGCCGATTATGCCTTCACGACGCTCGAACCGAACCTGGGCATCGTGAATTACCGTGACGGACGTTCCTTCGTAATGGCGGACATCCCCGGCATCATCGAGGGCGCGCATGAAGGGAAGGGCATCGGCATCCGCTTCCTGCGCCATATCGAGCGCAATTCGGTGCTGCTGTTCCTGGTCAGTATCGAAGAAAACGATATCGCCGCGGCATACAAAACCCTGCTTGCTGAACTCAAACAGTACAATCCTGAACTGCTGACCAAGCAGCGCATCCTCGCAATCACCAAATGTGACTGCGCCGATGCGGAAATAGAACGCGAAATCCTCCCGCATCTGCCGCGGAAGGTGCCGCACGTTTTCATTTCCTCGGTCAGCGGAGAAGGTCTTGACCGCTTGAAAGACATCCTTTGGAAAGCCCTGCAGTAATGAATTTTATCCACCAACTTCACTTGTGGGACCGGGAGGCGACCCTGGCGATCAATGCCCTGCACAGCCCGGTGACCGACCGCATCTGGATTCTGTTTTCGCACCGCTGGATCTGGTGTATCATGTATGCCGTCGTCGTATTCTTCCTTTTCCGGCGGCTGGGCTGGCGGCGCGCCCTGATCTGGGTGGCTGCGATGGCTTTGATGGTGCTCTGCTGCGACCACTTCTCCACTTTCATCAAGGAACTAGTCGCGCGCTGGCGTCCCTGCAAGGATCCCTATATGATCCATCATGGCCTGTGGGTGCTGGAGGGGGGTGAAAAGTACGGCTTTTTCTCCGCCCATGCCGCCAATGCGATTGCTTTTGCCATCATGTCGGTGATGGCATTCCGTTCGGACGGCAGCCGCTGCATCCCCTATACCCTATGGATTTTTATCTGGGCCTTCCTGGTGGGGTTCAGCCGCATTTTTGTGGGAAAGCATTTCCTGGGCGACGTGCTCGTCGGTTTTCTCGCGGGGCCGCTCGTCGCCCTCCTTATCGGCGGGCTTGCGCGTTGGCTGACAGCACGTTCAATTGCCTCCCGTCCACGTTCACGCTGACGGGCAGGCGGCCTTCGATTTCGCCGTCTATCTCCACGATATCGTGAGAGGCGCCGTCCAGCGGCTCGATGCGCAGTTCCCGGCAGCGGAAACTAATGACCAGCGGCGAAAGGTGAACCGTGCCGCTGAAGAGGCGGGGAAGTTCCTGGACCAGTTTGGAAAGTCTGGCCCTGGGTACGACCATGACGTCAACCCATCCGTCGTCGGGCTCGGCGAGCGGAACCTGCCGCATGCCGCCACCGCTGTATTTCCCGTTGCCGACGGCGATCGAGTAACAATCGCCGCAGAAGCGTTCTTCCCCGTCTCCGGTGACGCGGACGCGGATGGCCCGGATATGGAAAATCGTATGCAAGAGCGCTTTCAGGTAAATCAGTTTGCTGCGGTGGCCGCTTTCCTTTTGGAGGTTGACCCGCTCGCATACGTGCGCGTCGAATCCGGTTCCGGCTCCGTTGGCCATCCAGCGCTGGCTGCCGTCGGCAAAATCAAGACGGACGACATCTTCCCGGCCCGTAGCCTCGGCGCCCATCAGCGGAATGACTTTGAACGCATCGCCGGGAATGCCGAAAGACCGGATCCAGTCGTTCCCGGAGCCGATAGGCGCCACGCCGAGGGTGAATTCCGCAGGGTCGGTGCCGGATTCCGCGCACCAGTCGAGTACACCGCCCAGCACCTCATGGATGCTGCCGTCCCCGCCCACCGCAAGCAATTTCCGCCAGCCGGAGGCCGCCGCATCACGGGCCAGTGCCTTTGCATGCCCTTTATACTCCGTACGCGCCAGCCGGTAAGCGATACCGCGCCTGTCGAGCGCCCCCTGTGCCCTTTCCCACAGGCTGATGGTCTTGCTTGAGCCGGCGTGGGTGTTGGCGATAATAAACCAGCCGTCGTTCATGCGATGGGGAAGATGTTGTTCCCGCTGCCGAAGGTGGCGCTGTAGTAGGGAAGGTTTTCCGCCAGTACGATATCGATGGGGCTGAAACTGACCTTCCGGATGCCGGGACGCTTGTAGAGCATGTATTCCAGGATGGCGATGAGTGCCTGGTAGCCCTGGAGTTCCGGATTCTGGCAGATGAGCGCCGTGATTGCCCGTTTGCGCAGGCATTCGGCGTTGCGCTGTGTAAGGTCGAATCCGACAATGTTGATGTCCTTGATCCCCAGTTTTGCCAGAGCGTCCGCCAGAAGGTAGGCGCGGGAATTCTGTACGGCGATGCCGCCGATGTCGGAATGCTGCTCAAGGAATCCGGCAATTTGCGTTTCCTTTTTGGTGGCCGCGGAATAGTTGCCGATAAAACGGACGCGCCCCTCGCCCTGCTGGGCAAAGAACTCGTCCCAGCCCTTTTTGCGTTTCCCGGTGTTGACGGGTTCGCGCTTGCCTACGGGGTCCGCTTCAAAGAGCGCGATGGCCTTTTCCGGCGGCGTGATGCGGTGCAGGATTTCCGCCTGGATGCGCCCCGCGGCATGTGCGTCCGCGCAAAGGTACGTCAGCGGCCGTGTACCCGTTACCACGGAATCCACCATGACGTAGGGCGTATGCTGCGCATCCAGTTCCCGGCAGAGTTCCCGCGTTTCTTCGGTGAACGAGGGACCGATGATCACGGCGTCGGGCCGGGATGCGACAATAGCCCGGTAGGCGTCCCGGTAGGATCGGATATCGAACTGATTGTAAAAGAACCTTTGCAGTTCGATGCTGACGTCATAGTACTCGTCCACCGCGTGACGGATGCCGGAATCGATGAGCCACCAGTAGTCGCCTTCGACGTTCTGGGGCATCGTCACGGCAATGTTCAGTTTCCGGAAATAGCCGACGGCCGAATTGTGGATATTGGAGCGGTAGCCGACTTCCTTGAGTACTTTCTCCACCGCTTCCATGTTTTTTTCAGAAACCTTGCCGCGGTTGTGGATAATCCGGTCCACCGTTCCGGCCGATACTCCGGCCCGTTCGGCGATTTGCTTGATACTTACCTTTTTTCCCATCATCAGCGGGGGCGGTTTATCGCCCTTCCCGAAAGGACAAAGTAAATAAATTATTGGAAATCTTGCAAGGCTTTTCGAGAATCCTTATCTTCGTGTCAAAATCTTCTAAGTACCGGTATGACTGTCAAAGTGGTGAACAAAAGCGGCGGTGCGTTGCCTGCGTATGCAACGCCATTGTCCGCCGGAATGGACGTGCGGGCGTGTCTGGACGCCCCGGTGATGCTGAAACCCCTGGAGCGGGCGATGATCCCTACGGGACTCTATCTTGAGATTCCTGCCGGATATGAGGTGCAGGTGCGGCCGCGCAGCGGACTGGCCGCGAAGAAGGGGATTACGGTGCTCAACGCCCCCGGTACCATCGACGCGGATTATCGCGGAGAAGTGAAGGTGATTCTCGTCAACCTTTCGGGCGAGCCCTTCACCGTCGAGAACGGCGAGCGCATCGCGCAACTGGTACTGGCCCGGCATGAGTGTATCGAATGGAAAAGTGTCGGGGAACTTTCGGCTTCCGAACGGGGCGACGGGGGCTTCGGCAGTACGGGAAGAAAATAGCGTATGGAACTTTATGACAGATTTCTGGCTTGCGGCGGCGCAGTGGCCACCGACAGCCGTACTTTGAAGGGCGGCGAGATGTTCTTTGCCCTGAAAGGGGAAAATTTCGACGGGAACGATTATGCGCTGGGGGCCCTGGAGGCCGGTGCCGGCTGTGCCGTCGTGGACGCTGCCGCCGCCCTGCCGGACGACCCGCGGCTCATCAAGGTTCCGGACACTTATGCCGCGCTGCGGGAACTGGCCGTGTATCACCGGGAGCACGTGAAGCCCGGCGGTTCGCTGCCCGTCATCGGCCTTACGGGTACGAACGGAAAGACCACGACGAAGGAACTGATTGCCGCGGTGCTTTCGAAAAAGTTCCGTGTCACTGCGACGAAGGGCAATTTCAACAATGACATCGGCGTGCCGCTCAGCCTGCTCTCGATTACGCCGGAAACGCAGATCGCCGTCATCGAGATGGGGGCGAACCATCCCGACGATATCGCAAAGCTTGTGCGCGTATCCCGTCCGGACTATGGCCTGATTACCAATGTCGGCAAGGCGCATCTGCTGGGATTCGGCTCCTTCGAGGGGGTAAAGGCCGCCAAGGGTGAGTTGTATAAATGGCTTGCTTCGCGCGACGGTTCGGTGATTTTCCTGAATGCCGACGACCCGGACCTGACGCAGATGGCACGCGAATGTGCCTGCCACGTCTGGTCCTACGGCATCCGCTACGAGGGGGTGGAAATCCTGCCGACGGACGCGGCGCATCCCTTCCTGCGGCTCGTTGTCGAGGGTACGACAGTAGAAACCGCGCTTATCGGCGCCTACAATGCGACGAATGTACTGGCGGCTGTTGCCGTAGGGCGCTATTTCGGCGTTCCGCTTTCGGATGCTTTTGCCGCGATTTCGGCGTACAAACCTTCGAACCAGCGCTCCCAGCGGGTGCAGACGCAGCGCAATACCCTGATTGTCGATGCCTATAATGCCAATCCCTCATCGATGGCGGTGGCCATCGAAAACCTGCTTGAAATGCGCGCCGGCCGCAAACTGGCGCTGCTCGGCGAGATGCGGGAACTCGGCGCGGCGTCGGCGGAAGAACATCTCCGGATTGTGAAGCGCCTTTCCGAATCCGGGACCGATGCCCGTTTCGTGGGGGAGGAATTCGGCCTTGCGCTCGACGCCGCCGGTCTGGGACGTTCGTGCTGGTACGCGGATTCCGCATCCCTGGCCGCCGCGCTCGATGCCGACCCGCCTTCGGATACCCTGGTCCTGGTCAAGGGCTCGCGCGGGACCCGTATGGAGAATGTACTCTCCAGTCTATAGTGTATTGCAGCTTGCCTTCAAAACTGCTGCTGCGGCCGGCCTCCGAGGGGAACTGGCGGGTGTAGGATGCCCGGAATCCGATCCGGTGCCGCGTCGCTTTCCCCTTGAAGCTCCGGTTGGCGGCCATTGAAAGGCTCCAGCCCCGTCCGTAGCAGGCCGGCACATTGAAGACCCCGCGCACATCCCGTTCGTAAACATAGATCCGGTCGTCCCAATTATCGATTTTGAACAGGGAAAAGCGCAGCCAGATGCCGTCATAACCCGACTCGGCGTACCAAAGCCAGGACCGTCCACGGCAAAATACCGTATTGTACCGCAGGTTCAGCGCCCATTTCCCCAGTGTCGCGCCGATATCCCCGCGCAGGTCCGTCCGCAGGGGAGTGCCGTTCCAACTGCGCCGGACCAGGACGGCGCGCAGGGCCGGCATAAGCGTGACGGGCCCCGCGTGCCATTCGTGAAAGGCGTGGAGTATGGCCTTATGTCCCATTCCGCCCTCCGAGGGTTTTGTGCAGAGGTCATAACTGAGCGTTCCCCAGGCTGTGCTGAGGGCAACGGCGCCGCCGGCCTCGTCCCGGTTGGCGCTTCCCGATGCACGCGGGGCGCCGGAGAGCGGGCTGCGGTAGCCGGGGCCGTAATATCGCAGGTTGATGGCAGCCTCGATGCCGTATTTCGGTTTCCAGCGCAGGGAAGTCAGGGCGGCGATATCCTTTCCCCGGAAGTCCCATGCCGCCTCTCCGCTCCAGGAAAAGCCGTGCCCGCCCATGCGCCAGTCGGCGGAACACGCCGGTGCTCCGTCCAGCCCTGCGGCGCTCAGGCCCGCGTGTCCCCATTGCCAGCGGTAAACGGCGTTCAGGCAGTATCCCAGGCCGATTTTATGCGTTTTCCCGTCCATCCTTTCGCGCAGGCCGTCCGCGTACAGGCCGCCGCTGAGGCTTACCGGTCCGAATCCGGCATCGGCCGCGAGGCCGCGGAGGGCCGTTGAAAATGAATGTGAGGCCGTAATGCCCTGGGCCTGTCGCCCGAAGGCTCCCGCCGTCCCGAACCCGCTCAGCGAAAAGCCGCTCCAGGCGCAGAGTCCCTGTCCGAACCGGGCGTGGAAATCTCCAGCGACGAGTTTCCAGCGGCCGTCCTTCCCGTGATAGGAAGCGCTGAAACTTCCGGGCGAATAACGGGCATCGCCGTAGGAATACCGCGACCCCCAGAACAGGGAGGCGCGCTGCGGGAGTTCAAGCAGGATTTTTGCGCCGCCCGCCGCTTCCGCCGTGCCGTCCCGCAGGCGCACGGAACCCCTGAGCAGGGCTTCGCCGCGCAGTCCCTCCCTGCGGACTGCCTCTCCTTCCAGCGTCGTGAAATATCGCAGCGCTTCCGCCGTCCGTGCCCCGAACCCGTCCAGAAGGGCCAGTTCCGTATAGGAACGCACCGTGCCGGCGCGTTGGCGGTGTTCGAGCAATACCGTCGCCTGATACTCGCTCAACAGGCCGCTTTCGAGCAGCCTCGAGCGCCCGGCTGTGTTGAGCGGAAGGGGCGCGTCCGCATAGCGCCCGAAGCGCTCGATGACGCTCTCGTCCAGTTCCTCCTCGGAAAGGGCTCCTGCCAGCAACAGAATGGCTTCCATCAGGCTCATCAAAAGTCTCATGGCGCAAGGATGCATCGCTCCGGCGTAAAAAAACTACTATTTTATCTTTTATTGATATTTTTTTACGAGGATGATATGGATTTTTTTGTAATTTTGGCCTCCGATATTTGTTGGCTGGAAATGGAAAAAATCAAGCTTTACGACAAAACGTTCCGCTTGTATATTCCCTATGAACGCATCAGTGAAGCGATTGACAGGGTGGCGGACAAGATCAACGCGGATTTCAGGGGCTGTACCGATATTCCTGTCGTGCTCTGTATTCTCAACGGCTCCGTGCTTTTCACCGCGGAACTGATGAAGCGGCTGGAGTTCAACTGCGAACTGGTTTCCATGAAACTTTCTTCCTATTCCGGAACCATTTCCACGGGCGTGGTACGCAACCTCCTCGGCCCGACTTCAGACCTTTCCGGAAGAAGGGTGATTGTCGTGGAGGATATTGTCGATACGGGGAATACCATCGTCGCGCTGAGCGAGTACATGAAAGAGACAAAAGCGGCCGATTACAAGGTCTGCACGATGCTGCTCAAGCCCGATGTGTATAAGAAGGATGTGAATCTCGATTATGTGGGAATGGAAATTCCCAACCGGTTCATCGTGGGCTTCGGTCTGGATTATGACGGCATCGGCCGCAATTATAAGGATATCTACGTATTGGACGAGGAATGAAATACTATATCATTTTCGGGCCTCCGGGTGCCGGGAAAGGCACGCAGGCCATTCCCATGTCGGAAAAATACAACCTCCTGCATATTTCCACAGGCGATTTGCTGCGGAGCGAGATTGCCGCCGGAACGCCGCTCGGAAAGATTGCGAAAGAGCTCATTGAAAAGGGAAATTTCGTCCCTGACCAGGTCGTGGAGGACATGCTCTTTGCCGCCTTCGATGCGGCGAAGGGAGTGGACGGGTTCCTGCTGGACGGCTTCCCGCGCACGATAGCCCAGGCGGAAGCGCTGGAGAAACGGCTCGACGAGGCGGGGGAGCGCGTGACCGCGGTCCTGTCGCTGCATATTCCCGATGCGCTGATTTATGAGCGCATCAAGCACCGCGCCATGCTGGAGAACCGTGCCGATGACGCTGACGATGCCATCATCGCCAACCGCATCCGCACCTATCATCAGAAAACCGAACCGCTCATCCAGTTCTATCGCCGTCGCGGCATCTATTATGAAATCTCGGGCGAGGGATCCGTCACCGATGTCTCCGCCCGCATCGATGCGCTGATTATGTCGCTCTGAACCTTTTTCTTTTTATAAATTATCCCTAATTTTGCGGTCTCAAATATTATTCTAACCGCTAAACGAATGATCATTACATCACCTGATGCTCTTGAGAGCATTCGACAAGAAGTCGTTAAGTCGTTGTCAATCAGGGAGGGAAGTGTTAATGGCAATTCTACCGAAACCGCAGGCTTGAACAAAGGTGAGCCTCGTATGCAGATTCTCTGCTGCGGCGGTACAGGTTGCAAGGCTTCTGAAAGCGCAAAAATCGTCGAGAATTTTCATGCGAGCCTTGAGGCTCACGGCATCGCCGGCAAGGTCGATGTGGTGGTTCCCGGCTGTTTTGGCTTCTGTGAAAAGGGCCCTATCGTCAAGATCATCCCCGACAATACCTTTTATACTTCCGTCCATCCTTCCGACGTGGAGGAAATTGTGACTTCCCATATCATTTCCGGAACCCGCGTGGATCGCCTGCTTTACCAGGATCCGGTAACCGGACAGCATATCAGCGATTCCAAGCACATGGATTTCTACCGCAAGCAAAAGCGTATCGCGCTGCGCAACTGCGGTTTTATCGATCCTGAAAATATTCTTGAATACATCGCGAGGGATGGCTACAAGGCCCTCGCACAAAGCCTTCAGCGCGACAGCCTGGACGTCCTTTCCGATATCAAGGCCTCCGGTCTCCGCGGACGGGGCGGCGCCGGTTTCCCCACCGGCCTGAAGTGGGAAATCGCCCGGAAGTTCGATGCGGAGGAGAAGTTTGTCGTCTGCAACGCCGACGAAGGCGACCCGGGGGCATTCATGGACCGTTCCATCATGGAAGGCGATCCCAACTCCGTCATCGAGGCGATGATGATCTGCGGTTACTGCATCAACGCGCACCGCGGTCTTATCTATATCCGTGCCGAGTACCCGCTGGCGGTACATCGCCTGAAGGTCGCCATCGGCCAGGCCCGTGAATACGGCCTGCTCGGGAAGAATATCCTCGGTACCGGCTTTGATTTCGATATCGAGATCCGTTATGGCGCCGGCGCTTTTGTCTGCGGCGAGGAAACCGCGCTCATCCATTCGATGGAGGGGCGGCGTGGCGAGCCGACGCTCAAGCCCCCGTTCCCTGCGGAAGCCGGCTATTTCGGCCGTCCGACCAATGTCAATAACGTCGAGACGCTGGCCAATGTGCCCGTCATCCTGACGAAGGGCCCCCAGTGGTTCGCCTCCGTCGGAACGGAGAAATCCAAGGGAACGAAGGTCTTTGCCCTCGCCGGGAAAATCAATAACGTGGGGCTGATTGAAGTCCCTATGGGAACGACGCTCCGCGAGATTATCTATGATATCGGCGGCGGCGTCAAGAACGACAAGAAATTCAAGGCCATCCAGACCGGAGGACCCTCCGGCGGCTGCCTCACGGAAAAGCATCTCGACCTTCCCATCGACTACGAATCGCTCGCCGCGGCGGGCTCCATGATGGGGTCCGGCGGAATGATTGTCATGGATGAGGACGACTGCATGGTCTCGGTGGCCAAGTTCTTCCTCGAGTTTACCGTGGGCGAGTCCTGCGGAAAGTGTACGCCCTGCCGTATCGGAAACAAGCGGATGCTGGAAATCCTGGACCGCATTACCGACGGACGGGGTACGCCCGAAGACCTCGACACGCTCGAGAACCTGGCAAAGACCATCAAGGACACCGCGCTTTGCGGACTCGGACAGACGTCCCCGAATCCCGTCCTCTCGACGCTCTCCAATTTCCGCGAGGAGTACGAGGAACATGTAAGGGACCACATCTGCCGTGCGCACAAGTGCAAGTCGCTCCTTACCTACTCCATCGACCCGGCCCTCTGCAAAGGGTGCAGCGCCTGTGCGCGGGGCTGTCCCGCGGAAGCCATCGTAGGAGAAGTCCGGAAACCGTTTGTCATCAATCCTGAAAAGTGCATCCGCTGCGGAATGTGCATCTCGCGTTGTAAATTCGGCGCAATTAACGTTATATGATTACCCTCACCATAGATAACCGGGCCGTCACCGTGCCCCGGGGAACCACCGTCCTTGATGCCGCCGCATCTGTCGGCATCAATATCCCCGCCCTTTGCCACATGGACCTCAAGGGCACCTGCGTAAAGAATGCTCCGGCATCCTGCCGCCTTTGCGTAGTAGAGATCGAGGGCCGGCGCAATCTTGCCCCTTCCTGTGCGACCCTTGTCGCAGAGGGGATGATTGTGAGGACCAACTCCGAGCGTGTCGTGCGTGCCCGCAAGACCGTGGCGGAACTCATCCTCTCCGACCACCCCAACGATTGCCTCACCTGCCCCAAATGCAGTGACTGTGAACTCCAGAGGCTGGTCATCCGTTTCAATATCCGCAGGATGACCTACAAGGGCGAGCAGTCCCAGCGCAAGCATGAGGAAACGGCTGCCATTTCCCGCAACATGGACAAGTGCATCCTGTGCCGCCGTTGCGAGTCCGTATGCAATCAGGTGCAGTCCGTCGGCGTTCTGGGCGCCGTGCGCCGTGGTTTCGACGCGACGATTGCGCCGACTTTCGACCGGATGTTCAAGGATACCGACTGTACCTACTGCGGCCAGTGCGTCGCGGTATGCCCGACCGGTGCGCTGATGGAAAGGGACAATACCGACCGGCTTCTCGACGACCTCTACGACCCGGAGAAGATCGTCATCGCCCAGCCCGCCCCCGCCGTGCGCGTTGCGCTCGGGGAAGAGTTCGGGCTTGAACCGGGGACGATTGTGACCGGAAAACTCGCCAGTTCCCTCCGGTATCTCGGCTTCGATTATGTGTTTGATACGGATTTCGGCGCAGACCTCACCATCATGGAAGAGGGCGCCGAAATCCTTCACCGCCTCAAGGCCTTCCTGGGCGGGGACAAGCGGGTCGAACTGCCGATTATGACCTCCTGCTGCCCGGCGTGGGTCAATTTCTTCGAGCACAACTATCCGGACCTGCTGGAATATCCTTCGTCGGCAAAGTCTCCCGCCCAGATGTTCGGTGCCGTCGCCAAGACGTACTGGGCGGAGAAGATGGGCATCCCGCGCGAAAAACTGGTCGTCGTTTCCATCATGCCCTGCCTTGCCAAGAAGTATGAGTGTGAACGGGAGGAATTTTCCCTCAACGGCAATCCCGATGTGGATTATTCCCTCTCGACCCGTGAACTGGCAAGACTCATCAAACGTTCCAATATCGACTTCATGACCCTCCCGGACAGCGATTTCGATACGCCGATGGGCGAGTCTTCCGGCGCCGCCGCCATTTTCGGCGCAACCGGCGGCGTGATGGAGGCCGCACTGCGCACCGTCTATGAGGTCTATACCGGGAAGACCCTTCCGCGTCTGGAATTTACCGATGTCCGCGGCCTGCAGGGAATCAAAGAAGCGACCATCGACCTCGCCGGCTTCCCGCTGAAGGTCTGCGTGGCGCACACGCTCAGCAATGCCCGCATCCTGATGGATAAACTCAGGGCGGGGGAACTGGATTATCATGTGGTCGAGGTGATGGCCTGCCCCGGTGGCTGCATCGGCGGCGCAGGACAGCCCTACCATCACGGCAACGTGGAAATCCTGAAGGCCCGTACCCGGGCCATCTATCGTGAGGATGAGGGCAAGCCCGTCCGCAAGAGCCACGAAAATCCTGATATTCAGCAACTCTACAAGGTCTTCCTCGGAGAGCCCCTCGGCGAACGGTCCGAGAAACTTCTCCATACCCATTATTTCAACAAAGCTTCTAAATCGTCATGAAAGTGTCTTGTGAGGCCCTCCGCAAAGTTGAGGACATCTGTGAACAATTCGGAAACGCCCCCGGGGAACTGATTTCCATTCTTCATGAATGCCAGAATACCCTCGGTTATCTCCCTGAAGAAGTCCAGGCGGTGATTGCCCGGAAACTGGGCGTTCCTCCCCAGAAAGTGTATGGAGTCGTGACGTTCTATTCCTTTTTCTCCATGGTGCCCAAGGGAAAATATCCCGTATCCGTGTGCCTGGGAACGGCCTGTTACGTCCGGGGTTCGGACAAGGTGCTGGAGGAGTTCAAGCGCGTGCTCGGGATCGAAGTCGGGCAGACGACGCCGGACGGAAAGTTCTCGCTCGACTGCCTGCGCTGTGTCGGTGCCTGCGGCCTGGCTCCGGTGGCGACCATCGGGGAAAAAGTGTACGGCAGGCTGAATCCTTCCGATATCAAAAAGATTATCGCGGAATTCGAGGAATAGCCACCCGCTTCAGGATGCCCTGCAACGCTGCAAGGGCAAGTCCGTAATTGGTAATGGGCACTCCTGCACGGAGTGCCTTTCTGGTTCTTGCCCGGACAAGGCGGCTGCCCGCGACGCAGGCCCCGCAATGGATGACAAGACGGTAGGGGGACAAATCCTCGGGGAAGTCATTTCCGGCGGAGATATCGACGCCAAGGTCCCCGCCCTTGCCGGAGCATACGTGCCGGCGCAGCAATGCCGGAATCTTGACCCGTCCGATGTCCTCCGTGTCCGGGACGTGGGTGCAGGCTTCCGCGATGAGCACCCGGTCTCCGGGCTGGAGCCGGTCGATGGCTCCGGCACCCTCCAGGAAGGTCTGGATATCCCCTTTGGCGCAGGCGAGAAGGATGGAAAACGAGGTGAGCGGACATTCCCGCGGCAGCAGGGTATCGACCTGCCGGAATGCCTGCGAGTCGGTAATGACGAGGGCGGGACGCTCCCGGAGCCTGTCAAGCGCCGCCTGAAGGCCGGATGGCTGGCAGCAGAGGGCGTTGCAACCGCGGTCCAGCAGTTCGCGGAGTACCTGTACCTGCGGGAGGATGAGCCGCCCTTTAGGGGCTTCGCTGTCCTGCGGCATCACGAGGACGACCGTGTCGCCTTCCTTGAGCAGATTCCCGGTAAGGCTCCTTTCTTCGCGCTCGGGTGCGGCGGCTGCGATGCGGGCGATGAGCGAACCGATGCCTTCGCCCTGCGCATACCGGATGACCGGGATGTCCAGGGACTGGAACAGCGGGCTGTCGCCCAGTACTACGGCGATATCTGCCTCATCGAGTACGGCCAGGCTGAGGCGCCGCCGCTGTGCGCCGAGGGGGCTTTCATCGTCGTAGCCGGCGGTATCGATGAGCACGCAGGGGCCAAGCCCCGGTATTTCGATGGCCTTGCGGACCGGGTCCGTCGTCGTCCCGGGAATGGGGCTTACCAGGGAGACTTCCTGTCCCGCCAAGGTATTGACCAGCGTGGATTTGCCGCTGTTGGCCGGACCGAAAAAGGCGATGTGCAGGCGTTCCATGGCTGTCCGTTAAAATCTGAAATCCCGTTCTCCGGTTTCAATGCGCCGGAGCCGGTCGGCGGTCACCTCCCGGACGCGGCCTTCAGGGATGTCGGACAGGGAAGCCTCAATCATGGCCTCCCCGGCGCGGCGCGTTTCGGGCGAGGCATAGTCCATCAGATATTCCTTCAGCGTCATCAGGGCGTTGGGGGTGCAGCAGAGGCTGATTTTCCCGCTTTTGCACAGCGACATGAACCGGTCTCCGGTGCGGCCTTCCCGGTAGCAGGCTGTACAGAAACTGGGAATATGGTCGTTCTCCAGCAGCCAGCGCACGACATCGTCCAGGCTGCGGGTGTCGGAGACGTCGAACTGGGCGGTCTCGTCGTGGCGTTCCGCTGTCGTGTATCCGCCGACGCTGGTGCGTGACCCGCCGCTGATCTGGGAGATGCCGCAGTGCAGCAGCTGTTCCCGCATCCTCGCGCTTTCGCGCGTCGAGACAATCATCCCGGTATAGGGGACCGCTACCCGGAGGACGGCTACCAGCTTGCGGAAAATCGCATCCGGCAGGGCGTCGGGAAAGTCTTCCGTGGAAATATCGTCGGCGGGGCAGATGCGCGGCACGCTGATGGTATGCGGCCCGACGCCGAAGCGGGCTTCCAGGTGCTCGGCGTGCATCAGCAGGCCCGTCAGTTCGTATTTGTAGCCGGCCAGCCCGAAGAGAACGCCGATGCCGACATCGTCGCAGCCGCCCTCCTGTGCACGGTCCATCGCCTCCGTATGCCACTCATAATTGCTCTTGGGACCCGTAGGATGCAGTTTCAGGTATTGTTCTTTGTTATAAGTCTCCTGGAAGAGGATGTAGGTGCCGATGCCGGCGGCCTTGAGTTTCCGGTATGATTCGACGTCCGTAGCGGCGATGTTGACGTTGACGCGACGGATGGAGTTTCCGCCTTCCCGCACGGAGTAGATCGTCCGGATGGAGTCCAGGATGTATTCGAGCGGATTGCGGACCGGATCTTCACCCGCTTCTACCGCCAGCCGCTTGTGTCCCATGCGGATCAGTGCCCGGACTTCTCCGGCAATTTCCTCCTGTGAAAGTTTCCTGCGGGGGATGGAGCGGTTCTTGGCGTGATAAGGGCAATACACACAGCCGTTGATGCAATAATTCGACAGGTAAAGCGGGGCGAAAAGCACGATGCGGTTGCCGTAGAAGCGCCGTTTGATCTTTTCGGCCAGGGCATACAGTTTCTTTTCGACCCCGGGATCGTCGCACTCCATCAGGATGGCGGCCTCGCGATGGCCGAGTCCCCTGCACAGGGCGGCCTTTTCCAGAATCTCCGAGATGCGGGAGGCGTTTCTGGATTCGCGCCTCGCCTCCTCCAGCGTTTCCATCACTTCCTCGTGACAGATGAATTCTCCGGCTTTATGGGATGCAGGGTTATACATTCACTTTTCCTTTATACAAATCATATTTCGCACGCTCATTTTCGGGCGTATAGACATTCATGACCACATTGGCCCCGGCCAGGATTCCGGCTTTCTTGCCTTCGGGCAGGAGCGTAGCAAGCGCCGTCGTCGCGGGAATATTCGCTTCCGGGAGCATCAGGCGCAGTATGGCGATGAGGCGGAGCGTCATCTCCGCGCTGCCGGCGGGACGGTCCGCAAAGGGCGTTCCTTCCTGCGGGATGAAGGGGCCGATGCCGATCATGTCCGGCTGGAATGCCTGCATCAGGCGCAGGTCTTCCAACAAATGCCCGACTCCCTGACCGGGACTTCCTACCATCATCCCCATCCCCGTCTCGTAACCGAGTCTGCGGAGTTCCTGAAGGCAGGCCAGACGGGTTTCCAGCCGCATCCCGGCGGGATGCAGGCTGGCGTAATGGGCGGGGTTCGCGCTCTCGTGACGCAGCAGATAGCGGTTCGCGCCCGCTTCCCTGAGCAGGGCATAGGTCGTAAAGGGCAGTTCCCCCAGCGACAGGGTGATGGCGGCCCCGGGCCAGCGTTCCCTCATCTTTTTCACGGTAGGGACGAGGCGCAGCGCAGCCGCCGGGTTTTCTCCGCCCTGGAGCACGAAGGTCCTCACCCCGTCGTTCCATGCGCGTGTACAGCAGTCCAGGATTTCTTCTTCGCCGAGCGTATAGCGGGGAACGTTCCGGGAACGGCGGATGCCGCAGTAGAGGCAGTCGTTCCGGCAGACGTTGCTCCATTCGACAAGCGCCCGGACAAGCACTTCCGGGCCCTTGACGGCAAGGCACTTTTCCCGGGCCCGCCTGAACAGGTCTTCAGCCGTGGATTTGTCCCCGGTCAGCAGCGCTTCAAGGTCGTTTTCCCGTATCATCGCTGCCAATGCGCAACCAGGCAGCGGTCCAGCAGGGCGTCGATGGCGGCCGGGTCGAGATGCTGGCCGATGAAGACGATTTTCTGCATGCGGTCGCCATACTCCGGATCCCAGTCGCGGCGGAGTTGGGCGTCTCTTTCCAACTGCTCCTCCAGTTCCGCGGCGGGCATCATGGCATACCACAGACCCGCTTCGCGCACCTGCTTCTGCCGTCCGGCCTGTTCGAAGAGCCAGCATTTCCCGGGCTCGTCGGAAAACCAGCACAAGCCCTTTGCACGGATAATCCCGGCGGGCCACTTGCGGAAGACCGTATCGTCGAAAAGCCCGAAATCAAAGGGCTCGCGACGGGTATAGACATAGGTTTGGATGCCGTATTCAAGGGCCTCTCCCTCAGGCTCTTCCTCCTCTTCTTCGCCTTCGATGGCGGCAATCCATGCGGCGGAAGTCGCCACGGCATCGAAATCGAACATCCCGGTATAGATGATTTCGTCGAGTTCGATATCGCCGAAATTGCATTCCAGCACCCTGGCGCCGGGATTGATGCCCTTGACGATGGCGCGCAGCCGCCCCAGTTCTCCGGCGGAAACCTCCGCCGCCTTGTTCAGCAGCACGATATTGCAGAACTCCACCTGTTCGATGATCAGTTTCTCCAGGTCGTCCTCGTCCAGGTTTTCACGGGAAAGCGCTTCTCCGCCCGCGAATTCGTCGCGCATGCGCAGCGCGTCCACCACCGTCACGATGCAGTCCAGGTAGGGCATGTCGCCCATGACGTACTGGTCGGCATAGGAGGGCAGGGTGCTGATGGTCTGCGCAATCGGCGCGGGTTCGCAGATGCCGCTCGCCTCGATGACGATGTAGTCGAACTTGCGCATCGTCGTCAGTTCAGCGATCTGCGCGACCAGGTCGGTTTTGAGCGTGCAGCAGATGCAGCCGTTCTGCAGGGCCACCAGGGAACTGTCGGTGCGGCTGGCGATTCCGCCCTGCTCGATGAGGGAAGCGTCGATATTGACGGAGCCTATATCATTGACTATCACCGCAAATTTGATTCCCTTGCGGTTGGCGAGGATACGGTTGAGCAGCGTGGTCTTTCCGCTGCCCAGATAGCCGGTGAGCAGCAGGACCGGCACCTGCCTGTTTTGAAGTTCCATAGTGCCGCAAAGATACGGCTTATTTCTTTTTTTCGACCCAAAAATCGGCAAAACTTAACACTTCGTCGCGCAGCAGGTAGGAGAGGCTGCGGTCCGTACCGAAATTGCGGTAAAGCCCCCACTTGGGCCGCATGCCGGTGGTGCCGGTGCGCCAGAGGGACAGGCCCTTCTCGTCGATGCTGACCAGCGTTTTCCCGTCGCTGATGCGGGTGATGAGCAGCCTGTAACTGCCGTTGTCGTCGAAGGTGACGGTCTCCTCGACGCTGACCCATTGCCCGAGGAAGGCGCCCAGGTCGGTTTTGGCGAGGTACACGTTTCCGGAGCCCTGTTCGGTGGGCGGGACGAAGCGGACCTGGAACTGCTGCTTGCCGTTGGAAAGGCTCACGCAGGTAAAGGTGACCGACGGCAGGGAGATGTCCGCCGTGCCTTCTTTGTTGTCGAGCCCCTTGAGCTGGTGGACGTGCGCGAATTTATTGGTGGTCTGCATCCCTTCCGGCAGACGGAATTTCCAGCTGAAATGCATCGTTTCGCCCTTCTGCGCCACCATGTCGGAGGGGGAGTGGGCGTCGGTCTTGATTTCATTGCGCTGACGGTCCCGCACGTTGACCTTGCCGCGGTCGTCGTCATTGTCGATGTGCATGTAGAAATCGAATACAAATTTTCCCAGCGCCACGTCAAAGCGCTGGCGGATATGGCGGAACGGAGCCTGCGCGTGCGCTCCGGAATTGTCCGGAGTCTCATAATTATAGCCGCTGGCGGTGATCAGCGCGTAGGTGCCTTCGTCATTGCCGTCGGCGGCGAGCATCCCGGCGGGGACGGACGGGGAAAGGGGTGTGACGGGAGCGGTACCTTGTCCGGCCGGCGTGCAGGAAATCAGTCCGCCGACAAGAAGCGTCAGTATGGGGAACATATCGGTAAATATTTTATATATTTGCATGGATGAAATTGGTCAACCAATCGCAAATATACTGATTTTCACATATTATCCCACCATGAAAAGGATTTTTTTACTCGCCTTGTTGACGCTTGCAGCTGCGTTGCCGCTCGGCGCCCAGCAGGTAACCAACCGCTACGCCATGAAACTCATGCAGAATGAGGACGGCACTTATTCCCTGCTCAAGGAAAAGAACTACCGGAAGATCGAGGGTCTGGACCTGGACGCCATCCCGGACCTCCTCACACCCTATACGCATCAGAACGACAGGCTTACGGGCAAATTATACAATAAGGTCGAAACCGAGGAAATCGTTTATAAGACGGAAAACGGCCGCGAACTGAAAATCGCCGTTGACAAGGCGCTCGACCCCGCCGGTCCCGCTCCGGTGATGTTTTTCTGCCACGGCGGCGGCTGGGCCCGCGGAAACTTTGACGCCAGCCGCTCTCTGTCGAAGTATCTCGCGCAGCAGCACGGCATTACCGGCGTGCGCATCGAATATTCCCTGGCCGGCCCCGAAGACGTAAATGTCAACGTTTCCCTGCAGGATGTGCTGGACGCGATGGCGTATGTGTCCGCCCATGCCGCTGAGCTGGGCGTTGACGTGAAGCGCATGGGGATGCTCGGGACATCGGCCGGCGGCCACCTGGGCGCCTGCGCGGCCATCAGGTTCCCCGATACGAAACTGTTCGTGGGCTACAGCGGCATTTATGACCTGACGACGGCGGCCATCGTCCAGAAAACGAAGGACCCGGTGCGCATCGCCTATTTCTGTGACCGCGATCCCGACGTCCTGCGCGCCGTCTCTCCGCTGCTGATGCTGCCCAAGCGTACGTCCCTGAAGGCACTTTTGGTCTGTGGAACCGCCGATATCACCGTAGAATGCAGCCAGAGCCGCGATTTCGCCGATGCGCTGAAGCGCCGCAAAGGCAGCGCGGAACTGCTCTGCTACCCCAATTACGACCACAACCTTTCCTCGAAGACTTCCGACAAGATGGAGGAAATCTTCTTCAAGACGGTCGATTATATCGTGGCAAATCTCTAAATCCCGATTCTGGGAACGTCCGCCAACACTTTTTCGGCCAGGCGGGTAATGGCTTGAAAATGCTGCTCGATGCACTGCCCGGCTGCATCCGCGTCCTGTGCGCGGATGCAGTCGAGCATTTTTTTATGCTCGAGGTAAATCTGCTGTGCGGGCATCGCGCAGGCGCTGTAATGGCGGTAATATTTCAGCACTTCGGGCGTAATGGTCAGCAGCAGGGAGGCGATGACCGGATTGTGTGAGGCCTTGGCTATCGTGAGATGGAAGGCGAGGTCCTTTTCATCGCGCAGTGGCGTTTCCATATTGGCCTGGAAATCCGCAAGGGCGCGCTCAAGGCGTAGCAGGTCCTCTTCCGTACGCAGCGTGGCGCAGCGCCGGATGGCCTCCTTTTCCAGCAGGACGCGGACGCTGACCAGGGACCTGAAATCGAAGCTGCCCGCTTCCCGCATTTCCCGGATCTGGTTGCGCAATACGGAAGGGGAGTAGTCGGCGAGCACCGATCCGCTTTGCGGGTAGGTGCGCAGGATGCCGTAAACCTCCATTCGCTGCAGGGCAAGGCGCACGTTGGAACGGCTGACGCCGAGCATCTCGGCGAGTCTCCGTTCGGACGGGATGCGCTCTCCCGGAATCAGCCTTCCGGCATCCAGGAGAGTGATCATTCCGTCCAGAATGGCAGCAATATGGTCGTCTTGTTTATGCAGTACCGCTCTGTTCATATTTACAGCAAAAATAGTAAAATTTCTAAAAATCCTGCGGCGTTAGGGCGCATTTACCCGGATAGGGTTGCGCAGCAACAAGCGACCGTTGCCGCAGGATTTTTAATGTGCCGAAACTGAAAAATCGGCGAACCATAACGTTTCGTCCCGGAGTTGGGAGGCCGCAGAGCGACCTTCCCCGAACCAGCGGTAGATTCCCCACTTGGGCCGCATTCCCTGCGCGCCGCTTCTCCACATGCAGGCGGGGGCGTCTTGGATGTTCACCAGCGTTTTCGCATCCCGGATTCTCCGGATGCTTACGCTGTACGTTCCGGATGCGGAACAGACCATGCGCTCCGTCACGCTTACCCATTCTCCGAGAAAATCGGAAAGGTTCACTTTCGCAAGGTATTTGAGCGTGCTCCCTTCCGACGACGGGGATACGTGGATCACCTGGAACTCCTGGCCGCTTCCTGCCGTCCGGCAGGTAAAGGTGATGAGCGGCTGGCTTATATCCGCCGTGCCCGCGCTGTTGTCCACGCCCTTTATCTGGTGCACGTGCGTGAAGGCCGTGGTGGTCTTCATCCCTTCCGGCAGCCGGAAGAGCCAGCTGTTTTCCAGCGTCTGCCCCTGCGCGGCGACCATCGAGGCGGGGGAGGAGTTGTCGGTTTTCAGTTCATTGCGCTGCCGGTCAATATCCTCGCCCTTGTTGGTATCCGTATCGATGTGGATGTCGAAGGCGAAGACGTAGCGTCCCAGACTGCCGTCATATTCCTGGCGGATATGCCTGAGCGCGGGACTGTGGTCCGCGTCCGGAGTCTCGTAATTATAGCCCTTCGCCCGGATGAGGCTGTAGGTGCCCCCGTCGTCACCATTGGCGACGAGGGTACCTTCAGCCGTGGGGTCAACCGAGGGGACCGAAATCCTTCATAGCGGTTGGATTTGCGGGCCGAATTCCTTGTACTCATCCACAAGGGTGAATGCTCCGGTAGCGGTGTCGAAACTCGCAATCGGATTCATATCGAGCGTGGTGACATTGCTCAGGCCGCTCTTGTCCTTGGCGTCCGCTATGGTCCAACTCTTGCCTCCGGCAAGTGTTCCGTAGCAGTAATTGTCAGAGGCCGTACCGGCATAGTTGGCTTTGTTGTCGTTGGTAGGCTGTCCGAATTTCAGGAACTTGGCATTGCTGCCGATGTCGGTGCCGTCTGCAACCCATGCGATATTGCCCGTTACTTCGGCGGAAGAAATGTTCCACGAGCGGAAGTAGCCGTTGGATGCCGCGATATTATAGAACAGGTTGTTGCTCAGGAAGAGCGCCTGGGTGCCTGAATCATCGGTGATGGAGGCACTGGTGTCGAATATCTGGCTGTTCAGGGCTGTTGCGCTGGAGGTGTAGAACACGTTGTCCGTAAAAGCGAAAAACTCATAGCTTGCAAGGGTTTTTGCCCCGGAATTGATGGTAATCAGTTTTACCGATGCCGCATCGAACTCGAAACGGTTTCCCGTGAACAAGATATTCTTTACCCCCTTGGCGAGGTAGGAGCTGTTGGGGGTATAGACGGACCTTGTAATGTTCCGTACATCGCAGCTATAGAAGCTCAGTTCATCCGCGTCCGAATCGTTGTCCTTCTTGGTGATAAACTGTCCGCTGGTCATGGCGGCCATATCCACAATAAGGTTGTCGAAGATGAGTGACCCCGATTTGAGCAGGAAGGATTTGCCGCTTGTCCCGGTGTATGTAGCTGGATGTGCGGGGTCGTTGCTGGCAAGAACCACTCTATCCGTAACGGTGACTTCCGAGCTGTTCGTGATGCTCGCGGAGGCTTCCAGGAAGATGACCCCCGTGATTCCGGTCTTGAAATTCGTGCCCGTTTTAAGCAGCGTCGCATCTCCGTCTGTCGCCTTGTTGTAGGTCATGCCGGCAATGAGGACATCGAATCCGGCATTGTACACGGCGTACCGGTCATAAGCGAAGGTGACGTTTGCATCGCTGAAACGTCCCAGGGGATAGAGGGTCTTCCGGGCGATTTGAAGGGCACGGCTTCCCGTCCGGCTTGCCACCTGGGCGTCCTCGGTGATAAGTTTTGCCGTAAAGCCTTCCTGGGAGTTGCTGCCGGTATGGCGCACGCTCACGTAATAAGTTTCCCCTTTCACAAAAGCGGAGCCCTCTTCAGCCTTGAGACTCACATCCTTGTAATTCGGGGTCCCGGTACTTACACTGCCGGGACCGGAAGCACCTACGGCATTATTAAAAGTCGTCCGTCCAGTCATCGCACGGCTTCCGGAAAATTCTGCGTAAACCACGTTGTCATAATCCACGCTGAAACTCAGCAGCGCACCGATCAGGCGGAAGCGGATGGAAGGATTCGGAGTCTCTTCGGTAATCTCTGCGGAGCCGACCGAAACGAGCGCCTCCGGGTCGAAACTTCCGGCGACCGCCGTCTGCTCCCGGGGGAAATCAATCTCGCATGCACCTGTCTCGACATTGGCACTGATCGCCGCGGAATAGGGATAAATGGCGATAAAGCGGGTGGCACCCTCGCTCACCGTACCGGAGAAAGACGTCTTTGCTCCGTCCGCATCCGCCGTAAACACATTGGGCGTGGCGGAGATGTTGTCATAGACGGCAATCCTGTCGCCCTTCTTCCATGCGAAAGTGAGTTTTTTGTTTTCGGTATCGACCGACCCCACCTCCAGCTTTGAAGCGTCCGCGTTTTCCAGTTCTTCGTCCAGACTGATGGTCGCGTCGAAGCTCATGGGGACTTTGGCCGTCTCGGGGCCGTAGGGATTCTCCTTTTCAACGGTCTGGCAGGAAACGAATGCCGCCAGCACCAGGGCTGAGAATAAATAAATCTTTTTCATAGCTGCATTCATTTTACCATTCATATTCATCTTCGATGGTCACGTCTTCCACGGCGCTGTTCGTATAGTTGCTGCTCGTACAGCTGATAGCCATATTCCCGATAATCAGAGGATTGGCATCAGGCCTCTGGTATTCTTTTCTTTTCATGTCCGGATGGGTTTACGAGAAGAGGACTCCTCCGTTGATGTCGATGGCGGTGCCGGTAATGTATGAGGATTCTTCGCAGGCGAGGAAGCAGACCAGGTCGGCGACTTCGCGGGCTTCGCCTTCACGGCGCAGGGGAGCGGTATTGTGCAGGTTCTGACGGGCTTCGGGTTTGGTAAAGCGGTCGTGGAACGAGGTATTGATCATACCGGGGGCGAGCGCATTCACGCGGATGCCCTGGGGCCCGAGTTCCTTGGCCATGGAGCGGGTGTGGCACATGACGGCCGCCTTCGCGGTAGCGTACATGGATGCGCCCGGACCGCCGCCGTCGCGTGCGGCCTGCGACGAGAAGTTGACGATGGAACCGCCTTCGGTCATCATGGGAACGGCCTCGCGGGTGCAGAGGAATACGCTGCGCATATTCACGTCCATCAGGAAATCATACCATTTCTCGTCCTGCTCGGTGATGAGTTTGCGTCCGACGATGCCGCCCACCACGTTCACCAGCACATGCAGGGTAGGGCCGAATGCTTCGGCGGCCTTGGCGAAGAGATTCTTCACGTCGGCGGCCTTGGTCATGTCGCCCTGTACGGCGATGGCCTGCCCGCCGTCCTTCTTGATCATTTCGAGGGTTTCCTTGGCATCGGCTTCATTGTCGAAGTAATTGAGGCATACCTTTGCCCCTTCCAATGCAAGTTTCACAGAGATTGCCCGCCCCAGATCGCGGGCGCCACCGGTCACGATGGCTACTTTTCCTTCAAGTCTTTTCATTTCTTTATCTTTAATTAGTTTGGTTGTATCTTGATTTCTGCTGGGTACGCAAATGGCTGAAGCCTCAGGCATGAGGGCGCATTTACCCGGATAGGGTTGCGAAGCAACAAGCGCCCGATGCCGCAGGCTGAAGCCTCGGTGCCCGGCGATTTACTGCCGGTCTGCATCATGCTGGATTTTTCCGCCGAAACAGAACACGCAGATCAGGCTCAGCGGCACGAGGGAGGCCCCCATGATGAAGAAGGGCGTCCAGTTGTCTCCCGCCGTCAGCATCGGGATAAAGACCATCGTAAGGATGGTGCCGAGGACGGCGGCCGCACCGCCGAGTCCGGCCAGCGAGCCGATGCTCTTTCCCGTGTACATGTCACCGGGGAGCGTCTGGATATTGTTGATGGTGAACTGGTAGCCGAAAAGGATGACCGCCATCACGCTCACCGCCACCATGGGCTCCTGTACGAAGGCCACATAAATCAGCGACGGCAGCAGGATCACCGCACCGATCAGGATGGCAGCCTTGCGGGCGAATCCCACGCTGCGCCCCTTGTGGATAAAGTGGCTTGAGACCCAGCCTCCGGCAAGCGACCCCAGCGCGGCTCCTACATAGGGAATCCACATGTGGGTTGCCAGTTGTTTGATATCCATCCCGTATTTCTGTCCCAGATAGATGGGCAGCCAGGTGACGAACATCCACCAGATGGGATCCAGGAAGAAACGGCCGAGAATCACGGCGTAGCTCTTGCGGCGGGACAGCAGCTGTCCCCAGCTCAGGCCCTTGTCGTTGCTTACCTTGCATTCGGGCTGGCCGTTGACGATATACTCCTTTTCCTCTTCCGTAACCCAGGGATGCTCCTTGGGGCCTTTCTTATTGACCAGCAGCCACGGAACCACCCAGAGGGGAGCAAGCACGCCGATGGCGACAAAGGTCCACTTCCAGCCCACTGCGGCATAGATAAGCGCGATGAGGATGGGCGCAAGGATGGCACCGAGGGAGGCTCCTGCATTGAAGAATCCCTGGGCCATGGCCCTCTCTTTCTGCGGGAACCACTCGGCATTGCTCTTGACGGCTCCGGGCCACGGGCCAGCGACGCCGAGTCCCAGGCCGGCGCGGAATCCGGCGATCGACTTCACGCCTCCGGCGAAGGAAGTGAGCAGGTCGGAGATACCCCACACAATCGCCGAGATCGTGAATCCCTTGCGCGTACCGATCTTGTCGTATAGTTTTCCGGAGAAAAGCTGCGACAGGCCGTACGCAATCATGAACACCATATTGATGTCGCGGAAAAGTTTCTTGCTGAGGTCGTTGAACTCAGTTTCGCTCAGCCCTTCGGTGTTGATGAGTCCCAAATCTTCCACGATTTTGGCCCACATGATGCCGAGGGTGTTGCGGTCCAGGTAGTTGATGATGGTGACGAGCACGATAAGGCCCAGGACCCACCATCTCATTCCTTTGATTTTCATACCCTTACTTCTTCAGGAAGTCAGCCCTGTGGGGCGAGAAGATATCGATGAGCACGCCTTCCTCGAGGCAGACGCATCCGTGCAGTTCGTCGGGGGCCACATAATACCCGTCGCCCGCCTTGAGCACTTTCTTCTTGCGTCCGATGGTGAGTTCGAACTTGCCGCTCTCCACATAGGTGGCCTGGCTGTGATAATGCTCGTGCATCTGGCCTATGGCACCCTTGTCAAAGTGCACCTTGACTACCATCAACTGGCCGTCATAACCCATAATCTGGCGTCTTACGCCCTCGCCGGCCTTCTCCCAGGGGAGTTTGGCGCCGATCTGAAAAGTTTCGCTTCTCGTCTTCATAATAAAAAGTTAATAATTGATTTTCATCGTATTTGTCGCGTAATCGACCGTGGCGGTTACGCTGTTTCCTCCCTTGAAGTCATAGCGGACCTTCATGCCGGAAGCGTCGTCGCTCAGGACGGTGACTCCCGTGCAGGAACGCTCCATGTCGGAGGCCAGTTCCACCTGCAGGTCATAGTGCCCGTGCGTTTCGATGCAAGAGGCGAAGAGGTGGTTCCCGCGCCCCGTTTCCCGCAGCAGGAAGGAGGGCTCGCTGCGCAGGTTGAAGTCCGGGTCGTTCGCGCCGGAGCGCAGCAGGAAGATCTGCGAGTCCATCGTCGTGGCGGTGGTGATGCTGTAGAGTTTCGTGCCGCAGATCCAGGTGTAGGACGTGCAGTCCTTGCCGCCCTTCGCTTCGGCTTCCACCCACAGGTGCTTGTATCCGGGGGCGCTGCCCATCGTCCGCATCGTGTCCATCGCCCGCTGATAGGGAACGGAAAGGCTGACCATGTGCCCGTTGTAGTGGATGGGGTAGTCATAACTGTGGCTGCCTGCGCTTTCGGCCTTCAGCAGGTCGATGATCAGCGGACCGCTGAGGAAGGGAATCCGGGCGAGGCCCATCCAGCGCTGCATGCGCACGCCCGGCGTGGCCGCGGTGTCGAGGGCCGCCACATACTGGAACGCCCTGTCATCGTCCGAATAGGCGAGCAGGACGGGAGAGTAACGCTCGGAGATGCTGATTTTTCCCTGGAAATGGGAGGTCTCGTCCACCACCAGCGTATTGTGCGCGACGGTGGTCATGGCGTAACTCTTGTTCTCCCGGGTGTAGTGGCCCTTGTTTTTGGCTTCGATATTCAGGAAGCGGGAGGCACCATAATCGCTGATGACCTCGTTGCCGCTGTCGTACCAGGCAAAGGTGAGTTTGTCATAATGCCCGTGGCTCAGGCCGTGCGAAGTGGCCTTGAAGGTAAAGGCGTCGTCGTTTCCGCAGCGCAGCACGGCAAAGGCGCCGTCACGGCCCTCAGGCCCGTCGGTATATAGTCCGCTGCGGAAAACGGGATCTTTTGCCTGTCCGGCGGCAAGGTCCAGCGCGGTACGGAAGCCCGCATCGGAGATGTTGACCTGTTTCTGATAGTCCCTGACGATGCTGAGCAGATAATCCTTGGAGGGGCAGTTGGCATAGACCACATCCGTGGCGCAAATCAGTTCCTGCGCCCAGTATCCTTTCTGCAGGGCGTCGTTGAAATGGAAGAATTCGCCGTGATAGGCGAGTTGTACCAGCACATCCATCGCCTTGAAAAGGATGCCGTCGCGGTATTCGAACACTTTCAGTTCCGGACGGTTGTGCTGCAGGCTCTCGGCAAAGAGCATGAAGGGCCAGATGGCATAGCGCAGATAGTAGGCGCCTTCGGTGAAGTAGCCTTCCGGCGAGAAGAGACTGTCCATCTGGCGGAGGAATCCGCCGCCGGGGCGGCTGCCGTACAGGGCCTTGTCCAAAAGGGCGTCGTCGCCCATCACGATGGCCGCCATGCCCACCGCGGCCTGGGCCCAGGTGCCGTGATTGTGCATTTTGTTGAAGGTGTCCTCATTGGCGCGGTTTTCCGGCGTGCCTTCCATGATGAAGGAACAGGCGGGGCGGAATACCCCGTTCTCAATGACCTTGCGCCTGGCCGGCTTGATGGCGTCATAGACGCAGTCGTAAGCCATGGAGAGATGCACCAGCCATACGCTCTCGTTGAGCGTCTGCCAGAACAGGCGGCCGCGGACGGGGGAGTTGGTCAGGGGATGCCAGTCCAGGGTGGGGTAGAGCTGCGCGTAGGCAAGCAGCATCTCTTCCACCTTGCGGGCGTATTTCTTGTCTCCGCTTACCTGATAGGCAAGCCCGCAATAATACATGTCATAATAATTGCGCTTGTGCGCCTCGTGCGTGTAGCCGCCGCCCCCGTCTTTCGGGACGGGCATTTCGAGCGGACGCCCAAGGGCGGTCTGCGCCTCCGCCATGACGCGCTCGAGCGAAGCGTCGAAGAGCGGCGCCTTGTCTGCGCGCTTGCGGATGGCTTTTACGCCGTCCCGGGTAAGGGTCAGCGAGGGATGCTCCACGGATGCCGCAAGGGTGCCGAGACTCAGCGTGCCGAACAGGAGGGTAAGGATAAAATACTTGATTTTCATTATCTTCCATTTTTAAGGATGGGGCCGGATTGGAAGAACCGGTTCCCCTTCAATGTAATCTTTTCCCAGGGGGCTTCGTCAAGCCGTATGCTGTAGCCGCCCCTGCCGCTGGCGTTAAAACGGCAGGAACTGATTTCCAGCACCTGTGCACCGATAATCTGGAGCACGGACCCGCGCACCTTGTTGCAGCAGTCGTCGAAACTGCAATCCCGGACCGTGACATACGGACCGGCGGTGCTCTCATCGCTTCCGCCGCGCCGGATATTCACCGGAATGCCGAGGATCCGTTCGAAGTGGCAGCCTTCAATCAGCATATCGTCCGCATTGTATCTGCCTTTGTCCTCCGTTTCAGCGGCAAAGTTGACCGCATCTCCGCTGAGGGCGCTGAAATGGCAGTTCCGCAGGGTTACGGAGGTGGCAAAGGTCCCTTTCCCGCCCTTTACGGGCACGAATCCGCTTTCTCCGCAGTTGCTGAAACTGCAATCCTCGATCGTGAGGCTGTAGGGGCGGATCATCTTGGGCGCGGTGGTCACGATAGCCGATGCCAGGCTGTATCCGGGGAAGGCCTCTCCGCTGAACGAAAGTCCGCGGAGGACCGGTTCTCCGCCGTCCGCGATGGTAATGAAATTGTCTTTCGAGCGCCCTTTGAACACGAATCTGGGCGAGGCGCCGTCGGCCGCGCGGATTTCCAGGGGCTTGTCGATGACGAGCGCCCTCTCAAGGACATAGAGGCCGTCTTCCAGCAGGAGGGTCGAGCCCGCGGGGGCTTCTTCCACGAGGGTGGCAAGGGCCCCTGACGGTGATGCGTTCAGGATTTTGCCCGAAGTCCGGGCGGGGGAGGGTGCCCAGTCATACCACTTGGCGCCCCTGCCGGCGGCGAGTTCTTCCAGGGAGGGTTCCTCCGCGCAGGCCTGCGGGCACACGGTATTGTCCTTCCACAGGGTGCCTGCAGGCGGAAGCGTGCGTTCAAAGTCTTCGCCCGTATTGAATTCTATGCTTTTGCAGGCGGCGAAGGTATTGCCTTCGATAAGGGTGTTCTTTACCTGCATATAGCGGTTGGGGAGGGAGTTCGGCACGCCGTACATAAGCGCGAGCGCAGAGAAGAAACGCTCTCCGGCGAGCCCCTGGAAGAGGTTGCCCAGCACCTTCTGGTCTTCGCCCACGATACGGATGCCGCCGGTATTGCGCTTCCCGTGTCCGAAGAAACGGTTGCCCTGCGCGACGTTCCGGTCTCCGTGGCGCAGCGCCAGCACGCCCTCGCACTCGTAGAAGTCGTTGCGGGCGATCAGGTTTTCGGAAGATTTGATTGAAACTACCTCCACCTCGCCGTTGCAGCGCAGGAACAGATTGTCGCAGATACGGCTGCGGGAATTCTGCATGCACTGGTGCGATGTGCCGACACGGATCGTCTCGGCGCCGTTGGAACCGTAAACCGGACGGGGGCCGAAGATATTGTGGTCGATGTTGTGGAAGTTCTCGTCGCATCCGTCATAATTGAGCATGACGATGAGGGTTACGCCGAGATTGAGTTTCCCGAGCAGGGAGCAGTGGTCCACGCTGTTGAACTTTCCGTAGAGATGTACGTAACTGTAGGCGGTCTGGCGCGAGGCCGGGTTGCAGTCGTCCAGCACGCAGTCGTGCATGCGGCAGTGCCGGGCCAGGGAATCCCCGTCGCGGAATTCGACGATGGCGCCCGAAGATGCGGTGCAGCCCTTGAAGAGCAATCCGCTCACTTCGAGCCCCGTTCCGCTGATGTGCAGGGAACTTTCCCCGCTGAACCGCGCTCCTCCGGGTGTCCGGGGCATCACGACGACGGGATTGTCGGCCGTCCCGCGACCCTTCCACCTCAGGTCCAGGTCCACGTAGTCGCCGTCTTTGAGGATAATCGTATCTCCCGGCGATGCGCTCTCCAGTACCTTGCCCGCCCGTTCGGCGGAAACGGGACATTTCCGGTCCGAACATCCGGCCGCCGCCAGCAACAGGGCCCAGAGGACGCCTGTGCGTATGATAATATGCTTTCTTACCATTTTGTTCCGGCTTTTTCCCTTACGGCGGACATGGCTTCCGTATCATCCTTCACCTCCGGCTTCACCGTGGCCTTGTCAAGGCTGACGCCCTTGACGCTGCCTCCCCAGATGGTGTTGTCCTCCCAGAGGATGGCGGAGGCGGGGGTGCCCTCCAGCACCTGTACGGGGATCATATACGATTTGGACGAAACAAAAATATTGCCACGGATTTTGAGATTCTGCGGTGCGCTGTCCTGGGTGGAGCGGGTGCCGTAATTGACGAAAAGCCCGTAGCGGCAGTCCACAAAGACATTGTCCCGGACCGTCGCGTCCTTTACCGTCCAGTATCCGTTGAGCGCCGCTTCGCTTTCGCCTTTCACGACGCACAGGGCGCTTTTATAATTCGTCCCCGTAAGGTTCAGGAACGTGTTTTTCTCCACGAGGTGGCCTTCGCCGATAATCCGCACTCCGCCGACTTCCGTCTTTCCGCCGGAAAGGAAATAATTCCCGCGGACGATGCAGTTGTTCCCGTGACGCAGTGTCAGGGTGCCTTCCCCTTCTTCGAAAAGGTTCCCCTCATAGAGGTTTCCGCAACTCTTGTTGGAGATGATTTCAGCCAGTTCACCGTTGCAGCGCTGGAAATGGTTGCCGCTCACGGTGCAGCAGGCGTCGGACATGGAAAAATCACTGGTCCCGATGCGCAGGGCCTCCTGGCCGTTGCGTGCTTTCCCGGCGTCGTCGTAATGGGTATAGGGGCGCGTGAAATAGTTGTTCCTGATGATATGGCGGGGGACAATGCCGTCCTCCATCCATACCACCATGAGGCAGCCCATGTTCCGCTTGTCGATGAAGGTGCAGGAGGAAATTTCATTGTGCTGCCCGTACAGGGAAACCCACTTCGTATCGACGGTGGAGGCTTTGCTGCCGCTCCCGTCGATTTTGCAGTCCGAAATCCTGCAGTGGCTGCTTCCTTTGGCGAAGGTCAGGACGGAGCCTTTGACCGAGGTGTCGAGCCCCTTGAAGCAAAAGCCCTCCGCGACGAGCCAGCTGCCCTGCAACTGGATGGACGATACGCCCGTAAAGATGACTTTCCCGGGGGTGCGGGCCTTCAGCGTAACCGGGGCGCCTTCCTTCCCGTTGCAGGTCATTTTGAGCGCTACGGCATCATAGGTGCCGTCTTCCCAGACGATGACCGTTCCCGGGACCGCCCCGCTCACCGCCTTCTTGAAAGAGACGGCGTCGCTGACGGAGATGACGCTCTCGCCGGCGGGCAGGGGACCTGGGGTTGCGGAACCGGCATCCTGGCAGGCCCCCAGGAGGAGACCTGCCAGGACGGCGGCGTATTTTTTGAGTAAAGTTGTCATTCTCCCGAAGCCTGGGACCAGTAGAGGTCGATTTCAATATAGCCATCGCGGCTGGCGAGCGCAAGCCCCGTGGCGGGGTCTCCGCAGGTGATGTCGCGTATGTACAGGTAACCGGAGCGCATGACATCGTCCGCCGAGGCGGGCTTTCCACCCGTGGCTCCCACTTCGTATTTTACATACTGGACGGCAATGACGCTGCCTTTCACCCAGGTCGAGCCCTCGGCCGTGCCGAAGGCGGGCGCGCTGGTCGAGGCGTTCTGGAAACCTTCCAGGATGTCTTCAAGGCTGCCGGAGGCCACGGCGGTCTTCAGCTCGCCTTCTCCCATAATCTTCATGTACAGGATGGGCGTGCCGAAGGTGGAAGGCAGGGCGGTGTTGCTGGAGAGGACATGGGTCTTCAGCTGGGAGGCGGAGTTCGCCGGGTTCTGGAAAGCCAGTTTGTGCGCGCTGGAAGCCGTTGCGAACAGGTAGGGCCGGGCGGCGTAGTAATCGGCCTTGCTGCCGTTGATTTTGTTGGACGAGGTCACGGTGTTGCTGCCGCTTGCGGCGGCTGCATCGACCGGGGTATTGAACCAGTCGTCAACCGAGATGACGCGCCCCTCATTGAGAAGCAGGAAGGCGTTCTGGCGGTTATAGTCGGGATAGGTGCTCTTGGAATTGGAACCGATGCCGATGCGCAGCCCTTTCGTATAATAGAAGGGATGTACCTTGAGGGTGCCGAAGTCGGCTTTGTTGCCTCCGTTCCAGATGGCGGTGAGCGTCATTTCCCGGGCGGCGGAACCGTCCATGCCGCCGGGAATCACGAAGGCGGCTTTCACATCGTCGGCGGGGGAACTGAGTTCCACTTCCTTGCCGTCAAGTTCAAATTTCTCGATGCTTGCGAAGTTTTCTCCGCGCACGACGACTTCGCGGCCGAGGTAGAATCCGTCATAACCCTCGTCGGCGGGTGTCGCGGAAACGAATATCGGAGCCGCCGGGCCGATGGGCGTGGTGTCGATGGTGAATCCGGCGCACACCGAAGCCTGCTGTCCGGGAGTTCCGTACACCGCGGTGAGGGCCTTCGTCGCAATGGCGGGGTCCTGCAGGGCGAGTCCGGAAGGAATCTTGGCTTCGATGGCGGCGGCGCTGGAAGAAACGATGAGAATCTGCTCGTCGCCCCAGAGGAGCGCCTGCACGAGGTCGAGGTTCTGCCCGTTGAAGGTAATTTCATCGCCGAGGTGCAGCGCAGCGGTCTGGGTATAGGCCTCGAACACAGGTATCCGGTATTTGAACGTTCCCTCGAAAGGGATTTCGCCGCCGGCCCAGAGGGCGGTGGCGCCCACCTGCGTGTCCGCTTCCGTCACCGCCATCGCGGGGATGTTGAAACTGAGTGCGTTGCCTGCCTGAGCGGTGAAATCGGAGGCGGGAATGTTCACGCTGCCCAGGGATACGGCGGTGATGCAGTCCAGGTTGCGTCCGCTGACGGTAATGCCCGTCCCTGCGGTCCCTTCCTTCGGCTCCCAGCCGCTGACGGACGGGTCGGTGACGGGAACGGTGATGAAGTAATCATAAAGGAATACCACCGTTTCCCGGTCCGCGTCATATACGCGGAGTTCCACCAGCTGGGGATCGTCCTTTTGGGGAAGCCCCAGATCCGGCACGATGAAACTCAGGGTCTTGAATTCCTGTAATGCGATTTCGGCTTCCGTTTCATTCAGGGTCACCTTGCCCGCCTTGTCCAGGTTCACGCCCTTCATCGTGACCGTGGTGCCGGTATATGCCCGCACGGTTCCGCTCTCGTTCGTATTGGGACTCAGCACCTCCGTGGTGACGTTTACGGCAGGGGTATTTTTGATTTCCCGGCCCTGGGGGGTGCAGCAGACCGCAAGCAGCAATGCCGCACAGGCGGCCTGTATTGAAAATATGCGTTTCATGTCAAATCTTGGTATAATCGTAATCATACTTCTGCCAGTAGCAGTTGAAGCTTATCCTGGAGCCGCCGTAGTTGCTGTTGTTGTAAACGCCCCAGTCGATGCCGGTAATATGGAGTATGCCAAGCCGTTTGATATTGGCGGCGGGATTACTCTTTATATAACCGTTGTTGCGGTAGTAGGCCACCAGCAGCACCGCATCCGGCTTGTAGCCGTCCTCATCGACCAGTTTTTCAGTCTGGTGATCGCACCAGGCACTGGACTTCAGGCCTCCGGCAAAGGAAGATACGGAGATTCCGGCAATCGTATTCTCTTCCACGTTGACAGGGAAGAGCGCTTCGTTGATGTTTTCGATTTCACCGGCCTTTACCTTCGCCACCAGGTCGCGCTCGGCGACCGACGACGCCTCGGGGTTGAGGTAGCGGAACGCCAGGATCGGCGTGCCGGGGAGCGTCGTGTTCCCGCCGGGCACGCGGTAATCATTGGCCGGCGTGCCACTGAAACTGATGAAGAAATTCTTGAGCTGGCTGTTGGAATTGGCCGGGGAGTTGAGCTGCAGGACATTGCCGCTGACCGCGGAAATGAAGAAGTAGGGAAGTACGGAATCGTATTCCTCGTCACTCACTACGCCGGGCTTGGGATTGTTGGCTTCATTCCACTGGGAATTCGTGTATTTGAGTGCAACGGGATCCAGCACATCCTTCCATTTCGCGTTTTCGTAGGCCTTCCCGTTTTCGGGGGAGAAGAAGGAGACGTATTCATTCTTCTCCGTACGTCCCTGGGCCCATACAATCACATTCTCCCAGAACTTGACGAAGGGAACGAATACGGTGAAATCCTCGGCGATCACGATGGATTCGTTGCCTGCAAAGAACCACACGGTAAGGGGTACTGACGTGTTTCCGTCCTGGAAATCTCCGGCCGGTACGGTGAAACTGAGTTTGCCGCTCTCCTTGAAGAATACGGCTTCCCAGTCGCCCACCATGACCTTTTCAATGTTCCCGAGGTTCTCTCCCGTAAGGGTGACGCTCTTGCCGACGGCGGTGCGCCCGAGCGTCACCGCATCGAATTTCGGGACATATTTGATGACCTCGATGGACGGCGCTTCCGCCAGCGGGGTATAGACGGTGGCGCTGCCGTCGAAGTAGCCGAGCGTGATACGTGCCGCGGTCCCTTCGACGTAAGGGACCTTCAGGACCAGTTCTTCGTCGGTTGCGGAAATGATCGTTGCCTCATGGCCGTTTTCATATCCGTCGGAGGTAAAGCGGACGGAAGTGACCGCGCCGAGTCCGGTCCCGGCCACCAGGATTTCCTCGCCCATCTCCGCGCTCGCCTGAAGCAGGCTTGCGGTGAGTGAGGGAACGACGAGGGTGCAGGTGAACGAGGCCTCGGACACGCCGCTGCCGATACTGTTATACAGGGTGATTCTTCCGGACGTAACATCCTTTCCGACCCTTACGGAGAGCCGGGAAGGGGAAACCTTTTCCGATATTTCCACCTCGACTCCGCCGATTTCGGCCTTGTTTACCGCATTCAGGTGTTCCCCTGTAATGACAATCACGGACCCGGCGGGGCCGGACAGGGGGCTGAACGAACTGATGGTCGGGGCGGCGTCGGAAACTTCGTCTATGCTGAGGTCCTCGCAGGAACTCAGGCTGAAGAAGATTCCAAGCATGGCGGCCGCGCCGTACAGATAGCTATATGCTTTCATGGTGTTCAAACTTATAGGTCTAATATCCGGGATTCTGGGCCACGGTTTTGTTGATGTTCGTTACTGAAACGGGAATGGGAAGCAGCGTCTGCCATTCCGAGATCGGATTTACGATATAGTCGTATCCGGCGTAGAAGGCTTCCGATTCGAGGTAGGCATTGACGGTCGCTACGGCCACGCCCCAGCGCATCAGGTCCATCCAGCGCTGATTCTCAAAGGCCAGTTCGAGGCGGCGTTCGTTCCGTACGGCCTGGCGGAAGAGGTACTTCGAGGCGAGCTGGTCCGTGCTGTACGGGGCAATGCCGGCCCTCTCCCTGACGGCGTTGAGCCGGGCCAGGGCGTCTGCGCCGGGACCGGAAATCTCGTTGCTCATCTCGGCCCAGAGCAGCATGACGTCCGCAAGGCGGATGACGGGAAAATCGTTCTCCGCATCAAACTCGCTGGTCATGGCGGGGTCGATGAATTTGTTGCAGTAGCGCCCGTTTGCGCCTTCCACCCACAGTCCCGTGGTGTTGTTATAGTAAGTCTCCCGCAGGCAGACATCCTTGCGCAGGTCGGTGCCGCCCGCATTGAAGGCGGCGATCAGGTTGTCGGAAGGATAATTGTAGTGCTTGGGAGCCCCGACGGCCACGTTTCCTCCATTGTTGATGGGGGCGTAGAGCGTGGTGAAGGGGGAGCCGATGCCCAGTTTCCCGCTGCGGTAGCGGACGGCGAAGATGATTTCCGGATTGTACTCATTTCCAGTGTCGAAAATCTCCGCATAGGGCACCAGCGCCGCACCGCTCATGGGATTTCCGCATTCTTCGAGTACTTCGCCGAGAAGTTTCAGTCCGAGCGCGTATTTGTCATCTCCGGGCTTATAGCGGGTGGCATAAACCTTGGCGAGCATCGCCTTTGCGGTCTTGAGGTCGGCACGTCCGGTCTCGGAGGCGGGGACGGCTGCGGGAAGGAGTCCCCCGTCCACAACGGCCTCAAGGTCCTTTTCGATGAAATCCCAGACCGTTTCGGCCGGGCTGCGCTGCATGTGCCGGGCTTCGTCGGCCCCGGTCTTCTTTTCCACGATGAAAACCGGACCCCAGAGGCGC
Source organism: Bacteroidales bacterium (assembly GCA_017445015.1). Taxonomy (GTDB): domain Bacteria; phylum Bacteroidota; class Bacteroidia; order Bacteroidales; family UBA932; genus Cryptobacteroides. Next base: position 117,675 of record JAFSVL010000028.1, on the reverse strand, counting down.
ACGAGGTTGAAATACATCCATGCGCGGAGGAACCGGGCTTCTCCTTCGAAGCGGGCGTGCAGCACCTCGTCATCCACGACGCCGAGATTCTCCAGTACGTTGTTGGCCCTGTTGATTACGACATAGGAGGCATCCCAGTAATCCTGGACCCAGGCATTGGCCGTGAGGACCACATTCTGGTCGAGCTGCTCGATCAGTTTCGTGTCGGAGGACGTGGAGCCGGTGCCCCGCATGCGCACGTTGTCGCTGCGCAGGTCCGTCATCGCCCATTCGTTGTAGAGTACGTCGTACAGTCCGTTGTAAACACCTGTCACGAGATTGTTTACGGAAGAAGCGTCTTTTACGTAAACGGTTGCCGCAACCTCGGAGTAGGGTGCCTTGTCAAGATTGCAGGAAGAGGCAATCGCCGCAAAGACTGTCAGAATGAAGATATATCTTTTCATCTCGGTTCAGATTTAGAATTTCACGTCGATTCCGAAAGTGTAGGTGGAGGTGATAGGGAATCCGCCCCTCTGGTAGCCTGAGATCATCGGCGAGGAATAGACTCCGCCGGTGTAGCGGGATTCGGGATTCACGCCCTTGTAATCCGGAGCCCAGATGTAAGCCAGGTTGTTCCCGGTGAGGTAGAGCCGCAGGCCTCCGAGTTTACCCTTGAAGACCTTGCTGTTGAAGGTGTATCCGACAGTCGCGTTGCGGAGGCAGACATAGGAGCCGTCCTGGAGCGGATAGTCGGTGAACATGATGTCGTAGCCGTTCTTGCCGTAAGGCACGCGCCCGTTTCCGGGGTGTTCTTCGCTCACCCAGCGGTCCTTTAGGTATGCGGCGTTGTATTTGTGCGTTTCGTTGTAGAACACGTCCCCGTTGAAGACCGTCACGCCCTGCACGCCCTGGATGAGGAAGGTAATGTCCAGGCCCTTATATTTAAAGGTGTTGGTCATGCCATAGGTGAACATGGGGTAGGGGTTGCCGAGGGGGACGCGGTCGTTGTCGTCCAGTTTCCCGTCTCCGTTGGCATCCCATATCCTGAGCCCTCCCGGGACATCATTGGCGAAGTGGGGATTGGCCTGGATTTCCGCCAGGCTGTTCCACACGCCCAGGGTCTTGAAGCCGTAATACTGGATAAGCGGTTCGCCCACCTGCGCAATGTAATTCTCATTGCGTTCTCCCTGGGTGATCTTGTTGCTCTCCCCGCCGATTTCGAGAAGTCTGTTGCGGGAGAGCGAGAAGTTGATGTCCGTGCCCCAGCTGAATTCGCGTTTCTTGATGTTGAGCGTATTCAACTAGATTTCGACGCCGGCGTTGCGCACGCGGCCGATATTGTTCCAGTAATGGGTGAATCCGGTGAACGACTGCGTCGGCTGCTGGAACAGGAGGGCCCGGGTGATGGAATAGTATCCGTCCAGGGTCAGGTTGATCCTGTCTTTGAGAACGCTGAAGTCGATACCGACGTTGAATTCATCGGTCTGCTCCCAGGTGATATTGGGATTGGCCAGGGTGCTGGAGATGTTGGCGGTTCCGGTGGCGAGCGTTCCATTGCCGCTGCCGAAGGCGTAATTCGCACCTCCGAGTACTTCCAGGGCGGACCAGTAGTCCACGTTGTTGTTTCCCGTGACACCGTAGGATGCCCTGAGTTTCAGGGTGTTGATCCAGCCCACATGCTGCATCCACGGCTCCTGGGAAATTCTCCATCCCGCCGATACCGAGGGGAACCAGGCATTGCGGTGGCCTTCCGTGAAAAGGGAAGAGCGGTCCAGACGGATGGAAGCCGAAATCAGATATTTGTCGGCATAACTGTAACTTGCCCTGGCAAGTGCGGATTCAAGGATCTTGTCGGGGTAGCGGAAAGTGCCGGTTCCGGCGCCGTTGCCGTTGTTTTCAGAGGCCAGCGTAAAAATCGTCGCGGCATTCAGGGTGTGGATGTCGTCGGTGGGGAAGCCGCTTCCTTCGAGAGAAACCCGCTGCACGCGCGTATTCTCGATGGTATAGCCGGCCAGCAGGTCCAGTTTGTGGCGGCCCTTCACGAGATTGTAGGTGAGGGTGTTCTCGCTGAGCAGATCGACATAGAGGAGGCTGTTGAAGGTCGCCGTGCTCGGATTGCCGTCCTTGCGCGCGTTTGCGTTCTCATAGGTGTAGGAAGGTGCGTAGCGCACGTTGAATCCGTTTGAGGTCTTGAATTTCAAGCCCTTGACGATGTTGATTTCCAGATAGACGTTGCCCAGTCCGCTGAACGACTCGCCCCAGCGCTCGGTATTGGCCATGATGCTCTTGGGGTTGTTGTTGGCGGAATTGAACGGGCTTACGTTGCGGTCCCAGCCGGGATTGCCGTAGGCATCTTCGGTCCCGGTAGGGGTGGTGATGCTGTTGAAGTGGCTTCCGCGCGCATATCCCGTATATCCTCCGGTAAAGGCGGTCGTCCAGTCGTTATGCATGACCGGCAGGAAGGAAGGCGTGCGGTAGAAATCGATGAAGTTGTTCATCGGCCGCTCGGTCTTCTGGTAACTGGCGGAAATGTTGTACCCGAAACTGAAGTGCCTGGAAAGGTCCACGTCCATTTTCGTGCGGAACTGGATTTTCTGCACGGAGTTCTGGAGCATGATACCCTGGTCCCTGGTATAGGCGGCGGAAGTGTAGTAGCGCATGGCCTTGCGTCCGCCGGAAACGGTGAATTGGGCGTTGGTGATGCCGGCGAAGTCGCGCAGGCCCTCCCGCTGCCAGTCCGTGGCGCCGATATTCCGCTCAATCCAGGCGGCGGCGCGGTCCTGGCCTTTTACGGCGGGACCTCCCACGGATTCCTCAAACTCCTGCAGGCGCAGATAGTCCGTCGCGCTGATGATGTCGTGCAGCTGGTAGGCCCGCTTGATGCCTTGGTAAACCTTTACCGAGTAGTGGGGCTCGTCGGCCTTTCCGCTCTTGGTGGTCACCATGATGACGCCGTTGGCGGCGCGCGATCCGTAGATGGCGGCCGAAGCGGCATCCTTCAGGATTTCAATGGACTTGATATCCGATGCGTTCACCGTGGAAAGGCCGTCCGGGACAGGGTAGCCGTCGATGATGATGAGCGGGCTGCTGTCCGCGGAAATGGACCCGGTGCCGCGGACGCGGATCGAAGGGGTCACGCCGACTTCCGATGTGGTGTTGGAGATGGTGAGTCCGGCAACCTGGCCCTGGAGGGCGGTGGTTACGTCGGAGACGGGCATATCCACAAAGGAGCCGTCCCCGCCGATTTTTGAGATGGAGCCGGTGAGGTGCGATTTCGCCTGCGTTCCGTAACCCACGACCACCACGTCGTCAAGCACCGTGGCATCGACGGAGAGTTTGACATTGATTTCCCGCTGGTTGCCGACGGGCATTTCCACGTTCCCGTATCCGAGGCTGGAAAAGACCAGGACCGTGTTGTTCGACGGGATGTCGATGGCATATTTCCCGTCCATGTCCGTAACGGTCCCCGTGGTGGTACCCTTGATGACTACGGACGCCCCGGGCACCGGGCCGTCCTCGTCGGTAACGATACCGCGGACCGTCTTCCTGGGCGTCTGTGCGGCAGCCGTCAGGAAGGTCAGAAGCGCGATGAACAGCGCTGTCAGTCTGAGTTTTGGCATAAAAAATGGCTATTAGTGTGTACTTTGGTTAACCAAATTGGTTGACCAGTTTAAATTTTCGCAAATATAATCATAATCTCAAACAATGCAAGTATTTGAAAAAGAATTCCTAATTTTGCGGCCATGACTCTTTCCAAAGAGACCATAGAGCACTTGTTCCGTGAGTATTACGCTTCGCTGCTCTCCTATGCGAAACTGATGTTGCCGGAGGAGGAAGCCGAGGATGTCGTCCAGGATATTTTTTCCTGGATGCTTGACCATCGTCTGCGGCTTCCCATGGTCTCAAGCGAGGCGGAAATGCGCCAATATCTCCTGAAAAGCGTGTGGCACGGGTGCCTCAACCGCCTGCGCCGTGAAAAAAGTGACCGCGAGCACAGGCTCTGGTACCAGGAGCGGATTGACAGGCAATACGCTGAATATGATCCGGACAACGACCCGATCATCCGCCGGCTCTATGCCGAGGATGTCCATGGCCTGGTATCGTCCCTGCTTGAGACGCTGCCGCAGCGCTGCCGGGAGATTTTCACCCTCTCCAAAATCGAGGGACTGCCGGCGTCCAAGATTTCCGGTATTCTCGGGCTTTCTGTATCGACCGTCGAAAATCACATCTACAATGCGATGAAGCAGCTTAGGAGCAGGCTGCAAAAATAATTTAGGTACTTTTCGTTTCTCGTGTTCTTATATTAAAAATAAAATAATGAACACGGAAAGCGAAATGAGACCTGACAATAATGCCGCCCCCGATGCTGTGGGGCGCCTTATCATTGCCCGGCTGGAAGGTACGGCGACTGCAGAAGAAAATGCCGCTCTTCAGGCGTGGATTGACGCCTCGCCTGAGAACAAGCGTTGCTATGCCCAGTTTAAGGCCGTCAATTCCGCTCTGGCATCCGTACCCGGACAGGACGTCGACAAGGCCTGGCGCCGCATACGTGCGAAGCGCAGGGCACGCCTGTTTTATGTCGCCGGGGCCTGCGCCGTCCTGCTGCTCGGCCTGTTTATCTGGAGCCGGATTCCGGTTTCCCCTGCCTCCCTTCCGGTACATACGGTTGCGAACATCGACAATCCTTCCATGCACGTCGAACTTCCGGACGGGACCGAAGTCTGGATGCGTCCCGGCTCCCGGCTCGAGTATGACGACAATTTCAATCAGTCCTCACGGGAAATCCGTTTGACCGGTGAGGCGTACTTCGATGTTGTAAGGAACCCTGCCGCCCCTTTTACGGTCCGTGCACGCGATTTTAACATCAGGGTGCTCGGGACGGTATTCAACGTCAAAAGTACGCCTGACGGGCCGTCCGAGGTGACGCTGGCCAAGGGTTCCGTTTCCGTACTGGACGCTTCTGACAACAGTATTTTCCGCCTGAAACCGGGCCAGAAGGCTACTTGGCAGCCCTCGGAAAGGGTTTTTGACATTTCCGAAGCCAGCACGCTGGATATCCTGTTTGTCCGTTACGGAGTGGTCTCCATGACGGACGCAACCCTCGACCAGATCATTTCCGGCATCGAATCCGAATTCGGAATTACGGTAACCGTCTCGGGCAGCCCGGCATCGTCCGCCCCTCATCATTACAACTTCACCTTCCTGCGGGATGCTTCCCCGCGTGATGTGCTGGAACAGTTGCAGTTCCTCTGTGACGGATATGAGTTTTCCATCGAATAACACTTGATAACCACCCTATATGAAAAAAATCCTGATCATCCTGTCTGTCCTTTGCGCCCTTCCGCTTTGCGTGAACGCGCAGGATACTTTCAGCCTGAAACTGGACTATGGCGAAGTATCATTAAGTGAGGTGCTGGCCTCCTTCACGGAACAGACCGGCGTGACTTTCTCCTTCGAGAAATCCCTCGGCGACATGGTACTTCCCGGAGTCCATGTCCGGCTTGACGCCGCCTCCATGGAAACTTGTGTCGCGGCCGTCCTTGCCGGGACGGGCATCGACTCCCAGATTTCCGGGAGAATGGTCGCGCTGACCAAGCCTGCAAAGTCAAGTTCACAAATCACCCCCCCCATATTCCCCCCGGCCCTGGACGGGAATCGTCGTCGATTCTGACGGCAATCCGCTTCCCGGCGTGGCCGTCTTCGTGGCGGGTTCCGTATCGGGAGGCACCATCACCAACGAAAAGGGAGAATTTACCGTCCGCGCCTCTTCCGACGAGGACGTCCAGTTCTCCTGCCTCGGTTACGAGAGCAAAAACATCAAGGCCTCTTCCGCACAACTCAAGCGTGTCGTGTTGAAAGACGAGGCCGAGGTGCTGCAGACGGCGGTCGTCACCGCCCTCGGCATCAAGCGCGACGAAAAGTCCATCGGCTATTCCGCGCAGAAGGTAGAGGGCGACATGTTCGTCAACAGCGCGACCACGGGCAACTGGCTGAACGGTATGTCCGGCCAGGTGGCGGGCCTGAACATCGACCGGGCCAGCGGTCCCGACGGCTCTATGCGCGTCACGGTCCGCGGCGAGTCCTCCGCCGACCTTGAAAACAATACCGCCCTCTTCGTCGTGGACGGCGTGCCGATGTACAATTCAGCCACCCAGTCCGATACGGGCGAGGGCAGCATCTACGCCATCGACTACGGCAACGGCCTGGCCGACATCGACCCGAACAACATCGAGAGCGTCACCGTCCTGAAGGGTGCCGCGGCGACTGCGCTCTACGGATCCCAGGCGGCCAACGGCGCCATCATCATCACCACCAAGAACGCCGAGAGCCAGGATGCGGTGTTCAGCGTCAGCATCAAGTCCAGCTTTGCGGCGGACAAGGTGCTCGCATCGCCCGACCTGCAGTACACCTACGGACAGGGTACGGCCGGACTGCCTTATTACTACTATCTCGTCTCCGGCGAGGGTGAAGACGTGGCCGGCATCAACCCCCGCCCCGATTATGTTTCCACCTCCGGCATGGAGTCCTGGGGGCCGAAGATGGACGGAACGCCCTACTACCAGTACTACAATATCGCCCAGGGCATCGGCGGCCACCTCAACCAGTACGGGGATTTCGTGCGCGACGCCACGCCCTTCGTCAGTTACGGCGACTGGTTCCAGAACTATTTCGAGACGGGGCTGACCTTCTCGAACTCCATCGTCATGTCCGGCAAAATCGGCAGGGACAACAGCGTCCGCGTCAGTTTTACCAACAATACCGTCAACGGGATTGTCCCCAATTCCCCGAGCATGACCAATTTCCTGGCGGTACGTACGACGAACAGGCTGGCCAAGTGGCTCAAGATGGAAACCTCGGTGAACTACCGCAACACGCGCAAGGACAATATCCCCGTATCCTCCGGCTACGGTTCCACATCTATCATGTACAGTCTGTGGTGCTATGCTCCGAACATCGATATGCGCTGGCCTTCCTGGTATTGGAAGGACGAGGCTGCGGTGCAGCAGGACGCCAGCCTTTCGGGCGGCAAGAACAACGCCTACTTCCTGGCGTACCAGGGCATCAACAACCAGAAGCGTGACCGTGTATATGGCAACGTCGTCTTCAACGCCGACATCGCGAAGGGCCTGACCCTGATGGCCCGCGGCGGTCTGGACATCATCAACGACTTCCGCACGCAGCGGCAGCCCACTTCCACCCAGGCCAAGCCCAACGGCTGGTACCGGGAGCAGACCATCGGCTCCAAGCAGTATTTCGGCGATTTCCTGCTGAAGTACAACACCCGTTTCGGGGCTGACTTCGAATTTACCGGGAACATCGGCGGCAGCATCATCTGGCGCAGTTATTCCAACCATGCGCAGACCGCCGGCGCCCTGAACATCCCGGGCGTCTATTCCCTGGTCAACACTTCCTACGAGCCCAAGACTTCGAATTCTTCCTATGTGCGGCAGACCAACTCCCTCTACGGAATGCTCTCCCTCTCCTGGAAGAACGCCATTTTCCTCGATGTGACCGGGCGTAACGACTGGTCCAGCACCCTGCCGGCGGGCAACCGTTCCTTCTTCTACCCGTCCGTTTCGGGAAGCGTTTCCCTGAACGACCTTTTTGAATTCGGACGCACGAACGGCCTGGTGAACCTGATGAAGATCCGCGCTTCCTGGGCGCAGGTCGGCAACGATACCGCACCCTACCGCGTGGCCAACTATCTGCAGGCGACCGGATTCCCCGGAACGGTAGCCATCCCCGGCACGCGCGTCAACACCAATCTCCGTCCGGAAATCGTCAGTTCCTGGGAGGTCGGTCTGGAACTGCGCATGTTCAAGAACCGCTTCACCCTGGACGCCGCGTACTATGATTCCGTCACGAAGGACCTGATTTCACAGATGCCGGTATCCTACGCCAACGGTGTCAATTACATGTACGTAAACGCCGGTTCCATCCGCAACAGGGGCGTGGAACTGAGTGCCACCGGAACGCTGGTGAAGACCCGCGACATTCAGTGGAAACTGGGCATCAACTACACCATGAACCGCAATACCGTCGTCTCCCTGGGAGAGGGCATCGATTCCTGGATTATCGCGTCCTACTCCACGCACGCCTACATGATTGCCTATGAAGGAGGCAGCCTGACCTCGATGTACGGGAAGGGTTACGTCCGTGCGCCGGAAGGCTCCACCGCCATCACCCCGGAGGGGAAGATGGTGGATGTCTCCGGCCTGCCCGTGCTCGAACGTACCGAAGACAAGCAGGGCGGTGTACAGCTGACCCATCAGACGGGGACCGAACTCCAGTATCTGGGCGACTGCGCCCCCGACTGGAAGGGCGGCTTCAACACCTCCTTCAAATGGAAGGACCTGAGTTTCTATATCGGCTTTGACGGCCAGATGGGCGGTCACGTCTATTCCTACACGAACTGGGTGCTCAACTACCGGGGCAAGGGAACGGCTACTCTTGAGGGACGCGAAGGAGGTCTCGTCCCTGTGGGCGTGTGTCTTCTGCCGGACGGCAACTACGCGGTCAATACCTCGGCCATCGACCCCGCCTCCATCGCCACCTATTACCATAATAAATATGAGCAGACCAACGGTGAGGCCAACTTTGTCAGCACGCAGTTCCTCAAACTGCGCGAAGTGCGGCTCGAGTACTCGCTTCCGCGCAAACTCCTTGCGAAAACCAAGGTCCTCAGCGGCGCCAGCTTCTCGGTCTATGCCAACAACGTTTGGTGCTGGTCCGAATTCCCCGGCTTCGACCCCGAGGGCGTGACGATGCGCGGCAGCGCCGTCATCCCCGGCTTCGAAATCCTGCAAATGCCGTCAACTGCGCAGTTCGGCGGTTCCGTCAGTCTCACATTCTAAGCGGAGGAACAGGCTATGAAAACTATCATGAAATTCAACGCAATCCTTGCACTGGCGCTTCTGACGCTGTCCTGCTCGCATTTCGATGAAATGAGCAAAAATCCCTATGCGCTGGAGACGGCGCCTGCGGAATCCTACGTGCATCCCATCATGTTCAAGACGCAGAGCAACCTGATGAGCGTTTTCCGCGGCACGACGGTTTTCCTCTCGCAGTACGGCGTGATGACCAATTCCGAGGTCAGTTCCCGCGTCATCGGCAATTATAATATCCCTGAAGGGACCTCCGACGATATCTGGACCGGACTCTACCTCCAGTACGGCAACGCCATGGCCATGTACGAGCAGGCCGTGGCGGAAAAGAATGACAGGATCAAGGCGGTCGCCCTGATTCTGCGTTCCCTGCTCATTACCCAGCTGACGGATACATACGGGGACATTCCGTTCAAGGAGGCGGGCCTGCTCTCCATCCGGGATACGCAGAACAATTATACGACCCGCTATGACAGCCAGAAGGATATCTACAAGGCGGTCGTCTGTATGCTGGAAACGGCAAACGCCCTGCTCGCACAGGAAGGCGACACCCCCGCATTCAACGCCATCTGCGACAAGACCTATGGCGGCAGTTACGACAAATGGCGCCGTTTCGGCAACTCCCTCTACGCGCGCGTGCTCATGCGCATATCCATGAAGGTCATTGAAGAGGACGGCGGCGTCCTGGATCTTGGGGACGACCAATGGGGTTCCGTCTCCGTCACGGGCAAGCTCTCCGAACTCTACAGCTGTTTCCTCAGCGGCGCGGGCGACTATCCCATGATGCGCTCCCGCGACGACCGTCCGATGATTCCGTTCAGCGACCAGAATGAAACCGAGCATACGCCTTTTTACACGATTACTTCCGGCAACTGGAATACCGTGGCGGCCTGCGACGTGATGACCCGCCGCATGCTGACCACCCGGGAGAAAGTGGATGAGAACGGCATTACCTATTATGAATCCGTGCTCTCCACTACGGCGGGGGCCCACAGGGAAGATCCCCGTTACGACTGCTGGTGGCGCAAGATCCATGGCATGCCCAACCAGATGATCGGCTCGGATGTGACGCAGTTCCTCGCGACGCACCTGTCCAGTGCGGGAAACTCGGTGATCGGCCGTATGGTGTACGGCAGGAATTCCGGATCCGGCATCACCGGAAAGGTATATGACCTGCAGAACGCCCCGTACTACCCGATGATGCAGTATTCCGAGCTGCTCTTCATCTTTGCCGAGGCCGGGGTTCGCGGCTATGTCAAGTCCGCCGCCGGATTCGGCACCTATCTGGACCTGCTCAAGCAGGCCGTCACCGAGAGCATCCTGGAATGGAATCCCTACGTAACCGCCGAGTCTGACGAGGTGGTGCAATATGTCGGCCATGTCGTCAACGGAGAGCTCTACAGCGGCAGCACCCTCAATTCCGACAATGCCCTGGAAGCGGTGCTCACCCAGAAGTGGCTCGCCACTTTCTTCATCGGCATCGAGTCCTGGTGCGATTACCGCCGCACGGGCTACCCGCTGCTGCGCACCGACGGTCCTGCCGCCGGCAACGACCATATCCTTCCCACGCGCATGCGCTATCCTTCGGACGAGCCGTACCGCAACGCCGTTTATTATCAGGAGGCGGTCAGCGGATGGCTCGGCGGCTCCAACAACATCCAGACCGACGTCTGGTGGGCCGCTACGCAGGAAAGTTATAATACAAGGCTTCTTGGCAGACAATAGACACTACGCTTATGAAACACTCATCCTTATATATATCCGCTTTCCTGCTGCCGGCGCTTTGGCTCGCCTGTGCGCCGGAAAAGCTTTCCGACAAGGAAATCCTGGATTCCCGGCCGGTAACCGATCTGGAAGTTTCCTACGCCCTCGACGGTGCGGCCGTGAGCGCCCTGAGCTTCTCGCATCAGGCCGGAACGAAGACCCTGGACGTCCTTCTCAATGACGAGAACCTCGTCTGGAACCTCGTGTCCAACCGCGACTGGTGCCAGGTTCTCACGCCTTCCGGCAAGGGCCCCGGAAAGGCTGTCCTCAAGGTCAGCGCGAACGACAGTTTCGATGCCCGCGAGAATGCCACCCTCACCTTCGTGGCGGGGGATTATCGCGGTTTCCAGATTCCGGTTACCCAGCGGGCGGCGGCCTTCATCATCTCGCAGTCCTACTTCCTTTCCGCAAAGGATGGCGGCGAGTTCACGGTAAAAGTGACCACCCGGGCCGGTACGGACTGGAATTTTTCCTCCGACGACTTCATTTCCGTGAACGCTTCTCCCTCAGTGGGCGAAGGAGATTACACAACCACGACCCTTACCCTCCGTCCCTCCACCAATGACGGCGCATCCCGCCTTGGGGCGGTGCGGCTCTCCAGCGGCGAAGATACGGATGCCCTCTATCTGTATCAGTTCGGTACGGATTACGCTTATGACGAGGCAGGGCGTATCTGTCTGCCCGGCACGCAGGCCGGCATTTCTCTGATCGTTCCGGAGTTTGCCGTCTCCGATGTGATGGTTTCCTCCAAAAATGCCTTCTTTGAGATGGCCGGGCCGCAGGATGGCTTTTTCACACTGACCATTACGCTGGATGAGAACCTGAGCGACTGCGGTGAGCAGCGCGAAGTCAAGGCTTCGCTGCGCCTCGCCGATAATGCCGCTTCCGTCGTGGAACTTCCCCTCATCCTGCAGGATTATATCCCGGCCAACGGACTTGTGACGGCATAGGGCTTCAAGGCCTTCGCCGCAGCGGTGGCGGCAGGGGAGTCCACCTCCGACTGGGAGACCGGCGGAGTGGTATGTGTCAAATCCGATATCGATATGGCGGGTGTTGAGGACTGGCCCGGTGTCGGCACCGCATCGTCTCCCTTCACCGGAAAATTCGACGGCGGCGGTCATGCCGTCCTGAACCTTACCGGCTCCTGCGGTCTTTTCAATTACTGCAAGGATGCAGAGGTCAGGGACATCGCCCTTGGCAAGGGCTCTTCCCTGTTCAATAGCATTCCCTTCGGCAGGAAGGGCTGCCTGGGCGGCATCGTGTCCCAGGCGGAAAATTCGCTCATTTCGGGCTGCAGCCTTGTCGGGGCGATTGATTTCGCCGCCCTCAGCGAAGAGGACGACCCCCTCGTCTATGTCGGCGGCATCGTCGGCTGGGCCGATTCCGGCTCGCGTATCGAGGACGCCAAGGTTTCCGGCAGCGTGAACGTTTCCTCGACGGGCGGGTCGGATGTCGTGTGCTATCTGGGCGGCGTTGCCGGTCTGTGCGAAGGCGCACTTACTTCGGCCAATGTGCTGGGCGCCGTCAGCTTTTCTTCCGGAATCGCCGAATTGCATGCCGGAGGCGTGCAGGGAGCGCTTGCCGGTGGCGCCGTCGTTCAGGGCAACACCTTCACCGGAAGCCTCACCCTGGGCGGAAATGCGTCCTGGGCCGCTCTGGGCGGTCTGTACGGCAGCCTTGTGGCCAGCCACAGTTTTGACAAGGGCTCGGACGATTCTTCCTCAATGGGCACTATCCAGATCAACTCCTATAGGGCTGCTGCGACTGCCGCCGTCTATGCGGGCGGTTTCGTGGGGTTTGTTCCCGGCGCATGCTCCCTCGCGCTGAAAGGCTATGCGGTCCAGACCAATATCTCGATGGATTTCGCGTCGGCGGTCCGCACGGCAGGGTATGTATGTGCAGGCGGATTCCTGGGCGGCTGCGATCCCGGCTATGCGGCAGGCCCGCTGGAATTCGACGGCCTGACCTCTTCGGGCGCCATTACCGGCAAATATTCCACGGCGGTCGCCTGTAATGTGCGGCGTACCTGGCTGGGCGGAATTGCCGGCTACCTGAACGGCCCGTCCCGTTTCAATGCCTGCGTCAACCGTGGCGAAGTGGGCAAGACGGAGGCGGACGACTATTGCGCCCGTTCCAATTCCTACGGGGAGGTCTGCGGCGGAATCGCGGGATTCGTGCATGGCGGCGACGCCCTCTTCAGCGCCTGTGAAAACCATGCCGGCATTTCCGAGCATCTCTACAACAATAACGGTGTCTCCGGCGTGTACGAGGGAATTTTCACCCCGCCCGTCGTGGGCGGTATCCTGGGCGCCTTCAACTACTTCTCCGCCCCGGAAAACTTCACGCTTACGGTAAACAACTGCGTAAATACCAAGAATATTTTCGGATATCGCGGTTACAACGGCGGCATCGTGGGCTTCTGCGTCAATGCGACGGTCAGCGGCTGCGAGAATACCGGCCGCCTGAGCAACGGGGCGAACGACCAGAGCGCCTATCGCGGCGGCATCTGCGGAGCCGCGGGCAATGCGTCGATCCTAGACTGCAAGGCCACCAGCGATGTCTTTGCCCGCGTTTACGGCAGCGCCGACTATGGCTGCGGCGGCGGCATTCTGGGCCTCGTGCGCGGAGACGCTCCCGTGACGCTGCGCGGCTGTTCCTTCTTCGGCACGGTCCAGGCTAACAAGCAATCGACGGACAAGCCCGAATATCCCGGCGGTATCGTGGGAATGGGAACGGATGCCACGACGGTTGCGGACTGCCGCTATGGCGGGAGCGTCCAGGGCCTTGAGATTACGGAAAACAACGTAGCCTCCGCGCAAATCGTCGTCGGCAATGGCCTGGGAACGATATCCGGCATCACGTATTGGAGTGGAAAATAAGCGTCAGATGTTGCGTAATTACCGATATTTCAGCATTTTCCTCTTTGCGCTGGGCCTCCTTGCCGCCTGCGGCGAAAAGCCGGTGACCCCGACCCCTCCGGGTCCCGTAACGCCGGGCAGTTATACGGTGAGCGGTGCCGTCCTTCTGGATGACGGCACGCCGCTCGCCGGCGTGACGGTCTCGGACGGCTATGCCTGCACCGTCACGGACGACCAGGGAAAATATTATCTGGACTCGGACTTCTCGCAGCGGGATTATGTCTTTGTCTCCACGCCGTCCCATGCCTCCGCCCCCGTCGTGGGCGGCCTTCCCGTGTTCTGGAAATTTTATAAGGACCTTGAGAAAGGCAGCGACGGCAGGTACTCCGGCGTGAATTTTACCCTGAACAAGATTGCGCGCCCCGACTTCTTTACCATTTTCATCTTTGCCGACCCGCAGCCCCGCAGCCGGAGCGCGGGCTATGACAAGATGGCATATCATTCTCTGGACTGCTGCAACGACATGTACCGGGACATGAAGGAGCTCCGTGCCACGATGACCGACCGTCCGGTCTATGGCATCGGCCTGGGGGACATCGTGCACCGCGAACTGACCCTCATGCCCCAGTATATCAAGGGTATGGCGGATGCCGGGGTGGTGACCTACAACGTTATCGGGAACCATGACCACGATGTGAGTAAACCGGATGACAGGACGGCCTGCAAGACCTTTGAGTCCTATGTGGGGCCCACCAACTTCTCCTTCAACCTCGGCGGAATCCATTTCATCGTCCTGGACGACATGATCGCGCCGGACGAGAGTACGGGAAAGGGACGTGACGAATGTTCCACCGGCCTGACGGACGAGATATGGCAGTGGCTCCAGAACGATTTGTCGTACGTCCCCTTCAATACGACCCTGATGGTCTGCGCCCATTCTCCGATGTTCCGTCTTCTGGGCGGCGGAGAGCGCAGCGGCGCCCTCCATTATGCAGACTACCGGAACCTGTTTTCCAAGTACGCGAAGGTCTATGCCTGGGCGGGGCACACGCACACCACCTGCAATTATGTGAACCTGGAGAACCCTGTCATTGAGACGCATACGCTTACCCGGGTGACCGGTCCGCTCTGGACCAACGAATATATGGGCTCCAACGGTACGCCCCGCGGTTATGTGGTCCTGGACTGTGAGGACGGCGCCGTCAGCTGGCGCTTCAAGCCCACCTTTTACCAGAGCGGCGCCTGGTCCGCCACCTATCCCGCCAAATATGACGCCCCCGCCTACGCCTGGCGCGACTGGGACTATGGCGCCGACGGGCGGGCTGTCATGCGCGGATCTTCGGACAAGTATCTTGACGGCAGCTACCAGATGCAACTCTTCCCTCCGGGTACCTACGGCGACGACTATCTCTACGCCAACATCTTCCTCTGGGACGAGCTCTGGAAAAAGCCGGTCTTCCATGCCGGCGGCGTACCCGCCGCCATGACGCGGGTGACTGACAAGAAATTCCGCTATTCCTTTTCCGACGCCGAGATGCGTACGTACTACCGCGAGCATAACAAAAATCTCTCTGCCGAGAGTTCCTTCGCCCAGGACTCCAACAACTGCGAGTCCATGTTCCGGGTTTACGTGGACCCGAAGGGCCCGAAGAGCGGTACGGTCAAGGTGACGGACCGCTTCGGCAACGAATATTCCTCTACAATTACCTGGTAATGAGAAAATTTGCAACCCTTCTCCTGTTTCTGGTTTTCTGCCTGGCGCTCCGTGCGCAGGGCATCGGCAGCGCGGCCGACCTCAAGGCCTTCATCGAGGCTGCGAATCAGGGCCAGTCCCTGCTGCCCTGGTGCAATGCCGACTCCGTAGTGGTCCTCACCGCGGACATCGACCTGTCCAAGGCAAAGAAACTGCCGCAGGTCAAATCCTTCAGCGGCCGTTTCGACGGTTGCGGCCATGCACTGAAGGGCTGGAAGACCGCTTGCGGGCTTTTCGCCGAACTGACCCGCAGTGCGGAGGTGAGCGGCATCGTCATCGATGCGAGCTGCTCCCTCAACGCCGTGGGCAAGGGGAAGGCCCTTCATACCGGTTTTATCGCGGACGCCAATTTCGGAGTGATCAGCGACTGCGTCAATTACGGCAGCCTCTCGCTCAAGTGCGATTACGCGCTGGCGGAAATGGCGCTCGGCGCCTTTGCCGGCTTCAACCGCTTTGTCGTCAAGGACTGCACCAATTACGGCAGCCTGAGCGCCGATGTGGCCGGCGTCGTGAAGGAGGAAGTCTATCTGAGCATGGGCGGCATCGCCGGACTGTGCAGTTCCAAGACCGGAACTTGCAGCGTCATCGCCCATTGCGTCAATCACGGCGCCATCTCCGGCGTTACTTCGCTTTCTTCCCAGTTCATCGGCGGCATCACCGGAAACGCCAACCGCTCGACCCTGAAGTATTGTGTCAACCGGGGCAAGGTGATTTCCGAAGTCCGTGCCACCGAAGAGGGTGCGGTCAACTCCGTCGGCCGGGCCGGCGGCATTGCGGGCCAGACCAAGGCACATATCCTGCGCTGCGACAACTTCGGCGAAGTGTGTTCGAAAGGCGCCTGCGGCAGTTATACCGGAGGCGTCTGCGGCATGCCCCACGAATCGCTGGTCATTGCCGACTGCATCAATTACGGCAAGGTCGTTTCCGAGGGCGAGCAGCCCTCGCACGGCGGCGGCATCGTTGGTAATGTCGGGCGTCCGGTACGTGTGCGCGGATGCGTCAATTTCGGTGAAGTCCGCTTCGACGGCGTCAGTTCCCGAGCGCGCAGCACTGCGGCTGGCATCGTGGGCAACATCTATTGCCCCAAGAGTCAGACGGAAGGAGCCTATGTGCGGGACTGCATCAATCACGGCACCATCTTCACGGGCGGCGGCGGCAACAAATATGACGCGAACAACCGGAACGCGATCCATGCGGCGGGTGTCGTCGGCTATACGGAGTGCCGCGAGGGCATGCGTGCCTTTGTGAAGGACTGCTCCAACGACGGCAAAATCCTCTGCAAGTCCGGAAGGAAAGGCAATATCGTCGCCACGGCGGTCTTCGTGCCTACGGGCGGCAGCGCCCCGGACGATTATGCCGTTCCCGTTCCCGCTTCCGCGGACGGCTTCAATGTGCACGGCAGCGTCAAGACGCCCGACGGGAAGCCGCTGGAAGGAATCCGTGTAACGGACGGCCGCCAGTTTGTCAGCACCGCCGCGGACGGCTCCTATGCCATGAAAAGCGATTTTGCCGAGGCGCGTTTCATCTACCTGAGTCTTCCCAATACGGTGGAGATTCCCCTTCGCGCCGGTGTCCCGCAGTTCTTCCGTCGCATCCCGCGCTATGCCGACGCGGTTCAGGCAGACTTCGTGCTGAGCGAAAAGAAGCCGGCAAAGGACTACACCCTTATGATGATTGCCGACCCGCAGGTGCGGCCCTACGGCTGGGACGGTTCCATGGAGCGCTGGGGCGATACCGTCGCCCCGGATGCGGACGCCTTCCGTGCCTCCTGCGCGGGTGAGGTCTATTCCATCAATCTGGGCGACCTTGTCTATAACGAGATGTATGCCTGGGACGACTACATGGATATAGCCGCCACCATCCAATGTCCGACCTTCAACGTCATCGGCAATCACGACTATGACCAGTTTACCCTCTTTGAAACGGAGCAGGGGAATGTCTTCTTTGAAACCTACGTGGGTCCCGAGCACTATTCCTTCGATCTCGGGGATATCCACTACATCGTCTTCAACACGATACTCTATGACCGCAAGACCGTCAAAGACAAATATCACTACGGTCTGGACGATCGGACGCTGGCCTGGGTGAAGGCGGACCTCTCCTATGTGCCCAAGGACAAGGTCATCATGACCTGTTCCCATCACAACCCTTTCAAGACGCCCAATTCGTCTCCGAACGGGTCCCACAATTACTACAGCCTGAATTATCCGGAGTATCTGGCCGTGTTCGCACCCTATAAGGCGGTCTATGCCTGGAACGGGCACAACCATCAGAATTTCTATTATAACTATGCCAACCACTTCGGCAAGGATACCCGGCACGGCGCACCGAACATCCAGTGCATCAGCGTGGCCCGGGCTACCGGCGCGCTGCGTTTCAACAAGCCCATCGCCTCCTTCGGCGAGCCGCAGGGCTATATGGTGGTGAACGTGAGCGGCGAGCGTGTGGACTGGTACTACAAGGGCGTAGGGTATGGAAAGGATTACCAGATGCGCGTTTATGCCCCGGATGCCGAGGGAGACGGCAGCGTCAAGGTCAACATCTGGAACTGGTCCGAGGGCTGGAGCACGCCGGCCTGGTATGAGAACGGTGTCAAGGTGGCGGACATGGAATTCACCCCCGGGGTGGATCCGGCTTATTTTGCGCTTTTCCAGACCTGCGACAACCCCACTACCCGAAAGTACTGCACCCCGTCCACCGAGGCGATGCTCTTCAGCGTCACGCCGTCGGAATCCTGCAAGGGCGGGGAGGTCCGTGTTACGGATATGTTTGGAAATGCCTATTCACAAAAAATTGAATGGTAATATTTAATCATCATAAACAGTATGAAAAAAATCTTCAATCATTACCGCATGACGGGAGTCGCTTACGAACCTCCTGTATGCGAACTCAGGCGTTTGGAGTCCCAAATGCCTGTCGTGGCGTCTTATTCAATTCCTGAAATCACAGAAGAAGAGGAGGACTGGCAATGAAAACACGTTATTTTTACTTTATTGCGGCCGCAGCGCTGCTCGTGGCCGGCTGCGCCAAGGAAATCCCCCAGGGGGGCGATGTCATTTCCGAAGGAAGGACCGTCCTTGAAGTCGGTCTTCCCGGCTCCAAAACCCACATGGGCGAATTGTCAGGTACTTCCCGAAAAATTTATTGGTCGAATGGCGATCAGCTTGCCTTGAACGGAACGCCTTCCGCGGCCCTTGCGGACATTGAGGAAAACGCGTCATCGGCAACCTTCTCCTGGGATGGCCTTCTGACCCCCCCCTACAAATTATTGTACCCCGCAAGTATCTATGAGGATGCCACGCATGTGAGGCTTCCTGCCATCCAGTCCTACAGTGCCGGCGGCTTTGCCGAGGGCATGAACCCCATGGCCGGCTATACGACCAGCGGCAGCGGCACCATTTCCCTCAGCCACCTCTGCGCCATCGTCAAGATTTCCATCCTGCGCTCTTCCGATGCGGAGGCCGATACGGACAATATCGCCACCGTGCGCTTCAAGGGCAAAAACGCCGAGAAGGTGAGCGGAAGCTTTGAAATTGACTATGAGAACGCGACTTTGACCCAGGACAGCGGCAGTGCTACAGAACTTGAGGTAAGGGTCAACAAATCCCTTGCCACCTCGACTTCCAAGGCCGTCGAGTACTTCCTTGTCGTTCCCGCCCGCACCTATGCCAACGGATTTGACATTGATGTCATCGATGTCAATGGCCATAAAATGACAAAGTCCAAGGCCTCTTCCTGGACGGCGGAGGCAGGGCATCTCTACAATATGCCTGAGTTTGAGTTTGTTCCTACCGGAACCGAACTGGGTGTCGAGATTTCCAATGCGGATGAACTTGTCCAGTTTGCAAAGGATTATAACGAAGGTGTTTACAACGCCCTTGGCAGCAATTTGCTCGTTACCCTCACCGATGACGCAGACATTGCCTTCGACGCCACCAGCAGTGCGGCCTTCAGCGGTATCGGGCGTCAGAACGGAATCGGCGGTGCCACGGCAGACAACTACTTTTCCGGCACTTTCGACGGAAACAATAAAACTATCAGCGGCCTTGAAAGCATCGTCCCGCTATTTGTCGCCACGGACAGCGGCAGCACTATCAAGGACCTTACAGTGGATGAGACCTGCTCCTTTATCTTCACACACTCCAACACCATCGAAGGCAGATTCGGCAGCATCGCCGGGTATCACAAAGGCGTGCTGGACAATGTAAAATCCGCCGCGAACGTGTCCCTTGCCGCTGTTTCGGACGTTACGCAGATGACCACCCTTGGCGGCCTTGTCGGACGTGCGACGGTAGGTAAACTGCAGAACAACTGCGAATACTCCGGCTTGATTTCCACGCCTGCGGAGTTCACCACGACTGGCAAACTTATCATCGGCGGCCTCGTGGGAAGGTTCTCCAATATCGGAAGCGTCACCGGCTGCAACTTCAAGGGTGCCATCAGCAATGCCGCGCATGTAACATCAATAGACAAAGGGAGCCCATACCTTATCATCGGCGGCATTGCCGGACACGTGAACGGGAGTGACCAGGGAAAAGTAGCAACGATCACGTCATGCGAAACAACGACAGAATACGGAGCCATTGCCAGTGCACATCCCAGCCTGAGCGCCGTTATTGTCAACAAGACCACCGTCGCCTATTTCTCCGCCGTGGGCGGCATCGTTGGCGAACTTGGGAACGGAGAAGTTTCTTCCTGCACCAATGCAGCGACGATAGGAAATTCCATTTTCAGGGGATCAGACGCTTCCGGACGCTACATCAAGTCCGGCGGTATCGTCGGCCGCAATGCTGAGCAGGGCGTGATTACAGGCTGCACGAACAACGGCCGCATCACCCACCGTTCCAATCCCCGCATCCAGGCGCTTGGCGGCATCGCCGGATACAATATCGGCACAATCACCGGGTGCACCAACAATGCCATCGTTGAGCACCTGAATTCCAGCCAATCCATTCCGGGTGCCCGCTCAGTTAACTTAGGCGGTGTCATTGGAGAGAATTATGCCGACAACATGGTCTCCGATGTGCACAACACCGCCGGTATTGAAGTTTCATCCCTGGAAGCGGTGGATAACACTGAAGAAAGAATAGGGGGTGTAATCGGGTACAACGAGGGCATTGTGGTCGGCGGCGCAACCAAGGATATCACCAATTCAGGACAGGTTTACCACTCTTCCATCTACGACACGCAGTGTAAGGGCTTTTATCTGGGCGGCATCGTAGGCTTGACCAAGGCCGCCGTCAAAAATGCCCGGAACTCCGGACGTCCCTACTTCCGCTGGAACGGTACCGAAGGCATCGGAGCGGGCAACGCATACATCGGCGGTATTGCCGGCAAGGCGGAAGGCACTTCGAGCACCATCGAGAACTGTGATAATATCGTGGAATCCGATGTTTCCAACTCCGCTCAGGTGTACCTGTATCTGCCCGGCACCCAGTCCCACAACGACAACTATGTGGGCGGTATCGTAGGGCTTACCGAGGCCACCGATCCGGTGAAGGACTGCACCAACGGCGGCGAAGTCCGCACGGCTGCCGGCGCCAGCCCGGTTCCTGTAACAGGGATTATGATGGGCGGCATCATCGGCAAGATGACAGGCTCCGGAGAAGTGAACAATGCCGACAACAGCGGACGCGTGCGAATCAATTTCATGGTTGCTGAAGAAGGACATAGCGGCAACTATCTTGGCGGCATCATCGGCTACGTTGTCAGTGAGAGTGTCGTTACCGTTACCGGCTGCGACAACAGCGGCGGCGTGGACAGCTCCAACGGAGCAGGCCTTGTGCAGGACATCATTGTTTCCGGTGTCGTGGGCAAGATGGATGCTCCCGGGATAATTACTAACAGCAACAATAATGGCGGCGCGATTCAAATGCTAATAACGGCGAACAGTGTCGGTCCCAAGGATCTTTACACTGCCGGTATCCTCGGTAAATCCGAGCAGGACGTTACCATAACAGGATGCTCCAATACCGGTGCCATCTCTGGTGGAAACTCCACCAATGTCTCCGGTACGGCCTTCTACATGGGAGGCATCGCAGCTTATATGAAAGGCGCATCCAAGATTCTTGACTGCTCCAATACCGGAAGCACGGTAAGTTCCCACTCAGGCAACAATGACAACATCGGCAGCACGGCTCTTGTGAGCGGTGTAGTGGGCTATGCCGAAGGTACGAGCGAGACTCCGTTTGAAATTGGCGGAACCACGGGATGCACAGTCAATACTTCGGCTGCACTTAACGCAACTCGCGGCTGGATAGCAGGTATCGCAGCCTATGCCAAATATGCCACTATAAGCAAGTGCAATGTCTCCAACGTCATCGATGCGGCTTGCCGCGGTGCCGGCGGTATCGTGGGCAAGGCGGAATACTGCAGCATCAGTACCTGCAATTTCAATGGAACCAAAATAAAGGCGAACCAAATTCAGACTGGTACCGGCGAGGGCGGTATTGTGGGCAATGCCGCAAACACCACCATTGACGGCTGTTACTGCTATGCCACCCAGTTCTTGAACAATACCTCGAAGCCTTTCGGCGGCATCGTGGGCATATCCGGTTCGAACAACACGATCAGCAATTGCCACTATAAGGCTACTGTCACAGGACCGACAACTTCAACAACTGGCGTAACCGCGACCATCGTCGCTTCCGGCACCTACACCGACGGCGGCGGCAATGCGGCGGACCTTTAGTATTTTTTCAGCGTCAGAGGGGCGCTTCCCCGCACCCCTCTGATGTTTAATTTTGAGACAATGAAAAAATGACCTGCGGCACTTTTATCGCCTGTGCCACCCTCGGCAACATGAGAGGGAGGGGCCCAAAACTTGTTTTGGGAGGGGTCGCCCGGAGGGCGACGGCAGGAAAAGTGCCGCAGGTCATTTTTTCACAAGTACTTAATGAAGATCAATAATGAGTTTTTTCTTAGGGAGAAGCGCCTTTTTCACGGTGATCTGCACTGTGGCCGTGACTTTTGCCACGGTCTCGTGCCGGAGCGCGGATGCGCCCTGGCAGGAAGGCCGCCTCAGGGACATTGAACCCCGCGGCTGGCTCCTGGAAAAACTGCAACTCCAGCGGGATGGCCTTACCGGTCACCCTGAAGCGCTTTCCTATCCGTACAACACCTGTCTATGGGCCGGCGAGATTCCCCGTCAGGGAACCCACGGCCAGGACTGGTGGCGCTACGAGCAGACCGCCTACTATACGGACGGCCTGCTGCGCCTGGGGTATCTTCTCTCCGACGGGGAACTTGTCGGCAAGGGCGAAGCCGGCATAGCCTGGACCCTTGCCCATCCCTGGGAAAACGGGCGGCTCGGCTCCGCCGTCATCAGCAATACCTGGCCTTTCGCGGTTTTCTTCCGGGCCATGAAGGCAAAATACGACGCCACTCCGGACCCTGCGATTCCGCAGGCCCTCAGAAAGCACTATGCCTCCATTCCCATGGAGCAGCTCGTGCGCAAGCGCGACATCATCTCCATCGAAGGGATGCTCTGGACGGCCGCCCGCACCGGCGACCAAAGCCTTGTGGCCCGGGCCGATTCCGCCTTCCGCTACCGGAAGGAACTGCTTGAAGGGGTGGACCTCAAGCGGGATGACCGCGTGACCCCGGAATTCCTCCAGGGGCCGGAACCCTACAAGATGCACGGGGTGACGATGAGTGAAATGCTCAAACTCCCCATCCTGCTCTATGAGGCTACCGGTGACGTCTGGTACAAGGACCTCGCCGTCCGTTCCCTGGACCGTCTTTATGCGGAGAACGGCCTTCCGGACGGGCTTTTTACCAGTGCGGAGTGGCTGCAGGGCAGGGACATCCGCCACAGTCACGAAACCTGCAACGCGGTGGACATGAGCTGGACGCTCGGGTATTTCCTGGAAATCCTGAGGGAGCCCCGCTATGCGGACCTGCTGGAGAAGATAGTCTTCAATGCCGGGGAGGGAAGCGTCACGCAGGACTTCAAGGCGCTCCAGTACTATTCGTCAGTGAATCAGTTCCTCGCAACGGGAACCTCCAACCACAACAAGGACAATTACTGTTCCACATGGATGGCCTACAGGCCCACCCATCAGACAGAATGCTGCGCCGGCAACATCCACCGGCTCTATCCCAATTATGCGGCCCGCATGTGGCTGCGGGGCGAGGGAGAGGCGGTCGCGGCGCTTTACGGCCCGTCCGTTTTCCGCTACAGCGACGCCCTCACTTTTGAAGAAGAGACTTCATACCCCTATGGTGAGACGGTGACGATATCGGCAAAAGGCGGCGGAAAAGCCACCCTTACCCTGCGTATCCCCGCATGGTGCTCCGGCGCAACCCTCACGCTCAACGGGAAGGACGCCGGGCTTTCTCCCGAGGCCGGAAAATTCGTGAGCCTGAAAAGGAAATGGAAGGACGGGGACAGGCTTGTCCTCACCCTCCCCATGGAAACCTGCCGGAAGACAGCCTTTGGCGGGGGAGTCTGGTTTGAGCGCGGCCCGCTGGTGTACAGTTACGCGATTCCCGCCACATGGACCAAAGACACCACCCGCTATCCCAATATGAACGGGAAGTATCCTGCCGACGACGAGGCCTTCCCCTGCTGGGACATCCGCCCGTCCGGAGCCTGGAATTACGCCGTTGGAGCGGGTTCCACGGCCACTTTCGAAGAAGGAAAACTGCTTCTTCCCGTGCGTCCCGTAGCATGGGATTATGACAGGGGGCCGAAGGGTGAACTCCTTACCCCGGACCTTCCGCAGAACCCGGTGCCCGCCGGGACGGAAGAGCGCATCGCCCTGGTTCCCTACGGACAGACCATGCTCCGGCTCACCGTTTTTCCCGTGTATTCAGAATAACCGAAATATATGAAACCTTCCCTGCTTGCCCTCTTCATGCCCTCTGCACTTGTGTTTTTCTGCGCATGCTCTGCGGAGGAGCGGCCCGCCCCCTCCGAAGAGGTGACAGAATTGAGCGTAACCCTGCCGCAGGAGTTTAAAACCACGCTCGGCCCGTCTATTGACGGCACAAGAAAAGTCTATTGGAGCAATGGAGACAGGCTCGCCCTCAACGGCGTCGCGTCCCATCCGCTCAGCGGCATCGCAGACGCGGCGTCGAGTGCGAATTTCACCTTCCCCGGCGTAATCAATGCGCCTTACAGGATATTGTATCCTTCTTCTTTCTGGAAGGATGAGGCGACGATTACCCTGCCGTCGGTCCAGAACTATTGCGCGGGGAGTTTTGCCGTCGATACCGAGCCTCTTGCGGGGTATATGGGGACGGCGTCGGGCAAGCCCGCCCTGAGCCATCTTTGCGGCGTCGTCCAA
Source organism: Bacteroidales bacterium (assembly GCA_017445015.1). Taxonomy (GTDB): domain Bacteria; phylum Bacteroidota; class Bacteroidia; order Bacteroidales; family UBA932; genus Cryptobacteroides. The sequence continues at coordinate 93,146 of JAFSVL010000028.1, read as the reverse complement.
CTTTCTGTGCGCAAGGACCCCGGCATGGGCGCCGTCTCCCTTGCGGGCGTGCGCATCAGCGGCAATCACGGAGAACAGATGTGCGGGGATTTCAGCATCGATTATACCGTGCCGTCGCTGACTGCCGCCGGGGGCGCGGATGCGGTTGAACTAACCGTGGGGGAGGAACTCTCCGTAAGCGATGTCCTCGATCTTTTCATCGTGGTCCCGGCCCTTAGCTTCGAGGAGGGATTTACCGTCGTTCTGCAGGACGGCGCGCACCGCACCATGACCAAGGTCAAGAGTTCCGCTGTGACTTTCAGCGCCGGCTCGATCGTGAAGATGGCGCCCTTCAGTTTCGTCCCTTCCGCCGTCGCCACGGAACTTGAAATCGCCGACATCCGGGAGGAAGTGCTTGCTCCGGACGGATACAATATTACCGGCAGGGTGGTGGACAGTGACGGAAATCCTTTGGAGCATGTCGTGGTCTCCGACGGCCTGCAGTGCGTGCGGACAATGTTCGACGGCACATTCTACATGGAGAGCGAGGTGTCGGACGTCAAATTCGTGCACGTCAGCACGCCCTCGGGCTATATGCCTGCGGTGTCCGGCGGCATCCCGCGCTTCTACAAGGCGAAGGCGGATATCACCCCCTCGGACGGGGTATATGATTTCGGGGACTATGTGCTGAGCGCAGTGGATAATCCTGATCGCTATACCCTTCTCATTACCGCGGATCCGCAGCCCCGGTCGTATGACCGGTGGAACAATGACCGCGTGGCATTCAGGTCGCTGGATGTCTGCCAGGATCTGTATTCAGAGCTTGAGCGGGTTTCTTCCGGAATATCGGACCGTCAGGTCTATGGTATCTGTCTCGGGGATATCGTGCATGAGGACATGAGCCTTTACGCCCAATACAACAGCGCCCTTGGGACCCTGGCTTATCCGACCTACAATGTTATCGGCAACCACGACAACGATCCTTCCGCCGCCGATGACGATGCCGGCGCCGCGCCCTTCGAATCGTACTACGGTCCGCGCAACTACTCGTTCAATCTCGGTGGAATTCACTTTGTGGTTCTCGATAACCTTGTCATGAAACAGAATCCTGACAATGACAATAAACTCACCAGTTTTGACCAGGGACTTAGCGATAATGTCTGGGCGTGGCTGCAATCCGACCTCGCTTTCGTTCCCACGAATTCGAAACTTATGGTCTGCGCCCATTCCCCGATGTTCAGGCTGATTAATGGAAGCGAGCGCTCGAACACCGCTCTCCATGGCCCGGACTATGGAGACCTTATCAACAATTACGCCGAGGTACATGCCTGGGCCGGCCATACCCATGTGGGATTCAATTACAATTACCCTTCGGATCATCGTCACAAACGCGTTCAGGTGCATACGCTGGCCCGTTCTACAGGAGAGCTCTGGACCAATGAATATCTGGCTTCCGGTACCCCCCGCGGCTTTACCATCGTTGAAGTGGATAATGGCAGCGTCAGTTGGAAATTCCATCCGCTTGCGCTTCAGACTGGAGCCTTTGTCGGAGTTACCTCCGGAATTTGTTCCGCCGGTTCCCCCGCGTACACTTGGCGTGACTGGAATTATAACGGCAGCGGTGAGGCCTTCATGAAGAATGGCGGCGCAGCTTTGGGAGAAGACTATCAGATGCATGTTTATCCAAGGGGGGCTTATGGCGACGGCTATGTCTATGCCAATGTCTTCCTGTGGGATGACAAATGGGAAGTCCCGGTATGGACTCCCGACGGCGGGGATCCGGTAACCATGGAACTTGTGCAGTCCGACGACCGTCACGACCTTGCAAACACCGAGATAAAAACCCATTACAAGGCGAATGTGGGATTCTTTCGAAACGAAGACGGATATCCTGCCAGCGAGACGGGGACCATCCAGACGCTTTTCCGCGCTCCGGCTTCCGCAACACCGTCATCCGGCATCGTCAGCGTGACGGACCGTTTCGGAAACACTTACTCCAGAAGCGTACAATGGCAATAATCACAATCTTTAATAATATGGAAAAATTAATTTATCAATCCCCGGCCATGCTGGGAACATTTATTCCCGAGGAGGCGATCCTTGCCGAGAGCGGCGGGATGGTGACTCCGGAAATCATCGAAGAAAATGTAACGGAATGGTAGTATGAAGTTCAGAGTAATGTTTTTGCTGGCTGCAGCGGGAGTGCTCGCGGCCTGCGCGAAGGAAGAGACCGGAACTTCTTCAACCGGTGAAAACGGCGGAGTCCGCTATCAGTACGGCGTGGGCCTCTCCGGCGTAAAGACAAGCCTGGGTACCCTGGAGGGTTCCAAACGCAAGATTTTCTGGTCGGAAGGGGACTGCATTGCGATCAACGGCATCGCTTCGGAGGCGCTTGCAGCCGAGGCCGCGGGAGAGACCACGGCGGTATTCGATTTCAGCCAGTCCTTCTCCACGCCCTGCAAGGTGCTCTATCCTGCATCGATGTATAAGGATGACGGCACCATCACGCTTCCCGCGGTGCAGAGCTACAGCGCAGACGGATTTGCCAGCGGTGCCTATCCCATGGCCGCGCTCAGCGAGGACGAGTCCGGCGCCACGCTTTCTCCGCTCTGCGCCCTGATTAAACTGCCCGTCAAGCTGGCCTCGGGCGCGAATCCCGATACGGACCGCATCTCCACCATCGTCTTCAGCGGCAACATGGACGAGCAGGTGAGCGGCGATTTTTCCATCGACTACGAGCACGCCACGATCGCGCCCATGACATCGGCCGATGCCGACAAGAAACTCACGATGACCGTGAGCAAGTCTCTGGGTGCCGAGCCGCTTCCCGTCGTGATCTCCGTTCCTGCGCGTACCTATTCCGCGGGGTTCTCCATCAAGGTGACGGATGTGGCCGGGCACTATATGGAGATGTCCAAGAACGCCTCCTTTACCGTGGAGGCCGGGCATCTTTATGTCATGCCGGAATTCGAATTCGTGCCTACGGGCACCGAACTCGGCGTGCAGATTTCCAGCGCCGACGATCTGGTCAAGTTCGCGCAGGATTACAATGCGGAGGTGTACAAGTCCATGAGTTCCCCGCTGCTGGTGACCCTGGTCAATGACATCACTTTCGATGCCGCGACCTCCGCTGCCTTCAATGCGACGAACGGCATTGCCAGCGTAAGTTCCGAAAACTACTTCAACGGCAACTTCAACGGTGACGGCCATACCATCTCCGGTCTGGTGGCTACCGTTCCTCTCTTTGCCGCCACGGGAGGTGCGGGATATGTGAACAACCTCAATCTCGACAGCACATGTTCCTTTACCTTTACCCATGATAATGCAAAAGAACTGTATGCGGCCGGTGTTGTCGGTTATCACAAGGGAAAACTCGAAAACGTGAAGAGCGCGGCCGGCGTCACGCTCGCCGCAGCCTCGGATATCAATCAGTTCACCACGGTAGGCGGTCTGGCAGGACGCGCCACCACCGGGACGGTCAAGGACTGTGAATATTCCGGTCTGATTTCCACACCCGCCGATTTCTCCGGTACCTCCAAATTGATTATCGGCGGTCTGGTCGGCCGTTTTACCAATGAAGGCGGCGTTTTGGACTCATCCTTCAAGGGCGCAATCTCGAACGAAGCCAAGATTACCTCCACCGACAAAACCAATCCCTATGTCATCATCGGCGGTATCGCAGGCCATATAAACGGCGGCGGATATGTGCTTGCTTCCGAAACAACTGCGGATCATGCAGATATTGCCAGCCTGTACGATGGTTTTGCCGGCACCATCGTCAGCAAGACCACCAATTCCTATCATTCCGCATTTGGCGGTATTGTAGGCCAGTTGCTCAATGGATCCGTTACGGACTGCACCAACGGCGCCGCCATAGCCATTTCCATCTTCAAGGGGAGCGATGCTACAGGGCGTTATATCAAAACCGGTGGTATCGTCGGGAAAAATGAAGTTAGCGGCATAGTGGAGAACTGTATCAACAACGGTTCCGTCCAGCATCGCTCCAATCCCCGCCTTCAGGACCTCGGCGGTATCGCCGGTTATAATGCAGGAACCGTGAGCGGCTGCACCAATAACGGCGTCGTAAACCAGATGACATCCGGTCAGTCGGTCAAGGCGGGCAGAATCGTCAACCTGGGCGGCGTTATAGGAGAAAACATTGCAGGAGCTCTCGTGAGTGACATCCACAACACTGCGGATATTCAGATATCTTCCATGGAAGACGGAACAAATAGTGAGGCCCGCATGGGTGGCGTCATCGCCTGGAACTTGGCAGAGATTGACGGTGGTGAAACCAAAAACATCACCAATAGCGGCCAGGTCTATTTCAGCCCCAATTTTGCCAACCAGTTCCTGGGATATGAAATGGGCGGAGTCGTCGGGAAGTCCGAGGCTTCAGTCAGGAATGTTAAGAATTCGGGCTATATTTATTTCCGTTGGAATTCAGACCAGAATGTCGCGAGTCTCGTTTACCTTGGCGGCATCGTCGGAAAAATGGATGCCGACGGCAGTATCGAAGGCTGTATTAATGAAGGCGGAGCAGGCAATGCCGGAGAAGTATATCCCAATGTCAAAGGGGGGAACGCCGGGCACAATAATATCTTTGCCGGCGGTATCCTCGGCCATTCTGAATGCAATGTAACCCTTGCCGACTGCACCAACAGCGGCTATGTCCACGGCGGAAACAGCACAAGGGTCAATGGCACGTCTTTCTATACCGGCGGGATTGTCGCATACCTCAAAGGCGCGTCCAAGATACTCGACTGCACCAATACGGGGAATGTAAACAATAATCACAACAACAACAACGACAATATCGGTTCCGCAGCGCTAAACGGAGGAATTGCCGGTTTTGTGGAAGGCACGTCAGAGGCTCCCATTGAAATAGGCGGGACCATAGGTTGCTCCGTAGATGCGACGCTCACATCCAATCGTGGCTGGATTGCCGGTATTGCAGGCTATGCCAAATATGTCAATTTGAGCCTGTGCACGGTGGAGAAGTCCATCAATTGCGCCTGCCGTGGCATTGGAGGCATCGTAGGCAAAGCTGAAAATTGCGCCATCAGCGGCAGCAAGTTCAACGGCAGCACACTCGCCGCAAACAATGTCCAGGTCACTACCGGCGAGGGCGGTATCGCGGGCTATGCCTCCGGCTGCACCATTGACGGCTGCTACAGTTACGCTACGCAGTTCCTGAACAATGTAAACATTACGAATGTTGTCGGAGCGATAGTGGGACTCTGTTCCGATACAACCATCAGCTCCTGCCATTACAAGGCAAGCATCGAAGTTCCCACGGCCGGCACATCCGTAACTGCAACTGTAGTCGGCCCCTCCGGCTCCTTTACCGACGGCGGCGGCAACGTTGCTGACTTATAGTCTGTTTGTGTATTGAAATGAAAAGATATAATTCAATCATCGCCCTGGCGCTTTTCGCCGCGGGATGTCAGGTAACTCCCGTGGCGGATGAGCCGGCTGAGGGTGAACTGGTCCTCGAAATCGGGCTTCCCTCGGACTCGAAAACCTATATCGGCCCTTCCGTGGGCGGTAAGCGCCAGATCTACTGGCGCAACGGCGACGTTCTCGCCCTGAACGGTGTCGCTTCCGACGCCCTGTCCGGAATTCCGGACGAGAGTACGACGGCTACCTTCCGCTTTGAAGGCGAGTTCTCGGCGCCCTACAATGTGCTGTATCCGGACTGGATGTACAAGGATGCATCGACGATCACCCTGCCGCAGGAACAGGCCTTCTGCAGGGGAGGGATAGGGGATGACGTCGCACCTATGGCCGCGCAACTCTCTTCGATTAGCGCCGGAGGCTCCCTGAAGCATATCTGTGCCTTCATCGGATTGAAGGTGCTGAAGGGTACAGCTTCGGATGCTCCCTCGGTACTGTCGGCCCTGATGCTGTCCACTCCGGACAGCAGGCAGCTGAGCGGGGATTTTACCCTCAACTATGCGGATGCCGTGATTTCGGGCGTGGACCAGCGCAGTGAAACTACCTATATCTGCATGAATCCCGATGAACCCCTCTCCGAAACAGAACCGGTGGAACTGGTGCTCACCGTTCCTGCGGGAGAGTACGCGAACGGCTTCCAGGTCAAGCTCTTCGACGATGGCGGCGTGGTGCTCACGATGACCCGCAGCGCCTCCATCGACCTTGAGGCCGGAAAACTCTATTGGATGCCTCAATTCGCCCTGCAGCATTCGGATGAGCCCGTGGAATTCGGCCTTCCAGAGGTGGATGTGGACAAGCTCATCCTGGATCCCTACAACGTGACCGGAAAGGTGACGGACAGCAACGGCAACGGGCTTGAAGGTGTTGTGGTGAGTGACGGCCTGCACTGCACAAGGACCTTCTATGACGGCAGTTTCTATCTTCAGTGCGACCCTGTTTCCACCCGTTTCATCTTCGTGAGCACCCCTTCGGGCTATATGCCGCCCGTGGAGAGCGGACTCCCCAGGTTTTATAAGAAACTCTCTTCGGTAACCCCGGCAGGCGGAGTGTATAATATGGGTACCTTTGCCCTGAACGCAGTGGACAATCCCGAGCGTTATACGCTCCTGATGACTGCGGACCCGCAGCCGCGCAAGTCGAACTGGACGCTGGACAAGACGGCGTTCCACTCCCTTGACATTTGCGAGGACCTCTATCAGGAACTCGCCGATGTCGCGGCGGGGATTTCAGGCCGTCAGGTTTATGGCATCTGCCTGGGCGATATCGTTCATGAGAACATGAGCCTGTTTACGAATTACAGGAACGGCCTGGCAAAAACCGGGTTCCCGACCTACAATGTCATAGGAAATCACGACAACGACCCTTCCGCCACGGACGACGACGGCGGGGCATTGCCGTTCGAAGATATGTTCGGTCCCAGAAACTATTCGTTCAACCTCGGCAAGATTCACTTCGTGGTGCTGGACGATTTGATTATGAAGAAGGATTCGGGCAATGACAACAAACTCACCGCCTATGACCAGGGACTTACGGATGAAGTCTGGGAGTGGCTGTGCGCGGATCTTTCCTATATCCCTACATCCACCAAGCTGATGGTCTGCGCACATTCTCCGATGTTTAAGCTGCTAAGTGGCAGCGAGCGTTCAAATACGTCTAAACACGGTCCGGATTATGGAGACCTCATCAATAATTATGCGGAGGTGCATGCCTGGGCCGGACATTCGCACGTCGGGTTTAACTACATCTATCCTGAGGATCACCGGCACAGACGTGTACAGGTGCATACCCTGGCACGTTCCACAGGGGAGCTCTGGACCAATGAATATCTGGCGGGTGGCACCCCTCGCGGCTTTACCATCGTGGAAGTGGACGGAGAAGAGATTACCTGGCGCTTCCATCCCACCAGGTATGAGCGCCCTGACTGGATTGGAGCGAGTACGGGATATACCAGCAGCCGTCCTTCCTATCCGTCGAAAGACTGGACGATCAGCGGCGGCAAGGCCTATATGAAAGCGGGTGGTGCTCCGCTGGATGAAAGTTATCAGATGCACGCCTATCCCCGCGGCGCATACGGCGACAATTACGTCTATGCCAATATCTTCCTTTGGGATGAGAAATGGGGGCTCCCCGTCTTTACGCCTGATGGAGGCGAGCCGGTAGAGATGGAGTGCTGGACCGCAGCGGGCAGATATGACCTGGCGGATTACGAGATGCGTACGCATTATAAGACTTACTCTAATCTGTTGAAGGGTTATAGCGGGTACAAAACCGTTGATACGGATCCCATCACTACACTCTTCCGCACGACGACGGAGGTCGGCGCCAGCCCGAACAGCGGCACGGTCAGCGTGACCGACCGCTTCGGCAACACGTACACCCGCCCGGTCAGCTGGTAATTATCGATCATTTAGTGCGGGAGACCTGCCATATCCTTGTACTTTTCAACCAGGTCGGCGGCAGCCTTGACCGGCGAGCGGAACGGCTGCCGGGGGCTGAGTCCAAGTTCCTCGGGGAATCCGCTATTGTCGAAGGCGGCCATGTCTGGTTCCTCCCCGGCAATCACCGTGTCGAAATAGTATTTCAGGCGCGGGATATAGTAATCCCTGACAAGTCCGGACCACATCCTCGCGGAATAATCGTGCAGGGAGCGTCCGCCCCAGATGGAAATCAGCTTCTTGGCCTCAAGTTCGAAGGAATCGGCCTCCGACGGGCTGAAGGCGGCGGCCCTGGCAAAGTCCAGCCATCGCTGCGTCCTCCATACAGGATGGGACTCCAGTATCCTGTCAAGGTCTGAGAGTATCTCAAGCAGAAGCGTTTCCCCGTTGGCGGCCTTGCCGGGTTCATTTCTCGCCACGGCGGCGAACAGCGAGTCAAGCACCCTGTCGGCCTTCCCGGCAAGATACATTCCGCAGTACCCGATGGCGTCAATCTCGTAAAGGCGGTTTCCCTTGAAATTGTCCCTGTCCCCGATGAAACTTTCTATCGCCTTGAAATAGTGGTCGTTGGAAGGTATGGAATGAGGGCGGCGGGTGGACGGGCGATGCTGCCAGCGGAAGCGGGCGTTATTTGTGAATATACCGTAGCGGGACTGGAGCATCTCCTTCCAGAAAGTGGCGAGGGCGGGGGTCGTCTTTCCGTACCTGGCGCGTGTGTAGTCCTCCAGGAAGCTGTCAAGATCGATTCTGGAATCGCTCCATCCTCCGGCGGATATCACCTCGTAAACGATTTCATTGCTCTCGACACCCTCGGGGGAGGTCCCGTAGCCCACGGGATTCCCCTTGTTGGGCGAGCCATATGCGTCGAGGTGGCCGTTCAACAGGAAATCCAGCGTTCCCACAAGTCCCGTCCGTCCTCCGAAGTTGGGCGTAGTGCTCCATATCCAGTCCTTTCCGAAAAAGCCGTTGAAACAGTCCCAGCTCTTCTCATTCTTCCAGACGAACTCGTTGAAATCCACCGCGAGGTCTATCACCAGCAGCTTGCCGTCGGGGGCGCCGCCCAGAAGGGCCCTGACGCTCTCGCTGTCCCATTCCTTATCCCTTTGGTAACCGAACATCCAGCCCTGAAGCACCCAGACGGCATCCGGATCCGCCTCCCTGACAGTGTCGTAGAGTTTCTGGGAATAAAGGCGGAGATTCTCACTGCGCTCCTTTGATCCGAGCGGCCCGAAGGGGACCTTCATCTCATTGAAACTGTCTATCAGGTAATACTTTCCCTTGCCGAATTCCTTCTCCCACTCACGGATGAAATCAACCCCGACCTGCTTGAAAAGCGGATCCAGCGGGGACAGCATGTGATTGTGGTCCTCCGGATTCAGTTTGCTCCAGATGGTTTCAGTGATGTCGGCCTGAGGAAAATGCTCCACGAATGCAGCCGGCACAAATCCGGCGAATCCCTGGTACACTGGTGTCATCCCCAGTTCCCTTTCCCGCCCGTCGATCCTGTGCTCGAGGGCGATCTGGGCGTCGAACCATTCATCGCTCATCCCTCCGCAGTAATGGGCCATGTTTCCCATCCTCATCCACGGTAAATGCGCGGGACCGGTAAAATATTCCTTTATCTCCTTGTCAGACAGTCCCATGCCTTTCCAAACCCTGGAGAGGATCGTCTCCCCGCCGATGGGAGAAAGCGGCATGTCGAAGCCGTGAAGCGCCATCCAGTCAATTTCGTTCTCCCACTCTTCCCAGCCCCAGAAAGGATATGTGTACCCATAGGTGCAGACATTCTGGTAAAGATGCATCCTGTAGGGTGACACCACTTCCCTCTCAGCCTCGTCGGGAAGGCGGCGGGGAAGGTCCAGCCGGTTTCCCGTCCAGGAGGCAATCCCGTATCCTCCGCGGAGGACATAGTCATAAAAGCCCCTGCAGATTGCAACCGGAGTGCTCCCCCTGACAGTCAGGACTCCGCCCGAAACCTCGGTGGTGTATCGGAGGGATGAATCCCCGGGAGAGAATATCTCAAAGTGGACGTTCGATGGGAAACGGCCGAAAGTCCTCTCAATAACGGCTTTCGCCGCATCGGCACCTTCGCTTCCGTCGGTAGGGACGGCCGACGCGGAACATGATATGATAACGGCCGTACACCCAATGGTAAAAAGTATCTTTCCTGCGTTCATGACAAGGTCGTATTTACTGTTGATCGACTAAATTTATCGAATACGTCTGTAAAAAGCAAATTTATTTTCCCCTGACACCCGTCATGACCTTGCGGACACGGAGATGCGTGCGCATTGCAAGTAAAATTGCAGATCTCTCAGTCTCCGCTGTGCCCGCGCAGTTCTTCCAGGAATTCCGCAGGCGTGAAGACCGGAAGGCAGGTGTAGGGGGCGATGTGTTTTTTGTCGCCCGTGACGATTACGTCGCTTTCCAGTTCCGCCGCCGCGATTTGCATGGCATCCTCGAAATCAGGGCAGGGGGAATGCAGGGCAGACCAGGTTTCCCCAAAACCGACGGAGAGCACCTGCCAGTTGCTGTTGATGTGTGTCAGCCGGCGTAGTATTTCTTCCCGGGTCAGATGCTTCCTTGTGCAATATACAATCGTCGGGAGGCTGATGCTGGCTATTCTGAACCAGATATTATCCGGAACGCCCATCTTCATCAGTGTGACGGAATCTTTCTCATACGTTCGTCCGGGGAGTATGCCGTCAAGCACAACGTTAGTGTCCAAAAATACTTTCATCCGCGTTGTCCTTTGCTGAGAATATAAGCCAGGCGTTCGTCCTGTTCCAAGTCCTCCTTGGTGAAATGGATGTCTGTCGTCATGTCTATCCAGCCGGGATACGGCTGGATGGGGAACTTGACCTTGGGCCATACCAGTTCATTTTCGGGGGCTACTTTTTCAAGCTGTTCCTCCACAAAATGATTAAGACTTTTATTCTCCCGCCTGGCCTTGAGTTTAAGGCGGGATACCAATGCCGGATCGAGCCGGAACGCCGTTTGGATTTTTCGAGTCCTTGTCTGCATTTTTTTTGCAAAAATAGTAAAAGATAACAAAAATCCAAATCTGTTATACGGTATTTGATATTCAAAAATAATCTCTATCTTTGCCCCCGGAAATATTGTCGCCGTACAGTATTTTCCGTATTTAACATATTTGCACTATGGCTAAATTTCGTGAAAGGGCGCTCGCCGTGGCGTTCTCATGCAGTTCCGGGAGATTATGTGCGGAATTGTAGGCTATACGGGGGAGCGCCGCGCATGCCCCGTCATCATCAAGGGTCTTCAGCGTCTGGAATACAGGGGATATGACAGCGCCGGCGTAGCTGTCTGTCAGGAAAACGGCGCATTGAATGTCTATAAATGCAAGGGCAAGGTTTCCGATCTGGAACGGCATCTTGAGGGCAAGGACAGTTCCGGGACGATAGGGATTGGCCACACCCGCTGGGCAACCCATGGGGAGCCCAATGATGTGAATGCCCATCCGCATCTGTCGCGTTCCGGAAATCTTGCGCTCATCCACAATGGAATCATCGAGAATTTCCGGGTCCTCAGGGATGCCCTGCGCTCCCATGGATTTACCTTCCGGAGCAGTACGGATTCCGAGGTACTGGTCAACCTGATTGAATTTGTCAGGGAGTCGGAGAACTGCTCCCTGGAAGATGCCGTGAGAATCGCCCTCAAGCAGGTGGTCGGCGCCTATGCCATAGCGCTCATCGAGAAAGGGAATACAACGCGGATTGTGGCTGCGCGGAAAAGCAGTCCCATGGCTATCGGAATCGGAGACGGAGAGTATTTCCTGTCATCCGACGCGGCGTCCATCATCGATTATACGCAGTCCTTCGTTTACCTCAAAGACGGCGAAGTCGCCGTCATCGAGAAAGGCAAACCGCTTCACATTACCAACCTTGAAGGCCGGGAAGCCCCCGTTTCCATCCAGAAACTGAACCTGTCCATCTCGCAGCTGGAAAAAGGCGGATTCGACCATTTCATGCTGAAGGAAATCCACGAGCAGCCCGACACGCTGGGGGACTGTATCCGCGGCCGGGTCATCCCGGAAACGCGGGAGATTGTCCTTTCAGGGGTTTTGGAGAACAAGGAACGGTTCCTGAAAGCGCGGCGAATCATTTTCGTGGCATGCGGTACATCGTGGCATGCCGCCCTGATCGGCGAGCACCTGATCGAGAATATGTGCCGGATTCCGGTCGAAGTGGAATATGCCTCCGAGTTCAGGTACCGGGACCCCATCATCTATCCCGATGACGTGATTATCGCGGTGTCCCAGTCCGGAGAAACGGCAGACACGCTGGCTGCCGTCGAGATTGCCCGTTCTGCCGGAGCGTTTGTCTATGGCATCTGCAATGTGGTGGGGTCTTCCATTGCCAGGGGGACGGATTCCGGTACCTACATTCATGTGGGGCCGGAAATCGGCGTGGCGTCCACCAAGGCCTTTACCGGTCAGGTTACGGTCATGACCATGCTTGCCCTGCTTGTCGGCCGCTTGAAGGGAACCGTGGACAGCGGCTATTACCACCGTGTGGCGCAGGCCGTCCTGGAGTTGCCCTCGACCATCCGGAAGGCGCTGGAAACCGCCGGTCAGGTAGCGGCCCTTGCCAGGACCTTTACCTATGCACACAATTTTATCTATCTGGGCCGGGGATACAACTATCCTACGGCGTTGGAAGGGGCCCTGAAACTGAAAGAAATCTCCTATATCCACGCCGAAGGGCTTCCTGCGGCCGAAATGAAACATGGCCCCATCGCCCTCATCGACGCTGAAATGCCCACGGTCGCCATTGCCACCCTGGACGCGACTTATGAAAAGACACTCTCGAACATAGAAGAAATCAAGGCCCGCGGCGGGAAGATCATTGCTGTCGTTTCCGACGGCGATGAACTCGTCAGGCGCAGCGCCGACTATTGCATCGAAGTGCCCTCGACGGTGGAATGCCTTATGCCGCTGGTATCCATCATCCCGCTGCAGTTGCTGGCGTATTATATCGCCACCTACAAAGGACGGAACGTGGACCAGCCCCGCAATCTCGCCAAATCTGTAACAGTAGAATAGAATGGAATACCGAAATCTCTCGCCGGCGGAAATCGCTTCCCTTGAAGCCGCCGGCTGCAAAGCAAAAGACTGGTCCCTTGTCCGTACATCGGCGGATAAGGTGGATGCTTCCCGTTTCAGTTGTGTCAATTTCCTTGGCGAAGTATGTTTCGGGGCCTTTGAAAAGGACATTCAGCTTCCGGGAAATGTGCTGAAGCCTTCCGGCATCCGGAACGCCTCCCTGGGCAATGTCACAATCCAGGATGACTGCCTTATCGAAAACGTTTCCAATTACATTTCCAACTATGAAATCGGCAGGGAGACGTGCATAGAGAATGTCGACCTGATGTATGTGGAGGGAGAATGTTCATTCGGCAACGGGGTGGAAGTATCCGTCATGAGCGAAACCGGAGGCCGTGAAGTGTGCATCCACGAGCGGCTCAGCGCCCCGATGGCATACGTTCTTGCCATGTACCGGCACCGTCCGGAGCTCGTTGCGCGCCTGAACCGGCTGGCGGCGGATTTCGCCCTTGCCAAAAAAAGCAGGACCGGCCGTATCGGGAATCATGTTACTATCCGCAACTCGCGCTATATCAACGGCGTATGTATAGGAGACCATGCTGTCCTGAGCGGCGTGAGCCGTCTCAGGAACGGCACCATTGTCAGCAATGCCACGGCTCCGGTCTGTATCGGTCACGGGGTAATCGCCGATGATTTTATCATCCTGAGCGGTTCGTCCGTGGAAGATAACACGACGATTGGCAGATGCTTCATCGGGCAGAGCTGCCACTTCGGGCACGGTTACAGCGCCACGGATTCGCTGTTCTTTTCCAATTGTCAGGGAGAGAACGGGGAGGCATGTTCCATCTTTGCCGGTCCCTTCACCGTCACCCATCATAAAAGTACGCTGCTGATTGCCGGTATGTTTTCCTTCATGAATGCCGGCAGCGGGTCCAACCAGAGCAACCACCTGTATAAACTGGGCCCGATTCACCAGGGCGTTTTGGAAAGAGGTACCAAGACGGCGTCGGACTCGTATATTCTCTGGCCGGCCAGGGTAGGCGCCTTTTCGCTGATTATGGGACGTCACGTGACCCATTCGGACACCACGAACCTGCCGTTTTCCTATCTTATCGAGCAGCAGAATACCACCTATCTTGCGCCCGGGGTGAATCTTCGGAGCGTCGGAACCATCCGCGATGCGCAGAAATGGCCCAGGAGAGACGGGCGCAAGGATCCGGACCGGCTGGACAGCATCAATTACAACCTCCTGAGTCCGTTCACGGTCCAGAAGATGATAAAGGGCATCAAACTGCTGCATAATCTGCAATATTCATCCGGAGAACTGTCCGATGTTTATTCCTATCACAGTACGAAAATCAAGAACTCCTCGCTGAAAAACGGTTTGCGCCTGTACCGGATTGCCATCACCAAATTCCTTGGCAATTCCCTCATCAAACGGCTGGAGAACCTCCCTGCAGGGGCTTCCGACGAGGATATCCGCACTGCGCTGGTCCCCGATACCCCCATTGGACGGGGGTATTGGGTGGACCTTAGCGGCCTGATCGCTCCCAAGGCCGCCGTCGAAGAGATCCTCGGCCGGATTGAAGACGGCAGCGCCTCGTCCATCGAAGAAATCAATTCCGCATTTGCCCTCCTGCACCGGAATTATTACACCTATGAATGGACCTGGGCTTATGATGAGTACAAGGACTTTTTCGGCATCGATCCCAAAACCATTACCGCCGCGCAAGTAATCTCTATCGTCGAGCAATGGAAAGAGGCGGTCATAGGCCTAGACAAGACCATTTACGAAGATGCCCGGAAGGAATTCAGCCTGGCATCCATGACCGGATTCGGCGCCGACGGAACCAAGGAAGACAAGGAAATGGATTTCTCCGAAGTACGCGGGGAATTTGAGTCCAATGCTTTCGTCTCAGCGGTACTCGACCATATCAAGGCGAAGGAAGAACTGGGAAATGAGCTGATCGCAAGACTCCGGTAAGGAGTTATTTCAAAAAGACAAAAAAGACGGCGAGTACGAGGCAGGCGAACGCGGCGATATGGTTCCAGGCGATGGGCTGCCCCTTGAAGAGAAAGGAAACGATGAGCGTGAAAACGGTCAGGGAAACGGCTTCCTGGATGACCTTCAGTTGCATCAGGTTGAAGGGGCCGCCGTTTTCCACGAATCCGATCCGGTTGGCCGGCACCGTCAGGCAATACTCGAAAAAGGCGATGCCCCATGAAAAAAGGATGACGAGGATCAGCGGCCATCCGGTAGATATCTTCATCTCACTGAGCTTCAGATGTCCGTACCAGGCGAATGTCATGAATACATTCGAAAAAATAAGCATGACCACTGTCCAAAATCCGTTCATGGCGGCACAAAGGTAATATTTTTTTGAAATTTTTCTTTACCTTTGCCTGAATGGAAGTTCGCAAATGAAAGGCCCCGGTATATTTTTTCTGACGGCTGCCCTCGTTGCCACCGTCTCCTGCAAGGTGCACACTGTCGCCCCACGGCCCACCGTCCCCGTTGTGCGTGAAATAGTTACGGACAAGAATCATCCCTCCCACCGGTATCTCAAGGGGCTCCGCCCTTCGCCTGGGGAGGGCGCTGTTTATATCCTTGGCGAGCCCGCCGGTGTCCTTGCGCTTACGGAATCTTTTCTGGCAGCGGATCGTTTCGACAATGCGACGGGCCGTCCCGTTCCCGACGGACTTCCGGATTTTTCCGGGGAGTGTTTTGCAGGGATTCTCGACGAGGCCGGGGCGCCCTATTCCGCCAGCCTTGCACGGGATGACGGGACCTTGCTGCGGGAACATTGCGTCCGTGCGGCGCTCTCCGCCCTGGATACGACCTGTTTCCTCAGTCCTTACGACCGCGAGGGAGGCGTGCCCAAGCCGCCGGCAAAACTGCTGATTCTCGCTTCCTCTTCGCTTGCCGCCTATGGTCAGTTCGATGTGGATACGCTGTTCCGGCAGATGGACTGCCGGGTGCCGGTACTCTCTCCGCTCCAATGCATGATGGATGAGGTATTCGCGCAGGCGGAGGGAGAATTCAACCTGGGCGTTCTGACAGAACGGGAAAACCTTTCGACGGGGATCTACTCTTCGATGTTTGCCCACCGTTGCAACGCAAAGGGGCTTGGCGCTTCCGTATGTACGGTGCTCTCACCGCGCGATTCGAGCGAGCTCGTATCTGCGTTTTTCGATGATTATATCGCCGCCGGTGCGCGGGGGAAACTGAATTATCTGATGGTGGACCTGCCCGGGCAGGATGCTGCAGACCTCCGGGAGCGGGTGGACTTCCTCCTTTCCGTGATGAATCCCGAATCGTTGCGCTATCGCGGGGCCATTGCCGACGACCTGAAGATTCTCCTGCCCGGGGACTGCCTGCTCCGTCGCTGTTACGCCGAAATGCGCACGCGGGGCCTTTTCTCTTTCCACATCGCCCATCCCCGTGCGGAGGGTTATCTGACCGTACCTGCGCTCATCCCGTTTTCTGAGCGTTATGCTTCTTCCCAAACCCTGGAAATCCTCAGCCATGCCGAGAAATCCCGTTCCTTCTTCTATATTCAAGACTAGTATCGCTGCAGAGGAGATTGAATCGATGCCGCTCTGCACCTTCCCGGGCGAGATTCATGTGATCGACCGGGAAGGGCGGGAACTCAACCGCGCGATTTCCTATCTGAAGGAACAGAAAATGATTGGCTTCGATACCGAGTCCCGTCCGGTATTCTCGCCCGGGCAGCGCAATCACGGCGTAGCGTTGCTCCAGCTTTCCGGTCCGGACCACGCCTTCCTTTTCAGGACGCAGAAAATCGGTATGCCCAAGGGCCTGTGCAAGATTATGGCTTCGAAGGATATCCTGAAGATCGGTGCCGCCGTGCGTGACGATGTCCGTGGTCTGCAGCGCTTTAACCGTTTTGACCCGCACGGGTATGTCGATTTGCAGAGCATCGCCTGGGAATGGGGCATCAAGGATAAGAGCGTGAAGAAACTGGCGGCCAATGTGCTGCATCGCAAGGTCTCCAAGACGCAGCAGTTGAGCAACTGGGAAGCGGATGAGCTCACGTCCGCGCAGAAGATGTACTCGGCGACGGATGCCTGGGTCTGTCTGGAGATGTACCGGAAACTGCTCGCCACGCCGAAATCGCCCCTTGGGGTGGAAAATCTGGAAATCTCAGGACAATGACGAAGATCTATTTGAAAAAAGGCAGGGAAGAGTCTCTGAAGCGTTTTCACCCCTGGGTGTTTTCCGGTGCGGTCGCTCAGATGACCGGCCGCCCCGCCGAGGGGGATATCGTGGATGTATATGCCGCGGACGGGGAGTACCTGGCTTCCGGGCATTATCAGGTCGGCTCCATTGCCGTCAGAATCCTTTCATTCCATTCCGATCCGCACGATCCCGCGTTCTGGACGGATACGCTGGGCGCCGCTGTCCGGATGCGCCGGCAACTGGGCCTTTTCGGGGGCGGGACCAACTGCTTCCGATTGGTGCACGGCGAGGGCGACGGCCTTCCCGGTCTGATTATCGACTGGTACGACGGTGTCTGCGTGATGCAGGCGCACAGTGCGGGGATGTTCCGCGCGGCAAAGCAAATCTCCGCCGCCCTGCAGGAGATTTTTGGTGATGAACTGAAAGCGGTATATAACAAAAGCGAACGTACGGCCCCGTTCAAGGCGGGCCTGGAACTGATTGACGGATATCTGTACCGGGCGCCCGGATTCGGGTTGCCGGAACTTGAAGTCAGCGAAAACGGCCATCGCTTTCTCGTAAACTGGGAGGAAGGACAGAAAACCGGTTTTTTCCTCGACCAGCGGGAAAACCGGGCGCTGGTCGGGCGTCTTGCGGCAGGACGGCGGGTGCTTAACCTCTTCTGCTATACCGGCGGTTTTTCGGTATATGCCCAGGCCGGCGGTGCGGAAAGTGTTACGAGCGTCGATTCTTCCGCACGGGCGATGGCGCTGACGGCGCAGAATCTCCGCCTCAGCGGGGCGGCGCCCGAGGCGGTGACGAACGTGACGGACGATGCCCTGGATTTCCTGGCGGCAGTGCCGGAAGGGAAGTACGACCTGATGATTGTCGATCCTCCGGCATTCGCCAAACATCGCGGAGCCCTCAAAAACGGTCTTCGCGCATATCAGCGGCTGAATGCCGCCGCCATTGCAAAAGTGGCTCCCGGCGGGCTTGTCTTTACCTTCAGTTGCTCGCAGGTGGTGGATAAGGAGACCTTTGCGCTGACGGTGTTCTCCGCCGCCGCGCAGACCGGCCGCCGCGTGCGCATCCTCGACCGCCTCTGCCAGGGACCGGACCATCCGGTAAACATTTACCATCCCGAAGGGGAGTACCTGAAAGGCCTGTTGCTTTATGTTGATTAGTCAGTAGTAATTATGAGAATCGGTTTTGATAACGACAAGTATCTGCGGATACAGTCTGAGCATATCCGGGAGAGGATTGCTCAGTTCGGGGACAAGTTGTACATGGAATTCGGCGGGAAACTCTTCGACGATTTTCACGCCAGCCGCGTGCTTCCGGGCTTCCAGCCGGACAGCAAATTGAGAATGCTGATGCAGTTGGAGGACTGTGTGGAAATTGTCATCGTCATCAGCGCCGTCGATATCGAAAAGAACAAGATCCGCGGGGACCTGGGGATTACCTACGATATGGATGTGCTGCGCCTGCGCACGGAATTCGTCCAGCGGGGGTTCATGGTCAGCGCGGTCGTCATCACCCATTATAACGGTCAGTCCAGTGCCGACGCCTACCGTCAGAAGCTCGAACGCCTGGGCATCCGGACATATTACCATCATACCATCGAGGGCTATCCACAGAACGTGGCGCTCATTGATTCGGATGAGGGATTCGGGAAGAACGACTTCGTCGAGACCAGCCGCCCCCTGGTGGTGGTGACGGCCCCCGGTCCCGGCAGCGGAAAGATGGCGGTCTGCCTGAGCCAGCTCTATCAGGAACAAAAGCGCGGGGTCAAGGCAGGCTATGCCAAATTCGAGACCTTCCCGGTCTGGAACCTGCCCCTGATGCATCCGGTGAACATCGCTTACGAGGCTGCCACGGCAGACCTCAATGATGTCAACATGATCGATCCCTTCCACCTGGAGGCCTACGGGAAGACCGCGGTCAATTATAACCGGGACATTGAAATTTTCCCCGTGCTGAACGCGCTCTTTGAAGGGATTTACGGTGAAAGTCCGTATAAGTCGCCCACGGATATGGGCGTGAACATGGTGGGCTGTTGCATCAGCGACGACGCGGTCTGCGTCAAGGCGGCGAAGGATGAGATTATCCGCCGCTATTATACCGCCCTCAACAAACTGGCGGAAGGGGACTGCAACGATGCCGAAGTGAGCAAAATCTCCCTGTTGATGAAACGGGCGGGCATCGACACTTCTTTCCGCCGTGCGACGATCGCCGCGCGCGAGCGGAAGGAACGCAGCGGCGTTCCTTCGTCCGCCATCGAGCTGGCGGACGGCACGCTGCTTTCCGCGGAAACCAGCCCGCTGCTCGGCCCCAGCGCCGCCCTGATTCTCAACTCCATCAAGCACCTTGCGGGAATCGACCACGATGTCAAACTGATCCCGCAGAAAATGATTGAACCCATCCAGAAGACAAAAGTGGAGTATTTGCACGGCCATAATCCCAGACTGCATACGGACGAGGTCCTGGTGGCCCTTTCGATGCTCAGCCATGAGGATGACAATTGCCGCCGGGCGCTGGAAAAACTTCCGGAACTCAACGGCTGCCAGGTCCATTCCACGGTGATGCTTAGCGAAGTGGACCAGAAAATCTTCAAGAAACTCGGTGTGGGCCTGACCTGCGACCCGGTCCGGAAGGCTTAATCTTTTTCGATCAATTCCAGAAGGCGGTCAATGGCCTCGCTGTCCGGAATGTGCCGCAGGACGGGCTGGCCTTTCCGGTAGATGGAGACTTTTCCGCCGCCTTCCCCCACATAGCCCCAGTCGGCATCTGCCATCTCGCCCGGGCCGTTCACGATGCAGCCCATGACCGCAATGACCATCCCCTTGAGATGGGCGGTGCGTGCCTTGACCTGCTCGAAACTGCCCTGCAGATCGTACATCGTGCGTCCGCAGCCCGGGCAGGCAATGTATTCCGGACGGTAGAAGCGCCGCCGGGCGCCCTGCATGATTTCATCGGAGAGATGTTCGTCCAGTCCCGCAGAGGCGGGGATTTCGTCGATTTCCCGGCAGAGCAGCGCCGGCCCCCATTCGCAGGCGGCATCGAGGATGCGCCTTTCCGCCGGGGAAAGTTCCGGCATCGGCGAATCGCCATAACGGGCGGCAAGGTATGCCGCTACGGGCAGTTCCGCTGCAGGCGGTTCGGTCAGCGACACGCGGAGGGTATTGCCGATGCCTTCGCGCAACAGCGTGCCGATACCGATACAGGACTTGATGCGTCCCGGCTCTCCGTTCCCCGCTTCCGTGACGCCGAGGTGCAGGGGAAAGACATAACCGCGTTCCTGCATCCGCCGCATCAGTTCCCGATAGGCCTGCACCATTACGACGGTATTGCTCGCCTTGAGCGAAACCACAACGTTGAAAAACTGCGCTTCGATGCAGATTTCCAGCCATTCCATCGCCGCGAGCGCCATGGCTTCCGGGGTGTTGCCGTAAAGGTCTGTGATGTACTTGCCCAGCGAGCCGTGGTTCAGCCCTACGCGCACCGCGGTCCCGTGTTCCCGGCAGACTTCCAGGAAGCGGGCGAATTCCCGCCTTGCCGTCTCGTGGTCCGGGTGGAAATTTCCGGGATTGATGCGCACTTTCCCGACGATTTTTGCCGCTTCAAGCGCGGTGGCCGATGAGAAATGGATGTCTGCGACCAGCGGAACATCGCATCCGGCCGCGCGCAGCCGGTCCCGGATGTCGCGGAGGGCGGGAATGTCGGCAAGGCCGGGTACGGTGATGCGGACCATCTGCGCACCCGCGCCGGCCAGTTCAAGGCATTGCGCCACCGTCGCCTCTACGTCGGAGGTGTGGGTGTTGCACATGGTCTGGATGACGAGGGGGGCGCCGGGACCGATTTCCAGATGGTCACCGACCTTGGCTCTGAGGTACTGTGGGTGCTGCATTTTCGCTTTCTTCGAGGGGCTTGGGATATACGATGTCATAGGCCTCGCGCCGGAGCATCCTGGCGGTCTTTCCCTTGCGCTTGGTCAGCTGGAAGTGTACGCCGGCATAAATCATGATGTCCAGCGGTGCGGCAAAACGATAATAATAGGTGTTCCTCGGGTAAGGATGGTATTGTTCGTCCAGGTAGTCGGGCTGGTAAAGGTCGCTCCAGCTCCAGCGGACCATCGCCCCAAGGTGGATTTCGACCGGGCTGAATAGGAAGGCGACGCCGGCGCCCCCGTGCAGGCCGTATTCCCAGCGGTTCTCGTAATCCTTGAAGGCGGTATGGTATTTCGCGTCGATGTAGGCATCCTGGCTGGAGGGCCAGCTGCGGTTGACGGTCAGGCGGTAGCCGCCGTAGGCGCCTACATCGGCGAAAATCTTGATCGGATCCACATCGACATGGATTTCCGCCATGGCAGGAACCGTCACCACCCTCATGTCGCACTTGGTGATGCCGTTGTCATGGTAGGTCCTGCCGGTATTCTTGTCCGTCTTGAATTCAAAGCCGCTGTGGCTGTATTCCGCGCCGATTTTCAGGGCAAAGTAGGGCAGATAGCCGAACATCTTGCAGTGGCGGGTATAGTAGAGGGAAAAATACTCGGGCGAGAACAGGAATGAACTCTCTTTGACGGGATTGAAGAGCATGGTGGACAGCGTGACGCCGGCATTCACGCCCAGCGTGGTGTAGTCGTTAATAATCATGCCCTTGCGCAGTTGCACCGTATCCAGGTACTCCGCGCTGTACCGCACGGTGTCCGCCTCCCGGTTGCGTGCGGAAAGCAGGCCGGACAGCAGGAAGAGGGCGGTGAGCAGAAGGAACCTTTTCATTAGTCGCTGAGGATTTCGCGTACGGACGCGTTCTGCGTCAGGTCGGTCATTTCGGGATGGTCGAGGAAAATATCGCCGCCGATTTTGAAGAAACGGACTTTTTCCGGCTGCCGGCGTTCCAGCAGGGAGCCCGTATCGACAATGGAATTGCGGTTGATGTCTTCCGTAAAGCGGATACAGTATTTTCCTTTCCTGAGGTAGGGGAACAGCAGGGTTGCCGGCTTGTCGATGATGTAGGAACGCAGTACCTCCTTGCGCGATTCGTTCAGCAGATCGACGATTACTTTGCCCGGTACGTCGCTCAGGACCAGTTCCAGCGATGACAGTTTTTCGTCGTCGGGCAGTTTGACCTTGACCTCCGTGCTGTCCGAATAAAAGCCGTTGATATCCCGGAATGCGCGATGCGGGATCTTCAGCCGGTATTCCCAGCCGGAGAGCATCTTGTCGCGCGGCCGGATGGTGAAACGCCTCAGGTTCAGGCTGTCCTTTTCCACGCTGAATTTCCCGTCGATGAGTTGTTGTCTCGGATTCACCATAATCAGGCGCAGCGAGTCGAACTTCTCATAGACGATGGGGTCGCGGAATTCAAGTTCGAATCCCTTTTGTTCTACGGTTTCGGGCTTGGCATCCAGTTTATAGACGCAGATCGTGTCTTCGTGCTTGAGATCCTTCCGGGCATTGTAGCCTACCGCCTTCCTCCGGGCTCCTTCGCGGTAGAGTTTGACATGCTCGAGTTCCGGTTTCAGCGCCCCGGTCGTATCCGTCTTGCGGTAGTTGACAAAGAGATGCAGGGTGTCCGGGACGGGACGGGGGTCGTTCACCCAGATTTCCAGGCTGTCCTGCTGGATGTTGAACTGGGTGATGATACGCCTGTCCGGATACCCTTTGATCCACAGGGAGTCGATCCAGGCGTCGGGCGCCATGAAGGTGATGTAGGAGGAACGGTCGCTCACGCGCACCTTATTGACGATGTACTGCTTGCTGGGACGTTCCCGGAACAGGTTCAGCGTATAGCGGGTCTTGCGGGCCAGGCAGGCGGCGGTGTCCTTCATCTCATATTTCAGGAGTTCGGGAACGGTGTCGTTGACCTTCAGGGTGGGCTGCACCAGAGAATCATGGAAGGCCACCAGGTCCGACTGGGGGTCGTAGAGGTTGTCTCCGGCATCATCGCGGATGGCATAAAGCCGGTATAGCGTATCCTGGAGGTATGCCAGGGCGAAATAGCCCCAGTCGTCGGTCTTGACCGACGCGACGGGCCGCTCCAGAAAGACCGCGGAATCCGCATGGTTCTTGTAGAGCATCACCGTGGCGCCCTTGACGGGTTTGAGCGTGGTGGCCTCCTGCACAATGCCGGTGATGTAGAGGGAGTCTATGCGGTCCCCGGTCGAAAAGACATAGGTGTATCCGGGATACATGTTGCCCTCGTTGTTGTCTGCGATGGCGCCGGTCAGATCCAGGGTGTAGGTGGTGTTGGGACGCAGGTCTTCCTCGAAGGAAACGACGAGGTTCTTTCCCATGATGCGGGACTTGGCAGGCTTGGAAAGAGGCGGGGAGAGGTAGATGTTCTTCTGGTCCTTGATGACCACGTACTCATTGAAAGTAAAGACGATCCGGGTTTTCGCCGTCGGTACGTTCAGGGTCCCTGGCAGGGGAACGATATTGGTGATATAGGGCGGGATGGTGTCCTTGGGACCTCCGGTCGGAGACTGCGTCGTATTCGCGCAGGACGGTGCAAAGATGACCGGTGCGAACACTGCGGCTGCTGCCAGCAGGGGAATGAGTCTTCTCAGTTTCATTTTTCTCCTGTATGTTTCTTTTTGCGCAGATATTCGCCCACCCGGCTCCGGGCCGTTTTCGTCCGCAGGAAGTTCAGCCATTCGGCCTGCGGTTCCCCGCTGCGCACCGTGATGATTTCAATACGGTCGCCGGAAGAGAGCCGGGCATCCAGGTCGCAGAGCCGGCCGTTTACCTTGGCGGCAATCGCCTTGTTCCCGATATCGCTGTGGATGCTGTAGGCAAAATCCAGTACTGTAGCCCCCGTCGGCAGGGAACGCTGCTCGCCCGACTGGGTGAATACCACCACTTCCGGCGAATTGAGCCCTTTGTGCATCATGTCCAGGAGGGCGGTCGGATCGGCATCGCGGTCGGAAAGGATGCGCTGCAGGCGGGACAGCCACTTGTCCATTTCGGAGTTTTCCTCGGAACCGTAGCCGTCTTTTTTATAGGCCCAGTGCGCTGCGATGCCCTTTTCGGCGATATCGTCCATGCGCCGGGAGCGGATCTGCACTTCCACCCAGTTTCCGCCCTGCGTCCTGACGGTGCAGTGCAGCGCTTCGTAGCCATTGCTTTTGGGCTTGTCCAGCCAGTTGCGCAGCCGGTCCGGTTTTTCCGTATAGTGCAGCCGCAGGAGTTCATAGATGCGGCGGGTGCTCGCATGCTCCGTTTCGCCTTCTACAGGGTCGAAGATGATGCGGGCGGCATAGAGGTCGAAAATCTCTTCAAAGTCGATGCCCTTGTTGCGCATCTTGTTCCAGATGGAATAGGGGGTCTTCACCCTTTGCCGGAGGCTGTATTTGAAGCCTTCGCGGTCCAGCATCTCCCGTACGGAGTCCACGAACAGTTCGATATCGTGCATGCGGATGGCGGTGCTGCGTTCGATTTTTCCGCTGATTTCCGCCCAGTCTTCCGGTTCGCGATAGCGCAGCCAGGTGTTTTCCATCTCGGATTTGATGCCGTACAGGCCGAGCCGGTGGGCCAGGGGGACGAAGATGTACATAATGTCCGACAGGATTTTGTCCCGCTTCCGCTCGGGCTGTGCCTCGATGGTCCTGCAGCTGTGCAGCCGGTCGGCCAGTTTGATGAGGATGACGCGCACATCGTCGCCGAGGGTCAGCAGGATTTTGCGGAAATTCTCCGCCTGCAGGTTCTGGGTACTCTTGAATTCCTTGCGGCTTTCGTCGTCGAGCACGTTTTTGATTTTCACCATGCCTTCCACCAGGGCGGCGATGGTCTCGCCGAACAGGCTCCGGATATCCCCGATATCGTAGTCCGTGTCCTCGAAAACGTCATGCAGCAGGGCCGCGCAAATGGATTTGTATCCCAATCCGATATCCGAGATGACGATTTTCGCCACCTCTATGGGGTGAATCACGTAAGGCTCCCCGGTGCGTCTCCGGATATGCTTGTGGGATTCCCCGACGAATTTCAGCGCCCGTTCCACGGTGGCCTGCTCTTCCGCGTCCGGACAGCGGCGCCGCACCAGTTCCATCAGGGATTCTCGGGCTTCCTTGATCTGGCGGTTATCCTTTATGGTGAACTTGGAAAAACTCATGCTTCTCTCTTGTAATCGTTTACATTATGCAGGGCATAGGTGAGCTCTGCGCCGTAAATGATAATCTGCCAACTGAAATTCAGGTAAATCAGGAACAGCGGGAAGGCCGCGATAACTCCGTAAACGTCGTTGAGCCGCGTCACGAATACCTGCGTATTGAGGTACAGGTACTGGAAGAGCGTAAAGACGATGCCGGCGAGTGCGGCAGCCTTGAGGGCCAGACTGTATTTTACCTTGGCGGCAGGAATCCATTTGTACATCGCCGAAAGCGTGAATACGGCGATAATATAGAATATGCCCCAACCCAGAAGTTTCGGGAGCACTTTCAACTGCGAAAGGTCCAGGCCGATCCAGTTGGTTATATTGGCGTAGTATGCAATGCCGGCGCCGAAAATAAGCACCAGGAAGGGAGCAAGGAATATCGCCAGGGTGTAGAAGCCGATGCGGGTGTATAGTTTTCTCGGCGGCTTGAGGATTCCCCATACATTGTTAAATACCCTTTCCACTTGGAACATGAGCCAGAATATGGCCCACAGGAACATCAGGGCGCTGATCAGGCCCACCGTTCCGCTTTTGGCCACATTGATGATGTTCCCCGCTTTGTCGATGACCATATCCACCAGGTCCTGACGGTCCGTGAAAATCGCATGTGCCAGCTGGGTTACGTGGTCCGTCATTCCCAGGCCGCCGGAGAGGGCGAAGAGCAGCGCTACGAACGGAACGATGGAGAGTGCAACGAAATAACTGAGTGCCACGCACTGGAAGCCCATCCGGTTCTTCGTAAAGGTCGATACGGTGAGCCGGGCCAGTTTGATGAACTGCACGAAGCGCCTCCAGGCGGCGGACATCCCTTCCGTGTCGATGGTCCACAGCCTGTCGCTGAACAAGTCTCTCCAACTTCGCGTACTCATAGTGGCTTAAAAAAGAGTAAGTTGCTCTTCTGAAGGCGAATGTGCGGCCCTGTCGTCCGGAAGCATGGACCGGAATGTGTCCTCGTCATAGACGGGAATTCCCAGTTGTTCGCATTTTTTGCGTTTTTCCGGTCCCGGCCTGCTTCCCGCCAGCAGGAACGCCGTCCTGGCGCTGATGGAAGAACTGTTCTTCCCGCCGTGCGCGGCGATCAGTTCCTTCATCGCTTCGCGCGGGATGCTGAAATTGCCGGAAATGACGATGCTTTTCCCCTCAAGCGCCTGTGACAGGTTCTTCGTTGAGCCTGCGGCGCTGAACTGAAGTCCGTGGGCGCGCAGGCGTTCGATTTCGCGCTGATGCTGCGGTTTGTCCAGGTATTCGCGGACACTTGCGGCAATGACGCCGCCGATTTCTCCCGCCTCCTGCATCTGCTCCGCGGTAGCGGTCTGCAATGCATCGATGCTGCCGAAATGCCGGGCCAGCGCACGGGCCTTGGTTTCGCCGACATGGCGGATGCCCAGGGCATAAAGTACCCGTTCGAACGGTACTTCTCTGGAGCGTTCGAGACTATCCAGGAAACGCTGTGCGGACCGTTCCTGCCATCCTTCCAGGCAAACCAGTTGCTGCTTGCGCAGATCGTAGAGGTCCGCGGGTGTGCGGGCAAGGCCGCAGTCGTAGAGTTGTTCCACCGTCACCTCTCCGGCGAGGATATCCATCGCCTTCCGGGTGGTGAAGTGCAGCAGGCGGCCCTTGATCTGCATCGGACAGCCGTCCTGGTTCGGGCAGAACCAGCGAGCCTCTCCCTCGTCGCGCACCAACGGCGTTCCGCAATCGGGACAAGTTTTCGGAAAATCCGGTTTTACGGCGTCCGCAGGCCGTTTCCCCAGGTTTACCCCCGTGATCTTAGGAATGATTTCGCCGCCCTTTTCCACATAGACGCTGTCGCCGATGCGGATGTCCAGCAGTTCCATCTGGTCGGAGTTGTTCAGCGTGGCCCGTTTGACCACGGTACCGGCGAGCAGTACGGGTTCGAGGTTCGCCACGGGCGTCACGGCACCGGTCCGCCCCACCTGGTAGTCGATGCTCAGCACCGGTGTGCAGGCCTGTTCCGCCTTGAATTTGAAGGCCACCGCCCAGCGCGGGGATTTGGCCGTATAGCCCAGTGCCCGCTGACAGTCGCTTTCGTTGATTTTGATGACGATGCCGTCCGTCGCGTAAGGGAGCTCCCGCCGGGCCGTATCCCAATGGTCGATGAAGGCTTTGATTTCAGCGATATCCCTGCAGAGCCGGCGGTCTTCGGATACCGGAAGCCCCCATTCAGCCGCTTTGCGCAGGGCTTCATCGTGCGTGGCAAAGGCGACGCTTTCCGCCGGGATATGATAGAGCGTACACCATAGTCCGCGGTGGGCCACTTCCTGCGGGTCCGTCAGTTTGAGCGAGCCGGAGGCGGCATTGCGCGGGTTGGCAAACGGGGCATCCCCGTCCGCTTCGCGCTCGGCGTTGAGGGCTTCGAAAGCACGGTAAGGCATCAGGATCTCGCCGCGGATTTCCAAATCTTCGGGATAATCCCCCTTGAGACTGTGCGGAATATTGGCAATCATCCGTACATTGCGGGTGACGTCGTCGCCCTTTTCGCCATCGCCGCGCGTAAGGGCCCGGAAAAGTTTTCCGTTTCTGTAATTCAGGCAGATGGCCGTGCCGTCGAATTTAAGTTCGCAGCA
Organism: Bacteroidales bacterium; assembly: GCA_017445015.1. GTDB lineage: Bacteria > Bacteroidota > Bacteroidia > Bacteroidales > UBA932 > Cryptobacteroides. The sequence goes on along the minus strand of JAFSVL010000028.1, from coordinate 65,291 downwards.
GTAACTGAAATTGCGGTCCAGGAGGCGGTCGGCGCGGGCGGCGAATTCCTCGATTTCGCCGATATTGTAGGTGTTCCCCAGGGAGAGCATCGGGTAACGGTGCGCCCGCTGGACGAATTCGCCGCTGATGTCGCTGCCGACGCGGTGCGTAGGGGAGTCTGGTGCATCGAATTCCGGCCACTCGGCTTCCAGGGCCTCCAGCTCATGCATGAACTGGTCGAATTCGTAGTCGCTCAGGGTGGGCGCATTCTCTACATAATAGCGCCGGTTGCTCTCGCGAAGCAAGCCCCTGAGGGCTTCGATTCTCTTTTTTGCATCAGCTCTTTCCATAACTTACAAATATAGCAAATATTTTTCTAAGAAGCTGTTTTGGAATAATTCAAATCAGTTTCTAATTTTGTTGCATGAAGGGAACAATCGAACTGAACGGAATGCACTTCCGTGCGTTTCATGGGGTGCTGGAAGAGGAACGGCGCTGCGGAGGGGATTTTGTCGTGGATTTCCGTTGCGGGTACCCCTTTGCGGACGCGCTGCGCTCCGACCATCTGTCGGATACCCTGGATTATTCGGCGGTCTATGCGCTGATTGCTAAGGAGATGGCCGTTCCGTCGCAACTGCTGGAACATGTGGCCGGACGTATCGCAGCTGCGATACGTGCCGCATACCCGCAGATGGGTGAAGCCTTTATCCGCATCACCAAACTCCATCCGCCGGTAGGAGGGCCGGCGGACGCGGCCTCAGTTTCCCTTTATTTCTGAACCAGGTACTGTTCCTCTTTATAGGTGAAGCCCATGAAGAGGATCGCCAGGGCGCAGGCTCCCAGCAGCAGGGCGAACGTCCAATTCCAGCCGACGGCCTGCGACACCGCACCGATGACGATGTTCGCCAGTATGGCGGTCCCGAAGAAATAGCCGAAGAATCCGGTAAAGCCCGCCGCGGTTCCCGCGGCATTCTTGGGTGCAAGGTCCAGGGCCTGCACCCCGATCAGCATCACCGGTCCGTAAATGAAGAATCCTATGCCGATCAGGGCGATGATAACGACGGTCAGATTGTCGATGAAAGCCCAGTAGATGGCGATAAATACGGCAACCAGCGCCATGAAGATCATGGTCGGCAGTGCCCGGCGTCCGTGGAAGAGCTTGTCCGAGAGCCAGCCGCAGAGCAGCGTGCCGGGTATGGCGGCGAATTCGTAGGCGAAATACGCCCATCCGGCGCTCTTGAGGTCTATGCCCTTTTCCGTAAGGATCGTCGGTGCCCAGTCGAGGCATCCGTACCGGACCATATAGACGAAAGCGTTGGATAAGGCGATGAACCAGAGGAACTTGTTGTTGAGCACATGGTTGAAGAATATTTCTTTCGCTGACAGGGTCTCCTCGGACTTTTCCGAATAGTTCTTGGGATAATCGTCCCGCCATTTCTCAACGGAAGGCAATCCGCAGCTCTGCGGGGTGTCCCGCAGCAGGAGGAAGGCGAGCAGGGCGATGAACAGGGCCGTGGCCGCGGGGAAGGCGAAAGTGCCGATCAGGAAGTACATTTCCTGCTGCGTGCCGTAGAACCAGCTTCCAAACCAGACTGCACCGTAGGTGGCCATGGGCCCGACCAAGGCGCCTCCGACATTATGGGCGCAGTTCCAGATGGACATCATCGTTCCCCTTTCGCTGACGGAAAACCAATGTGTCATCACCCGTCCGCAGGGAGGCCAGCCCATGCCGTTGAACCAGCCGACAAGGAAGTTGAGTACGGCCATCAGCACGATCGCCATCGCTTTGTGAGCGGCGCCCAGCCATTGGATCGGGACAATCATGAAGCACATCGAAACAGCCGTCAGGACCAGGCCCAGCGGCAGGAAAACCCTGGCATTCGAACGGTCCGACACGCTGCCCATCAGGAATTTGGAAAGCGCATACGCAATCGCGTTCATCGACAGCACGACGCCCAGTTCGGTTTTTTCGAATCCGAGCGGGGCGAGTGCCGGAATCGCCATCGAAAAATTCTTTCGCACCAGATAAAAACCGGCGTAGCCGATGAAGGCGCCGATAAATACTTGCAGGCGCAGCCGTTTGTACCTGGCATCCGCCTCGGGGCCGGTCTGTTCCGGCTTATAGGCCGGTTGTCTGAGAAAACTCCACATATCGGGTAAAAGGTTAAAAATGCGTGAATCCGGTAAAGTCGCGGTCCGTTCCTTTCCAAACCAGTCCGCTTCCGGCATGGATCGTCCCGATGGCGGTGCAGGGGACCGGGGGCGTCGTTCCAGGCCGCAGGGTGAAGAGAAGTTCGTAGTCCTCGCCGCCGCAGAGTGCGAGTTCCAGCGGGTCGGTGCCGTATTCTTTGCAGAACTGCCGCAGCTGTGCGGAGAGCGGCAGGGCGTTTACGTCGATGCCGGCGCCGCAGCCGGAGGCTTTGAGGATGTGCCGCAGGTCCGATGCCAGGCCGTCCGAGAGGTCCATGGCAGCACCGGCTCCTTCACAGGCGGCGATTTCCCGGCCTTCCGCTATCCGCGGGACGGGATGGTAATGCCGGTGGATGAGCGCCCGCGTCAGATCCGTTTCCGGAAGCGTGCTTTGGACGGCTTTCCAGCCGGCGGCGCTCTCGCCGAGCGTGCCCGTTACATAGATGGTGTCGCCGGGCCTGGCGCCGCTTCGCAGCAAGGCGTGCCCGTGCGGACATTCTCCCAGTACGGTGACATTCAGCGTCAATGCCCCGGAGGAGGCGCAGGTGTCGCCGCCCAGCAGGGGAGCGGCGTAAGCGCGGGAGGCATCGGCGTAACCCGCCATGATCTCTGACAGGAAGCCATCGTCGCAGTCTTTAGGAATGGCGAGGGAAAGGAATGTGGCCGTGGGCGTTCCGCCCATCGCGGCAATATCGCTGAGGTTGACGGCAGCCGTTTTCCATCCGAGTTCCCGGGGCGGAATGCGGTTCCGCAGGAAATGGACGCCTTCGGTCAGAAGGTCGGTGCTGACGAGGGTGTCACGGCCGTCTCCGCGGGGAATCACCGCGCAATCGTCGCCGATGCCCCGCACCCCTTCCGGTGCAGGAAACATCGCCGCAAGTTTTGCAATGAATCCGAATTCTGAATCCCTCATGAGTTGCAAGGCGTAAAGATAGGAATTTTTTAATGTTTTGCTATCTTTGCCGCGCTATGTTTCTAAAGTGTGCTCTTCTGGTCTTGTTTTTCGCCGTGATGACAGGCGTCGGCGTTTACTGCCGCAAGACCGCATCGGATGTGCAGGGCTTTGTCCTTGGCGGCAGGAATGTCGGCTCCTGGCTTACCGCGTTTGCCTTCGGGACCTCTTATTTCTCGGCTGTGATTTTTGTGGGATATGCCGGACAGTTCGGCTGGAAGTACGGGATTGCCGCCACGTGGATAGGTATCGGCAATGCCCTTATCGGGTCCCTGCTGGCCTGGAGGATCCTGGGACGGCGGACACGCCTGATGTCCAGGCACCTGATGAGTGCCACCATGCCGGATTTTTTCGGGAAACGCTTCAGCAGCAATGCCCTGAAGGTGGCGGCGTCCGTGATTGTCTTCATTTTCCTGATTCCCTATACGGCCTCGCTCTATAACGGTTTGTCGCGGTTGTTCAGCATGGCGTTCAGCGTGGATTATGTCTGGTGTGTACTGGGCATGGCCCTGCTGACAGGCATCTATGTGTGGGTGGGCGGATATATGGCGACCGCCGTAAATGATTTCATCCAGGGCCTGGTCATGCTGGTGGGAATATGCGCCGTCATCGCCTCGGTACTGGGCGGAAACGGTGGTTTTACTTCAGCCCTGCAAACCCTTTCGCACCTTCCCTCCGAGACCGCTCCCGCCCTCAGCGGTGCCTATGTCTCGTTCTTCGGCCCCCAGCCGTTGTACCTGCTGGGCGTGGTGCTGCTGACTTCCCTGGGGACCTGGGGACTGCCCCAGATGGTGGGCAAGTTTTATGCGATCCGTAGCGAGGCCGCCATCCGTAAGGGAACCTTTATCTCCACGCTTTTTGCCATCATCGTGGCGGGGGGATGCTATTTCCTCGGCGGCTTCGGGAGGCTTTATGCCGATAAAATCGAATATACCGCGGCCGGGACCCCGGTTTACGACAGTATCGTGCCGTCCATGCTGTCCTCCCTTCCGGACCTGATGATCGGGGTCGTGATTATCCTGGTGTTGTCCGCGTCCATGTCCACCCTTTCCTCGCTTGTGCTTACTTCCGGCTCCACCCTGACCCTGGATATCATTGCGCCGGCCATGGGCGGCAAAAAGTTCGACGACCGCAGGCAACTGCTCTGCATACGTTTGCTGGTGGTGTTTTTTATCGTGGTTTCTTCGCTCATCGCCATTGTTCAGGCCAGAAGTTCCGTCACCTTCATCGCCCAGCTCATGGGGATTTCGTGGGGCGCCCTCGCCGGTGCGTTCCTCGCTCCATTCCTGTACGGCCTGTATTGGAAACGGGCGACAGCCGCATCCGTCTGGGCCTCTTTTATTTGCGGAGTGGGGGTCATGTGCGCCTGCATGTACTGTACCTTCACGGGCAAGGTCTTTATCAGCCCTTATTTCACTTCACCCATCAATGCCGGCGTGCTGGCAATGTTGCTGGGCCTGGTCATCGTGCCGCTGGTGAGCCTCTTCTCCAAGGTTGACGGAAAGAAAGTCGGAGAGATGTTCAGTTGCTATGAGAGCACCGTGACGGTTCCCGCCTCCACCTCCCTGACGGAAGAACAGGGGCGCTGATGCTTAAAAAGCGAAGGTGTATCCCAGCCCAAGGAGATGACGGGAACCATTGGGCCCGCTTGTCCCATAGAGGTGATACATGTAAAAGAAGTCCAGGAAATGGCCTTTTCCCAGGGCGATATCCATGCCGGCATAGTGCAGGGAGCGTATCCAGCCCCTTCCGTCCAGGCTGCTGAAGAATTCGTACATCAGGTAGGGGGTGAAAATGCTTTCGGGGATGGTGTACTGGCCCCGGAGCCGGATTCTCAGGGTATTTCTGAAGGATTGTTTTTCAGGAATATAGGCAAATTCGTACTTTTCCCGCAAGGCAAAGGCGAGGTTGTCCCGCCTGAGGGTCTCGGTGAAACTCAATACCCCCTTATGCTGCGTAATGTTCTCCGCCGATGGAATTTTCCAGAATTCATAACTCAGGTCCCCCTTGAGCCATTTTGTGAAATTGAACCCGCCGCCGGCCATGACGAACCAGCTTTCCGTACCGGTGACGTTCCGGTAGGAACGGTGTTCCAGCCGGGCCATCACATAAGGGGCCCCGAATGATTTTACGACCTGAAGGCTTGTCCATGTGCCGAAATCATCCGTGGCGTTCTGGGCGCGGGCGGGGACGCTCACGAGTGCCAACATCACAAAAGCAAGGAGAGATGCGACAATGCAATCTCTTTTTTTCATAGGCGCAAAGGTACGATTTAAAACCGTTTCTGCAAATCCAGGCGATGGTCGATGCAGCCGGGGAGTTCGTGCTCGAAATGGGTGACCATCAGCAGGGTTTTGTGCGGGCGCTGCATAAAGCATTCAATCAGGGCCTTTACCAGTTCGCTGCGCTTTTCGTCCAGCCCGTGAAGGGGCTCGTCCAGGACCAGGAGCTCCGGGTCCTTGACAAAGGCGCGGGCAATCAGGCAGAGCCGCTGTTCCCCGTCGGAAAGTTGCAGGAAAGAGCGGTCCGCCAGGCTTTCAATGCCCAGAAGCCGCATCCAGAAGCGGCAGGTCCCCTCCTCGGCGGCATCCGGTCTGCGCGGCAATCCGGTGGTATCGTACAGTCCGCTCGCCACAATCTCCAGGGCGGGAATGTTATGCTGCCAGGCCCGGTGCAGTTCCGGACTTACATAGCCGATGTGGTGTTTGATTTCCCAGATGCTCTCGCCGCTGCCCCGACGGTGCGAGAAAAGGGAAATATCACAGGCGTAGGCCTGCGGATTGTCTGCGCATACAAGGGACAGCAGGGTGGATTTGCCGGCGCCGTTCGCTCCGCCGATGGCCCAGCATTCCCCTTCATGCACCACCCAGTCCAGCTGGTCGAGGATCGTGCGGGTGCCGTAGCGGATGCTCACGCCGTTGCAGCGTACAATCTCGGGATGCGGGCCACGGGGATAAAAGGCCTCCGTGCTGAGGTCCTTGGCGGGAAGCGCGGCAAGAGCGCGGCGCAATGCGGCGGTGTCCGGCTCGGGCAGGGGGCCGTGCGGCAGCGTTTCAACCTTTCCGATAAAGGAGGGAACCAGGTCCAGCCGCGGCATCAGCAGGCGGATTTCCCTCTCCGGATGGGAGGCGAGTTCTTCCAGCAGGGAGACCAACTGGGCGCGGGTTCCCGCATCCAGCCCCGTGAAAGGGGCGTCCAGTATCAGAACGCGGGGGAGCGAGAGCAGGGCCTTTACCAGACAGAATTTGCGCAGTTCTCCGCTGGAGAGCGAAATGATGTATTTGTCCAGCAGGGTATCCAGGCCGAAAAGCGGCAATAATTTATCCAGCAGCGCCTTGCGTTTGATGCGCCTTTCCCGTTGTACGGCTTCCCCGTCCCAGGAGGCCCGGCTGTCGGCCAGGGCGTCAGCCTTGTCGATCAATTGCCCCAGCGTCGGCGTATCCTCGTCTATCGCCTGTGCATTCCAGCGCAGCTGATAGTAGTAATTCTCATCCAGCGTCCCGTAGGAATCCCGGAAGGTAATCAGGTAATGGTCGGTAGGGTGCCGCATGACCGTCCGGGCCGCCATGCGGCTTTTTCCGGAAGCGTTCTCGCCATAGAGCAGGGAATCCTTCATTTTTCGAAATGCTGGTAGTCCTTGCAGCTTTTCCAGTCTCCGCCCCATTCGAAGCCGTGTTCTTTGAACAGGCGGCAGCAAAGGTCGTCAGGCTCGATTTTGTACGGGAACGAAGCGCTCCTGTCCAGATAGGGCCGTCCGGTGTCGGGCTCTACGATTTCGGTTCCGTCGGCAAGTATCTTGTGGTAGGGGTTATAGAGCGTGTTGATATCCACCGCAAGTCCAGCTCCGTGCTTCGATACCTTGGTCGTATGCGAGATAAAGCGGAAATTAAAGGACGAAGAATTGTTGGCCCGCATCGAAGTCTCGTCATCAGCGTCATAAATATCGATAAGCCGCATCCGCTCGATGGGATATCCTGCATCATAGAGTTTTCTCAGGATTTCCAGCACATCGCCCGCGATGCTGCGGTTCACCACCATTTCACCGACGATGCTGCGGCCCTCCGCATCCTTGTGCAGCACGCGCAGGTAGCGCAAATCGCTGCGGGGTACGGTGCAATTGCTTTTGAATGATTTGCCCTGCATCGCCGAGAAAATGGAATCGGGGATTTCGCAGGCGCTGAACCAGGCGTCCGGACCGCGGCTTTCCAGCAGCGCAGGAGGAACTACATCGCCCGGCCCGGGCAGGGGGGGGGCGCCGTAACAGGACAGGGATAAAAGCGACGACAGAAGCAACAGAACGCAAATTTGAATCTTGCTCATGGCGCAAATTTATAAAAAATATAGTAGATTTGCGCCGATGTCCGTGCTTGTTCGTATACGTTCGATCCTTGCCGCATCAGCCCTGCTGCTCCTGCCGCTTTCCCTTTGCGCTGAACCGACGCGAATCGACACGGTCTGTTACCGCTACGGCGCCTATGTGCAGTGGTGCTCCCCGGAAAAACTTTATGTCCACCTGGACAGGACCTGCTACACGGCCGGAGAGATGCTCTGGTTCAAGGGCTGGCTGCGCAATGCCGCAACCGGGAGCGTACAGCCGTCCAGCCGCTATATGTATGCCGAAGTGCTGGATGCAAAAGGCAGCGCCGTCTGCCGCGTCAAGGTCAAGGCCGGTCCGGACGGATTTCCGGGCTATATTGAATTGCCCTGGACGCTGGAAACGGGGTTCTACACTTTCCGGGCCTATACGCTCTGGCAACTCAACGGGCAGCCGGGCTATCTCTTCCATCAGCGGATCCGCATCATCGGGGAGAAGAAGCAGCGGATACGGATTCCGAAACGGTCGCCCGAGGATATCCGTCTGGCCTTCTGCCCCGAAAGCGGCCGGTACTTTGCGGGCGTACACTGCGTCATGGCCGTCAAGGCGACGGACCGCGTAGGGCGCAGCGTTGATTTCAGCGGCCGGGTGGTAGGTGCGGAGGGCGATATCGTCACGCTGTTCTCCACCCGTCACGACGGGATGGGCGCCTTCGAATTCACTCCGGAGCGGGAGAAGGCGTATTTTGTCGAAACGGCTTCCGGAAAGCGTTTCCCCTTGCCACCGGCCGCTGCGGAGGGCGCCGTCATCCGTTTACGCCGAATAGCGGGAAGCGCGTATATCTCCGTCGCGGGACTGGGCGGCGGCCAGGCGAGCCTGCTTCTGCGGGATGCCGGGACGATGGTCCCGCTCGCCAACATCAAATGCAACGGAGAGGTACAGACCCTCCGGGTGGAGAATGATTTTTTCCGTCCCGGCATCAACCATCTTCTGGTTGTGGACGAACACGGCATCATCCTGGCGGAACGTCTGTTTTATGTCTATGACGCAGAGATGCCGCTCTGCACTGTGGACCCCCATCCTTTCTCCGCGCAGCCCCGGGCGCTTGTCGAGGGCCATATCCTGCTCCGTGACAGGGACGGGAACCCTCTGGACGGCAACTGTTCCGTCTCCGTCGTCCGCGGCACCCTGAAAGACTGGCAGCAGACCGACGGAATCCTTTCGTACATGGGACTTTCGTCTGAACTGAGCGGAAGTATCAACGACCCCTGCTGGTATTTTGACGAGACGGTACCGCTGTCCGAGCGGACTTCGGCCATGGACCTGCTGATGCTCGTCCAGGGCTGGCGTTACTATGACCTGGACCGGATTTTCGATCCGGCGGATGGAAAAATCGTCCTACGGCACACGAAGGAACTGACGCAGACGGTACGCGGACGCATCCGCCGCAGACTTTCCGGGAAAATGCCCAAAAAGTTCAGCTTCTCGCTATTGATCCCCAAACTGAAGTATTATACCACGCTGGATGTGGACCAGGCCGATTCCTATGTTATCGACAGCATCGATTTCGAGGAAAACACGGGCTTTGTCATCAAAATCGGGCGTTCCCGCGTCGGACTGAATTATATCCCCCGCTGGGAAGGGGATATCCTGGCCCCGCCCTTTGTCTATCCGTTCCCGCGCGGCTATGCCGTGGACGGACGGGGCGGATTCGACATCTCCCTCGGCGGGACATCCACGGATACGCTTCAGGCGGCGGTCGTGATTGCCGATGCGGGACAGAGTGACATCCTTTCCGTCGACGGAACCCGTTCCGAAGACCTTTCGCATTACAAGACCATGACGCTCATCGAATATCTCCGGATGAAAAAGGCGTCTTTCGAATATGACGGCGACCACATGGTCAACCGTTCGGGACTCGCCGGCCATTCCTACGCGCAGGAGACGGATGAGGAGGGGTTTCCCGTCGAGACTTTCGAGGCGCCGCGCGGGGCGGTAAAACTGCTGGTGAACGGTACGGAAGAGCCGTGGTGGGGTTATGACATGGTCCTGGTCGAGGATATCCGGAGCATCGAAATTGCAAACAACGCCGTCGCCATCTCGCTCAAGCCGGGGACGGGCAGCAGGGATACCTACCGGGACCCGTCGCTGCTTTATTTTGTGCCGCTGGGATACCAGGTTCCGCAATACTTTGAATCTCCGCGCTATGACCGCGGAGAGAACCAGATGCATGACAGCCGGAATACCGTATGGTGGTCGCCTTCCCTCCCCATTGAACACGGCAAGGCCGGATTTGCCTTCTGCAATACGGATCTGCAGGACTATCCCTACATTGTCCGCATCGAAGGTCTGACATCTGACGGCCGCCCCTTCTCCCGCTATTGCGTATTGAATCCCCGGAACTGACGTTTTGATTATTTAATAAATTACCTGCGGCACTTTTTCATTGTTTCTCAAATCAGCTTCTGATTTTTTCAGTATATTTGCAGAAATATCTGTTAGAAAAATGGGGTATCGAAAACTGAGCGAGGATGTCGCCTATATCGGCGCAGACGATCTTGAACTTGATCTTTTTGAAAGCCAATATATCGTCCCAGAGGGGATGGCTTATAATTCCTATCTGATTCTGGATGAAAAGATTGCGGTGCTGGATACCGCGGATGCCCGGGTGGGGGAACGGTGGCTTTCCAACCTTTCCCAGGCGCTGGAAGGCCGCATCCCGGATTATCTGGTCGTGCATCACATGGAGCCGGACCACTCCGCACTGATTGCCCAAATGCTGACGCTCTATCCCTCTCTGACGCTGGTCGCAAGCGCCAAGGCCCTGCAGATGCTGCCCCAGTTTTTCGAAGGCATCGCGACGGAGGGCTGCACGATGGCGGTGAAGGAAGGGGATATCCTGGACCTGGGAAGGCATACATTGCGTTTCATCGCCGCGCCGATGGTGCATTGGCCCGAGGTGATGGTCTCTTTCGACGAGACGGACGGCGTTCTCTACAGCGCTGACGGTTTCGGAAAGTTCGGCGCCCTTTCAAAATGCGGATTCTATGGCCGGGACGACGATGACTGGGCATGCGAGGCGCGCCGCTACTATTTCAATATCGTAGGAAAATACGGCGTACAGGTGCAGACCCTGCTCTCCAAGGCGGCGAAACTGCCCATCAGGGCAATCCGCCCGTTGCACGGACCTCTGCTGGAAGACAATCTGGAAACGTACTTGTCGCTGTACGACATTTGGAGCCGCTACGAGGCGGAGACCGACGGCGTTTTCATCGCCTGCGCATCCATTCACGGCGGCACGCTGGCGGCAGCGGAAGAACTCAAGCGCATCCTTCTTGAAAAGGGCGCTCCAAAGGTGGTGCTGAGCGATCTCTGCCGCTCGGATTTTGCCGAGAATGTGGAAGATGCCTTCCGCTATCCCAAGATGGTGGCGATGGCGTCGTCCTATGACGCGGGGCTTTTCACGCCCATGTATGAATTCCTGCACCGCCTTCAGATCAAGGGCTGGTGCAAGCGGAAGGTCGCCATTGTCGAGAACGGCTCCTGGGCTCCGAGCGCCGGGCGCGTCATGAAAGAGATGTTCGGTGCGATGAAGGAGGTCAGCATCGTGGACCCCTCGGTTACCCTGTGCAGCCGCCTCAAGAAAACCGATATGCCCTTGCTTGAAAAACTGGCGGAAAACATACTAAAATAGTTATAACCAACAATTTTTTTAATGATGGGAAAATTCAAAGTAACGGTCAGGAAGAACGGGGAATTCCAGTTCAACCTGTTGGCCACCAACGGCCAGGTCATCCTCTCCAGCGAGGGTTACAACTCCAAGGCTGCCTGCATGAACGGGATTGAGTCCGTCAAGAAAAACGCTCCTGAAGAGAAGCGTTTCGAGAAACTGGTTGCCAAGAACGGCAAGCCGTATTTCACGCTCAAGGCGACAAACGGGCAGGTCATCGGCCAGAGCCAGATATATGCCTCCGAGAAAACCCGCGATGCGGGCATCGCATCCGTCATGAAGAACGCCCCCAAAGCCGAAATTGTCGAGGAAATCTAATTAAAGATAATTCCGATAATCGAAGCGATTTTACTGTAGAGCGCGAGGATTTCCTCTGCGCTCTCTTTTTTGTTGTGCCTCAGCCACACGCGCATGACGGCATCCAGGATGGTAGACAGGGTTTCCTGCAGATAATCCATTTCATCCTCGGAGATAACGCCCATTCCTGTGAAGAAACTGCTCTTGAGATACTTCTGCAGGGAGTCAGTCAAAATCGTCGGCTTGTTGGAATTGTAGATCGCGGACAACAGTTCCGCCTTGTCCAGCCACATTTGGAGCGAGTGGCTCCGGATTTGCGAAGAAGTCATATTGTTGGACGACACCATGAACTTGATGACGTCGGCAATAAGCTGGTCGCTCAGATAGGAAAGGACGTCTGTAGGCGAGTCGAAAATCCGGTAGAAGGTGGCGCGGCTCACTCCTGCGGCATCCGTAATCTCTCCGACGGTGATGCTGTTGAAAGATTTTTCCTTCAGGCACTGGTAAAGTCCGTCGCAAATGCTTGCGGCGGACTTTTCGATGCGTTTGTCGGATTTGATCCTATACATAGATACTAGAGTTTCTTGAAAAGGCCGGTGAGGATGCTGCCCGCCGCGGAGGTGACGGAAGCCGTCGTATCCCCGGTCTTGGTGGCGCCGGTGGTGGCAATCTTCGAGAGGGCCCCGTTTACGGCGGAAGAAGCCGAGGATGCGGAAAGGGAGGACAGGTCGAGTCCGGAAAGTTGGGTAAGACTGCCCAGCACGCTGTTGGAATTGCCCTTGTTGACCAGATTCTTCGAGCCGGAGATAAGGCCGGTCAGGAAGGAAGCCTTGTCGGTCAGCTGGTCCAGTCCTTTGATATTGGAGGCCAGGGTGAGCAGACTGTTGAGATTGGTGGCGTTGGTGAGGTCCAGTTTGCCGGTGGATTTGTACTGGGTGTAGAGGGAAAGGAGCGCTGCCCCGGCCTTGAGTCCGTTGCCGTTGCCCAGGCTGGCCGCCTGTACATGGGAGGAGAAAATGGCCGCGGCCGCAGCGATGAGAAGTACTTTCAATGCTTTCATGACATCTTGATTTTTAGTTAAACGGATATGATTTGATTCTCGTTGACATACCAGAGGAAGCCGCGGACATCGCCGTAGCCCAGTTTCCCGTAGAGCCGTTTATAGCGCTCGACCTGGGCAATGTGCTCTTTTTCCTGCACGCCGAATTTATAGTCGATAATCTCCACGCGGCCGTCCCGGATAATGACACGGTCCGGACGGTGGATGTTCCCCTGTTCGTCGCACAGGTCGCGTTCATCGAGCACCCGGGCGCTGTCAGGACTGAACCAGCCCCGCGGCGACACCTCGTCCAGTGCCTGTGTAAGCAGGTGCAGAGCGTCCTGCGCTTCGGCTTCGCCCAGCAACCCCTCGCGGAAAGAGGCATCCACGGAAGCGGCAAGGTCTTCCGCAGTGCGGACATTTTCGAGGATATGGTGCATGACGATGCCGCGGACCCTTGCGTTCTCCAGTCTCTCTCCCTGTCCGAAAAAGTCCTCTGCGCTGTGACGGACGGCCAGTTGGCGGGGAGAGGAAACGTCCACGTCATCATCCAGGTAGCGCAGGGCGAGTTCTTCCCCCGGAACCGGCGGTTCATGCGTATCCGCCGCCTTCCTCACAGGCCGGGCCGCGCCCCAGAGAAAACGGGTCCCGCCCGCCGGGACGGCGTTGACGTTTTCGGAAAGGAAGTTCAGCAGTTCGCCGGAAATCATCCCCTTGTGGAGTTTCGGTACGATGACATGCATGGCCGTGGTTGCGCGCGTCATGGCGACATACCAGGTGTTGATATCGTCAATCATCGCGAGTTGCAGTTCTTTCTCGTAACTATCCCTGAAGAAAGTATCCGCAAGGGAGGCTGTGGGAACGTCGTAGATGGCCTTTTGCGCCTGGGCGAGCGGGGAGCTCCCGGGAATGTCCGGCAGTTCCCATGAACGGCTCTTCGTGCTGATATAACTCATGGATTCGGGCAGGGGGAGTATCACGAAGGGGAAGTCCAGCCCCTTGGCCTTGTGAATCGTGATGATGGTGACGGCGTCGCTGCCTTCCGGAGAGGAGATGGCGGCTTTGATGCCCTCCGTGTTCCAATCGTCCAGGAACCCGTGCAGGGAATTGCCGTTGCGGGCCACAAAGTCCCGTACCCGGTCCATGAAGGCCAGCAGGTACGGTGTGTCTGCATTGACTTCCGCTTTGTCTTCCAAGGCGATGAGCCGTCCTGCCAGGTCACTCAGCGACAAGCCGGACCGGAAAGCGGCCGGGTCAAAATCCGGACCGGCCTCATAGCGGCTCAGTGCGTCGTCGGGGTTGTCCAGCAGGGCCATCCTTGCGGCGACCTTGCGCACCAGCGCGCAGGAAGAAACTTTCAGGGAATCGTTGGAGACAACGGGAATCCCTTCCCGGATCAGGCGTGCGGCAACCTCGGAGCCGACGCTATTCTTGCGCACCAGTACGGCGATATCGCGCAGCGCGAAACCCCGTTCCGCCGCGTCCCGCACGGCCGCGGCGACTTTGTCCATCGCATCCTCGTCTTCGCTCGTGCCGAAACTGAATTCCACGCTGCCTTCGAGCGATTTTTTGCCGGTTTCCTGCACGACGTCGGCGTACAAGGAAGCGGCGAGCCCCTGGACCGGGCGTCCGGTCTGGCTGGCGTAATCGGCGTCCAGACGAGCGGCAAAAACCGGGAAAAAGGCGTTGTTGAAACTGACGATGGCCTCCGCGCTGCGCCAGTTGACTTTCAGCGGAGTCTCCTTCGTGTTCTGCAGTGCCTGTGCGACTTTTTCTTTCAGGATGTCCCATTGGGCGCTGCGCCAGCGGTATATGCTCTGCTTGACATCGCCGACTACCAGGTTGTACAGGCTCTCTCCGCTGACGTTGGTCAGCAGGGGCAGGAAATTCTCCCACTGGATGGTCGAGGTGTCCTGGAATTCATCCAGCAGGAAATGCTGGTAGCGTACGCCCACCTTTTCATAGATGAACGGGGTGGAAGTGCCGCCGATAATGTCGTGCAGGATCTGGTTGGTGTCGTCGATGCTGAGTACGCCCCGGTCTTTCAGCACCTCCCGGAAGGCGGCTTTCAGGGCATCCGCCGTGCGGAAAAGGGGAGCCTGTTCCAGCAGGAGCGCGGCGGTCTTCCGTTCCGGCCAGGCCTCCCGGATCAGGGTTTCAATCTCCCGGAGCGCCGAGCGGATCGCTTCTGCGTCCGACGCATCGTAACGGGCGCCTTTTTTAAAAACCGCCCCGCCGTCCGCCAGCGCATCGGTCCAATAAGCGCTTTCGTTCGCCGTCAGTTTGTCTCCGCCCTTATAGCCGCACAGCCTGGCGATATAGTTGCTCACGTGTGAGCGGATATCCTTTTGCGGGTAGTTTTGCAGCAGCCGCTCCGCGTCCCGGGCCGCAGCGGGGAACCGGCTGTCGAAGGAAGCGATGGCTTTCCTGCAGGCATCCTGCAGGCATTGGATGTTTTTTTCTGAAAAGACCGCTTTCTCGTCAATCGAATCCCGTTTCGCTTTCTCGGCGAACTGCTCCTTGAAATACGCCTGCGCAAACTCGCTGACCAAAGCGTCGATATGGAATTTTCCGCCGTCCCTCAGCCTGCCCAGCGCGTGTGAGGTGAGCGCCGCACGCAGGGGATTTCCGGGCTCGGACAGCGCGTCCAGGACCCGGGCCACCGCTTCGTCGATCAGCCCCTGGCGGTCCAGTTCCACTTCATACTCGGCGAACTGTCCGATCTCGCGCGAAAATGCCCGCAGTACCTGTTGGAAGAAACGGTCGATGGTGCTGACGGCGAAGGAGCCGTAGTCGGAAAGGATTTCACCCAGCGCCCGCGTCGCCCGTTTCTGCAGGGTGGCGTCGTCGAGTCCCAGCGCCTTGCGGTAAGGGGAGCGCTGCGGATCGCAGGACAGCGTATGCAGCTCGTCCAGGATGCGCCGCTTCATTTCAGCGGTCGCCTTGTTGGTAAAGGTGACCGCCAGGATATGCCGGTGGGGGAAAACCTCGTTTCCCATCAGGAGACTGATATAGCGCAGCGCCAGGTTGTACGTTTTCCCGGAGCCCGCGGACGCCTTCATGATCTCATTGATGTTCTGCATATCAATGCTCTTCCTTAATGCCGCACAGCCGTTTGAAATCGCAGTACGTGCAGTTTTTCGTGTTCCGGACAAAATCGGTCCCGGGGTCTTCCATTTCCGCAAACAAGCGCGAGAGCTCGTCCTCCGTTCCCTGCATGAAATCTCCGTCCGCCTCGTAATCCAGCACGGGGGAGGCGAAAATGCTGTTTTTGGCGTACATCGCGTTCAGCAGCCGCCGCCCCTTGCGTAGCGGTTCCACCATGCGGTCGTAGATATAAAACTGGAGGGCCGCCTTATGGTCGGCACAATGGCTGCCATGAAAGACGGGGGCGGCATCGGAAAGCAGGAGCACTTCCGGATGGTCCTTTCCCGTCTTGTAGTCCACTACACGCAGGATATTGGCCGCAGGGGAGTCCAGCCGGTCGATGACTCCGTAGAACCGGTGCCCGCACAACTGGCAGGTGTAAGCCTCCTCCGATGATTCGATGGTCAGCGCTCCGGTTTCGGAGATCCGCTCCAGGTCCCTTTCCACCACCTTGCAGATGAAGGCGACGATGGCCTCGGCCTCGATGAGGTCGCTGCCTTCCACTTCCAGGGTCTTGAGGATGTCCCGTATCCGGGCGTACACCTTTTCCCGGATTTGATCCTCTCCGGCCAGGACAGCCTTCAGATATTCCGCCGTGACGGGGCCGGGGGGATAGATGCCCTTGAGGACTTCGTGCCCCACGCTCCCGAACTGGCTGGCGTCCAGTCCTTCCCCCACGCTGTCCGGAGCCTTGATGTCCTTTATCTTTTTATAATAGAACCTGGCCGGACAGGCGATGTAGTCCTGGACGGAAGAGGCGGAAAAGGTCATCGACCGGATCTTTTCCAGGTCCTCCGCCGTCTTGGGGATACTGTCCGGGGTGTCGGCGGAAGCCGAAATGTCCGACCGTACCGCATGTTCCTTCAGGTCGATATACTTTCCGTCGTAGGCATAGCGCAACTGCTTGATATAGCGGCTTTCCTCACCGGTATTCAAGCCCTCCGTGCGGGAGTCATATACCATCCACACCTGCTCCGCCCGGGCAATCAGCCGGAAGAAATAGTAGGCCCAGATGGCATCTTTGCTGCGGTAGGTCGGCAGCGAGAAAGCCAGCCGCAATTCGGGCGGGATGAAACTCGGGGTGGCGCCGCGGGCGGGAAAACTGCCTTCGGAGGCGCTCAGAATTACAACGTCCCTGAAATCCAGCGCCCGCGTCTCGAGCGGCCCCATCAGTTGCAGCCCGGTCAGGGGCTCGCCTTCGAAGGGGACGGTCAAAACCGCCGTCAGGCGGTCGAGCAGCCGCGCCCAGGTCCTGGGAAGGATTCCCAGGTTGAAACTGGAGAGACGGTTCAGACACTGGTAGTATTGCTGTGCGAACTCCTTTTGCAGTTCCGACCCTTCCCCCAGCCGGGGCGCAATGGCCTCCACGCAGGCTTTCTGCCAGGCGGCAATGGCCTGAACCTGCGCCGGGTCCGCATCGGACGCCCGTTCGACGACCGGACGGAAGAGGGTGCCGAGCAGGGGGGAAGCCGCAAAAGCGCCGGCGGGATAATAATAACGCAGTTCTCCCAGCAGGTTCGCCGCGATTTTCCGATCGCTTTCCTCCATCACGCTCCGCAGGATGGCGCAACTCAGGATGTCGGTGACCTGCTTATGGTAAAAATGCCACTGCCCTCCGCTGTAACGGAGATGCAACTGCAATTCCAGCAGGGAATGCATCAGCGAATTCCATTCGGAACTGGAAAGCGGGGCGCCCATGGTCACGTTGATGGCTTCGATGCGGGCGGGGATGGCGGAAAGCGTTTCGCCGAGCAGGCTTTCGTCCGGCAGTACCAGTGCAAAGTCCGGCTCGCTCCCGCCATAGGCGCATTTCCGGAGGATTTCCGGAATCAGCCTTGTCTGCCCGACACCCGACGGTACGGCGCAGACATTGACCTGCGGCCTGTTTTCGGGCCATTCGACGGTAAATGCCTGGGGAAAATCAGCGATATTTTCGCGCATCAGCGCCGATGCGATATTTCCCTCGTCCGTGAGCATCGGATGCCCCCAGTCCCAGCAGAATTCGCCCAGCCCGGCGTCCCGGAGCCTCAGCATCACCCGCCGTTCGCAGGCGTTCAGGGCATTCAGGCCCGTAAATATGAAGCGGCTGCCCTGACCATATACACGTCCGGTGATATCGGCTGCGGATTCCCCGTCTGCGGAGAGGGCTTCCGCCACGCGCCGGTAAATCATGCCCTCGTAAGCTAGCCCTTCCGCGTCCAGATGCTCCCGGAAGGCGCAGTAAAGGGGATACAGCATGTCCCAGAGCGTGCGGAAACGCTCCTTGACCTCGCGTCCCTTTTCGCCTTCGGAGGCCAGTACTTCCCTTGAAAAATGTCCCAGCAGGCGGGATATCGCTTCCATCTGCCGGGGATCGGCGTAATCCGACACCTTGCTGCCGATGGCGCGCAAGTCTCCGATATTGGCAAACAGCCCCCGCGCATCGACAAGATATTTATCGATGTCGTCAAAGTCCCGCAGGAGCACATCTCCCCAATAGATGAAGTCGTCCAGACTTTCCGCCTTGGGGTTCAGGGCCCTGTAGTCATCATAGAGCTGCAGGATCTGGGTAATCCGGTCACAGGCCTTCGTGCCTGAGAGCGCGGTGAAGAAATCCGCCATCGTCACCATCCTCGGCAGCATCCTCACGACGCCGGCCCGTGCCGTTTCCCGGGCGAACCAGCGCTTGAAAAAGAGCATGGAACGCCGGTTGGGAAAGACGAATACAGAGGCGGTGCTGTCCGCCCGGACGGCATAATGCCGGGCTACCTGCTGCAAAAAGGGCAACATAGGCTACAGGATGCCGTTCAGGGGCTTGTCGGAAGGATATTTGACTTTATAGGAAACGACGGTCTCCTGCGCCTGGCCGCCCGCAAGGGAGAATTCCCAACTGATGATGCCGCTTTCCGCATTCAGGGCGCCGCTTTCCGGCAGGAGCCTGACATTTTTGACTTCGATTTCCTTCTCGGTGCTTACGGGAATCTGGTCCTTGACCTGGAGGCTGATGGTCTTTCCGCTGCCGTTTCGGATGACAGTGCGCCAGCCGCAACTGACGGTAACGTTATTCCCGATGGCGGCGGGAGCCTTCATTTCTTCACTGCGTTCGCGCGTAACGGTGACGGCAGGATCGACGCCCAGCGTCAGGCGGATGCTGCCGTCAGCCTGCGCGGAGCCCAGACTGGTCTTTCCGGCGTAGGCGCCCGCATAGCTTACCGTGGCCTGTCCGGGCAGCAGGCGGTAGTTGTCCCATCCGTCTATGACAGCGGTCAGAAATACCTGTGATGACTGTCTTGGCGCTGCAAAATGCATGTACTTGGCCGGCAGGGAATAGTGCTTGAGTTCGATTCCGGCAACCGCGCCGTCTCCGGCGATATCGTACGGGAGGGAAATGTCATAGCAGGTTTCCAGCCCGGCGTCGGATACTTCCACGTAGTCATCCATGACCGACTCCTCGCGTGCGGCGCTCTTGGCCATCATCATCTGGCTGCCGCGGACCATGATGCTCCGGAATCCGAGTTTCCAGGGCTCTACCGCCGGAGCGATATTGGTCCTGTCCGGACGGCCGCTGGAGAGATGCAGGCGCAGCGCTTTCCAGTCCAGGCCGGTGTTCTGGCGTACCTGCCCCCTTGCGGTCAGGGATACGGGCTTGTCCGTAGAGGGGACATTCACTTCATAGACGGGTGTCCAGCCGGCGGCTGTCGTATAAAGGGAAAGGTTGAACCTTACAGTGGCCGCAGCGGGAGCGCTGTACGCGATTTTCAGGACGCCGCAGGGCTTGTCGGCAGCCGCTTCGGCTTCCTTGATGCGGGCGGAAAGCGCCTCTTCCCGGGCGGAGAGCCGGTCGAACTTCTCCTGTTCGTCGTCGATATTCTTATAGTAGGTAGCGGCATTCCTGCGATATAGTTCCAGGTTGGCGGTAAGTTCCGTCGCGCTGGTGCCTCCGGTCCGGCCCTTGAGGTTGTTCTCGATGCCTTCGGTCAGCAGAGACAGCATCTTCTGCGCAATTTCCAGACGGTTTCCGCTTTCCTGAACCTGCTTTTGGAGCAGCAACAGGGAATCCCGCATGGCGGCCACACGTTTCAGGGCGTCGGGGTCCTTGAAGCGGCCGGAGGCGAATTCTGCGGCGGAAATCAGTACGCCCGATCCCGCCTGGACCTTGAGGCTGGCGCGGTCGATACTCGGCGGGAGACCGGTGATCTCCAGGGACCCGCTGCCTTTTTCCAGGGCGGCGGAAGCGCTGTAATGCAGCGTCGCCCCCCTGTAATATACCGTGGCTTCATCTATCCGTGCCACCACGGACGGGGCGGCACCCAGTGCGAAAGACGCACAGGCACAAAGCAATACGCTTATAACGGCGGTTCTTCTCATAGCGGATATTTTTTATCGTTGTAAAGATACAAATTTTTCCATTTAAAATATCCGTACAGGGCAAGACCTGTGTACAGCGCATAGAGTCCGGCATAGAACGGAATGCCCTTGTAGATGTACAGGGCGGCGCTTACGGCATCCACCACCGCCCAGAGCCACCACTGTTCCATCCATTTGCGGGCCAGCATCAGCAGGGCGACGATGCTGAGCGCCGTCGTGAAACTGTCGGCGACGGGTACGGTGCTGTCCGTCCAGCGGACCAGCACGAAAGCGATCAGCGCGAATACCGCCACAAAGAGCAGGGTGAAGGGCAGTATCATCCGGCGCGGCATGTGGGATATCGGCAGCCGTTTCCCGTCCTTTCCGCCGCGTTTCCAGGCGATAAAACCATACACCGCCGCCAGAATGTAATAGATGTCGATGCCGAAGTCGGCATACAGGCCCGCCCGGTAATAGACGAAGAGCGAGATGCAGGGCATGATGATGCCGGTCACCCACATCGCCGGACTGGCTCTGAATTCCTGCACGAGGTATATGAGGCCGAGGATGACCCCGGCGATTTCCAGCCCGTGCGCACTGAGGAAGGCTCCCATCTCAGAACAGGAGGCTGACGCTTCCGAGCAGCGTGAATCCCGCCGAGGCGGTATAACCGGCTTCCATGTATCGGTTTTGAAGCGTGTACCCATAGGATTCGCTGACGGCAGAATAGACCCAGCCGCCGGTGGCGTGATGCGAATCGAAGAGGTTGCCCAGGAAGAGCGAGAATTTTATGCCCTTGAGCGCCTTCACGCCGGGACGGAAGGTGTAGCCGAGTTCGAGGTCGGAAGTGCTGTATCCCGGAATGCTGCGCTCCTTGCAGCCGGTATTGTCCAGGTATTGCCGGGAAACATAGGAAGTCCGCCAGCGGGCGTACAGGTCTCTCCAGTGCGCATGGAATCCGCCCCCGGCCACGATAGCGGGGGAGAAAGCGAGCGGCGCGTCGTCATAGGATACGTGGACGGGGTCCCCTTCCCAGTTGTCCACCACCTCATGGAATTCGAGCAGCCGGTTCAGGCTGAAGGCCCCGTCCGCCTCGAAATCCAGCCAGGATGTGGCCCGCACGCCGAGGCTCAGTTCCGCGCCCGCACGGTAGGATTTGGCGATATTGGTGGTCAGTGCCTCGCCGATATCGCTCAGCGCCCCCGTCTGTACGAACTGGTCCTTATAGTCCATATAATATAGCGTCAGGCCGCCGCGGAAAATCCGTCCGTCGTAGCTGTATCCCAACTCGTAGTCGAAGAGCCGTTCGGGACGGGGCGGACCGTAACTGCCGTTGTCGGTGAAATTGTTGCGTTCAGGCTCGCGCCCTGCCATAGCAAAGGAGGCAAAGGCCGCATGGGCTCCCCGGCGCCATTCCACGCCCGCCTTGGGATTGAAAAAGGGATAGAGGCGGGCGATGTCGTAATCGCCGCCCAGGCGGTAGTGTACGAGACGGAACTGCAGGTCGCCGTAGAGCGAGAAGCCCGCACCGACTTTCCACGAGGCCTTGGCATACACGCTTTCATCGAGTTTCCCGGCATCGGAAAAATAGTATCGGTAGTCCTTGCCGTCCGGCGCAATCTTCGCGCGCAGCGCATCGTTGCCGATATACGTCAGATAGCCGAAATGGGTGCCGGAGAAGTAAGATGAACTCAGGCCGAGGAAGAGGTCCAGCCTTTCCGAGCGCCGGTTGGCGCTTACCACCAGGCCGCCGTGGTGCTGCGTCAGGCCCTTTTTGCGTACAAAGTCGCTCTTTTTCAGTTCGCTGCCGTCCTCCAGGACAAGGGGCTCAAGCCCGAATTTGGAAAGTTTGGCCCCGGGCTGGAAGTTGCTGTAATAGCCGCTGCCCCAGGTATAATGCGCCGTAGCGGAGAGTTTCCAGTGTTCCCCCAGGCGGAAATCGGCGGTCAGCAGATTGTGGTCCTGAAGAAAATTGTCCGTCGTGATCTGCGGATAGGGCAGGAAGGTCCAATGGCCTTTTTCGTCCTGTACGCGCGCCTCGCAGAGGCTGTTGTAGCGGCCCAGACCGACGGCGTACATGGCGGCGTAGGAAGCGAATTCCCCATGCGTCTCAACGCCGTTCCATGCCTGCCCGGTGCGTTCATAATTGCCGAGATTGCGGTAGCGCAGCATCAGGGACGGCGTGGCGAAGAACGTCACCCCCGCCATCCAGCTTCCGCCCTGTCCCCGGGTGCCGTGGATGTAGCCGTCGGTGCGACTGTGGTGGAAACTGCCGTCAATCACCCATTTTCCGCCGAGCAGCCCGGAAGATACGGACCCGCCGGCGCGGGCGCTGTTGTAACTGCCGTAGGAAGCGTCAACGCGGGCTTCAAAGGCGGTGGATGGCGTTTTCGTGGTCAGGGCGACCGTCCCGCCGAAGGCTCCGTCGCCGTTGCTCGATGCCCCTACGCCGCGCTGGATGGTAACGCCGCCCAGAAACGCGGCATAACTGTTCATGTTCGCCCAGAAGACGCATTGGTCTTCCGGCGAATTGAGGGGTACGCCGTCCAGCGTGACATTGATGCGCGAGTCTCCGGAACCGCGGATGCGAAGGTAGGTGGTGCCGGTCCCCAGTCCGTTGTCGCTGCTGGCGGTCACGCCGGGCGTCCGGCTGAAGAGGTAGGGAAGTTCCTGTACGGAAGAAGAGAACCCTTCGAGTTCCCGCTTCGATATTTTCGAAACGGCAAAAGGTGCATTCCTTGGTGTTCCGCCGGCCGTTATGACGGCGGCCTCCAATTGTTCGGTTTTCAGGGAATCGGCTTCCTGGGCATGCGCCGGAAGGCTTGCGGTGAGCCCCGTCAGGGCTGCAACCGCCAAATACATGACTTTTTTCATTTTTCCTACGCCGGTATGATCCGTATCAGGTTCAAGGGTATGTTCTCAGCCCCGCGGTCCGCGGGACACCCCGTTATGTCTAACGGTGCAAAGATAGGGAAAATTGCGGAAATTTACTACCTTTGCCGCGATGCAAAAATTCTATCACTTCGAGACGCTCGCCGCACTCTTTGATACGGCGACGCAAATGTGGAAAGATGAACCCTTTGCCCAGTTCGTGGACGGGGGCCAACGCTATACATACGCTTCCTTCCGGGAAAAAGTCCTGGAGGTGCATGCGTTGCTGCAGCGCCGGGGGGTCGGCGTCGGGGACAAAGTGGCGATTCTCGCCGAGAACATGCCCCATTGGACCATCGCCTTTTTTGCCTGTGTCCGTTTTTCGGCCGTGGCGGTGCCGCTGCTCGCAGGCTGCTCGTCGGCGGAACTGGAAAAGATCCTCTCCCATTCCGAGGCGAAGGTGCTGTTCATCTCAAAATCCCAGTTGCCCAAACTCTCCGATGCCGACCGTGCACGGCTCGCGGCCGTTATCGACATCGAGGATTTCAGCCTTGTCAGCGCCTCTTCCGAGGTCTGCGTGCCCGGCTCTGAAGCGCTTCCC
Organism: Bacteroidales bacterium; assembly: GCA_017445015.1. GTDB lineage: Bacteria > Bacteroidota > Bacteroidia > Bacteroidales > UBA932 > Cryptobacteroides. The sequence continues at coordinate 41,843 of JAFSVL010000028.1, read as the reverse complement.
GAGCGCAATTCGCTGGCGACGATTATCTATACTTCGGGAACCTCCGGACAGGCCAAGGGCGTGATGCTCAGCCACGGAAACCTCTCGCACAGTGTCCTGGAGGCCTGGCACGCCCAGAAGGCCGGGCATAGGGACCGCTGGATGTCCATCCTGCCGATGGCCCATGCCTATGAGATGGCTTTCGGCATGCTCTATCCCATCTATGCGGGCGCTTCGGTCTATTATATCCACGGACTGCCTACGCCGCGCATCCTGCTCGATGCCATGCGCTCCGTGCGGCCGGCGCTGATTTGTACCGTACCGCTCATTATCGAGAAAATTCACAAACTGATCCGCAAGAAGGTGGCCGAAAAACCGGTTCTCGCGTGGATGGACAAGCATACGCCCGGACTGCTCTGCAAGATCCTGGGCTTCCAGCTCAACAAGAATCTCGGCGGCAAGATCAAATTCTTCGGCATCGGCGGCGCGAAACTCAATCCCGACATCGAGCGTTTCCTCTATCGTTCCGGCTTTAATTACGCCATCGGCTATGGCCTGACGGAAACTTCACCGCTGATTACCAATGCCTGCGTGGGCAAGACGGCGGTGGGCTCCATCGGCGTCCCCGCCTATGGCGTGGAAGTACGGCTTCACAACGTGAACGCGCAGACCGGAGAGGGGGAAATCATCGCCCGCGGCCCGAACGTCATGCTCGGCTACTACAAAGATCCGGAGCGTACGGCTTCCGTCATAGAGCCGGACGGCTGGTTCCATACCGGAGACCTCGCCGTCAGGGACGAGAAGGGCCGTTACTACATCCGCGGCCGTCTGGGGAACGTGATTCTCGGCGCCAACGGCGAGAATATCTATCCCGAAGAAATAGAGGAGGTCATCAACAATTACCCTTCCGTGAGCGAATCGCTCGTCGTCGAACGCGACAAGAAACTGGTGGCGCTCGTCAAGATGGAAGAAGGTGCGGAAAACTCCTTCTCCAGCCTGGCGGAGAAAATCCGGACCTATGTGAACGAGCGTGTACGCAAGAACTGTTCCCTTTCCCGGGTGGAATTCGTCACCGAGGCGTTCAAGAAAACCGCGACGCAGAAAATCCGCCGCTTCCTGTACCGGGAGAAAAACGGGGAATAGCCTTCAGCGCTGCCGTTTCCCTGCGAAATCCGCGATTTCCGTCAGCGCATCCCGGAAGGGCGATGCGGGAAAGGGCTCCAGCGCCTGGACGGCCTGGCTGATATAGGCGTTCATGCGCTGTGTGGCGTATTCGATGCCGCCGTTTTCCAGTACGAAGTTCCGTGTGGCCTCGAAATCCCCGGCCTGTGCGAGGAATTCCCGCGCGGAGGTCCCGCTGTTTTTCAGTGCGCCGATCAGCGGAAGCGTCACTTTTCCTTCCTTCAGGTCGATACCGACGGGCTTGCCGACCGACGCCGAGTTCCCGTAATCAAAGATATCGTCACGGATCTGGAAGGCCATGCCGAGGGCTTTTCCGTAGGTGGCGGCTGCATCGGCCTGCGTTTGCGTAGCTCCGGCGGCGATGGCTGCGCAGCGGCAGGTGGTTTCGAAAAGGGAAGCCGTCTTGCAATAAATGATGCGCAGATAATCGGTCTCTCCGGCGTCAGGCGCCTGGGCTTTCTCCAGTTCCAGCAGCTGCCCTTCGCTCAGGAGCCGGAGCACACGGGCGAAGTGGGAAATAATCCTGTCCCTGACGGATACGTGCATGACGCAGTTGACGGCGGAGGCGAGCCAGAAATCTCCCATCATGACGGCGGGACCTGCGCCCATCATCGCATAAAGGGTCGGCTTGCCGCGGCGCAGGGCGCTCCGGTCCGCCACATCGTCATGCAGCAGCGTGGCATTGTGCAGGATTTCCGCCGCTGCGGCCACATGGATGCAATCCGAGGCGCAGGCGGCCGGAGTGGCGCGGGCAAAAAGGAGCGCGAGCACCGGACGGAGCATCTTCCCCGCATGGGAGAGCAGCCCTTCGTCTATGTCCTGGATCAGGGAAATATCCGTCGCCAACTGTTCACGGAGCGTTTGCCGGAATTCGGGCCAGAGATCGCCCAGCAAGGCGGTGTACTTCTCCATTTCGTCTAACTCGCGGTTTTGCTCCGGAAATGCTGGACCTGCCGCATCAGTTCATCAAGGGAAAGGTCACTTCCGGAATTGCCGCGCGCCTCCGGAGAAAACGCCGTGCCCACGGGCTCCCCGGTCATTTCGTCTTCGGGGGCGCCGAGGATGTCGTCCACGGCTGCATAGGCTTCGCTCAGCAGGTTCAACAACTTGGTCAGCTGCGTTTTGGCGTTTCCTTCGGGCATGACTGCGATTTCCGCGTCACCGGGCAGGGAGGCGTCCAGGGAATTGAGTTCGTTCTCGATGACGACAACCCCGTTCTGCAAATCCTCGACCAGTTCGCGGACCTTTCCGAGTTCCTCGATCATCGCCCGGACTTTCTTGATTTCGTTCGAATACGGCTTCATGTTGCAAATTCCCCGCAATGTACGAAAAAAATCAGAATATATAGTTCATCGCTACGAAGAGGCCGTAGTCCCCGTCATCGCGGCGGAACGGCATGGCCCATTCCAGGGAAACGATGTAACTCCCGTTCATGGTCAATTTCAGGCCTATGCCGGCATCGCCGTGGGTGCGGCAGGTCTCGCGCCAGACCTCTTTTTCGCTCAGCCCGGTCAAGGCGGAAAAGGCTCCGATGCGTACCGGCGCGGTAATCCAGCCCAGGTCGCAGAAGGGATTGACACCGATGTCGATGTCGAAGCGCTTGAATACGCGGAAACTATAGACACGGCTGCGCAACTCGATATTGGTCCAGGCGTATCCGTCTCCCAGCAGGCGGTTTCCCAGGACGCCGCGCAGCGTGGTCATTCCGCCCAGACCTTCGGTGATGGGCTGCTTGAACCGCAGGGTCCCCATCTCCTGGAGCAGGTAGAAAGGCAGTTCTCCCCACAATTTCTGCTGCCAGCCCAATTGATAGGCGAAGGTCAGCCGGCCTTCCCTGAGGATCGCGATATACTGGCGCCAGCGCATGGCCAGCTGCAGGTAGGACCAGGGTCCGCCGGTAATGTCCGGGGATCCGATGAACATCAACTCTCCCCAGCAGCCCTTGTTCGGACAGGGTTCGTAGTCCCGGGTGTCGAACTCGATGCCCGCACGCAGGTCCAGATGCTGTCCGCCGGAGGCCTCGCGTGTGGAAATGATTCCGTTTTCGACACACTTCCGGTACATGGTCATCGCCGGATCATAGCCCTTCATGTCGATGTCTCGGGTGATATAATACCGCCAGTTGAGGCCCGCCGTCCATTTCAGCGGCCCCACGATACGGCCGGAAGCATTGCCCAGGACGCGGATCATCTGCCGGTTGTAGCTGTACATGGCTATCCCGCCCTTGCGGTCGAGGGTCCGGTCATAGGGGGAAAGGCTTCCGTTGAGTCCGTAGAAATTGCACATCGGGTCACGGTCCCAGGTCGCGGCGGCAAAAAAACGCACGTTCTCAAGCAGGTCTTTCGAATCGTAGTCGGCATGCAGGATTAGTTTTCCTTTCGTGAACCAGGAGAGCTCGAAGTGCAGTTTTTGCCGGTAATCGGGATAGAGCCCGCCCTGTCCGTAATCCAGCAGGTCCCCGCAGACCCCGGTGTTGAAGCCGAGGTCGGAATTGTAGCTGATGATGGGAAAGGGGAGGCCGAAGAAACCCTTGCGGTCCAGTGGGGCTGCTTTGTCTTTTGCGGCTGCGCTCAGGCACAGCAGGAGGGACAGGAGGCAGGGGGCGGCAAGATGTCTCATTTCAGAAGATTCCCCATGGCACCCCGTACCAGTGTGCTGGTAGCGCGGGTAGTTGCGCTTTTCAGCGCTTTCCCGGCAATGTTCTTGCCCGCACCGCTTTTGCTTTTTTTCCCGCTTTTGGTGACTTCGCTGACCGCATTGCTGGCGAGCGAAGTCAGGAAGGCGGTTCCGGCGGCGACGGCCACTTTCTTGAACAGGCTGCCGAATCCTCCGGTCTTTTCCTTTCTCCGCGCCACTTCCTGCTGCTGCGCTTCCTGCTCCCGGGCCGCCTTTTCGGCATCCTCGAGCAGGGCCTCGAAGGCGCTGTGCCGGTCAATGGGTGTATCGTACCTTCCGGCGATGGGGGAGCGACGCAGGACATCGTTGCGCTCCGCATCCGTCAATGCCCCGATCTGGCTGAGCGGGAACAGGATCTTTGCCTGTTCCACCATCGACGGGACGCCCTTTTCGTCAAGGAAGGAAACGAGCGCTTCTCCGGTGCCGAGGGTAGTAATCACATCGGCGGTCTTGAAGGCGGGATTGGGCCGGAACGTGTCGGCCGCGCTGCGTACCGCTTTCTGGTCTTTGGGCGTATAGGCGCGCAGGGCGTGCTGGACGCGGTTGCCCAGCTGCCCGAGAATCGTATCGGGAATGTCCGTGGGATTCTGCGTCACAAAGCAGATGCCCACTCCCTTGCTGCGGATCAGGCGGATGACCTGTTCGATTTTGGCGGTCAGTGCGGGGGATGTGTCTTCAAAGAGGGTATGCGCCTCGTCGAAGAAAAACACCATTTTGGGCAGTTCCATGTCGCCGACTTCCGGAAGGGTGGAGTAGAGTTCGCTGAGCAGCCAGAGTAGGAAACTCGAGTAGAGTTTGGGCTGTTGCATCAGTTTGTCCGCCGCAAGGACGCTCATGACGCCCTTTCCGCCCTGCACGCGCAACAGGTCGAAGATGTCGAAGGCAGGCTCGGCGAAGAATTTGTCCGCGCCCTGGCTTTCGAGTGCGAGAATGGCCCGCTGGATGGCGCCGACCGACGCCGGCGTGACATTGCCATAGGTGGTCTGGAGTTCCGCCGAATGGTCGCTGACGTAATTCAGCATCGCCCGCAGGTCTTTTATGTCGATGAGCAGGAGCCCCCGCTCGTCGGCGACGCGGAAGACGATTTCCAGTACGCCGGACTGCGTCTCGTTGAGCCCCATCAGGCGCGAGAGCAGTTGCGGCCCCATATTGGAGATGGTGGTGCGCATCGGGTGGCCCTGCTCGCCGAATACATCGTAGAAAATCACGGGGCAGGGGGCGAAGGCGGGGTCCGGGATGCCGAAGCCGTCCTTGACTTTTTCTATATAGGAAGTCATGCGGCCTTCCTTCGCGATTCCGCTCAGGTCTCCCTTCATGTCCGCCATGAAACAGGGTACGCCCGCCTGGCAGAAAGTCTCCGCCAGGACCTGGAGCGTAACGGTCTTTCCCGTTCCCGTAGCCCCGGCCACCAGGGCGTGCCGGTTGGCCATTTTCCCGCAAATGCTGAGCGGCACTCCCGCCGCATTGGCGATGTATAATCCTCTTTTACTGTCCAGCATAGTTCATTGTCTTTTAATCCTGTGCCCTTCCGGTACTTAATATGTCGCGCAGGCGACCGAAGGCTGCAGCGTTAGGGCGCATTTACCCGGATAGGGTTGCGCAGCAACAAGCGCCCGTTGCTGCAGCCTTCAGTCGCTTTTCGCTTTACAAGCCTGTCCGTGGCCGGCAAAAATACGAATTTTCCGCCATTGTAGGGCCATGTTTATAATTTTGTTAAAAACTTTCGCCCCGTTTGCTGTTTTTCGCAGGGCAATATGCATAACTTTGCTCTCCGCAGCTAAAAAAATAACCTTATATGGATGTAAGAAAAACAAACGGTTCTTTCGAAGAGTACGATAAAGCCAAATTGGCCCGGGGCATTCATGAGGCCTATAAGACAGCCGGTGAATATTGCGATGACGCCATCGTCGTCAGCATTATCAATAATCTGTACATTTACGAAAAGATTTCCAGCCGGGAAATCCGCCGTCAGGTGGAAGAGGCGCTGATGGGCATCAACAAGAAGGTGGCCCGTGCCTATATCGACAAGTTCGACGCCAATCTGGACCTTCGCAAGAAGCGCGACTTTATCGCGGGTTACATCAAGGCCTCGAACGCGGCCACCGGCTCCAAGTTCGATGCGAACGCCAACGTTACGCGCAAGAATATCGTGACCCTCGGCAACGAGCTCTACAAGGAGAACAACATCAAGCAGAACCGCTATATCATGCAGGACAAGATCAAGGCCCTGTACGGACGCGCTCTCGCGGACCAGTACATCAAGGACCTGGAATCCCATATCCTCTACAAGCATGACGAAAGCGGCACCCCCGGTTTCCCTTACTGCGTGGCGATTACCATGTATCCCTTCCTCATCAGCGGACTCCGGGAACTGGGCGGCGTATCCATCGCCCCCACCGACCTCAAGAGCTTCTGCGGGGAGTTCATCAATCTCGTCTATTCCGTATCTTCCCAATTTATGGGTGCGGTGGCGACGCCCGAATTCCTGATGTACATGGACTATTTCATCCGCAAGGACTACGGGGATGATTATCTGGAGCATCTGGACGACGTGGTGGAACTGAACGCCAAGAAACGCACGCTCGTCAAGGTAATCGACAATTCCTTCCAGCAGGTGGTCCATTCCATGAATATGCCTGCCGGGAACCGCGGTTACCAGACGGTGTTCTGGAACATCGGCTATTTCGACAAGCCCTATTTCGAGGGCGTGTTCGGCGATTTCGTGTTCCCTGACGGCAGCAAGCCCAAATGGGAGACGCTCGACTGGCTGCAGCGCCATTTCATGAACTGGTTCAACGAAGAGCGCAACCACTACATCCTTACTTTCCCGGTGGAGACGATGGCCCTGCTGACCGACGGCGGCGATGATTTCGCGGACAAGGATTATGCTGATTTCACGGCGGAAATGTGGGCCAAGGGCCACAGTTTTTTCTGCTATCTTTCCAACAGCCCGGACTCCCTGTCAAGCTGCTGCCGCCTTCGCAACGAAATCCAGAAGGAGGACAACCACAACCATACGACGCACCAGTATTCCATGGGGACGGCTTCCGTCGCCACCGGCTCCAAGTCCGTCATGACCATCAACCTCAACCGCTTGATCCAGGATTCGGTGCGCCGCTATTTCATGGAGCGCCGGGGGGTCCAGCTGGAAAACGGGAAACCGCTCAATCCCATCTCCAACTTCTATGACAAGGACGACCTCTATGTCAACTATATCGACAAGGATATCCGCGAGATGACCGAGCGCGTCCACAAGTACCAGATCGCCTTCAATGAAATTATCAAGGATTTCCTCAAGGCGGAGATGCTCGACGTGTACAAGGCCGGCTTCATCGACATGAAGAAGCAGTACCTCACCGTCGGCGTGAACGGCCTTACCGAGGCTGCGGAGTTCCTGGGCCTGGAGGTTTCCCCGAATCCCGAGTACGGGGCATTCGTGAACACCATCCTCGAGACCATCAACATCGCCAACCGCAAGGACCGCACCCCGGACGCGATGTTCAATACGGAATTCGTGCCTGCGGAAAACCTCGCGGCCAAGAATTACGTCTGGGACAAGAAGGACGGATATTTCGTATCGGAGAAGCATAATCTCTACAGTTCCTATTTCTACAATCCCGAGGATGACGGCCTGTCCATGATCGACAAGTTTAAGCTCCACGGCGAGGATTTCGTGAAATATCTGGACGGCGGTTCCGCGCTCCACATGAACATCCAGGAACACCTGAGCAAGGAGCAGTACAGGCAGATCCTCAAGACGGCGGCGCACTACGGCACCAACTATTTCACCTTCAACTGCCGCAACACGGTCTGCAATGACTGCGGCTATATTTCGAAGGATACGCTTACCAAATGTCCGAAGTGCGGAAGCGAGAATCTGGATTACCTGACGCGGGTCATCGGCTACCTGAAACGGATATCTTCCTTTGCCGAGCCCCGGCAGGTCGAAGCCTCGCACCGCTTCTATACGCCCGGCGCGAATGATTAAGTACGTCCCGGAAATGACTTCGGTCGTGCTGGAGGAGATTCCCGGCAAACTTACCCTGGCAGTTGAAATATCCAATTGCCAGGGTAATTGCAAGGGATGCCATTCGCCATTCCTGAAAAAGGATATCGGCGAGGAACTCACCCCCAGCGTTGCGAGCCGCCTGGTTGCGGAAAATTTCGGGGTGAATTGTTTCCTGTTCCTGGGTGAGGGAAATGACCGGACTGCGCTGCTGGCTTTGGCCCGGTGTTTGCGGCTCGAATTCCCGGAAATGGAACTGGCGCTGTATTCCGGCCGCGAACAGGTGGAGGAAGACATCAGGGAGGCGTTTGATTATGTGAAGACGGGCCCGTACCGCGAAGATTGCGGCCCGCTCAACAATCCCGGCACCAATCAGCGGCTCCATTATCACGGCGAGGACATTACGCACAGGTTCTGGCACAAGAAAGAAAGTTAGTATGCTGCGCGAAGACACGGTATTCGGCCCCATCCGCTCCCGCAGGCTGGGCAATTCCCTGGGAATCAATCTGCTTCCCCGGGAGGGAAAACTGTGCAACTTCGACTGCATCTACTGCGAATGCGGCTGGAACGCGGACGGTCGCGGCGATGCCGCCCTCCCTTCCCGGGACGATGTGCGGATGCGGCTGGAAGCCAAACTTTCGGCGCTTCTCCGGGAAAGCGTGCCCCTCGATTCGATTACCTTCAGCGGAGACGGCGAACCCACCCTGCATCCGGATTTTCCGGGCATTATCGACGATACGCTGGCGCTGAGGGACCGCTATTGTCCGGAGACGGCCGTTTCAGTGCTGACCAATGCCACACGCATACAGACAGATACGGTTTTCCAGGCCTTGCGGAAGGTGGATGCGCCTATTCTGAAACTCGATGCGCCGACGGCGGAACTTTGCGCCCTCATCAACCGCCCCGCTGCGGGCTATGACCCTGCCGCGGTGGTCAAGGCGATGGAGCGCTTCGAGGGAAATTTCATCTTGCAGACGATGTTCCTGCGTGCGCCGTTCTTCGATTCGTCGGAACCGGGGCAGCTTGCGCTGTGGATGGGCATCGTCCGGAAACTCCGTCCCCGGCAGGTGATGGTTTATACCCTGGATCGTCCGGCGCCCCTGCAGGGCTTGCGGGCATTCAGTGCCCGGGAACTTGAAATTTTAATGCAACCCCTTGTCGATGAGGGATATAATATTCAAATCAGAGCATAATTATGAGTAAAGTCGTTGTTTTTGATCATCCGCTGATTCAGCACAAGCTGAGTATTATGCGTTCCAAGGAAACCGGGTCCAAGGATTTTCGCCAGCTTTTGACCGAGATTTCCATGTTGATGGGGTACGAGATTACCCGCGATTTTCCGCTCGAACCCATTGACATCGAGACGCCGCTCTGCAAAATGACCGCCCGCCGGATTTCCGGAAAGAAGCTTGCCGTAGTGCCTATCCTGCGCGCCGGCCTGGGCATGGTGGACGGACTCTTGTCCCTGCTTCCGGTGGCCAAGGTGGGCCACATCGGACTCTATCGCAACGAGGAAACCCACAAGCCCGTGGTGTATTTCTGTAAACTTCCCCTGGATATCCGGCAGCGCACGGTAATCGTCACCGACCCGATGCTTGCTACCGGCGGCTCGTCCTGTGACGCCATTGCGATGCTCAAGGAACGGGGCTGTGAGAATATCCGCCTGATGTGCCTCGTGGCAGCTCCGGAAGGCATCCGGAAGGTGCAGGAGATGCACCCCGACGTGGATATCTTCGTGGCGGCGGTGGACGACCATCTCAACGAGGCTGCCTATATCGTCCCCGGACTCGGCGATGCCGGCGACCGGATTTTCGGAACCAAATAATCTTTTCTTCCATGAAACCCCGGTATTTTCTTCTTGCCGCCCTGTGCGTTATGCTCTGCGCCTGCAACAGGAAAGCACAGCCCAGGGATCTGGTCGTGTATTTTTCCCGGACGGGCAATACGGAGCAGCTGGCGCAGCTTTTTGCGGAGCAGACCGGGGCGGACCTGCTGCGCATCGTATGTGAAACCCCTTATCCGGACTCCTATGAGGCGACTGTGGCTGAGGCGAGGTTGGAATTCCGTGACGGGGTATGCCGTCCCATTACCAACGCCCCTGTTGACCTGGACGGCTACCGCAGGGTGTATCTCGGCTAACCGGTCTGGTTCGGGACGATTCCGCCGCCCGTGCTGAGTTTCGTGTCCGGCAACGATTTCAGCGGCAAGGACCTGGTGCCTTTCTGCACTTACGGCAGCGGCGGCCGGAAATCCTCTTCCCGGGCGTTGGAGAAGCTCCTGCCCGAGACCCGTATCCTCGGCAGTTTCGGCATCGCCGCACGGAGGATGGCCTTTGCGGGGGAAGAGGTAACGGACTTTCTCGCCGGACTTGGAAGCGGCGTTGCCGATGAGGGGGAAGGCTACTGTGAGCCGCGTCCCGTCGAGGATAGCGACAGGGGGGTATTCCTTCAGGCGACGACGGATTATGCCTACCTGAACCTGGTGCCGCTGATGGTATCCGACCGGGATGGCCAGGGGGAATGCAGCCGCATATTCGTCTGTGAATCCAGGATGGGGGACGGTCCGGTCAGCAAGGTGGAGGTGCTGATCCTGCAGAAGGGCGACGGCGCCCCTTACCTTCAATCTGTTGAAAAACTTCAAGATTAATCTGATATGAAAAGGTATTTTATGATGGCGGCGCTGCTTCTTTGCGCCGTAGCCTGTAAGGGCACGCGTCCGCTTTCCGAGCGGGTGGCCGAATACAACAGCCGCGTGGAAGGGGTTGTCAATGTATATAAAGAGGCGGTCACCGCCCTTCAGGGAGAAGACGGGCTGGAGGCGGAAGACCTTGCCCGGCGGCAGGAGGAACTCTATGACACGGCGGTCGAGAGCCTGCTCGCCATCGGCCGCGAGACCATTGAGGCGAACCTGAACGACAGCCTCGGCGTAATTGCACTGCAGGATGTGGCCGGTTATATGGCTCCGGAGGAGATTCTGTCCTACGCGGAGAAGATGGATTCCGCCTGGCGTGCCTCCGAGCCCCTCGCTTCCCTCGAAGCCGGTGCCCGCGCCACATTGACGACGGCCCCCGGCAAGATGTTCACCGATTTCTTTGTGGTGGAAGACCCTGCCAAGGGGGACACCGTGCGCCTGTCCGATTTCGTGGGCAGGGGGAAATACATCCTCGCGGATTTCTGGGCTTCCTGGTGCGGTCCCTGCAAGCGGGAAATCCCGAACATCAAGGCTGTGTATGAAAAATTCGGGGGAGAGGACTTCGATGTGCTGAGCATCGCCGTCTGGGACAAGCCCGAAGACACTGCCGCAGCCGCGAAGGAACACGGCGTGGTGTGGTCGCAAATCGTGAATACGGACCGTGTCGCTACGGATGCTTACGGCATCAAGGGTATCCCGCATATCATTTTGTTCGCTCCGGACGGGACCATCGTCGCGCGTGACCTGCGCGGGGAAGGGATTGAAAAAGCCGTAGCCAGAGCGCTTGGAAAATAATTTTTTATCGCTATGAATATCAAAATCAACACTACCGGCAATCATCATGATGTCGTGCTGGACGGACGTCTGGATACGACCAATGCCGACCAGTTCCAGAAAGACGTGGCGCCGCTCATGGAGGGCGAATCGCCTGAAATCGTAATGGATTGCAGCGGGATGACCTATACCTCCAGCCAGGGGCTGCGTATTTTCCTCATGCTTCAGAAAAGCGTCAATGCGCGCGGCGGCAGCCTGGTGATGAAGAACATGATACCCCAGGTAAAAGAGGTCTTCGACATCACCGGTTTCAGCAATATTATCAAAATTGTCTAGCGTGCAGGATTACGAGAAGGGATTGGACCTGCACGGACGGGCGATTATGGGGGAGTTCCGCTCCCTGGTTCCCGTGTATCAGCGGCAGAAAAAACTGGTTCCGGAGTTTATCTCGCGCAGCCTGGAGGAGGCCCATGTCCTCGTTACTGCGATAGAATCCCGGATCAAGACCGGGGAAAGCCTGGCCGGAAAACTGGCCCTCAAAGGCTCGAAGTACGCTTCCGTGCGGGACATTACCGATATCGTCGGCGCGCGCGTGATTACGTTTTACAGTGACGATGTAGATAAAATCGCCGCCCTGATCCAGAAGACCTTCGACGTTGACTGGGAGAACTCCGTGGACAAGCGCAGGCAGCACTCCCTCGAAAGTTTCGGTTATATGTCGTTGCATTACGTCTGCCGGATTCCGGCGGAACTGTACAGCGAGCCCGAATTCCCGGAACTCAATGAAATCCGCTTCGAGATCCAGATGCGCACGGCCCTGCAGCATGTCTGGGCGAACATGTACCACGATACCGGCTATAAATCCGGTCTGGAAGTACCTCCGGAGCATCTTAGGATGCTGAACCGCCTGGCCGGGGTGTTGGAACTTGCCGACGATGAATTCAGCCGCGTACGTACCAGCATCAACGATTACCGGCGCAAGGTGCAGACGCTGGTAAGCGACGGAAACTTCGACGAGGTGTCCCTGAGCGGAGATTCTTTCAAGAGTTATCTGGCGCTGAACCCGTTCGGTGCGCTGACCGCCCGCATTGCCGCCATCAACCAGGCCGAGGTCCAGGAGGTGCCGCTGGTCTCCTATCTGAGCGCCCTGCGGCTGCTGGGCTGCGAGACGATCGGAGACGTGGAACGTCTGCGTACGGAATACTCCGAAAAGGCCTACCGGATGTCCGTGCACCAGATCGGCCAGACGGACCTGGATATCATTTCCTCCGGGCTGGCGCTTCAAAATCTCTGTATCGTCTGTACCGTGTCGCGCGGAGGCGGTACGCTGGAACTTGAAAAACTTTTTGAAGCCATCGACGGTCCTTCTCCCTACAACGCTGCGCGTGCCCGCAGTACGCTGGCCTTTATTGAAAAGATTCGAAAATGATTTTTACTCCGGTAACTTTCGGTCCGGTCACCCTCCGCAACCGCATCATCCGTTCTGCGGCTTTTGAAAATATGGCCAGGGGCAATGCCCCGACACCTGAACTTTTTGCCTACCATACGGCTGTCGCGCGCGGAGGCGTGGGCATGACGACCGTGGCCTATGCCGCCGTCTGCCGTTCCGGACTTTCGTTCGACGGACAGCTCTGGATGCGTGAAGAAATTGTCCCAGAACTGAAAAAAATGACGGATGCCGTCCACGCTTACGGGGCCAAGGCGTCCATCCAGCTGGGACATTGCGGAAATATGACGCACCGGAAGACCTGCGGCTGTATGCCGGTAGGGGCTTCATCCGGATTCAATCTGTATTCCCCGACCTTTCACCGGGCGCTTCGCCGCGAAGAAATCGAAGCCCTGGCAAAAGATTATGGAAAGGCCGTCCACCTGGCGCGCAAGGCAGGCTTTGACTGCGTGGAGGTCCATGCCGGGCATGGCTACCTCATCAGTCAGTTCCTTTCCCCCTATACGAACCGCCGCCGCGATGAATTCGGCGGTACGCTGGAAAACCGCATGCGCTTCATGCGTATGGTGATTCGGGAGGTGATGCAGGCGGCCGGGGACGACATCGGCGTCATTGTCAAGATGAATATGCACGACGGCTTCAAGGGCGGCATGCAGACGCCGGAGTGCCTGGAAGTAGCAAAGGAACTGGAACGGCTGGGCGTGCATGCCCTGGTGCTCAGTGCGGGTTTTGTCAGCAAGGCGCCCATGGAAGTGATGCGCGGGGCGATGCCGCTTCGAACGCTCGGACATTACATGGATCCGAGGCATTTCTGGTGGCTGAAACTGGGGCTGAGACTGGCGGGCCGCAAGGTGATTCCCACCGTGCCCTGGTCCGAGGGCTATTTTCTGGAAGAGGCCAAGCGGTTCAGGGCGGTCCTGAAACTGCCGCTCATTTATGTGGGCGGGCTCGTTTCCCGGGATAAGATGGAGGAAGTGCTCTCCGCCGGATTCCAGGGGCTGCAGGTCGCGCGTGCCCTGGTGCATGATACCGATTTCGTGAACAAACTCCAGCGCGGAGAAATCGTGCGCAGCGGCTGCCGCCATTCCAATTATTGCATCGGACGCATGTACACCCTGGAAATGCGCTGTCATCATTGTGTCGAGAATCTGCCCAAATCCCTGAAAAATGAAATTGAAAAAGCTGAACGAGAACTGTAAGACCGCACTGGTGACCGGAGGCTGCTCCGGAATGGGGCTCATTTATGCCAGACGTTTCTGCGAAGCCGGATTCGACGTCGTCATCGTCAGTAACCGGGAAAAGGAGCTGCAGGAAACCGCAGAGGCCCTTTCCGCGGAATTTTCGGTCCGTGTCATCCCGCATTTCCAGGATCTCTCCGCGCAGGATGCGGCCGAGCGGCTTCATGCCTGGTGTGCGGAGCAGGGGATTGTCGTGGATGTGCTGGTCAATAACGCCGGCATGTTCTTCTTCAAGGAACTGGAAGCGGCGGATGTCGCCCGCGTGGGTACGATGATGAATCTGCACAACCTGACCGTGGTCAAGAGTTCCATCCTCTTCGGCGACGATATGAAAAAGCGCGGTTACGGTTATATTCTCAACATGTCGTCGATGGCGGCCAAGCTCCCGACGCCCGGAATTACCGTATATGCGGCGACCAAGGCCTTCCTGAAGAGTTTCGGCAAATCGCTCAGTTTTGAAATGCGGCCTTACGGGGTAGGGGTCACGACCGTCTGCCCGGCGGCCATTGCCACGCCGCTCTACGGCCTGCGCAAGGACTTGCTGGAACTCGGCGTAAAGACCCGTGTCATCAGGACCCCGGAGTGGCTGGTGGACAGGGCTTTGCGGGCGATGGCCCGAAAACGCCGCATTGTGCGTCCCGGCTTTATGAACCTGTGGCTCCCTGCCACGCTGGCCCTTTTGCCCGGAAAGGCGGAAGATGCCCTTTGGAAACGGTTCAAATGAGGTGAAAAATGTTGCCGAGGGTGGCACAGGCGATAAAAGTGCCGCAGTTAATTTTTTGCAGATGACCGGCCATTTTTTTGGAAATTCGAAAATTCGGCGTATATTTGTGTCGTGAACGATATAATTAACGATAAAAAAATTAATGATTATGGATTTTTCAACTACACTTCAGATCTCTCAGATGATCATCAACGAGCTCACGGGCAGCGCTTTCGTGCACAAGATGCAGGGGCAGCTCTTCAAGAGCCAGGGCTTCGAAAAACTCGGCCAGAAGTACATCGACCACTATACCGAGGAAATGGAATGGGTGGAGAAGTACACCGACCGCATGCTCGACCTGGGTTGTGTCCCCGCGGTGAAGGTCTGTAACGAAACGACCCTGATCGAAGATCCCAAGGCCTATATAGAAGCCGACTGCAAGCTTCAGAAAGAAGGGGTGGAGATGCTCTACAAGATAATGCCCTCGCTTGCCGCGGACCCTACGACCTATGACATCACGAAGGCCTACCTGCTTGACGAGGAAGAAGACCTCTATTGGGACGGGGAGCAGTTGGACCTCATCGAAAAAATCGGCTATCAGAACTGGCTCGTAAAGCAAATGTAATATGGCAAAGATTTATGATTTCAAAGCCCTGACGGGCAAAGGAATGGAGTTTGACTTCGCGCAGTTCGAAGGCAAGGTCCTGCTGATCGTCAACACGGCGTCCAAATGCGGTTTTACCCCGCAGTATGACGGACTGGAGGCGCTGTATCAGAGGTATAAGGAGAAGGGACTTGTCGTCGTGGGCTTCCCCTGCGACCAGTTCGCCCACCAGGAGCCGGGCAGCGACGAGCAAATCGCCGAGTTCTGCCGCATCAACCACGGCGTCACTTTCCCGTTGATGCAGAAGACGGATGTGAACGGTCCGGATGAGCATCCTGTCTTTGCCTATCTGAAATCCGCCGCTCCCCAGGAGGAATATAAGGGGCTGAAGGCGAAAGCCACCCGTGCCATGCTGAAGAAAATCAGCAAGAGCGCGAAAAAGGATAGCGACATCCTGTGGAACTTCACCAAGTTCCTCATCAACCGCGACGGTACGCTCGTCAAGCGTTTCGCCCCGGTGGCCGAACCGGCTTCCTTCGAGAAAGATATCGAGGAAATGCTGTAATGGACGAGAGGTTCAGACTGGACAATCAGCTTTGTTTCAGGCTGTACACCGCTTCCCGGCTGATTACGCAGGCTTACTACCCCTTGCTGTCGGAATACCGGCTGACCTATCCGCAGTACCTGGTGCTCCTGGTGCTTTGGGAGAAGGATGGGCAGCCGGTGAACGACATCGCCAAGCGGCTGATGCTGGAGACCAACACGGTGACGCCGCTGCTCAAGCGCATGGAAGCGGAGGGGATAGTAACGCGTAGCCCGGGCAAAAAGGATGCCCGGCAGAGGATTGTAAAACTTACGGCGGAAGGCCGCAATCTGCAGAAGAAACTGACGGATGTGCCCGATACCGTCGCCCGCGGCGTCCTTTGCGAGCGTGTGAACGTAGAGACCGTTCCCGGCCTGTTTGATATGCTGGACGCCATCATCCGGCAGCTGTCATGAACGCGATTTCCGGACGAATATGAATTTTAACGGTATTATTGTCGGCGCCGCCGTCTTCCTGAGCATCGGAATCTGTCATCCCCTGGTCATCAGAATGGAATATCGCTGGGGGAAACAGAGCTGGTGGGTATGGCTGCTTGCCGGGCTGCTTTTCTCCGGCCTGTCCCTGCTTGTCCGGAACGATATCGTTTCCATTGTGCTCGGCGGCTTTGCCTTTTGCTGCTTCTGGGGCATACACGAGATGTTCCTGCAGGAGAAGCGTGTGCTCCGGGGCTGGTTCCTGGAGAACCCTGCGCGGCATGCCTATTACGAAGCCCGGCGCAAGGAAATGCAGGAAAAGCGTTCCTGAAGGGCTTTCCACAGTTTTTGGGTAGGGAAGCCGACGACGTTGTTGTAGGAACCGTCGATCCATTCTATCCCGATGTGACCTATCCACTCCTGGATGCCGTAGGCTCCCGCCTTGTCGAAGGGGCGGAATTTGTCTGTGTAATATTCTGCCTCCGAATCGCTGAGGGCGGCGAAATGCACCTTTGTAGAATCCGTGAAGCAATACTCTAAGTCAAGCGTCCTAAGACAAACGGCGGTAATGACTTCGTGTGTCCGTCCGGACAGGGCGTGCAGCATGCTCAATGCATCGTTGCGGTCCTTCGGCTTTCCGAAAATCACGCCTTCTTTCCCGTCCGGAAGGATGACCACCGTGTCAGCGGTGATAAGGAGTTCGTCCGGAAGCAGGGGGCGGTGAAAGCCGTGGGACTTGCCCCGTGAAAGAATGACGGGCACCTGGCCGGCAGGCGTGCCGTCCGGAACAGTTTCTATGAATGAATTGTCGGTATCGACCGTAAATTCTATCCCCATTGCCGACAACAGTTCACGCCTGCGCGGGGAATTGCTTCCCAAAATAATCTTCCGGGGAAACTCAAAAGGTTTTTGCATAATCGAATTCCCAATGGCCCCGGTAACGCATCAGGCGCTCTATTTCCGTGCGCACGCAGCGTTTCCCGCCGCCGCAGGGCGAAATGCGGTCTGCGGCTTCCAATGCATCCTGTGCCGCATCCGCGGGCGCAATGCCCAGGCCGGCGGCACGCAGTACGGGGACGTCGGGAAGATCGTCTCCGATGTACATCACTTCTTCCGGCGACAGGCCGTTCTGTGCGCAAAAGCGCTCAAAAACCGCCAGTTTGCCGCGGCAGCCCAGATAGATGTTTTCCCGGGATATCCCCATGACTTCCATACGCCTGCACAGCGCTTCGGTATCGCCTCCGGACATAATGGCTACGATATAGCCTTTCATGATGGCGACCCGGATGGCGAGCGCATCCTTGGCGTCCATCACCCGCAGCAGGTCCCCGTCGGCAAGCGGAATGACGCTCCCGTCAGTCAGCACGCCGTCGATATCCAGGGCGATGGCGCGTATCCGGTCAAGATTTGGGGCCATTGGGATTCAGGTCGGTAAGGTTGAATGTGGCGCGGGGTGCATCGATGACGATGGGGCCGAACTGGGCTTCATACTTGCTGACATTATCTATCAACGCATTCAGGAGCCGTTTGGTGTGTTCGGGGGTCATCAGGATGCGGCTGCCGACTTCCGGCTTGGGAAGGCCGGGAAGGGCGGTGGCGAAATCCAGGATGAACTCACTGTGAGAGTGGCTGATGATCGCCAGGTTGGAATAGCAGCCACGGGCGATATCGGGCTTGAGCTCGATGTTGATTTGCTTATTCTCCTTGTTTTCCATAGTCAAATTTTTCGCTAAATTAAGAAAAATTCTGAGTATCTTTGCAAGTTATGGAACAGAAGAGCAAATACAATCCTTCCGAGGTAGAGCAAAAATGGTATGCCTATTGGCTGAAAAACAAGTGTTTTCATTCCGAACCGGACAATCGGGAACCCTATACCATCGTCATTCCGCCGCCCAATGTGACGGGTATCCTGCATATGGGCCATGTGCTCAACAATACGCTGAACGACGTGCTCATCCGCAAGGCGCGGATGGAAGGCAAGAACGCCTGCTGGGTGCCCGGGACGGACCATGCCAGTATCGCCACCGAGAACAAGGTCGTCGCGAAGCTGGCCGCACAGGGCATCAGGAAGGAAGACCTCACCCGCGAGGAATTCCTTAAACACGCCTGGGCCTGGAAGGAAGAGCACGGGGGAATCATCCTCGAACAGTTGCGCAAGCTCGGTGCCTCCTGTGACTGGGACCGGACCCGCTTTACCATGGAGCCGGAACTCTCGAAGGCCGTCATCGCCACGTTCTGCCATTTCTATCGCAAGGGCTGGATATACCGGGGCGTCAGGATGGTGAACTGGGATCCGGTGGCCCTGACCGCCATCAGCGATGATGAAGTGATTCACCGCGATACCCGGAGCCACTTCTACCACCTCAAATATTATATTTCCGACGGAAAGGGAAATCCTACCGATCAGTATCTGGTCATTGCCACCACCCGTCCGGAAACGATTATGGCGGATGCCGCCATCTGCGTCAATCCCGCCGATGAGCGCTATCACTGCCTGCGCGGAAAGAAGGTACTGATCCCGCTGATCAACCGGGAGATTCCCGTCATTGAAGACGATTACGTGGAGATGGACTTCGGAACGGGCTGCCTCAAGGTGACGCCGGCGCACGATGCGCACGACTATGAAATCGGCCTGCGCCATAACCTGCCTGTCCTGGATATTATCGACGACCGCGGCCGCCTGAACGCGGACGCGCAGATCCTCGTTGGGGAAGACCGCTTCGACGCACGGAAGAAAATCGCAAAAATGCTCGAGGATGCCGGCAATCTGCTGAAGGTGGAAGAATACACGTCGCCGGTCGGATATTCCGAACGCACGGACGCGGTCATCGAGCCGAAACTCTCCGCCCAGTGGTTCCTCAAGATGGACGACCTGGCCGCCCGTGCGCTGGAGGCTGTGGAATCGGGCCGCATCCATTTCATTCCGGACAAATACCGCAATGTCTATCGCCACTGGATGGAAAATGTGCGCGACTGGTGCATCTCCCGGCAGCTCTGGTGGGGACAGCGCATTCCTGCGTGGTACCTTCCCGACGGGGGCGTGGTCGTCGCCGAAACGGCGGAAGAAGCGCTTGCACAGGCGCAACAACAGAATCCTTCGCTCAAGGCGGAGGACCTGCATCAGGACGAAGACGTGCTCGACACCTGGTTCTCCAGCTGGCTCTGGCCCATTTCCGTATTCGATCCGGAGCAGCCCGGGCATCCGGAGCACAAGGCGGGTGCGGACCTTTCCTATTATTATCCTACCAGCGACCTGGTGACCGGTCCGGACATCATCTTCTTCTGGGTGGCGCGGATGATCATGGCGGGCGATGAATTCATGCACGACGTGCCGTTCCGCAATGTCTATTTCACCGGTATCGTGCGGGACAAGCTCGGACGCAAGATGAGCAAGACGCTCGGCAACAGTCCCAACCCGCTGGACCTGATCGAAAAATACGGCGCCGATGCCGTCCGCATCGGTATGCTGCTCTGCTCCTCCGCCGGCAACGACATCCTCTACGATGAGGCGCAGGTGGAGCAGGGACGCAATTTCTGCGGCAAGATCTGGAATGCCTGGCGGCTCGTCAGCGGCTGGAACGTCGATGAAAAGGCAGAGCAGGGCGAAGTCTCCCGCGCGGCGGTCAAATGGTTTGACAACCTGCTCAGCCGCAGCATCGGCACCGTCGCCGACCATTACGCAAAATTCCGCATCTCCGATGCGCTGATGACGATTTACAAGCTCTTCTGGGACGATTTCTGCTCCTGGTACCTCGAACTGGTCAAGCCCGGCTACGGTGCCGCCATAGACCGCGCGACCTTCGATGCGACCGTGGATTTCTTCTCCAAGCTGCTGAAACTGATTCATCCGGTCATGCCCTTCATCACCGAAGAACTCTGGCAGGGGATGGAAGAGCGGCGCGACGGCGAGTCCATCATGTTCGAGCGTACGCCGGTGGCCGGCCCCGTCGATGAACCCTACCTTTCCGCTTTTGACGACCTTCGCGCCCTTGTCGTAAACGTCCGCGGCGTGCGTGCGCAGAAAGGCCTGTCGCCGAAGGAAGAACTGGCGCTGAATATCGAAGGCGCGTTCCGCGAAGAGCTTCTGCCCGTCCTGATGAGGGCGGCGAACCTTTCCAGCGTCGAATTTGCTGCGCCCGAAGGGCCAGCCGTGTCGTTCATCGTCGGCACCGTCAAGGCTTCGGTAAAACTGGAAGGCCTGGTGGATGCGGGCGAAGAGCGCAAGAAACTGGAAGCAGACCTCGAGCATCAACGCAGATTCCTTGCAGGCGTGCGTGCGAAACTCTCCAATGAGAAGTTCGTTTCCGGCGCCCCGGCGGCGGTGGTCGAAGGGGAGCGCAAAAAGGAAGCCGACGCGCTGGCCCGTATCGCAGCGCTGGAAGCCTCGCTCTCGAAATTGTAGAGAACCTTCCCGCCATGCTGCAAATCAGCCGAGAAGCCCGGAACGAAAGGATCGCCTGCCTGAACTGGCCGGAAGCGTTCCCGTATCGTCCGGAAGTGTCGCTGGATATCTTTCATTCCTCAGATGCGCTGCACCTGCATTTCCGGGTGCGTGAACAGGCCGTGCGCGCCGTATGCGCCGCCGACCGGGAGCCCGTATGGAAAGACTCCTGCGTGGAATTCTTCTTTGCGCCGCGGGAGGACGGTCTCTACTATAACCTGGAATGCAGTTGTACGGGAAAACTGTATCTCTGCATCGGTGAAGGCCGCCATGACCGGGAATTCCTGCCGGAAACCGCTTATGCCGGGATTTCCCGCCATCCCTCGCTGGGGACGGAGCCTTTCGGCCTTTTGGAACGGCCGACAGCCTGGGAGTTGGGACTGGACATTCCGGCTTCGACCTTTGGTCTCGATACCTTCGATGGTCTTCAGGCTCGCGGTAACTTTTACAAATGCGGCGACGCGCTGCCGGTCCCGCACTTTCTGAGCTGGGCGCCCATCTCAACGCCTTCACCGGATTTTCACCGGCCGGAATTTTTTGACAAACTGATATTTGTATGATCTCTATAGGGGATGTGACCGTTGCCTATGGCGGTTTTACGCTGCTGGATTCGGTGTCGTTCCATATCAGCGAGAAAGACAAAATCGGTCTGGTCGGAAAGAACGGCGCCGGAAAATCGACGCTGATGAAATTGCTCTGCGGCCTGCAGCGGCCTTCGTCAGGGCAAATCGACTGTCCTCCGGAAGTTACGGTCGGCTATCTTCCCCAGATAATGGAACATAACCGGGGGAGAAGCGTCCTGGAAGAAACGATGACGGTTTTCTCCGGGACGGCGGAGCTTGAAGACCGTATCGCCGCCGTGACGCAGGAACTCTCTGAGAGGACGGATTACGAGTCTGAAGGGTATCTGGCGCTGATTGAGTTGCTATCCGAACTCAATGACAGGCTTTCCGTAGCGCACGGCGAACCGCCCGAGGTGCAGGCGCGCAAGACCCTGCTCGGGCTGGGGTTCAAGGAGGAGGAGTTCGGCCGGCCGACGGAAACCCTTTCCCAGGGCTGGAACATGCGCATCGAACTGGCCAAGATTCTTTTGCGCGATCCGGACCTGCTTATGCTGGATGAACCCACGAACCATCTGGACATAGAATCCATCGAATGGCTGGAAGGGTATCTGAAAGCCCGCAGGGGAGCGCTGTTGCTCGTGTCGCACGACCGCAAGTTCCTTGACAACGTGACCAACCGCACGGTTGAGATCCTGTTGGGGCACATCCACGATTACAGGGTGCCCTATTCGCATTACCTTGAACTCCGTGCCGAGCGTATGAAACAGCAGGTGGCGGCTTACGAGAACCAGCAGCGGATGATTGAAAAGACGGAGGAATTCATCCAGGCCTTCCGCTACAAGCCCACCAAGAGCAATCAGGTCCAGAGTCGCATCAAAGCGCTGGAAAAACTGGAACGTGTACAGGTGGACGAGACCGACAATGTGACGTTGACGGTCAAGTTTCCTCCCGCTCCCCGCTGCGGGGACGTTGTTTTCAAGGCGGCGGCGTTAAGCGCCGGCTATCCTCAAAAAACAGTGTTTACGGGCGCTGATGTCGAGATCCGGAGGGGAGACAAGGTCGCTTTTATCGGCCGTAACGGAGAGGGGAAGACCACCCTCATGCGCATTATTGCCGGTGAACTGGAGCCGCTTTCCGGAGATGTGTTCCGTGGCTATCATGTGGATTTGGGCTATTTCGCACAGAATCAGGAAGATGTGCTTGACGCCAGGGAAACCGTGTTCGGCACGCTGGACCGTATCGCCGTAGGGGATGTCCGCACGAAATTGCGCGATATCCTGGCGCAGTTCCTCTTCCGCGGTGAAGATATCGACAAGCGGGTAGGCGTGCTCAGCGGGGGGGAGCGGGCGCGGCTCGGCATGGCGAAACTGATGCTGCAGAACCATAACCTGCTGGCGCTAGACGAACCGACAAACCACATGGACATCAAGTCCAAGGATATTCTCAAGCAGGCGCTGAAGGCTTATGACGGGACGCTGGTCAGCGTATCGCACGACCGGGACTTCCTGGACGGTCTGGTGGACAAGCTCTATGAGTTCCGTGACGGCCGGGTGCGGGAATTCCTGGGCACCGTGCAGGAATATCTTGAAAAGCGCC
Organism: Bacteroidales bacterium; assembly: GCA_017445015.1. Classification (GTDB taxonomy): domain Bacteria; phylum Bacteroidota; class Bacteroidia; order Bacteroidales; family UBA932; genus Cryptobacteroides. Next base: position 18,926 of record JAFSVL010000028.1, on the reverse strand, counting down.
GTCTGGAATCCCTGCGGGAGCTGGAGCGCAGTGCGGTTTCTCCCGTGGTGGAAAAGCCGGCCAAACCTGTCAAGCCGGTAGCCCCGGCGCCGCCTAAACAGGACCGCAAGACGCGCAACCGCATCTCCTGGCTGGAGTGTGAAATCGAAAAACTGGAGGTCCGGATGAAAGAAATTGAGGCGGTCCTTTCCGCCCCCGGTCCGGAAGATGATATCATGGATCTCACCCGCGAATACCTCGAATGCAAGCGCGACCTGGACGCGAAAACGGACGAGTGGGGGAGTCTGAGTCTGTAGTTACAAGTCCTCCAGGGTAATGACCTTCTGGAAGGCGCCGGCGTATTCATTCAGGGACAGCCCCTCTGTCGTAACCAGCGTCATGTGAACCACCTTTCGACGGGGGAGCCTTTCTTGAAGAAGGTTGAGCCGATGGGTCAGTTTCTTGTCGTATTCCTTTGTTACGCGGAATTCCTCGTTGTAGAATTTCATCTCGCAGAGGTTCACTACATTATCCGCCCGGTCGATAATCAAGTCGATTTGCGTTCCTTCCTGTTCGTCGTCTCCCCGGAGCGCCCATTGCGACTCGATGGAATTTACGCCACTTACGCCTAAAGCATTCTTGATTTCATCAATATGGTTTAAGCAGAGTTCTTCAAACGCATGTCCTTTCCAGGCATTGAGGGTAGGCGATTTGAGATTATTCGTCCAGAAATGCCTGTCTGTGACTTTCTTCTTGTCCAGAAAATATAACCAGAAACGGCAGAAACTATCGCAGAGCCGATATTGTATGACTTTTTTCTCTCCAAAAGGAGTATATTTCACGATAAAGTTGCTAGCTATGAGGGCATTAAGTTGTTTGGTAAAGTTATTGCCGCCTGGATTGCCCGTCAGTCTCAGTATTTCATCGCGAGTGTATCCTGCGTGTCTGCCCGCCAGGACGCGGATAATGCTTTTGTATTCTTCCGGATTGACAAACAAAGAACCGAATAACAGGTCAAATTCGTCCTCTAATTTAGCATCCTTGGCAAAAAACAGGCTGTCAATATTCTGCGCCAGGGACCATTCCGGATCCAACATCCCCAGATAATACGGAATGCCTCCCAAGGCCATATAGGATTGGGCGATGTCATAGAGCGACATTTTGATCCCTGCCGCCTTGTAGAATGCCTTGCATTCCGACAATGTGAAAGGATGTAAATGAATCTTCCGGGTAAGCCTCCCATATAGTCCGCCCTTGCTGTTGATCAGGTTATCCTCAATCCACGAGGTTGCGCTTCCACAAACAATCAGCAGGATATCATCGCGTTTTGAAGCCCAGCCATTCCAGAAACTTTCGAATGCAAGGATGAATCGGGAGCGTGCCGTATCCATCCAGGGAAGTTCATCGATAAAAATGATTTTCTTTCCACTGGAGTTCAGATTTTCCATCAACTGCTCAAGCAGAAAGAATGCATCCATCCACGACTTAGGGGCAGGGGATTCTTTCAGCCCGTATCTCATCAAGGTAATGTGGAATGCCTTGAGCTGGTCCTGCAGAAAGTTCTTTTTCTCCCTGTCATATGGCGACAGGCCGGTATGCCAGAAAATAAACCGGCCCTTGAAATGCTCTTTGACCAGGAAGGTCTTTCCTACCCGTCTGCGTCCGTAAATAGCGACAAACTCGGATTTGTCGCTGTGAAACAATTTGTCAAGTTGCTTTTGTTCTGCTATTCTGCCAACCATAGGTGCTGTTATTTTTCGCAAAGATAGCTTTATTTTCCCAAAACTGCAATAATTTGTATGTTCTTGGAGAAATAAACATTCTTTATTTTCCCAAAATCTTGGTGATTTATCAGTGCTTGGGGTTTTAAACCCTGACTTTCGGAGAAATTCCAAAAATCATTGTTTAAAATTCCGGGGGAGATACGAGCCCTTGCCCCGGTTTTTAACATCTGTAACCAGGGGGCTGTGTGGCTCGTAACAAAAATGTTAACTATCTTAACAATTTTGTTATGTGGATTGTAAATTAGTCTATTAGCTGATTTTTACGTTAATGGGCACAAAAAAGGGAATTTGCAGATGAAACTTGCGAAAATCAGCCGAGGATACAACGTCTCAACAGGTCCAGTGCGGAGGCGGAAAAACGCTCGATATTACGCTCACGGTCGTTGTGGTAAACCCGCTTTTCGCTGACGGTTCCGCGGGGTCCGTCGACCGCGATCCAGACGGTGCCGCCCTCGTTGATGCCGTCGCCTTCGCTGCCCGCGAGTCCGGTGGTGGCGACGGCCCAGGTGCTGCCCGTAAGCCGCCTTGCGCCGCGGGCCATCGCTTCGGCGACATCGGCGCTGACGACGCCATTTTCCCGGATGGCGGCGGCGGGGACGCCGAGCACTTTCTTCTTGACGGAGACGGCATAGGAGGTTACGGAACCCAGGAAATAGTCGGAAGCGCCGGGAATCGTCGTGATGAGGTGCGCAATCTCCCCCCCGGTGCAGGATTCGGCGGCGCTGAGCGTTTCTCCGCGATCCCGCAGCAGCCGCCCGATTACGGCCTCCAGGCGGTCTTCCTGCTCGGAGTAGATGCTGGGGCCCAAAATCTTCCTCAGGGCCTCGATTTGGGCTGAAATGCGGCTTTCCGGGGATGTTTCGCTCCCGCCGAAAACCGACAGGCGCAATTTGACGCCGGTGAGCGTGTTGGGTAGGTAGGCGAGGTGCATATCTGCGGGTAGTGCATCCTCCCAGGGGGCGATGAGTTGCGCGAGGGCCGATTCGGCGAGTCCATAGACCATCAGGTTGCGGTGGGTGATGGGCTCCAATGCATTGTGGCTGCGGATATCGGCGATGACATCGGGCAGCATCCCCAGCGTTTCGTGCGGAACGCCCGGCATGGCGTAGAGCGTCGCCGGATGTCCGAATTCGGCTTCGGAAAAACGGAAAACCATGATCGGCGCCGTCCCCAGGCGGTTGGGAATCACTTCGCAGGCTGCGGGAACCATCGCCTGCATGAGGTTGGATTCGAGCACGTCCAGGCCGCGGGAGTGCAGGATGCGGCGGACGATGGCCTCCTGGGCCTCGTCCCGGACCATTTCCCGGCTGCCTGAGAGCTTTGCGAGTGCCGCCTTGGTAATATCGTCTTTCGTGGGACCGAGACCGCCCGTAGTCAGGACGATGTCGTTCCTGCCGAGCTCCGCCCGCAGGGTTCCGATGATGTCGTCTTCATTGTCCGCGATGCTGACCATGCGGTCCGTGCGGATGCCGATCTCGCCGAGCGACCTGGCGATGTGTGAAGAGTTGGTATCTACAATCTGGCCGATGAGGATTTCATCGCCTATGGTACAGATGGAAGCCTTTGTCATGGCACGTTTCTCGTTTGGGAGACGAAGTTAGCAAAAAATGACGGAATGACGCACCTATGCGGCTATTTCTCGAAATGAGCCGTCAGAAAAAAATACGATAATTTTAGATATAAATTTTTTGTTTACAACGGCTTGCTGCAAATCATCTAAAGAATTGATGTCTATTTTCTGCGCAAGATTTGAGCCGGAATCGGGGCGTTGCCGGGGAATCGGGGCGCCATGGACGCTCTGCGGCTGCGGGACCAGGGTATCCGCGGGGACTTCCGCCGGCGGGAGGGAGGAAAAGAGATCCTGCTCCGCAGGGGGAGTCACGGCCTCCCTTGAAGTCTTGTACATCTTGCCTTCACCCGTAATCAGCCATTCGATATTCAGCGCGGGGTAGGCACGGGTCAGGTTCTCTATAAAATCGAATCCTGGCTTGTTCCTCCCGGAAAGGATATGGGAAACGCTTGCCCGCGCCACGCCGATGGTGTCGGCAAAGGCTGACTGGCTGATATTCTCTGCAAAAATGAATTGCTGCAGCCTTTTGTTCATAGCAACATTTGTTAACGATTGTTTTGCAAATGTAAACAAGATAATTGTAAACTGCAAGTTTTACAAGATGAAACAATACGACTGAACAGCGGAGCAATCTGGAAAATATATTGATGTTTTTATGAAGATAAATAAAGATAATATCCTTATATTATGCGATTTGAATAATTAATAAAACACAATAATCAGCGGGATTGGTGTAAATTTCTCAAGTTTACCGCACAAATCTGCTTTAAAGAAATATATCAAGGCATGTAATTGTTTGAAATATAGCAATATACCGAATTGTAAACATACGCATAAATATTACTTATTTTACAAATTCTATAAATTTACATTTTATACGGTAAATTTTGTAAAGTTTACAATTTTTATCGCTAAGAGTTGTATTTGTAACCGATTTTTAGAGTCCTGCATCTGTGCGCACGGCCACACCGCCCTGGTCCGGGTGGCTATGCGTTTCAGCGTTGAACTAAAAAAAAGCCCGGAGAAGCCGGGCTGGAGGATTATTTGTAGTATTTCGGCCAGCAGGCCTTGAGATAAGCCTTCAGGTTCTCCTCGTGCTTATTGCTTCCGGGCTCGTAAAAGACTTTTCCCCTGAGCTCTTCCGGCATAAATTCCAAATCTGTGAAGTGCCCCGGATAATCGTGGGCGTACTTGTATCCGTCCGAATAGCCTAGATCCTTCATCAGGGAGGTCGGGGCGTTGCGAAGGTACAGGGGAACGGCGGGCGACGAATCCGCATGTACCGCAGAAAGTGCTGCGTCTATGGCCATGTAGGCCGAATTGCTCTTGGGCGATGACGCGAGGTAAATCGCACATTCCGAGAGGGGAATCCGCGCTTCCGGCATACCTATGGAATGGACGATGCGGAAGCACGCATCGGCCATCAGCAGGGCATTGGGATTGGCCAGGCCGATGTCTTCGGCCGCCAGGATGCAGAGCCTGCGGGCGATGAACAGGGGATCTTCGCCTCCTTCCAGCATGCGCGCCATCCAATAGACGGCTGCATTGGGGTCGGAACCCCGGACGCTCTTGATAAAGGCGGAAATGATGTCGTAGTGCATCTCGCCGTCCTTGTCATAGACGGCCATATTCTGCTGCAGGCAGGCGGAAACCGTTTTGTTGTCAATGATGAGCGGACCTCCGGACGCCTTTAGATAATCCACCACAATCTCCAGTATATTAAGGAGTTTGCGTCCGTCTCCGCCGCTTTGACGGAGCAGCGCATCGTCTTCTCGCAGTTCGATCGGGAGGCTGCGCAGCAGTTCGTCCTGCTCAAGGGCACGGTGCAGCAGGATACGCAGGTCTTCCGCTTCCAGGCTCTTGAGAACAAAGACCTGGCAACGGGACAGCAGCGGGGTAATCACCTCAAACGAGGGGTTTTCCGTAGTGGCTCCTACGAGGACGACGGTGCCCGCTTCGACGGCCCCCAGCAGCGCATCCTGCTGCGCCTTGTTGAAGCGATGGATTTCGTCGATGAATAAAATGGGGGCGCCGCCGGTACGGAACAGGGATTCCTTGCCTGCCGATTCAATGACTTTGCGCACATCGCCCACACCGGCACTGACGGCCGACAGGGTGTGGAACTCCCGTTTCAGGCTTCCGGCAATGATTCGGGCCAGCGTCGTCTTTCCCACCCCCGGAGGCCCCCAGAGGATAAACGACGACAGCGACCCGCTGTCAATCATATTCCGGAGGATGCAACCTTTGCCGACCAAATGCGTCTGCCCGACATAGTCATCCAGACTCGTCGGTCTCATCCGTTCCGGCAACGGTGGTATTACTCCTTGTTGATACAAACTGAATGAAAAGATAAAATGGAGGGGCCCAAAGCTTGCTTTGGGAGGGGTCGCGAAGCGACGGCAGGGAAAGTACAGCCCTCCATTTCTATAGTTTGTTGACAGCTTCGATAATTTCCTCCGCCGGCGTATCCGGCGCAAAAACGATATCAGGTTCACGGAGGACGTAACCCTTTTCCATAGCCTGGAGCGTACCTCCTCCGGTGCAGTTGAGCATTACCACGTCTTCCTTTCCTACCTTGCCTTCGGCGACGGCCTTATTGAGGGCGACTACCGCGGCCGACGCTGCGGGAAGCAGGTCATACCCCTCAAGGTTGCGGAAGCGGAGCAGCCACTGCATAATCTCGTCATTGGATGCAAGGAAACAATCTCCGCCGCTTTCGGTCAGGGTATCGAAAAGACCGCCGGCCAGCCCGTAGGGCGGTTTGCGGTTGCTCAGTACCTTGGCGAGAATCACCTCGGCGGCACGGCGACCCTGCTCGGGGCTCATATCCACCATCTGGCGGCTGCCCGACTTCCATGAATCGTAAATGAGGGTGAAGGGGGAGTTCTGCGCGACGAAAACCTTCATCTTGTTCTTGCCGAAGCGTCCGTCCTCTTCCAGGCGGAGGGCATTCTCCCAGGCGGCGATGGCTCCGGTACCGGAACCTACGGCCTGGAAATACGCATCGGGGATGCGGCCAATCTGCTCGACTGCGCTGAGGACGGTCGTACCCATGCCGTCGCGCCGGGCAACATTCTTGGCTCCGCCCTCGGCAAAGTAGTCCGGGCTCTGGCAGAGTTTCTCGCCCAGGCTGATGGCGTCGAAATAGTCGCATCCGTGGGGGACGGCAATCACTTTGACGCAATCGTCGAGTTTCTTGCGGAACCACATGTCGTGTACGCTGTCCGCAGGAATGCAGATGACGATGGGAATGCCGTTGTCGGAACAGACCTGGGCGAAGGCGCGGGCGGTATTGCCGGCGCTCTGGACGACCAGCGTGCGTTTCTCGTTCTTGGACAGCCGGGCGCAGACACTGTAGGCCTCGGTCTCATTAAAGGAACAGGTGGGCATTCCGGCGCCGATTTTCGGGTTGTATCCGGAAAAAGTGATATACAGGTTGTCCAGTCCGAGATATTTCCCCAGCCCCTTGCTGTGGTAGGTAACGGGGGCGTGCGAGCGGCGCAGGGTGCGCTTGACAGGCATCCAGTCCGCATAGCGGTAGAGCCCGTCGAGGTCTTCTCGCGGGTTGAAATTCTTGTTGGCGTAAACCGCCCTTACCAGAGCGGGCGCACCACCTTCCGGATCTGCGAGTGTCCAGCCCTGGTCCTCGAAAATCCGTCCTGTGGCGACATTTTTCAGTTTGTACTCAGTCGGTTTGAATTTCATCTTATAGAACAAATTACGTAAATCTTAATCAACAATAAGAAGCGCCGCAGGTCATTTTTTCATACAGCAAAGCAGTTTCTAAAATCTGCCGGAGGCGCCGCCTCCGCCGAAGGACCCGCCGCCGAATCCGCCGAATCCGCCGGAACTGCGGCCCGATGATCTTCCGCCGGACCAGCCGCCGCCATAATACACACCGCCGCCCAGGCCGCTGCCGGGACCGCTCCTGAACCGCCCCCTGGAACTCCGCGTGCGGCGGAACAAGATCCAAAGGAGAAGGAGGATAAACAGGGCGGCGACAAGATCGGATACCCAGTCATCCTCATCGTCTTCGCCGTCACGCGGTTCGGAGATTTCTCCTGAGGCGAGTTTCATCAATTCTTCGCAGGCCAGGGTCGTTGCGCGCCAGTAATCGTCGCGACGGTCCCTGAGCCGCGGCCCCATGATATTGCGGATGATGCGGGAGGCATAGACATCCGGGATGGCGCCTTCCAGTCCCTTGCCGACCTGGATATTCACATCAATCCAGTCTTCTTCTCCGGTCCGGGTCTTGAGCAGGACCAGCAGTCCGTTATTGCGGTGGGAGCCGATGCCCCAACTGTTGCCCAGCCGTACGGCATAATCGGATACATCCATGCCGTCCAGCGTGGTCACCGTTACGACGCAAACCTGATTGGAGGTGGAATCGTCGAAGGCCACCAGAACCGTCTCCAGGCTGTCCCGCTGCTCCGGCGTAAACGCCCCGGCGAAGTCATTGACCAGGCGCTGGGGCGAGGGTGGAGCGGGAATCGCCGCCCGCAAGCCGGTCATGGCCGGCAGCGACAGCGCGAGCGCAGTGATGGTTGCTTTTAACTTCACTGCCGTATTTTAATCTAAAATGCTACGACGGGAGCGCTGGCAGCCGCTTCGTCAGCCTGGAAATACCCCTTTTTCTCAAATCCGAAGATTCCGGCGATGATGTTGGAGGGGAAACTGCGGACCTGGGTGTTCCATGTCTTGGCTGCGTCGTTATAGTTGTTGCGCGCGACTGAAATGCGGTTTTCCGTGCCTTCCAACTGGGCCTGAAGGTCCTTGAAGTTTTCGTTGGCCTTGAGGTCGGGATATGCCTCGACCACGACGAGCAGCCGGTTCAGGGCGGAGGAAATCTCGCTTTCCTGCTGCTGGATGGCGGCAACATTGTCTTCGGTAGGAACGGTGTTGTTGCCGTATCCGCGGGCGCGGAGCACATTCTCCAGGGTTTCGCTTTCATGGGCGGCATAGCCCTTGACGGTGGCGACGAGGTTGGGAATCAGGTCCGCACGGCGCTGATAGGCGGTTTCTACCTGTGCCCAGGCGTTGTTGACGGTTTCCTCGCCCTTGACGAGTTTGTTGTAGGCCCCGACCCCCCAGATTGCCAGTACGGCGACGATGGCCAGACAGATGAGAAGACTCTTTTTCATAAAATATTTTGATGTTGGATTATTCCGCTGATTTTACACAACGAACCGGAATGCAGAACGACTTCTTGTCCGCCAGTCCGCAGTAAAGGATGGGGAATTTTTCGTTCACATACCGGTAAACGGCATGTCCGTCCCGTTCCCCGGAGGTCCAGAGCATCGCATAGGAGCCGTTTCCGTGGAAAGAGTACAGCCCGGGGACGGTGTTGAGCGCATAGCCGCCCGGCATCAGGCTGAGTGCGGACGCATCGGTCCTTTCCACGCCGCGCCAGTACTGCCAGAGCGCCTTTCCGTTGAGTTTCAGGTCTTTCCCCATCAGGGCACCCGCAACCCCGTCGATGTCGGCAAGATCGTCCGCCGCCGCCTTTCCGCTCACGGCCGCCACCATGGCGGTCCAGTCCGATGGCGAGGGCAGCTCCCAGCCTTCGGGGCAGGCCGTCACGGCCTCGTCCCAACTGTAGAAGCGGCCCATGATCGTGGAAATGGCGGAGGTCCCGGGATTGCCGAATTCTCTCAGCGAAGAAAGGTAGGCGCGGCCGGCGCCTTCCCAGGCCAGATTCTGCCGCATCCAGTACAGCCCTCCTATCCGGGCGGCCCGGTATTCCCGCCCGTCACGAGAATCGGCAAAGACAAGGTCGGCATCGCGCTGCTCAAAGCCCGTAAGGCTCTTGCCGGGCGCGGGGTCGATCAGGTTCAGCGTTGCGACATCCGATACATTGTAATACTTCTGGGCAAAGGCGCTGCAGGTTAGGGTGAATGCGCCGAGTTGGTCTCCGCAGGTAAGCGTGTAGCGTACAGGGTCGGTCAGGGGCTGGCTTTCCAAACGGGCCGTATCCCTTTGCGTGCCCTGGGAATTATAGAAATAGTAGCCGATGCCGCCGGCTTCATTGCGGTGTACGGTGGACTTCAGCATCGGTCCGCCGAGTTCGATATCGAAGGTCTCTCCCGCCGTCACGAAGGCAGGCAGGAAGAGATTGATCTGCCCGTTCAGGGTGGGCAGGGTTTCCGCTTCTTTTTTCTTGCAGGAAAACAGCGACGCCGCGATAAGGGCGAGCGCGATATATGTAAGGCCGGTTCGTTTCATCAAAACGCAAATATGCAAAAAAAAGCTGAAAATTCCACTACGATTCCGCACAAAGCTGCAGGGCGGCGCTCTGTCCGGCCAGCGCTCCGGTCGAAAAAGCGGTTTGGATATTGTAGCCGCCTGTAGTGCAGTCGATATCGAGCAGTTCGCCGCAGAGGTACAGACCGGGACGGAAACGCGATTCCATCGTCTTGGGGTTCACTTCCGGGGCAGGTATGCCGCCGGCGGTGACCACGGCGCGCTCATACCCCACGAAGCCCGCGATTGGGAAGCGCCAGGCGCGCAGCGCGGCCGCCAGCGTCCCCGGCCCCTTGACCGTGTTGCCGAAAGCGGCGAGAAAGGCTGCCGTAAGTTCCCGCGGCAGCACTCTGGGCAGCAGATTCCTCAGCCGTCCGCCCTGCTCTTTCCAGAGTGCGGTGACCCGCGCGGAAAATTCGCCGTCCGGGACGCCGCTCTTGAGGTCCAGTTCCACGCAGGCCTTGTTCCCGTTCATCAGGGCCTTCACGCATTTGCGGCTCATGGCAAAGCCGAGCGGCCCCTCCAGTCCGCCGTCGGTAAAATCTACATCGCCGAATAGCGATTCCACGCAGGTCCCTCCGATATAGAGCCTTGTGCCGATATTTTTGAGTTGTACGCCGCAGAGTTTGGCGCCGAGCGACGAAAGGGGCGTTTCGCGCGGGATGTGCCCTTTCAGCGCTTTCCCGCCGCTTTCCTTGTATCCTTCAGGCACCAGGGCGGTCAACGAGGGGAAGGTCGGGCTCAGCCCATGGCCGAAGGCGGCGGAGAAACGGTATCCGTCGCCGGTCGATCCCGTTCCGGGGTAAGACAGGCCGCCGGTCGCCAGAATCAGCGTTTGCGCACGGTACTCGCTGCCGTCGGCGCAACGGGCCAGGAAGCGTCCTTTCGCATCGAAGGAAATATCGGTAACCGTGCATTCCGTGACGATCTTTACGCCTTCTCCAAGGCAGGAACGGACCAGGGTGTCCACGATGTCGGAGGCGCGGTGCGATGCCGGAAAGGCCCGGTCGCCGCGCTCGACGACGGTCCGGAGCCCTTCCTGTTCGAAAAAGGCGATGGCGGCGGCACTGTCGAAGTTGTAGAAGGCGTTTTTGACCAGGCGGCTGCCCGCCTCGATATGCGTGGAGAAGTCGTTCCAGGGCTTGAGGTTGGTGAAATTGCAGCGCCCTTTTCCGCTGATCATCAGTTTGCGGGCCGGACGCGGCATTTTTTCGAGCAGCGTCACCTGCAGGGCGACGCCCTTTTTACGGGCGGCAGCCGCTGCGGTCCGGGCTGCCGTCAGCCCTGAGGCTCCGCCTCCGATGACCAGGATATCCGTTTTCATCTCCTTGCAAAGATACGAAAAAAAGCGTATTTTCGCAGATTATGAATGTGTCGCTGACTGCCTTTCTGTTTACTCTCCTCTCCGTTTTCCCGCCAGCACGTCCCGATGCTCCGGCAAGGGTCAGGCCGCCCTTTTTGCGGAAAGGGGACAAGGTTGCCGTGATTTCGCCCTCTTACGCTCCCTCTGCAAAAAAGGATACCACCATTGCGGCGGCTTGCCGCCTGATGCGGGAGTGGGGGCTGGAGCCCGTGACGGGAGCGCATGTCTTTCATCCCGATACCGTCCAGCAGGAACTGGGAATCAAGGGAATGCCGCTTGCCGGGCGGCTGGCAGACCTCCGCTGGGCGCTGCGCGATACGAGTATCCGGGCCATCATTCCCTCCCGGGGAGGCTACGGGGGGATTCATCTGGTGGATTCCCTGGACCTGGCCGATTTCCGTGCGCATCCCAAGTGGCTGACAGGGTACAGCGACATTACGAACCTGCATCTGGGGGCCATCGCGGCGGGGGTGATGAGCATCCACGGGAATATGTGCATCGATTTCAGCCGGCGCGGGGGCGACAATCCCGGAAACCGCAGTCTGCACGACCTGCTTTTCGGCATTTTCCCTTCCTATAACCTGCCTCCGCATGACCTGAATGTGCCGGGAAAGGGGAAGGGACTTCTCGTTGCCGGAAACATGATTACCCTGGAGGCGCTGATGGGCTCCTCCTGGGATTTCCCGCGGGATGAACCGGTAATCCTTTTCCTTGAAGAGATTGAAGAGACGATGCACGCGGTGGACCGCCTGATGAACATGCTGGTCAGGCAGGGGAGGCTTGCGAACCTCAGCGGCCTGATCTTCGGCGGCTTTACCGCCTGCAAGCCGGATTTGAAATTCGATTCGATAGAAGCGATGCTGCGGCCTTATGTGAAGGACCTCGGCATCCCCGTATGTTTCGGTTTCCCCGCAGGGCATGTCGATATCAATATGCCGCTTGTCGAAGGTGCCCAGGCAGAACTGGAAGTGGATGCTTCGGGCACAAAACTTAATTTCCTGCTGCCATGAACAGCGTACTGAAGAATTATGCATCGACGCTGGCCATGCTCGCCGGCGTAGTGGCCGGGGGCCTTGCAGGCGCCCTCCTGCCCGCGCTTTCTCCCTACCTCAAGCCCTTCGGCGATATTTTCCTGAACCTCCTGTTCGTCCTGGTGATTCCGATGGTGTTCTGCAGTATTACCCTTTCGTTCTGCCGTTTGCGCTCAGGAGGCAGACTGGGGGCCCTGCTGCTACGCACGGGCATGGTGTTCGGCCTCATCTGGCTCCTTTACGGTTCTGCCGCTTATCTTACCGTGCTGCTTTCAGGGCCGCTCTCTTCGGCGGGGCTCTCCGTTGCCGATGCGGTGCTCCCCGCGCAGCGCCGGGCGGATGCTCTGGTTTCCGCTTTCTCCGTGCCGGATTTTCCGCAGCTTTTTTCCAAATACAGCATTCTTCCGCTGATGATTTTTTCGGCCCTGTTCGGCGCAGGAATTTCCGCGGCGGGACAGAAAGGGGCGCCGATGGCAAAAGCGCTCGAAGCCGGCAACGAGTCGGTGATGCGGGCGATGGATTTCCTGATGAAAGCGGCGCCTGTCGGCCTGGGCTGTTATTTTGCGGATTCGGTGGCATCGATAGGTCCCGACGTTTTGGGCGGCTATTTGAAAGTGTTTGTTCTGTATTGCCTGCTGGCGCTGCTCCTGTTTGCCGTGGTGAATCCGGCCTTGGTGATGTTCGCCCGCGGGAAATCGGTGCTGGGTCCTTTCTGGAGGCATATCATTCCGCCCTCGCTGACTGCGCTGGCTACCGCGTCGAGTTCCGTCGCGATGCCGGGGAATATCGAGGCGGCCCGGCGGATCGGCGCCGATGAGAGCGTTGCCGGTGCCGTGGTTCCGCTTTCGACGAATCTGCTGAAGGCCGGGTCCGTGGCCGGGGCGGTGCTCAAGGTGGCCTTCCTGATGGCGTTTTGCGGCCTGGGGGTGCCGACGCCTGCCTGTATCGGGATTGCGGTGCTGGCGGCTGTGGTGTCGGGTGCCGTCGCGAACGGCGGCGTGACGGGCGATTTGCTGATTTGCTCGCTGGTGGGGGTGGAACCGTCGATGGTGGGCGTGGTCATGATTATCGGAACCATCATCGATATTCCCGCGACCCTGCTTAATTCCCAGACCAATGTCGTGGCGGCCCTGCTCGCCGATAAATACGCCTCGAAATGAAACGTTGCCTTTGTGTGCTGTTGCTGCTGCTTCCTCTGGCCGGCAGGGCGCATCCGTGGATATCGATCTTTCGCGATACCTATTTTACCTTCGGAATGCCGCTGGACCGGCCCCTGACCCGGGATACCGGTGACATCAAGTTCCAGTTGAGCCTGAAACTGCATCCGATAGACATCGGGCCCAAGTGGCAGTTCTATGTAGCCTACTCGCAGCTGACGGTCTGGAATGCGTTTGGTGAATCCTGCCCGTTCAAGGATAATGCCTATATGCCGGGCTTCTATTTTGAGGGCGACCTCGGCAAGGATAACCGCCTGATTGCCGGGTATGAGCACCGTTCCAACGGACGGCCTTATTTCGGGAATCCCCTGAGCAGCCCCGATCATGATGACTACAGCCGGAGCATGAATTACCTGAAGGTGGTTTGGGACAAAAAGTGGGGGAATTCCGACCTGGTCGTGAGCGCCCGGGGCGGGTTCAGTTCGGGAGTGGGAGACTATGAACGGCGCAAGAAAGTGTTTACGCAGGACCTTTTCCTGTATTATATGGGATATGTGACGCTGGGGTATTGCTACGACGACGGCATCTTCGGTGCAGACGTGTTTGTGACGCCCATCGTCAACAAGTCTATCGCGAACGTGACCGCGGAGGCTTCCTGGCAGTTCCACCCGAAACTTCCGCGGCTGTTCGTGCAGTTCCATTATGGCTTTGACGAGGCGTTGTGCGATTGCGTCGCCGGGGGAGTCCCGCCGCTCAGCCTGCGCTTCGGGCTGCTGGTCAATGCACCGGCGATTTGTAAACCGTATTGAGATTTTGCGTATGAGTGGCTTCTGCCTGCGGCAACGTTCGCTATCGGGAGGAAGGAGACTTCCGCTCCCTGTTGCTCCGCAACCCTGTCCGGGTAAATGGTCGCGGGAGTCTCCTTCCTCCCTCCCCAACGCTCCGCAACCCTTTGGAGTCAGGTGATAAACGAAATAGTACGACCAAGGTATGAAAGAATTTGAAATCAGTTGTCCGCTGGGCAGGGAACCGCGGCTCCGCGAAATCGAAGCGAAGGCCGCGGGGATGAAGTGGGTGCTGAGGCGCCGTTCCATCGATGCGCGGCGCGAACCCTGCTGGCGCTACCGCTATGAGGCCTATGGGCCGGGAGAGGAGCCGCAGCCCTATGTGTTGCCGGAACTGAAGGATGTGCACGGGGCAGCTCCGGTAGCGATTGTCGGGGCCGGCCCCGCCGGGCTGTTTGCCGCACTGCGGCTGCTTTCGCTGGGGCTCAAGCCCGTCATCCTGGAGCGGGGAAAGGACGTGCATGCCCGAAAGACCGATATGGCGGCCCTGTCGGTGTCCGGAGTGCTGCACCCCGATTCCAATTATTGCTATGGCGAGGGCGGTGCCGGAGCGTTTTCCGACGGGAAACTTTATACCCGTTCCACCAAGCGCGGCGATATCCGCGAGGTGCTTCATGCCCTCGTGGCTTTCGGGGCATCGAAGGATATTTTGATTGATGCGCATCCGCATATCGGCTCGGATAAGTTGCCGGCCATTGTGGAGAATATGCGCAAGTGCATTGTAGAGAAAGGCGGCGAATATCATTTTGAGAGCCGCGTAAGCGATATTTCCGGGACGGACGGGGATTTTTCGCTGACCTGTGCCGACGGACGGGTGTATCATGCCGGAAAGGTGATCCTGGCCTGCGGCCATTCGGCGCGGGACATCTATGAACTGCTCCTTTCGAAGGGCTGGGCGCTCGAAGCCAAGGGCTTTGCGCTCGGTGTGCGCGTGGAACATCCGCAGGAGAAAATCAATTGGCATCAGTACCACGGGCAGTGGAAACCGGGTGTCCCGGCGGCCGAATATTCCTTTGTGGAACAGGTGGACGGGCGCGGCGTTTTTTCCTTCTGCATGTGCCCCGGAGGGGTTCTGGTGCCGTCATCGACGGAAGAGGGTACGATTGTGCTGAACGGGATGTCCAATTCCGGCCGCAATGGCAAGTTTGCCAATGCCGGCGTGGTGGTGAGCATCGAACCGGAGGATATTCCGGGGGATTCGCCCTTGCGGCTCGCGGACTTCCAGCGGGAAGTGGAACGTGATATGTACCGTTGGTGCGCCGCCAACCGGGGGAAAGGCGACCCTCAGCATCCTTTCGCCGCACCCGCGCAGCGGATGGAGGATTTCTGCCTGGGAAAGGTCTCGAAGGCGATGCCGCCTACTTCCTACCATCCCGGCGTGATTTCCGCGCCCCTGCATGCCCTGCTGCCTCCTTTCGTGGCGCAGCGGCTTCAAAAACTCTTTCCGCGTGTGAAGATGCGGGGCTATTATACCAATGCGGCCCTGCTCCTGGGGGTGGAATCGCGCACTTCGTCTCCGGTCCGCATTCCGCGGGACGCTCAGTCACTGGAATATGTGTCCGTCCCCGGGCTCTATCCCTGCGGCGAGGGGGCCGGTTATTCCGGAGGCATCGCTTCCAGCGCCCTCGACGGCATCCGCTGCGCCGAGGCCCTGCATCTTTCCCTTAGTGATATTTAAAAAATTACCTGCGGCACTTTTCCTGCCGTCGCCCTCTGGGCGACCCCTCCCAAAACAAGTTTTGGGCCCCTCCCTCTCATGTTGCCGAGGGTGGCACAGGCGACAAAAGTGCCGCAGGTAATTTTTTATTGTTGCGTAAATCCGATGTACGAGAGAATCATGCCGGCAATCTGTTCTTCGTCGCTGTTGCCTGCATTGATGACCAGGTCGTAATTCCGGGCGTCGTAACGGCTGGTGCCTGCAAAGCGTTCGATATAGTTTTCCCGCGCCTTGTCAATATCTGTGATCAGGGCGGTTGCGCTTGCTTCATCCAGACCTTGTTTTCGCATGACACGCCGGATCCGCCGGTCTTTCGGCGCGGTAATGAAAATGTCCAGATGGTTGGGATGGTCCTTGAAGACAAAGAAACCGGAGCGCCCCGCAACGACGCAGGAGCCTTCCGCCGCAAGTTCCCTGAGAATTTCGGTCTCTGCCATGAAAATGTCTCCGGTGGTGACCTCTGTCCGTGACTGATGCTCGGAATCCTGGATGCCCAGGGTGCTGGCCGTCGGCAGGGGAGAGATGAATTGTATAAAGTCGGCCAGCCAGTGTTTCTTTTCCCCTTTTAACTTTTCAATCTTCTCCCAGCTGAGGCTGAACCGTTGCTCAAGAGACCGTATAAGCTCTTTGTCGCAGTAGCGCGTATTGAGTTTTTCCGCCAAAATCTGGCCGATCGTGTGTCCGCCGGAGCCGATTTCCCGGCTGATGGTGATGACAAAGGGGACGTTCCTGTTCATATTCACTTTCCGTTAAGGTCTTGCAAAGATAGCAAAAAAAACGTTCCTGCAACCATGGGCAGGAACGTCGGAGTGGGCGCAGACGGATTCGAACCGCCGACCCCCTGCTTGTAAGGCAGGTGCTCTAAACCAGCTGAGCTATGCGCCCGGGAAACGGGATGGCAAAGGTACAAAGATTTTTCGGACTTGCAAACGCTAAGCAGCAATAAAAAATGCCGCAGGTCATTTCTAAATGCCGGCGCCGTCGGAAAATGATTCGCGGGAGCGGCTTTGCAGCACGCGCGCATGCTCCGGTACGGAATGCGTAAGCCAGATGTTTCCGCCGATAATCGCTCCGTTGCCGATGGTGACGCGCCCCAGGATGGAAGTGTTGGAATAGACCGTTACATCATCCCCGAGGATGGGGTGGCGCGGGATGTTGACCGGATGCCCTTTCTCGTCATAGCGGAAATTCTTGGCGCCGAGCGTTACGCCCTGGTAGAGCGTCACGCGGTTCCCGATGATGGCCGTTTCGCCGATGACGATGCCCGTCCCGTGGTCAATCGCAAAGGATTCGCCGATGGTGGCGGCCGGGTGGATGTCGATCCCGGTGACGCTGTGCGCATATTCTGTCAGCATGCGGGGCAGCACCTTTACGCCGAGTCCATAGAGTACGTGTGCGGTACGGTAGTAGATCATCGCCTTGACGGCAGGGTAGCAATAGACGATTTCTTCGCGGTCGGTCGCCGCCGGGTCGTTGGCGGCGATGGCCTCCACGTCCGTTTCGAGCAGGCGCTTGATTTCCGGAAGTTCGCGCAGGAATGCGGCGGCGGTTTGCGGGTCGGTGATGGCCATCAGTTCCGCGTTGATACGGGATACGGCCACTTCAGGCTTAACGTCGCTGTAATCGGGAAAGATTACGTCCTTGACGCTGTCCATCATGACCCGGAGGTGGTCTTTCGTATTATTGATGGAGGTTTGCATGCTACAGGGGATATTCGTCAAAGGCAAAGAGCAGGGTGGAGAGGTAGCGTTCGCCGCCGTCGGGCAGCAGGGCGACGATGGTCTTTCCCGCATAACGTTCCATACGGGCGAGCCGGAGCGCCGCACCGAAGGCAGCGCCGGAGGAAATGCCGACGAGAACTCCCGCATGGGCGGAAAGCAGGCGTGCGCCGCGGACGGCGTCGTCATCGCTCACCTTCAGAATGGTATCGACGACCGAGGCGTCGTAGGTCTCCGGGACAAACCCGGCCCCGATGCCCTGGATGCCGTGTTTTCCGGCTTTCCCTGTGGAAAGCACGGGAGAACCCTCCGGTTCGACCGCGCAGATTTCCACGGCGGGGTTGTGCTTTTTCAGGGCTTTGCCTACGCCGCTGACCGTGCCGCCGGTGCCTACGCCGGCCACGAACACATCGACATGACCCGCCGTATCGTTCCAGATTTCCTCGCCGGTCGTGCGCTCATGGACGGCCGGGTTGGCGGGATTGGTGAACTGGCCCAGGATGACGGATCCGGGGGTGCTTTGCCTGAGTGCCTCCGCACGGGCAATCGCGCCTTTCATCCCTTCGCCGCCCGGCGTCAGTACAATCTCCGCGCCGAGGGCCTTGAGGAGGCTGCGCCGCTCCCGGCTCATGGTTTCCGGCATGGTCAGGACGACTTTGTAACCGAGACTGCGGCCCACCCAGGCCAGCCCGATGCCGGTATTCCCGCTGGTGGGTTCGATGATGGTCGCTCCGGGCTGGAGCAGCCCTTTCTGTTCGGCGTCCCGGATCATCGCCAGGGCGATGCGGTCCTTGGCGCTGCCGCCGGGGTTGAAGTATTCCAGTTTGACAAGTAGTCCGGCTTTCTGCCCTTCCAGACCGCTGATCCGCAGGAGGGGAGTCCCGCCCACCAGTTCCGTCAGGGAATCAAAGATTTTCTGCTTTTCCATATCGGGGCGAAAATTACGCAACTTCCGATTTTTTTCCAAATATCAGCCGTGCATCTTTGTTTACGAATGGCTTTAATGGCACTCGTTGCTCCCGCGCCGGGGCAGAAATACCGGCTTCTGCTCCCCGGTGCGTTGCGTCCCTACGGGACGCACGTATAGACGGCTGAATACGGAAGAATATGATATAATGCGGCTTGTGAATAAATATATAAATAACAGAACTTGACCCAGTCACCAGGAAAGAGGTAAAGCATCCTTTGAACGAAATCGCCAGCAGCCACCTTGCTCGTCGCACCTTTGCAGGCAACATATACCGGCAAGTCAAAGATCCCAACTTGGTCGCATCGCTCACCGGCCATGCCGAGGGCTCCCGAGCCTTCAATCGCTACCGTGAAATCGACTTGGGTATGAAGCAGGATTTGGTGAAGATTCTGGAGAATAAAAAATAGTTTCATTAAATTTGCAGAAATACGTTGAGGCTTATGACAACGCAAGAAATATTGAAGCTTTGTGGAAAAGGCGAGCAGACACCAGTTCAGTTGAAAGAACGGGTAGTGGACAATTATGAAGTAGGCAAGGAGATGGTCTGTTATG
>JAFSVL010000027.1 GCA_017445015.1 Bacteroidales bacterium | reverse complement strand
ATATGGCTCGGCAAAATGAACTATGCCATGCGTCGCCTAAAGACAAATGGACATGGAGATAAAGAATCTCTTGATGCGGCCCACCAAGTATTACTATGGCAATCTGATGATTTAATAAGAAAACTTTACGAAGAGTATAAAGATAATCCTAAGATAAAATGGAAGGAAAGCATTAAAAAAGTAGTAGGGTTAGCAGTATCAACAAAAAAAGGAGAAGACAAGTAAAAAGAAGCATTATGTTTATTTGGGCGATTAATAAAGACGGAAAGAGAGTTAACATTAATAATTGTCGAAATACAGACGAGGCAAGATTAGATGGTCCTTTTCGCGATACCGCAGAATTGGGATTAAGGCTCGTTCCTGTTTTTAGTGATAGAAAAAAACGTCATTTTCGTGTTTATCGTGATGTCAATACATCTTCGGGCTCTAGTGATGGGATGTCAATGGAACATTTCGTCGCTCAAAAAGTGTTTGAAAAGCGTTTTTGTAGCCGTGAAAGCCTTTGGGTAAAATACCACAAATATGAGTATTCAAAGTGTCCTACTGTAAAGGTGGATTTAAAACAGCATTACGATGAATGCATAATAGAGCAATCTATTCAAGGCTTTCGGGCAGATTTGCTACTTCGAGACTCAAAAGGAAGTGCGCCGGATATCATGGTAGAAGTTTGGTATACTCACCGTTGTGAGCCCGAAAAGATTAATTCTGGCCTACCAATAATAGAGTTTAAGATTAGGAGTTTTGATGATATAAATGAGATTATTCGGAACTGGGGATTGATCGAGAGCGACATAAGTAAGAATCAATATAAAGTTCGCTTCTTTAACTTCAGGAATGGACGGAATTGCTTCCCGTGGGCTGAGAATGGTGATGACGATTCTTCCTATGTCCCGATTAGCAAAAGGTAGACACACCCATAGCTGTTGTCCAAATGTTGTCCAACTAACGAAAAACAGCCCGTAGAACTCACTCTACGGGCTATCAAGGTGCCTCGGGCGGAAAGATGATTACTTCCTGCACGAAGAATACGTACAGAAGTGGTTGGATCTCATTCGCGGTGCCTATACGGAGAACATCGTCACAGAATTGAAACTGGGCACGGAGAAACCGCCAATGCCTTTCTCCGATGCCCGTCTGCTGAGCTATCTCCAGCACACTTACTGGTTCCTGCCGTCCGTAGCAGCTTGCCGGGCAATGGCTAAGCTCCTGAAGAAGCGTTCCAATCGTTTCTATGATGAGTACAAAGTGATTGTGGCCGCAGGGAACTCGGCCGGGATGGGCGCTCAGGCAGTGGAACCAGTTTACAATGCAATGGAAGATCCGCAGCGGACGAAAACTATTACGCTCTCTTGCGGTAAACTCTCCACCGGCGTCACCGTCAAGCCCTGGACCGGCATTATGATGCTGCGCAATACCACGTCTCCGGAAACCTATTTCCAGGCCGCCTTCCGCGTCCAGTCTCCCTGGACCACGAAGGACGAATCCGGAGACGAAGTCATCCTTAAACCCCTTTGCTATGTTTTTGACTTTGCTCCCAACCGGGCGCTGCGTCAGGTGGAAGAGTATAGCTGCCAGCTCAACGTCAAAGAAACCAACCCGGAGAAGAAGGTGGAGGAATTCATTAAGTTCCTGCCGATTCTTGCTTACGATGGTTCTTCGATGAAGGAGATTGATGCCGCAGGTGTGCATGATATGGCGATGAGCGGCACCACGGCCACCTTGCTGGCTCGCAGGTGGGAAAGCGCTGTTCTGGTCAATGTGGATAATGCAACCCTCCAGCGCCTGATGAACAATCCCGAGGCGATGAAAGCCTTGATGAACATCGAAGGGTTCCGCAGTCTGAATTCTGACATCGAGACAATTATCAATAAGTCCGAGCACGTTAAGAACACCAAGAAAGAGAAAGGCGACGACCTTACGCCTAAAGAGAAAAAGCGGCTCACTGAGGAAGAGAAAGAGTACAAAAGCAAGCGCAAGGAGATTCAGGAAAAACTCATCAAGTTTGCCACCCGCATCCCGGTCTTTATGTACCTCACGGACTACCGGGAATACTGCCTGAAAGACGTCATCGAGCAATTGGAACCGGAACTCTTCCGCAAAGTCACCGGCCTCACCCTCAAGGATTTCAGCCTCCTGGTGAGCCTCGGTGTCTTCAACAGCGAACTCATGAACGACGCAGTGTATAAGTTCAAGCGCTACGAGGACTCCTCACTGGAATACACCGGAATCGACAAGCACACCGGCACTGTCATCGGCCTCTGGGATACCGCCGTTGATACGGCCAGGACAGGTGCTTTTGAGAAAGGGTATTAATTTACTACATTTGCCGATATGAATGTAGGGTTAATCGTGGCGATGAGTTCCGAGTACGATGCGTTGCAACGGGCAGGAATCAAGGGCGTAAAGCGTTCCGGAATCGGGAAGGTATCGGCCGCGCGGCTGGCTACTGAAATGATTTTGACGGAGAGGCCGGACTGTATCATCAACTCCGGCTGTGCTGGGGCGCTGTCTCCCGGCATGGAAGTTTTCGATGTGGTTGTGGGCGCGCAGACGGCGCATCATGACGTCTGGTGCGGCGAGGGCAATCTCCCAGGCCAGGTGCAGGGGCTTCCTCAGCGCTTTGACGCCGACCCCCGTCTGCTTTCGGCGGCCCGCAGCCTGCGCACGTCGCGCAAAATGCATTTCGGCCTGATATGCAGCGGGGAACGATTTTTCGAAAGTATTGAAGAGGATGCGAAAGTGCTTGCGAATTTTCCGGATGCCCTTGCCGTGGATATGGAATCGGCCGCCATCGCGCAGGTTTGCCTGCACTACGGCGTCCCGTTCCTGAGTTTCCGGCTCATCAGTGACGTGCATACGGACGCCACTGCGCAGAAGGCCAGTTACGAGAACTTCTGGAAGCAAATGGGGGACAGTTCCTACGCGATTCTACGGGAACTGCTGGAACGTCTTTGAGCCTTATTTCGGGCCAAATACCTGATTGATCAGCGATTCGAATTCCTTGAAGGCGAAGGTGTCGGAGAGTTCGCGCAGGGAATCCGCCAGGCCGCGATAATGCCATTCGTGGTCCTTCGGGGCCTTGGCGTGGAAGATTTTCCAAAGTTCGTCGCCCTTGACCGCATAGTCCCGGGCAATGGCGCGCATATTCGAAAGTTTGTCGCCCATAGCGACGATTTTTGCATCGTGCGATGCGGCGGCGAGCCGGTCGATGGCCGCTTTCTTTCGCGCGTGCCAACTGTCTTC
The DNA here is from genome assembly GCA_017445015.1 of Bacteroidales bacterium. Taxonomy (GTDB): domain Bacteria; phylum Bacteroidota; class Bacteroidia; order Bacteroidales; family UBA932; genus Cryptobacteroides. Next base: position 31,699 of record JAFSVL010000027.1, on the reverse strand, counting down.
CTCGCTGACGCCCGCCTCGAAGGTATCGCTTTCAGATGCCACCAGCGCGGCGATACGGTCGCCGAATTCAGCGCGAAGTTGCTCGACGCTTACGTCCGTATCTTCGACGGTATCGTGCAGCGCAGCCGCCGCCAGGAGTTCCTGGTCCGCGGTAATCGTCGCGACGATTTCTACCGCTTCCATCGGATGTACGATATAAGGAAAACCCTTTCCGCGGCGCTCGGTGCCCGCGTGTGCGCGGACCGCAAAGATGATTGCGCGGTCCAGCAGTTCGGTATTCATCGGTTTGTTTGCCATTGAACTTTACTTGTTAAGCAGTTGTCGTACCAGATTGAAATCGTAGGCAATGGAAGCCCTGTCGATCTCGTGCAGGCGTTCCCAGGAGCAGATGTCCAGATGGGCCATCTTTTCCCGCTTGAGTTCCGCCTTGCGGCTGGCAAAGGATTCTTCACCGGCAAGGACATGATCCTGTTCTTCGCGGCTCAGGGGCCGGAATCCCAGCAGCAGTTGTTCCGCGTTCCACCGGGCGTGTTCCGTGCGGGCCAACACCTCTTCCAGGTCGCCCTGCCAGTCGAGGGAGGCATCGGCACACCGCCTCTTTGTGTAACTGTGCGCCGTGTTGTAGAGATTGGACCACAGTTTGGCGGCTTCGGATTTGGAAGGGATTTCCCGGCCGCTTCCCGGGGCCTTGTCCAGCGATAAGGCAAGCCCGATGAGAGATTGGATGAAGGGCAGGTCGCAGGCGACGGATTCCATTCCGAACGCCTTGAGTTTCTTGAATTTGCGTTGATTGACCGTCTTGCCTGACGAGAGCAGGGCGACGCTGGCGTCTCCCCGCTTCTGGAGTACCGGGATCTGCAGGGCGGATTCCAGCACGGAGTCCGGCAGATGGAGGGCCGTTTCCAGCGACTGGGCGTCATCCGGCAGGCACACGGCAACGGTCAGGCGGCAATGGGCATCCGCAGCGCATTCTTCCAGATATTGCCGGATGTTTTGGTCGCAGGCCGATCCTTCGATGAATTCCCATTCAAGGTCCATAAAATCTTCGCCCAGATGTGTTTGCGAAGGAATTTCCCACGCGGCTTTCCGCACGGGCATATCGGCAGGAACAAATCTTCTGCGGCATACGGAGAACAGGCCACCCGGTTCGCATTCCAGCCGTTTCATCCCTTCTGCAGCGGCAGGATCGATGAACGAGATGCGGGTGCGTAGTTCCGGGGAAAGCGCCGCATTGGGGTAATGGGCGAGGTGACCGGCTTCCCGGGCAAGCGCCCGTGCGTAGTCGGACATCCCGATAAGGATGAGGTGCACGTGGTCGGGGGAGTCGGGGCGGATTCCTTCGGAACCCTCCAGCGGAGTCGCCTCCTTCCCAAGGAACAGTTTGTGCGCCCACATCCCGGACTGGTTCATCGGGAAAAGGGCGAGCGAGGAAGGAACCGTATCCATTACCTGCAAGGCGGGCAGCATCGCGCTACCTTCCAGCATCAGGAAACAGGGGAGCCCTTTTCGGCCCGCTGTCGCTTTCCCTGCGTTGTCCAGGCAGCGGATGCATTTTTCATCCCGCGCATCGGCAGGATCGCACGCATCGCCCGCAATATGCAGTTCGGCTGCCCGGTCCAGTTGCATTCGCTTCATATCTTCCGCCGATGCGATATCGCCGTTCAGGAGCAGTACGCGCCGCATCCGCTTCTTGCCCAATGCCGACCGCAGGTTGTTCCGCGCCGTGCGAACATCGCCCGTCAGGACGAGAAAGTATCCTTCCCGCCCCTCTTGCATCAATCGGAGAATCAGTTCGGGAACCGCCGGATTGAAGCCGAAAATGGCGGTATGCATTTGGACCCGGTAATCGGAGCGCCCATCCAGGTAATCGCCGGCGAGTTTTCCGAAGAAGTTGGTGAAGACCGAGGTGACCGCCGCTACCAGCAGGGCGCCGATAATGACGACGAGCCAGCCCGGGCCGACCGTCATCTGGTCGATATCACCGCTGCTGAAAAGATGGAAGAAGGCGATTTCAAAAATGTCGTAATCCTCCAGATTGTCACGCAGCGCCTGAAGATCCTGCATCGTGGTCGCGCCGGCGTTGAGCATCAGTTGCAGCGTAGCGACAAAAAGCAGCCAGGTGAGGACCGCCATTCCGAAGGGAACAAGGAACTGGGAAAGGCCGCCCTTGGAGAGTGCCCGCTGGATCAGCAGTTTCAGTTTTGAACAGGGGGAGATTCCTTTCATCATCGTTTAGAAGATTCTCAGTATGCTTTGTCCGCGGGTCTTGTGTGTTCCGAGGGTAAAGCCGGCGGATACGACGAACTTGAAGTCTTGGACAGGGACCGTATAATTTTTCTGGATATCGATTTTCCCGGTGCCCGGTCGCAGGATGTTCCCCTGACCGTAGAAGGCCTGAAGTCCCGCCTTGAGATGCAGGTTGAAGACGGGAATGCGCGAATTGAGTTCCAGTCCCAGGAAAATATCGTGTCCGGACATATGCGAGAATTGCAGGATGCCGCTCAAATCCGGATACCAGGCGTAGGAGGCGAGTAAATTGACATCCATATACTGGAAGATGGCGCCGCCCACCCGGAAGTCTCCGTTGAGGAAGAGAACCGTCAGGGCGGGTACGACCATCGGGCTGGCGGGATCGGTTTCCGCACGGGGTGCTCCCCAGTCTTCCCAGAACAAACTGCCCTTGGCCACGGAGGTGGAAAGACCGCGCACAATGGGGATGGTTCCTACGCTGATATCGGCGATCCGGTTGTAATTGAAAGTGGTGGGATTGGCAGGGTCGGTCTTTACATCTTCGTAGGAAAACACCGGCGGCCGCATCAGGTACCAGTCGGCGCTCAGCAGGGAAACGCCGGGTGTCCAGGCCAGCAGGTTGAGTTGGTTTTTCTTCGGGTCATTGAAACGGAATTTGCCGCGGTACATACAGCGTTTCCCGTAACGCTTGAGTTTGACGCTGTAGCGTTCTTTGCTCAATGGAAGTTGAACGGTAGCCGTGGTCTCAAGGGTGTCGTAATACACCTTCTTGTTTTTCCCGCTTCCTTTGGAAATGATCAGGTCATACGATTCTTTTGCGGAGCGGACGGTCAACGGGAAGGTCTTTTCCAGCGTCACGTCTACGGGATGGGAAAGTAGGGAAAGATCCGTGCTGATAGTCCTGGTTTCAGGAAAGAACCCATCTTTGGTGATGGTCAGGACGTGCTCTCCTTCCTTCATCGGAATGGAGACGGGAGTGGTTCCCGCCGGAATGCCGTCCACGAACACCTTGCAATAGGCCGGTTCCGATGTGATGTAATACGAACTGAAAGGGAACATACTGATTCTCAGCGCCGTTTCCTGATCGCCGTTAATCGTAATGTTGAATTCGTCCTCCACCGTCCTGTACCCCGGCTTGACAAGCCTGACGGTATAATTGCCGCGCTGAAGTACTTTTCCTGAGAACGGAACGGTTCCGGCGTCCTGTTCGTTGATGAATACCCGTGCCCCCGTCGCGTTTTCCTCGTCCGTGAGGGTAAGGGTACCGCAGAAGGGCTCCAGTTCGAACGACAGGGACAGATGATTGTGCTCCCGGTCCAGGGAAATGGAGCGGGTCTGCGTGCGGAACCCGTCGGCAGACACTTTCAAGATGTGGTCGTCCGAGTAGCGCAGGGGAATTTCGTCGCCTTTATACAGGGTGTACCAGGCAATCGGCTGGTCCTTGTCGAAGTCATTCAGGTTCCGGGGATGCAGGTCCACGACGTTGCCGTTGATTTCCAGTACGGGCAGTTCCGTGAATTCATAGCCCTTAGCCGACGTGATATTGACGGAAAGGGTGGCGAACTCCCGCGTGAGGTTAAACAGGTATGTGGTATCCGAAGGGGAAGAGGGGTCAATGGTCACGACGGTGTCCCTGCGCATATAACCGTCCTTTTCCAGCCGGATGATGTGCCGGCCTTCCGAAAGCGTAAACTTGTTTTTCAGCGTAGCCTGCTCATCATCAACGCGGATGAGGGCCTTCTCGGGGACGGTACGGATGACGACGTTCCCGGATATCATCGGGCGTTCGGCCTGTTCGACTTCCAGCATTGCCGTGATTTTTCCCATCGCAACGACAATCTCGCCGCTGCGCGGCTGGCGTTCCGAATTGGGCTCCACCGTAACGAGCAGGGCGTCGGATTCCGCCGTGGCCAGGCACCATTGCGGGCACTGGCTGATCTTCCAACTTTGACCGGCCGTCACCCCGATCCGCTGCGCCGCCCCTGCGGCTTCCGCGACAATCCTGGTTTCCGAGAGCCGCAGTTCCTTGGATTTGTACATTTCATTCCGGTACAGTCGGATGCGGCGGTCGGCTTCATCCATCTGCGCCTGGGTGATGCCGGCTACCTTTTTTGCGGACAGCAGCATCTCTATCGCCTTGGTCCAGTTTTTCTGGGCGCGCAGTTCTTCGGCCCGTTTGCAGCGGTCCTCAAAGATACCGGCCAGGCAAATGCCCTGCACCAGGAATAAAGTAATCAGGGTAATGACGAATCGCTTTGTCATATTTTGTCCAGTTTGTTTTTCATTTCGCGCATTTCGCTGCTTTCCTTGATGGAGAGCGCATACTCGGCGCACATCAGTGCATACTCGGCTTCTGCGGGACTGTCCTGCCAGAATCCGTAGGCGTCGCGGGCCTGATTCAGCCAAACCGCGTACATCGAATCCAGTCGGGTTTTGATGGTCCGGTGGCGCCCGGTCGTCGATTCGCTGAAGCGGTAGGAATCAGGCGTCCCGCGGTAGCAGGCGGCGATACTGTCGGACACATCGAGACAGGCGTCCGCTTCTTTGAGGGATGCAATCTGCTCCGGGGTGGTCTCAACGGTATTGGGCAGGTCATTGAGGGACGCGGAATGCCGAATCAGCGAATCGGCCCGGGCAATGCGTCCCTGATAGGTACTGACATCCGCGATAAAGGCGTTTTCCGCGCGTTTCTTCTGTCTCTGGGAGTAGATGCCGATGCCTCCCAGGATGAACGGAATGGCAAGGAGAAATAGCCATTTTTGCCAGTGGCTGTCCTTTTTCCATTTTCCGATGCCCATCGAGGGATTGGCAATGGCCTGTTGGATGGCCTCCACCAGTTCGTCCAGCGTATTTTTGCGGCAGTCCAGCCAGTTGACGTTCCCGAGGAGGAATTCAATGTCGGCGGGCATAGGCTCATCGTCGAGCAGCCAGGGGATGATGCAACCGATGCGTTTGTGATTGAACGCATAGAGCACCTCGGACATCGTGAATTTGGAAGCGTATGAATTTTTTCCGGCAAGCAGCAGGAAGACGGAAGAGGCGTCGATGGATTTGGCCAGTACGTCCGGAAAATTCGCCCCTCCGCTGATGCCTTCAAGGTCAATGAAGTAACTGAGCCCGGCATTCGACAGCGCGTCGCAGATGGCGTTGGCGGCCTTGCTGTCCTTGCGGGAATAACTGATGAAAACGTCGTAATGCACGGATAATCAAATTAACCGCGAAAGTTAGCAATAATATTCCGTTTTCGCAAGGAAGGCGGTCTCAGGGCCTAGGGCTCGTAGTTGAAGAGGCGCTGTTCGGCGAGTTTTTCGTACTTGGTGCCGGGGATGCCGTAGTTGGCGTAGGGGTGGATGCTGATGCCGCCGCGGGGGGAGAAGAAACCCGTAACCTCGATGTATTTGGGTTGCATCAGGGCGATGAGGTCCTTCATAATCATATTGACGCAGTCCTCGTGGAAGGCGCCGTGATTGCGGAAACTGAGCAGGTAGAGTTTCAGGCTCTTGCTTTCGACCATCCGGCGGCCGGGAAGGTAACTGATGCGGATTTCCGCAAAGTCCGGCTGTCCGGTGATGGGGCAGACGCTGGTGAATTCGGGGCAGTTGAAGCGGACCCAGTAATCGTTTTCAGGATGCTTGTTTTCAAAGGCTTCGAGGACGGAAGGGTCGTACTCCGTCCTGTATTCAGTTTTTCTTCCCAGGGCCTTCAGGCCCTCGTCTTTGCGGTTGTTCATGAGAGACTAAATGGATTATAGGAGATACCGTTGTCAAAGGTATCGGTCTGTTCATATTTTTTCAGCCTGCTGACAATCAGGCTGGAGAGCGGCAGGATGATGATTTCGTAAATGACTTTGAAACTGACCTGCGCCAGCATCATCGGCAGCAGGGAAGTGACAGGGGCGCCGAAGAAGGCGATGGGCATAAAAATCAGCGAATCCGCAAACTCTCCGACGATGGAGGAAAGGATGGCGCGTACGCCGAAGCGTTTTCCCCTGTCGGCCACTTTCATCTTGCTGAGCACCATCGAATTGAGCGTCGAGCCCGCCCAAAAGGCCAGCAACGAAGCCGCCGCGATCCGCGGGGCCAGATTAAACATATAGTCAAAATGCGGACCGCCGTCCCAGAAAGAGGCCGCCGGAAGATGCACGATAAGTAATCCGAAAAGGACGACGAGCAGATTCATCGCGAACGCCGTCCAGATGACAAGTTGCGCCTTTTTGAAGCCCCAGACTTCCGTAAGGCAGTCGCCGATGATGTAGGAGAGGGGAAAGACGATGACCGCGCCGGGCAGGTTCACGCCCAGGATGCAGACAATCTTACTCGCAAAAAGATTGGAGGATACGAAGCATACTACGAAGAGTATGGCCAGCAGCAGAAATGCCGTCGAATGTTTTTGATTCATCTTTGCAGTTTTTTAAGTGGTGCCTGTTACACTTGACGCCCCGTTTGGGGAATCGCGCCGCAAAGATAGGAATTATTTCGGAATATTCTGTTGGTTCAACCACTCCGTGGGCGAGCAGCCACATATCGCAGAGAAGCAACGATAGAAAGTAGCCGTACTGGAGAAACCTGCTTCCTCAGCGAGCAGATTGATTTTAGCATCGGGGTGTTCCAGGAGAATTCGCTGAACGTGGCGCACTCGGTAACCATTCACAAAATCCTTGAACGAGCCCCCCTGCATTCCGACAATGCAGCCGCGGACATAGGCCACATTGGTCCCCAGTTCCGTGGCGATGTCTTCCACCTTCAGATCCGGCCTGCGGAAAAACTGCTTTTCCTCCATAAGGTACCGGATGCGGGTCATCATATCGGTGAAAGAGGTATTCCCGGCGTCGGGCTTCCTGCATCGTGTCTTTCTGCGGACAAAAGCAAAAACAACTGCACAGAGCGCAAGGAAGGCTCCCGCTGCCCAGGCCCACCAAGGCAAGCCGCCTTTTTGGGAAACTTCCGTATGGAATATCCACGCCGATGCGACCGGGGAAAAATTTCCTCCTTCCCACTTGCTGTATCCACCGGCCATAGCAATCCTTCCGCCGGAAAGTACGGCGACATTCCAGTCGCCGCGCGGTAAGCCTGCAACCTTTTCCGGCGTGCAGTAAAATGTAACTGCTGCTTTCTTCCCGTCGAAAGCGGGGACACAATCAATTTTCGCCAGATAAAAGCGGCCCGGAACGTCCCGTCCGGTAAGCCAGGCGCAATGGGTGTCCTCGTCCGCATAAAGCGTCTCCCACCAGCATTTGCCGCCGTCTATGCCTTCCACAGGGAAAGGCCGGTCGGTTTCGAGGGTGGAGAACTTCCCATCCCGCACGAAGAGTACGGCATAGGCGCTACTGTCCCGCTTCATCAGGGGCACCAGATAGGAATACGGGGCAATTTCACTGCGGGAATTGCCGTTTGCCGACCCTATGGGCATCCAGTCGTCCGGAACGGGACTCGGCGGCGTTTTTCCCCGCCAACTGTTCAGCGTACAGGGAACGGGCCGGCAATAGTCGTCCAGACCCCTGCCCAGCACCAGCACATCTCCGTCTGAAGTTTCAAACAACCAGGGACGGCAACTGCCCGTACTGACCGGACAGGTCAACGGCGCATCCATCCTGGTCCCCAGGGTGGCGGTATCCAGTATGGCGAGCGCATCCTCTGCGTGGAGATTCCCGCACACGGCGATGCTGCCGTCCTGCAACTCAATGGCACTTGCAAAGGCCCTGGCCCGGTCCAGGATTCCCACAGCCGAGAATTGCCTCGAGTCCGGCCTATAGCGCTCGATCCCAAAACTCTGTCCTATGCCGAAATCCTCTCCCAGGCCTCCGCCCAAAAGAAAAGCGCCGTCGCGCTGACGCAGGCAGAATCCGCAATCGTGCGGATAGAGAGGGGCAGGAAGGGCTTGCCAACGACCGTTTTTGTATTCTTCCGCTGTCTGCGTACGCACGAATCCCGTCGTATGCCCGCCTATCGCCACCAGAACGTCATCATCCGACGCAATGAAAGCGTGACCTGCCCGCGGCACCTGCATATCCGGCAGACGTTCCACCCCGACAGGCGTGAAGGCAGTCAATATGAGCAAGAGAGATAAAGCGGAAATCATTATCCGCAAATTTAGACCTTTTTTCAGAAAGTCCTATTCATTATTATAAACGGCGCGGACGGAACATCCGTTCTGGGGAGCAGTATGATTGGTGAACTCGGTGACGCTGTGCTCATTATCAATCCCCATATAATAAATATTGGAACCTTCCTCACTGTTCCTGGAACGGGACCAAAAATTCCCGGAAGTCACGACGCCCTGATTTTGGGAATGGTACATATAGCCTGCAAAGGGAAGGAAGATTTTATTGTCATTCTTACCGATTACATAATACCCGGCAACGCCGTTAAGGCTTCCTTTTTCCCAGCGGCATTCCATCCTGAGGGCGTTCATCTGCTCCTTGGAAGGAGTTCGCCATTGCGGCCCCATATTCACATAGGCCGCATCGTCCTCTGCTGCCAGTTCCGCATTCGGGTATCCCGATTTCCATTTATAATTCGCAGGAGTGAAGGAAGACTTGGTCTCCGTCTCTCCCCAGGCGAAAAAGTCTCCGTATTCCTCCGGTTTGGAAGCGCCCACGTTGCACTCTGCCCAGAAAACGTGATAGGTCGTGCCGTCAGGCCGGGAAAGGACGATTCCCAAATCCACGGCCCCTTCCGGAACGGTCACTTCATCTTCTACATCATCAGGATCGACTACAGGTGCTTTTTTCGCACAGGCAAAGAGCAGCAGGGAGGCTGCAAAAAGGATTGTGAAGCGTTTCATCTTGTATATTTTTTACGAAAATAGATAGATGACGGGGAGGAGCTATTCTCATTCCTGATAATCCGTTTCTCATTTTCGTAACGATTTGCCGGGACGGGGAAATCAAGGAAAAGTTCTCGAAAATTACGGCTATATTCGCACTGACATCTTTAAAAACCTTAATTTATTATGAAAAAACTTCTCATTCTTTTGGCTGCTATGCCGCTGTTATTTGCCTGTAATGTCGACACTACGATTAAGCTCTCCCCGACCATCAAGGGTTTCTCGTACAGCAAAGACGGGGCCTGCACCCTTGGAGATGCCGATGCGGAGAAGGCCTTCACCGCCTTCATTATCGCGGAATCCAAATTCGGCAGCCAGAAGGTCGGTAAAACCGTGGACTGTCAGGTACAGATCAGCGGTAATAAATATTCCGGAAAGCAGGATAAACTGGGTATCTATACCTTCCAGAACGGGAAACTGACCTGGAGCAGTAGCGGTGCCACCATAGTAATGGACAGCGACTACAAAGCCCTGAACGGTACTTGGAGCATTACCGTTACGGATAACGGCGACAAGGCTACATTGAAGAACGGCAGCAAGCAGTTGAAACTGAAGTTCTGGCACGAGACGGATTAATCCGTCGGATTCTCCGGCCAGGAATGCTTGGGATAGCGGCGGCGCAGTTCCGCGCGTACTTCGAAATAGGTCCCGCTCCAGAAACTCCGCAGGTCGGTTGTCAACTGGACGGGTTTGTAGCCCGGCGAGAGCAGTTCCATCAGCACTTTTTTCCTGCCGTCGTCCACCGTAGGGGTATCGAGCAGGCCGAAGCACTCCTGTAAGCGAACCCGCAGGACGGGGGCTTCGGCTCCCTGTCGGTATTCCAGCCTGATCCGTCTGCCGCCGGGCAGGGAAATATGGCTGGGGACCAGGCGGTCAAGCGCCTGCATCTGTTTATAATCCAGCAGGCTGAGAATGGCGGCGCAGAGGTCGGTCTTTTTCAGGGAGGGAATATTCAGCATAGGCGGCGCCAGGGCGGGAAGCCACTTTTCGGGGCAGGCGAGCAGGGCATCCGTATCGACGGGAGGCAGTTCCAGCTCCGGATGCCAGGCGGCGAGTGTGCCGATGCGGCGCTGAAGTTGCGTCACTTCGTCCGAAAAATCGAAAAGCGAGCGGCCTTCCTTGCGTGCGGCTTCGTAAAGGGCTTCCAGCAGGCGTTCTCGGGGAACGTCGGAAAGGGGCTGCTGCTCGATCAGCAGGTGGCCGATGCGCCATTCCCGCCGTGCGTTCACTGCCCCGACCCTATGGTTCCAGCCGATGCAGTCCCGTTGCCGGGCCATCGCACGGAGGTCTTCCTTATCGACCGGAGCGGCGAGAAAAATGCGTCCTGTGCTTCCTTTTGCCGCATTGAGGCTGGCCGCTACGATCCAGTCCGCCGATGCAAGCGGGTCCGCGCTGTCCACGCTTGCGCTGCCTTCGGAAGCGAGCAGGAATTTTCCGTGCCCATCTTCCATCCTTTTGCCGATGCGTTCGGGGTAGGCCGCGCAGAGCAGGCTCCCGCATTCGAAGGGATCGACGCCGCCGTTGTCCTCTTTTGCCCCGGCGATGCTGCGGTATTGCTGCGCGCTGCGGATGAGCGTAGCCCAGGCGCCGCCTTCGCCCTTCTGCCTTCGGGCGCGGCGCAGTCCCTGAAGGCGCAGGTCAATGCCCGCTTCGCTGCACTGGGGCATAGGATCCCGGTCCTCCAGCAGGGCGGCGATATCAGTGGCAAGCGATTTGTTCTCGGGCGTTTCCGCCCGCAATATCATATTGGCGATGCGGGGATGGCAGGGGAGCGCGGTCATCGCTTTGCCGTGGCGGGTAATGTTCCCTTTCCCGTCTATGGCGCCCAGCGCGACAAGCAGTTTTTTTGCGGCGGCGATGCGTTCCGGCGGAGGGGGTGTCAGCCAGGACAGGCGATCCGGCTGAGATTCGCCCCAGGCGGCGATGTCCAGCACCGTTCCCGTCAGGTCCGCCTCAAGGATTTCGGGCTGGCGGGTTGGGGCCAGCCGTTCCTGGCTGGCCTTGGACCAGAGCCGGTGGCAGGTTCCGCTGGCGGTCCGGCCCGCGCGTCCGCAGCGTTGCTCGGCCATATCGGCGCTGATCCGGACCGTCTCCAGGCGGCTCAGGGCGCTTCGCTCATCGAAGACCGGCCGGCGGCAGAGCCCTGAATCAATGACGGTGCGTACGCCTTCGATGGTGAGCGAGGTTTCGGCTACGGGAGTGGCGAGAACGACTTTCCGGCTGCCCGGAGCGGAGGGGGCTATGGCTTCCTGCTGCGCCTGGAAGGGGAGCATGCCGTAGAGCGGCAGGACGCGGACGGACTCCGGCAGGCTGCCCAGCAGGGCGGCGCAGCGTCTGATCGACCGCTCTCCCGGAAGGAAGGCAAGAAGGTCTCCTTCTGATGAACGGAGCGCTTCTCTCACCTTTTTGGCGACTTCTTCTTCTAGGCTGTCCATCCGCGGATCGAACTGACTGTAGTGCAATTCGACGGGGTATATACGCCCTTCGCCTGCGACCAGCGGCGCATCGAGCGTCTTGCAGAGGGCTTCGGTGTCGAGGGTGGCGGACATCAGGACGATGCGCAGATCCGGCCGCAGAAGGGCTTTGGAGGCGCGTGTCAGGGCCAGGGCGACGTCGGCGTTCAGGCTCCTTTCGTGGATTTCATCGAAGATGACCGTCGAGATGCCTTCCAGCCCCGGATCGTCTGAAAGCATCCGCGTCAGAATTCCTTCCGTAACGACTTCTATCTGTGTTTTGGCCGATACGCGGCTTTCGAAACGCATGCGGTAACCGACGCGCTCCCCGGGACTTTCTCCGAGCAGCCACGCCATCCTGTGGGCGATTTGCCGCGCGGCGATGCGCCGGGGTTCCAGCATCAGGATGCGGCCGTAAGGGCGTTGACCTGTTTCGGGGTTCTGTGCTGCCCGGGAGGGGGCGTTCGTAAGCGGTCCGGCGCCGATAAGGGCCAGGGGCAGCAGGGTGGACTTTCCGGCGCCTGGCGGCGCACAGACCACCGCCGCCCCCTTTTCCCGCAAGGCACGTTCCAATTCCGCGGCCAGTCGTTTCATCTGTTCATCTCCTGTGATTTTCAAATTTACGGCTTTTCCCGCAAATTGCAAGCGGAAGTGCCCCTTCAGCTCCTACTACGCAGGAGCTTAGTCGCCTCAGGGGCAACTTCCGCTCAGCTTTTCCGCCGCCGGTGGGCGTATATTCCGGCAGCGGTACCTCTTAGAGAATACTACCGGGCATTTTTTCAGAATTGTTGCAACAAAATAGGGAAATGACTAAATTTGCGGAGTTAATAAGCTGTTTATGATGAAATCAAGTTCTAAAATCTGGCTGGCCATTTCGGGAATCCTTCTCGTGGCCCTTGGCGTGATGTGCATCTGCAAACCCGCCGCAACGCTTTTTGCTACCGCTTGGATGATCGGTGTCTTTACGCTCATTTCCGGTTTCTCCAAGTTGATTTTCACTTTCCGTACCCAGGCTTTCCTGCCCAATAGCGGAAGCCGTATGCTCAGTGCCCTGCTGCAAATCATCGTCGGCTGCATCTTTCTGGCAAACAATCTTTTCCTTGCCGTTTCCCTACCGGTGATTTTCGTCCTCTGGGTATTGGTGGAGAGCGTGGTGATTACCATCGAGAGTTTTGATTACAAGAAGGTCGGGTTTTCCGGCTGGTGGTGCATCCTGCTTCTGGGTATCGCCGGTATTGTTCTTGGTATCTACGGCCTCCGAAATCCGGATGTTTCCGCAGTGACGCTTTCTACGTTCATCGGCATCGCCATCTGCCTGATCGGTCTGGGATATCTGGTCGCCCTGTCCGGTGTGAACCGTTTCGAGAAACAGGTGAAGCAGGTCTTGAATCTGTAAGAGACAAATGCACATTCGTTTTAGAGCCGCTCCCTGTGAACGGCTCTTTTTATTTGCCGGCTGAGGAAATGACGGAAAAAATCGTATTTTTGTAGGTTATCAAAAATACGGTTATGAAAAAGATGAATATCCCCCTGATCGGCACGCTGCTCGTATTGTCCGTCGTGGTGTGTCCGATTTTATATTTTACGGTCGGCCCTGAACTGGACCCGACGCAATGGGAAACGCTTAAAATCTTGGGCGTCATCGCCGCGTGCAGTGCGGCGTTCTGCTTCATCGTGGGGGAGGCGACAGGCAATAATTCACAGATGGACAAGCTCTGGAGCCTGCTGCCCATTGCCTATACCTGGGTGATCGCCGCCAAAGGCGGGATGAATGTCCGGCTGGTGGTCATGGCCGTCCTGGCCACGATGTGGGGGATAAGGCTGACCGTCAACTTCGGCCTGAAAGGGGCGTACCGGCTGAAATTCTGGGAAGGCGAAGAGGACTACCGCTGGTCGGTCCTGCGTTCCGGAACCGCATTCAAAAGGCGCTGGACCTGGGCACTTTTTGACCTGTTTTTCATTTCCATCTACCAGAATGCACTGGTGCTGATGACGACATTCCCGGCCCTGGTGGCCATGCGGTCCGATATCCCCTTCGGCCCGGTGGACGGAATCGCTGCGGCCCTGATGCTGTTTTTTATCCTTTATGAGACCGTAGCAGATGTACAGCAGTGGAAATTCCAGTCTGTAAAGTGGGCCATGCTCAAGTCCGGAAAAACGCTGGATGAACTGCCCGCCCCCTACGACAAGGGCTTCAATACCACGGGACTCTGGGGGCGCAGCCGACATCCCAACTATTTTGCGGAGCAGTCCATCTGGGTATGTTTCTATCTTTTCTCCATCGGCGCAGGAATCGGCATATTGAACTGGAGCGTCATCGGTGCGCTGCTGATCCTGGTCCTTTTCCAGGGAAGTTCCTCGCTCGCCGAGGAAATCAGCGGCGGAAAGTATCCGGAGTACGATAAGTATTGCAGAAGCGTTCCCCGGTTCTTCCCGGGAAAGAAATATGAGGCTTAGCGATTCGATAGCGGACAGCTTTCTCCGCCTGGACGGGGCGATGGGTACGCAGATCCAGAAGCTGGGGCTGCAGGGGGACAATGAACTCCTGAACCTGACGGCTCCGGAGGCGATTCTGGGCATCCACCGTGCATACGTCGATGCGGGGGCCGATATCCTTTCCTCCAACAGTTTCGGTGCGAACGCCATTTCCCAGCAGGAATACGGTTATGCACAGGAGGCTCCGGCGATGGCGGAAGCCGCGGCGAGACTGGCCCGGAATGCCGCCGATGCCGCTCCGCGCAAGGTCTGGGTCGCCGGCAGCATGGGACCGACCTCGCAATCGCTCGCACTTTCCAAGGACCTTTCGCATCCTCTGAGTTTTGCGCAGATGCGCTCGGCGTTCCGCGCACAGGCGGAAGCGCTGCTTCGCGGCGGTGCGGACCTGCTGCTCCTTGAGACCTGCTTCGATGCGCTGAATGCGAAAGCGGCGCTCAGTGCCATCCGCACCGTCGATGCGGATTTCCCGGTCATCGTGTCGGTATCGCCGGGAGAAGGGGGCAGGCTGCTTACGGGGCAGTCGTTGGAGGCCTTTTATGATGCCGTCCTCCCTTTCGGCCTGACGGCGTTCGGTCTGAACTGTTCTTTCGGTGCCGGGGGACTGCTGCCTCTCCTGCGGGAACTCGACCGGTATTGCGAAGTGCCGGTGATCTGCTATCCCAATGCGGGGCTGCCGGACGCCTTCGGAAATTATACGCAGACCCCGGCAATGATGGCGGAACAGATGCGAGCCTTCGACGGTCTGGTAAATATCGCCGGCGGCTGCTGCGGAACCGGTCCGGAGCATATCGCCGCGCTGCCGGACCTAAAGCCGCGAAAACTGCCTGAAGTTCGCAATACGCTGAAACTAAGCGGCCTGGAGCCCTGCAAGGTCGGAGGAATGTTGCTGCTCATCGGCGAACGGACGAATGTCGCCGGCTCGCGCAAATTCGCCCGTCTTGCGGCGGCGGGGGATTGGGATACGGCGCTGGGCATTGCCGTTAAAGAGGTGGAAGACGGCGCTTCGGTCATCGATATCAATCTGGACGATCCGATGCTGGATGCCCCCTCCGCGATGCGTGCGTTTATCCGTTGCCTGGAAAATGAACCCGCGGCGGCGAAGGCTGCGCTGATGATAGATTCGTCGGACTGGGGAACGGTACTTGCCGGACTGGAAAGTGCCCAGGGGCGCTGCATCGTGAACTCCATCAGCCTGAAAGACGGGGAGGAAGCGTTTTTGGCGAAGGCCCGGGAAATCCGGCTTTACGGGGCGGCCATGGTGGTGATGGCCTTCGACGAAAGGGGCCAGGCGACTTCCTTTAAAAGGAAAATCGAAATTTGCAGCCGGGCTTACCGCCTGCTTACCGGGGCGGGCATTCCCGCCAGCGATATTGTTTTTGATGTCAATGTGCTGACGGTGGCAACGGGGATCCCCGAACACGACCGTTATGCCCTGGATTTTATCGAGGCGGTGCGCTGGATCAAGGCGAATCTGCCCGGTGCACGCTGTTCGGCGGGCGTATCGAATCTTTCGTTTGCCTTCAGGGGCCATGATGCATTGCGCTGCGCGATGCATTCCGTGTTCCTGTATCATGCGGTGCGTGCCGGGCTGGATATGGCGATCGTCAATCCGGCGGCGCTGCCGCCTTACGGGGCGCTGGATCCGGAACTGCGCGAGGCGATTGAAGATGTGCTTCTGTGCCGGCGTGCCGATGCTTCCGGGCGTCTTTCCGCACTGGCGGAACATCTGCTCTCCGGTGCCGTGCCAAGTGCCGTGCCTGTACAGGAGTCTGAACCGGAGAAGCCCTTGCCGGAGCAGTTGGAAGAGGCTTTGCTGCAGGGGCGGACGGAAGGGCTGGAGGCTTTGGCAAAGGCCTGTATCGAGCCGTGCGGCGGTGCCGCAGCGGTGATAGAAGGTCCCCTGATGCGGGGGATGGAAGCCGTCGGAGAGCGTTTCGGAGCTGGGAAGATGTTCCTTCCCCAGGTCCTGAAGTCCGCGCAGGTGATGAAGGAAGCGGTAGCGGTGCTGGAGCCTTTTATGCCTTCAGAGGAAGGCGGCGCCGTCAGGCGCCCCGTGGCGGTGTTCGCCACGGTAAAAGGCGACGTCCACGACATCGGGAAAAATATCGCGGCCATCGTTCTCAGATGCAACGGGTTCGATGTGGCTGACCTGGGGGTGATGGTGGAAAATGAAGCCATCCTTGAGGCGGCACGGGAGAAAAATGCCGTCCTGATCGGGGTGAGCGGCCTGATTACGCCTTCGCTCTACCATATGGAAGAACTCTGCCGGGAAATGGACCGGCGGGGGCTGGAGACTCCGCTTTTTGTGGGAGGGGCCGCTACGTCGGACCTGCATACCGCCGTGAAACTGGCTCCCCTCTACAAGCATGTCTTCCATTCGGCGGATGCTTCTTCCGGAGCCGTGATGGCTGGGAAATACCTGGTGGATCCCGCAGAGTTCGAGCGTGCCCAGTGGGAACGGCAGGAGGAACTGCGGCGCCTCCGCGAGGCCGCCGCAACGCCGCTTCCGCGGCGGCGCGATTTCGCGCCTTCCTCCTTCCTCCGTACCCCGCCGCCGGACCTCCCGTTTACGCAAATTCCTTTGGACGAACTGCTCCCGCTTTTCAGCTGGAAGGATTTCCAGGCCGCCTGGGGCGGGAAATGCACCCCGGAGACGACAGCGGAGGCGCAGGACCTGCTGGAAGGACTCTCCCGCAGCGGCGGCATGTCCGTGCGCTGTGCCTGCCGCTTTTTCCAGGTTGTCCGGGAGGGAGACCTTCTTCGCTGCGATGCTTTCATCCTGCCTTTTCTGCGCCAGGCCGGAGACGGGGAAAGTCTCATCGACTTCCTGCCTTCCGCGGGCCGGGGAGTGCTGGGCCTGTTTGCCCTGGTCGTCCACGACTCCCTGTCTGGAGAGGGCTGCAACTGCCCTTCCTGCCGGGATGATTACCATTCCATGCTGCGCCGCAGCGTGCGAGTCACCCTGGCCGAAGCGGCTTCCGCCTGGCTGGACGCCCGCCTTCAGCCCGCCCTGCCCGAGGGCTTCCGCGTCCTTAAACCCGCCGCGGGCTATGCTGCCTGCCCGGACCATTCCCTCAAGCGCGATATCCTTGCGCAGCTGCCGTCCGGACTTGGGATCGCCCTGACGGAAAGTTGCGCGATGATTCCGGATGCCTCCGTCTGCGGGTTCGTCATCCTGCATCCGGAAGCTTCCTACCCTCAGATCCGCCGTATCACCCGCGCACAGTATGAATCTTATGCCGCTGCAAGGGGGTTTACCCCCGATGAAGCGCGGCTCTATCTTTCCCAACTCTTATGAAAATCATCGACATCCTGAACGCCCGCAAGCCCTTTCCGTCGCTGGAAATCGTGCCGCCCCTGGCCGGCATGACCAAGGCGTCGCTGCTGGAAAACATCGCTCCGCTGATGGAATTCGCCCCGCCTTTCATCAATGTCACCACACATCGCGACGAGTATCGCTATGACCTGCAGCCGGACGGCAGTTTCGCCCGGAGGGTGGTACGCAGCCGTGTGTCTCCGGTGGCGGTCTGTGCCGCAGTACAGTCGCGTTATCCGGTAGAAGTCGTTCCGCATATGATTTGCGGAGGCTTCAGCCGCTGGGATGCCGAAAGCCAGTTGCAGGATTTCCGTTTCATGGGCATAGACAATATCATGGCCCTGCGCGGGGATTCGCTGGTGGGGGAGAAACGCTTTTCCGCATCGCCGGACGGTTATGCGCACGCATCGGAACTTGTGGCGGCCCTGCGTGCGCAGGACGGGGAAGTCTGCATCGGCGTCGGAGCCTATCCCGAGAAGCATTTCGAAGCGCCGAACCTCGCTACGGATATTGAACATCTCAAGGCCAAAGTGGACGCCGGAGCCGATTATATCATCACCCAGATGTTCTTCGACAATGCCAGATATCTGGAATTCGTGTCGTTATGCCGGCAGCAGGGGATTGGGGTCCCCATCCTTCCCGGCATCAAACCGCTGACGACCCCCCGCCAACTTGAACTGCTTCCGGAAGCATTTTCCATCGATATCCCCAAAGCATTCGAGGCGCAACTGCGCGACTGCGGGACCGACAGGGCCGCCTTTGCACAGACGGGAATCGACTGGTGCATACGCCAGTGCCGCGATCTGCTTGCCGCCGGCGTTCCCGCCATCCACTTCTACACCGTCGGTGCCCCCTCCGCCGTCGTGAAAGTCCTTTCCGAAGTTTTCTGATGAATACCATTTATCTTGCCGGAGGATGCTTTTGGGGCGTGGAACACTTCTTCAAAGGGGTGGAAGGCGTCTTGGAGACGATGCCCGGTTATGCCAACGGCACGCTGGAAAATCCCTCTTATGAGGCGGTTTATACGGATGCTACCGGTCATGCAGAAACGGTCAGGATTCGTTATGACGCGGAAATGTTGAGCCTGCAACAGATTCTGCGCTAATACTTTACCATCATCGACCCGCTTTCCCTGAACCGTCAGGGAGGAGATGTCGGTACGCGCTATCGCACGGCTGTTTTTTATGCCGACGAGGCGGAGCGTCCCGTCATCGAGGCGGCATTCGCCGAAGCGGAGCGCCGGATCGGGCAGAAGGTCGTTACCATGTTGGAACCGCTGCGTTGCTTTTATCCGGCGGAGGCTTTCCATCGCGACTACCTCGACCGGCATCCCGCTGGCTATTGCCATCTTCCGCTCAAGACCTTCCGTTATCTGCGTCTGTATCAGGACCTGAAATTGTTTCTCGGAGATGAGCGCGATCCGCTGGCGCGAATGGCCAATGCCGCAGCCTTGATTCAGGAACGGATGCAATTTTTCTGGACGGGGTTTTACCGGGTCTGCGGGGAGCAACTTGTGCTCGGCCCCTTCCAGGGGGAGACAGCCTGCATGCGCATCGGCTATGGGAAAGGCGTCTGCGGCAGTGCCTGGAAAGAACGGCGGACCCTGGTGGTCCCGGATGTCGAAAAATTTCCCGGCCACATCGCCTGCAGCAGCCGTTCCCGCTCCGAAATCGTCGTCCCTCTCCTGCGCTCAGGCGCGGTGACCGCCGTACTGGATGTCGATTCTGAGGAACCCGGCACTTTCGACGCCGTCGATGCCGCCTGGCTGGAAATGATTGCCGGGGCGGTGGATGCTTTTACCGAATAATGCGGTAGTAGTTTTCCTTGCGGGGCTTGACCGAGGGAGGGAAGGAGGCGGGGTAGCCGAGGGCGAGGGCGCCTACGCCCATCAGGCCTTCGGGAAGGCCCATTTCCTGCATCATCGCCTTGCCTTCCGGGGTGTCGAACATTTCCCGCTCGCGGTTGATCCAGCAGGAGCCGAGCCCGATGGCGTGGGCGGCGAGCATCATATTGCCAAGGACAAGGCTGCCGTCGCAGATGCCGTTGGGCCATTTCTCCGGGCGCGAACAGAAGACCAGCACATAGGTGGGCGCACCATAGAAGGGGTCAGTATCCGTGCCCCAGACCTTGCGGTTCATCTCTGAAATCCGGTGCATCAGTTCCGGATTCTGGACGGCAACGATCCAGGGATCCTGCAGGCCCTTCCCGGTGGGGGCCCAGGTGCCGGCTTCCAGCACGGCGGTCAGTTCTTCATTCCGGATCTGTTCCGCCTTGAAACGGCGGATGCTCCTGCGCTCACGGAGCGCCTTCAGTACAAGGTTGTCCATGCTATTCATGATGATAAGGTTCGCCTTTGAGGATGGTGCAGGCCCGGTAGAGTTGTTCGGTGAAAATCACCCGGACCATTTGATGGGAGAAGGTCATGCGGGACAGGGAAATGAGGGCGGAAGCGCGGTCATACACCTCCTGGCTGAAACCATAGGCTCCGCCGATCACGAATACGAGGTCCTTTCCGCCGCGTCCCAGGGCCTCCTGGAGCCAGGCGGCGAATTCCAGCGAACGGAACTCCTTTCCGCGCTCGTCCAGAAGAACCAGCCGCGCATCGCCAGCCGCCTTCAAAATCAGCCTGCCTTCCTTCTCCTTGATTTGCGCCTCATCCAGCGCCGATACGCCCTTCAGTTCCGGAATCTCCATCATCCCGAACTTGATATAATGCGACAGCCGGGAAGCATACAACTCCAGCCCCTGCCGCACCCACGGCACGTCGGTCTTCCCGACTGTCATCAATGTCACTTTCATCGCTGCAAATATAATATATTTCGATATTTCCTTGTTATCTTTGCAGCCGCTATGGCTCCTATGACTGTACTGGCCGTTATCGCGGCCTATTTCGTGATGATGATTTTGCTGTCGCGGCTGTCACGGCGCGGCGGAAATGATTTCTTCGGCACCCGGAAAACCCCCTGGCCCCTTGTGGCGATTGCCATGATCGGCGGCGTGATGTCCGGCGTCACCTTTGTGTCGGTGCCCGGCATGGTGGGGACGAGCGGGATGGGCTACCTGCAGATGAACCTGGGGTTCATGGCGGGTTACGTAGTCATCGCCTTCGTGCTGATTCCATTATATTACCGCCTTCAGGTGGTATCGATCTATGAGTATCTGGACCGGCGCTTCGGACTGCGCAGCCATCGGACCGGCGCCTGGTTTTTCTTCATTTCCAAGATGCTCGGCGCCTCGGTGCGCCTGTTCCTCGTGTGCCTCATTGAACAGATGCTCCTGTTCGGGCCGCTGGGACTGCCTTTTGCCGTGAACGTGCTGCTGAATGTGGCGGTGGTCTTTGCCTATACCTTCCGCGGCGGTGTCCGTGCCGTTATCTGGACGGATATCCTTAAGACGGCCTGCATGGTCGTCGCGGTGGTGCTGACGCTGGTCTTTGTCGCCCGCGAACTCGGACTCTCCCTGCCCGCGCTGGGGGATGCGGTAAGCCGTTCTGAAATGTCCCGGGTATTTTTCTTCGACGATTTCAAGCATCCCCAGTTCTTCTGGAAGCAGTTTCTCGGCGGGCTGTTCACCGTGGTCGGCATGACCGGACTGGACCAGGACATGATGCAGCGTGCGCTGAACTGCACGGATTTCCGCAGTTCGCAGAAAAACATGATGGTCTCCACGGTGCTGCAGACGATCGTGGTCGCCCTGTTCCTTTTCCTGGGTGCGGTGCTTTACCTGTACGCTGATGCGGCCGGGATTTCCGAGCGCGGAGACCTGCTTTTCCCGGCGGTCGCCACATCGCCCCAACTGCCTGCGGCGGTCGGTATCCTGTTCGTGCTGGGACTGGTGTCGGCGGCCTATGGCGCGGGCGGATCGGCCCTGACGGCGCTCACGACGTCCTTTACCGTCGATATCCTCGGTGCCGCGAAGAGCGAGCGAACGCGCAGGCGGGTGCATGCCGCCATGGCGGCCGGGATGGTGCTGACGATTCTGATTTTCAATGCGCTGAACTCGACCAGCGCCGTCGATGCCGTCTATAAGATAGCCAGTTATACCTACGGGCCGCTGCTGGGGCTTTTCGCCTTCGGAATCTTCAGCCAAAGGCAGGTGCGGGACCGTCTGGTTCCGCTCGTGGCCGTCGTCGCGCCGCTGCTCTGCCTGCTGCTCCAACTCAATTCGGCGGCATGGTTCGCGGGATACACCTTCAGTTACGAAATCCTCCCGCTCAATGCGATTTTGACCGTTTTCGGCCTTTTATGCATTTCCAAGCGCAAAAAAATCAAATAGTTTATTGGATTTTTACGGATTTTTTCCATAATTTGCATCCCGGTTAATTATTAAAGTTAGTATTCTTATGGAAGAATTCGTTCAGAAGTATGTCAAGAGTTTCATGGCGGAACTCGAGGCAAAAAACCCGGGGGAGAAAGAGTTCCACCAGGCGGTAAGGGAAGTTCTCGAGAGTGTGGCACCTTATCTCGAACAGTATCCCAATCTCATCGAGCAGAAGATTATGGAGCGGATTGTCGAGCCGGAGCGCGTAATCATGTTCCGCGTTCCCTGGATGGACGACAAGGGGGAGATCCACATCAATAAAGGATACAGGGTTCAGATGAACAGTGCCATCGGCCCTTACAAGGGTGGCATCCGCTTCCATTCCAGCGTGAACCTCAGCATCATGAAGTTCCTCGCGTTCGAACAGACATTCAAGAACAGCCTGACCACCCTGCCTATGGGCGGCGCCAAGGGCGGTTCCGATTTCAGCCCGCGCGGCAAGTCCGACGCGGAGGTGATGCGCTTCTGCCAGTCCTTCATGACCGAACTGCAGCGCCATATCGGCCCTGATACGGACGTACCTGCCGGTGACATCGGCGTGGGCGGCCGCGAGGTCGGCTTCATGTTCGGCCAGTACAAGCGCCTGCGTGACGAATTCACCGGCACCCTGACCGGAAAGGGCCAGACCTGGGGAGGCTCCCTGATGCGTCCGGAAGCCACCGGGTATGGCGCCTGCTATTTTGCCCAGTCCATGCTCGCCACCCGCGGCGAATCCTTCGAGGGCAAGACCGTCGTCATCTCCGGCGCCGGCAACGTGGCCCAGTATGCAGCCCAGAAGGCCATGCGCCTGGGCGCCAAGGTCGTCACCCTGTCCGACTCCAACGGATTCATCTACGACCCGGACGGCTTTACCGAAGAAAAACTGGCCTATGTGTTCAAACTCAAGAACGTCATCCGCGGCCGGATCAAAGAATATGTAAAACAATATCCTACCGCTCAGTACTTCGAGGGCAAGCGTCCCTGGTGCATCAAGTGCGACATCGCGATGCCTTGCGCCACCCAGAACGAACTGAACGCGGAGGAAGCGAAGATGCTGCTCGACGGCGGCTGCTTCTGCGTCACCGAAGGCGCCAATATGCCGACGACGCCCGAGGCCATCGCCCTCTTCCAGAAGGCGAAGATCCTCTATTCCCCGGGCAAGGCGTCCAACGCCGGTGGCGTGGCGACTTCCGGTCTTGAAATGAGCCAGAACTCCATCCGCCAGAAGTGGACCGCGGAAGAAGTGGACAACATGCTGCACCGCATCATGCATGACATCCACGACGCCTGCCTCAAATACGGTACCGAACCTGACGGCTATATCAACTACGTCAAGGGTGCGAATATCGCCGGTTTCATCAAGGTGGCCAACGCCATGATGGACCAGGGGCTCGTCTGACCTATAGTAACATAGTAACACATCCTTTCAATGGAGGACCATGCTACATTGATGAACAGGAGAATTCGCCGAATTCTCCTTGTTTGTAATAATTATGACAGTTTCGTCCTGGAAGAGGACGGCAACATGGAGACGCTCATCGCCAATGAATACGCTGAGCTGAACCTGAGCAATCCTCCCGCCATCGTGAGGGCGGAAACGACGGTGGATGCGCTGGCCCTGCTGGAAGCGGGGCAGCGCTTCGACCTTGTCATCACCATGTACAATGTAGGTGAACTGGACGTATTCTCCTTCTCCCGTCAGGCGAAGGCGCTGGATGCGTCCGTGCCCATCGTCCTCCTGACCGCCTTTTCCCGTGAAGTCCGCAGGCAGATTGCGGACAAGGACCGTTCCTGCATCGATTATGTCTTCTGCTGGAACAACTCCACGGACCTGCTTATCGCCATCATCAAACTGCTTGAGGATTCGCTCAATGCGGAGCACGATATCCTCGAATGCGACGTTCAGGCCATCCTGCTGGTGGAAGATTCCATCCGTTACTATTCGTCCTACCTGCCTGCGCTCTATACCCTGATTTTCCACCAGAACAACTCCTCCATCAAGGACGCCCTGAACGAACGGCAGCAGGTCATCCGCAAACGTTCCCGCCCCAAGGTGCTGATGGCTACCAATTATGATGACGCCATCGCCCTTTACGAGCATTACAAAGGCAATCTGCTGGGTGTCATTTCCGATGTGGGCTTTGTGCTGCATAAGGGGGACAAGCCGGAAGACGAGAAAATCGACGCGGGGGTTGACCTTTGCCGGCGCATCAAGGAGGACAATCCCAAAATGCCCATCCTGATGCAGTCTTCGCAGGAGAGCATGCGTGCCGTTGCGGAAAAACTCGGAGTCGGTTTCATCCACAAATCCTCGAAGGTGCTGATGATGGAACTTGCCGCCTATATCGAGCGGGAATTCTGTTTCGGCGATTTCGTGGTGTTCGACCGCAAGACCGGAGAGGAAAAGGACCGCGCATCGAACCTCAGCGACCTGGAGCGCATCGTGCGCAGCATGTCCGCCGCAGACCTGGTGGGCATCGCAAAGCACAACTATTTTTCCAAGTGGATGTTCGCGCGGGGACTGTTCGACCTCGGCCGGGAAATCAGCCGGATGGATATCGGCCCCAGCGGAGATATCGATGCGGCGCGTCAGGCCTGTGCGGACTGCATCCATTCCTACCGCATCCGGGAAGGGCTGGGCGCAGTGGCCAGTTTCCATGCGGACAGTTTCAATGACGCCATCTGGTTCTCCCGGCTCGGCAGCGGGTCGATGGGCGGAAAGGGCCGCGGCCTCGCGTTCCTCAACCACATCCTGCAGAAACACAACCTGTATTCGGAATGGGATGGCGTGCGCGTGCTGGTGCCGCGTACACTGGTGGTCACTACCGAGTATTTCGACAAATTCATTGTCGGGAACGGCCTCCAGTACGTGATTGATTCGGACAGTTCCGATGAGGAAATCCTTTCCGAATTCGTGGCCTCCACCCTGCCGCGGGACCTGGTGGAGTCGCTGAGAACCTTCATCCGCATGGTCCACAAGCCTCTTGCCGTCCGCTCTTCGTCTGTACTGGAAGATTCTTATTATCAACCGTTTGCCGGAGTTTACTCCACCTATATGATTCCCCATACGGAGAATGAAGACCAGGAGTTGCGGTTGTTGACGAAAGCCATCAAGAGCGTCTATGCGAGCGTGTATTTCTCTTCTTCAAAGGCGTATATCACGGCCAGCGGCAATGTGATTTCCGAGGAGAAGATGGGCATCATCATCGAGGAAGTCTGCGGCTCGGAGGAAGACGGGCTTTATTTCCCGACCCTCTCTGGCGTGGCACGTTCCCTCAACTTCTATCCTGTCGGCAACGAAAAGGCGGAAGACGGCATCGTCAAACTGGCTTACGGGCTGGGGAAAGCCGTGGTGGAAGGGGAGCAGGTACTGCGTTTCTCACCCAACTATCCCAAGCATGTCATCCAGACCTCGACGCCGGACCTGGTGATGACGGAAACGCAGAAGGCGATGTTCGCGCTCAGCCTCAGTCCGGAGCGCTTCAAGACCTCGGTGGACGATTCCGTCAACTTCGAGCGCATCCCCATATCGGACTGCGGGAAGTTTGCTTCTTTCCGGAAGGTCGTTTCGACCTGGGATGAAGCCAATGGCCGCATCGTCGATTCTCCCTGGCCGGAAGGTCCGAAATTCGTGACCTTTGCGCCGATGCTCAAGTTCGGCACTTTCCCCATCGCATCGATTACGCGTCGGCTGCTGGACATCATGCGGGAAGAGACGCGCTGCGATATCGAGATTGAGTTTGCGGCGGAAATCCCCGCCGACGGCGCCCCCGCGATTTTTAACGTACTCCAGGTACGGCCGATATCGACCGACAGCCGCCGTTCGGACGTGGACTGGCAGAGCATTTCGACGGAAGGGGCGCTGCTGACCTCCGAAAGTGCCCTGGGAACGGGCTGGATTAGCGGCGTACAGGATGTGGTCTATCTGAAGAAGGAGAGTTTCGACCGGCTCCGGACAGTAGAGATGGCGGAAGAAATTTCGAAACTCAACGCGCAGTTCCGAGGGGAGGGCAGGGGATACGTCCTGATCGGCTACGGCCGCTGGGGGTCCGCTATCTCTTCGCTGGGCGTCCCCGTCAAGTGGAGCGACATCTCCTCGGTCGAGGTGCTGGTGGAGTGTTCGCTGGAAGATTTCCGTGTGGACCCCAGCCAGGGGACGCATTTCTTCCAGAACCTGACCTCCTTCAATGTGGGCTTCATCAATGTGGACCCGTTTGCACGGGACGGCGACAGTTTTGACTATGAGGCGCTGCAGGCCCTTCCCGCCGTATTTGAAACCGGATATCTGCGGCATGTCCGCTTTGATGCTCCGCTGGATATTTGTATAGACGGCAGGGGGAACCGCGCCATCATCAAAAAGTAATATGAAACTTATCATACCAGAACATTACAAGGATTTGCTGGGAGGTCCCGAAAACACCGAGAAGGCCATCAAGGCCGTCAAGGATATGTTTCAGGACAATCTCTCCGCGCAACTTTCCCTGCTTCGCGTCACCGCGCCGATGATCGTGCTTTCCGGCACAGGAATCAACGATGACCTTAACGGTGTCGAGCGTCCCGTACGGTTCCCTGTCAAGGAACTTGCCGACCGCGGTGCCGAGGTGGTCCATTCGCTCGCCAAATGGAAACGGATGAAACTCGCCGAAATGCAGGTGGCTCCGGGGCGGGGTATCTACACGGACATGAACGCCCTGCGGCCGGATGAAGAACTTGACAATATCCACTCCATCTACGTGGACCAGTGGGACTGGGAGCGGGTCATTACCGCCGCCGACCGCAACATGGACTTCCTTCACAAAACCGTGAGGCGTATCTATGAGGCGATTAAGGTGACGGAAAACAAATTGTTCGTGGAATTTCCGCAGATCGTTCCGCAA
Source organism: Bacteroidales bacterium (assembly GCA_017445015.1). Classification (GTDB taxonomy): domain Bacteria; phylum Bacteroidota; class Bacteroidia; order Bacteroidales; family UBA932; genus Cryptobacteroides. Next base: position 5,183 of record JAFSVL010000027.1, on the reverse strand, counting down.
TTGCCCGAAGAGATCTTCTTTATCAGTTCTCAGGAACTGCTGGACCGTTATCCCGGAATGGGCCCGCACGAACGGGAAGATGCCGTTGCGCGCGAGTACGGCGCCGTGTTCATCAGCGGAATCGGCGCGCCGCTTTCGGACGGCCTTCCGCATGACGGCAGGGCCGCCGACTATGATGACTGGACGCTGAACGGGGACCTGATGGTGTGGAATCCGGTGCTTGGGCGGGCGCTGGAACTCTCCAGCATGGGCATCCGTGTCGATAAGGCGGCGCTGCTGCGGCAGTTGGAAGCCAGGGGCGAGTTGTCCAAATGCGGGTTGCTCTATCACCGTGCGCTGCTGGAGGACCGTCTTCCGCAGACGATCGGCGGAGGAATCGGACAATCCCGTCTGTGTATGTTCTTGCTGCGCAAGGCGCACATCGGCGAAATTCAGAGCAGTATCTGGCCGGATGAGATGCGCGATGCGTGTTCAAATGCCGGAATAACTTTAGTATAACAATATGTTTGTTTCAATAAATACGGAACGGACAGCCTGCAACAACGGATGCTTGTTGCTTCGCAACCCTATCCGGGTAAATGCATCCTTATGTTTTCGGCTGTCCGTTTATCCCGCATTTACTGAAATGGATTAACCATCAAGGATTATGGAAAAGATCAAAGTAGCCATCGTAGGGTATGGCAATATAGGCAAGTATGCGTTGGAGGCGGTCGAGGCTGCCCCGGATATGGTATGTGCGGGCATCGTTCGCCGCAACGCTTCTAAAGAGGGATTTCCCGAACTGGCTCCGTATAAAGTGGTTTCGGATGTCCGGGAATTGGGAAGTGTGGATGTGGCCATCCTTGCTACGCCTTCCCGCAAAGTGGAAGAGACGGCGCTCAAGTATCTCTCGCAGGGAATCAGCACGGTTGATAGTTTCGACATCCACACGAAGATCTGCGACCTGCGTGAAACGCTCGGGAAGGCGGCTGTCGCCGGCGGCGCCGTCAGCATCATTTCCGCCGGGTGGGACCCGGGCAGTGATTCCGTGGTCCGTGCGCTGATGCAGGCGATGGCCCCCAATGGTGTGACCTATACCAATTTCGGCCCCGGCCGCTCGATGGGGCATTCGGTGGCGGCGAAGGCCATCGACGGCGTGAAGGATGCGCTGAGCATGACGATTCCGCTCGGGACGGGCATCCATCGCCGGATGGTCTATGTCGAACTGGAGAAGGGTGCGGATTTCGCCGCCGTCGAAGCGGCGATCCACGCGGATCCGTATTTTGCTTCCGATGAGACGCACGTGATGCAGGTCAGTTCCGTCGAGGCGCTCAATGACGTCGGCCACGGCGTGAACATGGTCCGCAAGGGCGTTTCCGGAGCGACGCACAATCAACTTCTCAGTTTTGATATGAAGATCAATAATCCCGCGCTGACGGGGCAGGTGCTGGTCTGTGCGGCCCGTGCCGCCATGAAGCAGAAGGCGGGGTGCTATACGATGATCGAAATCCCCGTGATTGATTATCTTGCCGGTAACAGGGAAGATTTGATCAGTCATCTTGTTTAAAAACGGCTATGCAGAAAAGGGTAGTAATTACGGGAATGGGCATCTGGTCCTGTCTGGGGCAGACCCTGGATGAGGTCCGGGATGCTTTGTATGCCGGACGTTCCGGGATTGTGCTCGACCCGCTCCGTAAGGAGATGGGCTTCCGTTCCGGCCTGACCGCCGCGGTACCGACGCCCGAACTCAAAGGGGAATTGCCCCGTGCGCAGCGGGTGTTTATGCCCCAGATGGCGCAGTACGCCTATTGTGCCACGCGGGACGCCTTGCAGATGGCCGGCCTGGATGACGGCTACCTTGCCTCGCATGAGGTGGGGCTGCTCTATGGCAATGACTCTACCGCGGAGGCGGTGCACCGTTCCGTGCAGACGATTCTCGAAAAGAAAGATACGATGCTATGCGGCTCCGGCGCCATTTTCCAGTCGATGAATTCGACGGTGACGATGAACCTCGGGGTGATTTTCCATCTGCGGGGGATCAATCTGACCATTTCCGGCGCCTGTGCCAGCGGTTCGCACGCCATCGGCCTGGGGGCGCTGCTGATCCGGGACGGGCTGCAGGATATTGTGGTCTGCGGAGGCGCGCAGGAGGTGAATCCTGAGGCGACCGGCTCTTTCGACGGTATCGCAGCCTTTTCTACCCGTGAGGATGCGCCTGCCGCGGCCAGCCGGCCCTTCGATGCCGGACGTGACGGTCTGGTGCCCGGAGGCGGTGCTGCGACCTTGGTGCTCGAAAGTTATGAGTCAGCCATAAGCCGTGGAGCGACCATCCTTGCCGAGGTGCTGGGTTATGGCTTTTCCGGCAACGGCGAGCATATTTCTACGCCGAATGTGGACGGTCCGGTCCGGGCGCTCCGCGCGGCACTTTCCAGTGCGGGACTGAAGGCCTCGGATATCGGCTATGTCAATGCCCACGCGACTTCCACCCTTGTGGGAGACCGCAATGAGGCGAAAGCCCTTTATACGGTGTTTGGCGAACGCAGCGTTCCGGTAACCAGTACCAAGAGCCAGACGGGGCATGAGATGTGGATGGCGGGAGCCAGCGAGGTGGTGTATTCGCTGCTTATGATGCAGGGCGGATTTATCGCGCCGAACCTGAATTTCGAGACGCCGGACGAGGATTCGGCGCATCTCTGGATTCCGGCCCGGCGGCTGGAACGGCGCTTCGATACCTTCCTCTCCAATTCCTTTGGCTTCGGCGGCACGAACTCCGCACTTGTTATCCGGAATGTATAGTTTGTTATATGCCCCCGAATCCTTGTCTTTCGGCGGGAAGGGGCTGAATCGGTACGCCTCTTCGAGGCTATCCCTCCCACTTCGTGGGCCCCTCCCGTTCATGTGGCCACGGGCGGCCACACCGATTCCGCCCCTTCCCGCCGAAAGCGTGGTGACGTCTTCGAGATCAGAATAGATAAACAGGGAATGAAACAGGCAATCATCATCGGCGCCGGGCTGGGTGGCCTGGAATGCGGTATTCTGTTATCAAAGGCGGGATACCGCGTTACGGTTTTGGAACGGAATGCCGCTCCCGGGGGCTGTATTGCCGGATACCGGCGCGGCGGAGCGTATTTTGATACCGGCTTTCATTATGCGGGAAGCGTCGGCCCGGGTGAGACGCTGGATGTGATTTTAAAGGGCCTGGGACTGGATGATTTGCCCTGGAAGCCCCTGGAAGGGGAAGAGGTGATTGCCGAAGGGCGCCGTTTTTTTCTTCCCTTCGGTTTTGACGCTTATGCAGATGCGCTTTCCGAGGCGTTTCCGCATTGCCAGGCGTCCTTGCTTTCCTATACGAAGTTCCTGTCGGAAGTCGTGCAAATGCCGCTTTCCCATTTTGGCGAGGGGCGGGCGATGGACCTTTTTTCCCGCAGCGCATGCGAATATCTGGAGAGGACGATTCCCGATCCGCTGTTGCGCAAGGTATTGTGCGGCGCCTCGACTCGGCTGCCGTATGCGCCGGAACTGCCGCTATACAGTTTTGCGCAGATCAACGCTTCGTTTCTCCGGGGCGCGGCGCGACTTGCCGGCGGGGGAGAGACGCTGGTCCGTGCACTGGTCAGCACCTTTGAGGCCGAAGGCGGTACGCTGCTTTGCGGGGCCGGAGTGTCGGCCCTGGAGGCGGAGGGCGGACGGGTGAAACGGGCAGTGCTGTCGGATGGCCGCACGATGGAGGCGGATGTGTTTGTCTCGGATATTCATCCTGCGCTGACCAATGCCCTGCTTTCGCCGCAGGCGCTTCGTCCCGCATATCGGAAAAGGATTGCCTCGCTGCGGCAGACCGGCGGTTTTACCGGATTTTCGCTGCGTTTTCGCGAGGGGGCTTTCCCGTATCTGCGGCGCAATCTTTTCCTGGCGCCGGAAAGGGGTACGGTATGGGACGGAGCCGCTTCCGCGGGACTGTTTTTCGCCGTTCCGCCGGAAGGTGATTTTGCCGTTACCGCCGATATCCTCGTGCCCGGCGCGGAGTCCGGGGGCGCAGGGCGATGGCTTTCGGCCTTTGACGCTGTCTTGCCGGGGGTTGCGGAGGCCGTGGAAGAAGTCATTGTCAGTACCCCTCAGACTTGGGAAAGATATCTGGGACTGCCGCAGGGGAGCGCGTACGGCATCGCCAAGGATTTCTCGCACCCCCTTTCCACTGTGCTCAGCCCGCGTACTCCGCTGGAAAATTTGTTTTTGACGGGACAGAATCTTAACTTGCACGGAGTTTTGGGCGTCTCCATGACTGCGCTTTATACCTGCGCGGAAATATCGGGGATGCCGTTTGTCAAGAAGCAGTTGGGAATATGAGGTATGCACTTGTTACCGGCGGCGGCCGTGGCATCGGAAGGGCGGTGTGCCTGAAGTTGGCATCGCAGGGATGGAATATCCTGATTAATTATGCGTCGAATGCCGCCAAGGCGCAGGAGACGCTTTCGGCAGTGCTGTCATGCGGCGTGAAAGGGGAGTTGCTGCCCTTTGATGTGACGGATGCCGAGGCGGTTGATGACGCCGTGCGCGGATGGCAGGAAGCCCATCCGGAAGATGTGATTGCCGCCCTGGTGAACAATGCCGGCGTGCGTGATGACAACCTTTTGATCTGGCTGGAACCCGCAGCCTGGCAGAAGGTGCTTTCTACTACCCTCGACGGCTTTTATAACGTGACCCGCGCCGTCCTGCAGCCCATGCTCCTTTCCAAGTTCGGGCGCATTGTCAATATGGCGTCGCTTTCCGGCTTGAAGGGGCTTCCCGGGCAGACGAATTATAGTGCGGCCAAGGGAGGCCTGATTGCCGCTACCAAGGCGCTTGCGCAGGAAGTGGCCCGCAAGAAGGTGACGGTCAATGCCGTTGCGCCGGGTTTTATCCGTACTGATATGGTGGACGGGCTGGATGAGACGGAACTGCGCAGGAATATTCCGGCGGCGCGCTTCGGGGAGCCGGAGGAAGTGGCGGCGCTTGTCGCCTTTCTCGTCTCGGAGGAAGCCGGCTATATTACCGGCGAGTGTATCGGTATCGATGGCGGCCTGTATTAAGAAGCTGTTTTGAATTATTCCAAAATATCTTTTATGATTCTTTTTTGCTCTTTTTCAGCCATTCTTCAGTCATGTAGCTGCTGCTACACTCCTTCATCATACCTAAAAAATATCTAAAAAATAATTCCATAAAATCTT